>JAFXTC010000012.1 GCA_017525235.1 Bacteroidaceae bacterium | reverse complement strand
GGTGAAGGTACGGGCGGCAGGATAGACACCATTGTCAGTGTAGCCGCTGTATTCGGGATCGTAACCGCTGTAGCTGGTGATAGTCAGCAGGTTCTGGGCCGAAGCGTACAGGTAAATACCCAGCTTCTTGTTGTTCTTCAGCTTCGGCTGCAATGTGTAACCCAGCTGCAGGTTCTTCAGTCTCAGGTAGCTGGCACCCTCAATGTAACGGCTGTCCAGGTACAGGGCAGTAGAGCTGCCTACGTAGGCACGGGGAACATCCGTATTTGTGTGGGTGGGAGTCCAGCGGTCCAGCAGACGTACAGAGCCGTTGTAGCTGATGTTAGGAGTCTCCAGAGCCTGCTGCAGGCGGTTGTACAGCTGATTGCCGTATGAACCGTGGAAGTTGAAGCTCAGATCCCACTTCTTATAGCGCAGCTGAGAACCGAAGCCATAGGTAAAGTCAGGCTGAGTAGATCCCAGTACCACGCGGTCATTCTCCTGATCCACCACGCCGTCACCGTTCTGGTCCACCCACTTGGCGTCACCATACTCAACGGCAGGCTTGGATGAGGGGGCAGGCACCCGGCTCAGGTCATTGCCCTGCTGTACCACGCCGTCATACTGCCAGCCATAGTAAGTACCCAGGGCCTCGCCTACGCGGATGATGGTGTTACCCTCAATAATCTCGTTCTGTGAGCCGCCCAGGCTGGTAACCTTATTCTTATTATGGGCAATGTTGGCCGTTACGTTCCATGAGAAGTTCTTCTTCTGGTAGATTGAGGCGTTCACGGCAAACTCCACACCCTCGTTCGTTACGTTACCGATGTTAGAGAGCTGTGTACTGAAACCTGTTGTCTGCTCCACAGGAATCTCCAGCAGCAGGTCGGAGGTCTTCTTGCGGTAGTAGTCGAAGACGAATCCCACACGGCCCTTCAGGATATTCAGGTCCAGACCCAGGTTGTAGGAGGTAGTGCTTTCCCACTTCAGGTTATCGTTACCCAGGCCGGAACGGTAGTAAGCAATGTTCTTAGTTCCGCCGAAGAAGTAGTGAGTGGCAGCGTAGGTTGACAGGAAGCGGTAGTCGCCAATCTCCTGGTTGCCCACTGTACCGATGCTGGCACGCAGCTTCAAGTCCTCAATCCACTTGGCACCCTTCAGCCACTTCTCCTCATTCACATTCCATGAGGCACCCAGTGAGGGGAACCATCCCCACTTGTTGTTGCGGGCAAAGCGGCTTGAACCGTCGGCACGCAGGGTAGCCGTCAGATGGTAGCGGTCCAGCAGCGAGTAGTTGATACGGCCGATACCAGAGTACAATACTGAGTTGCGGAAGCGTGACTCGGTAGTCACATACTGCGAACCGGACTGCAGGCTCTGGTAGCCCAGGTTCTCGTTGGCATAGTAGGCTGTAGAGGCCAGCAGGCGCTCGTTCTTCTCCTGCTGATAGGTATAGCCGCCCAGCACCTCCAGCTCATGGATGCCCAGTTTCTTCTTCCAGGTCAGCGTGGCCTCGAACTGATCACTCTCAGAACGTCTGGTACCTATGGCACCATAGCCGTCAGAGTTGAAACCTATCTGTGTATATTCACCGCCGAAGATATTCTGGCGTGTATTGATAATATTTACCGAACCCTGTGTGCGGAAGGTCAGGCCGGGAATGATGTCCCATGACAGAAAGCCAGATACCAGCACATTGTCACTCTTCGTCTGGGCCGATACATCCTGCAGGTCGGCAATAGGGTTGATGGTATGCTCGTTGCGCACAAAATCTCCGGACTCAAAGGGGTTCTCATAGTTCCATGAACCGTCTGGCCTGTAGATAGCTACGGCTGGTGAGGAACGCAGCGCCTTGTCCATCAGACCGCTGAAGTTACCGGCAGAACCGCGCAGGCCCTGCTGACCGTCACGTATTGTCTTGGACACGTTAGCCTTCACACCCACAGTCACGCCCTTGAACAGGTCACGCTCATAGTTAAGGCGTCCGCCAAAGCGGCTGAAGTCCGTACCTTTGATAATACCGTCCTGATTGATGTAGTTGCCAGAAATCAGGAAGCGCTCCTTGTCAGATCCGCCGCTGATTGACAGCTGATGCTGCTGTGTCAGTGCCGTATGGAACAGCTCGCTCTGCCAGTCATAGCCCTTGCCCCATGCAGCCACAGCCTCGGGCGTTACGCCCGTAGCCGTCTTCTGTGCATCGGTAGCCAACTCCAAGTACAGGTCGCCCCACTGCTGGGCATCCAGCAGATCCAGCTTCTTGCGTACATTGGATACACCTAATGAGAAGCCGTAGTCCACCTTCAGCTTGCCTTTCCTGCCGTTCTTGGTAGTCACGATAATCACACCGTTGGCACCGCGTGAACCGTAGATAGCCGAGGCCGAAACATCCTTCAGCACCTCAATGGATTCAATGTCAGAGGGGTTAATTGAGGCCAGCGGGTTAAAGTTGCTGCCCGCATAGGAATTGCCCGTGCTGGTAGCATCGCTTGTGTTGTATATCAGCACACCGTCTATCACATACAGGGGCTCATTACCGCCGTTGATAGAGTTGCCGCCACGGATGCGGATGTTCAGGGCTGAGCCCGGCTGACCGGATGAGGCTGTAGCGTCCAAACCGGCCACAGCACCGCCCAATATATTATCAAATGAAGTGGAAGTCTGCAGCAAGGCATCGTTCTTCACCGTAGTCACAGCACCCGTCAGTGCCTTACGCTTCTGTGTACCATAGGCTACTACCACCACCTCGCTCAGGCTGTTGGCATTGTCCAGCAGGGCAATCTCTACCGGTTCCTCAAAGTCATACACATCCACGTCGGCATCGCGGTAGCCTACGTAGCTCACCTTCAGTGTCAGCGGAGCCTCGGCATCGCTGCTCAGTGTAAAATTACCGTCCAGGTCACTTACCGCACCTGCGGACTTAGCTGATTTAATGGAAACCTTGGCTCCAATCAGGGGCTCTCCGGTCCTGACATCCGTAACATGCCCCTTGATAATGTTCTGGGCAAAGGCCAATAGGGGGCTGATCGCAACGATTGTTGCGACAAAAAATCTTTTTACCATATATGTATAAGTTTTATTTAGCGGTTAGTGGTTAGTGGTTAGTTCCCGCTAACGTTTTTGTGTTGTCCCCAAAACGGGGGCAATCTGTTTATTTTAGATTCAACAAACCGTACTCGTGATTGTACTTAGTGCCGTTGGTCACCACCCAGCTCAGGAAGCGCTTCACCTCCTCGTCAGCCTGCTTGTAGTGCACGCCAATCTTCTGTGTAGGAACCTCCTGCACCTTACCCTGCTCCAGGGCATTGATAATCTCGTCCAGCGTGCCCTTGTCTGAGAAGCTCTCCTCCAGATTCTTCTTCACATCCAGGCCTATGATGGTTAGCTCACCCTTAATGTGGCGGCTGCTCAGGTCAAAGATGTTAGGCAGTGCGTTAAACGAAACGCCCAGGGGATCCTTCGCAAGTGCGGTGTTCAGAAACAGGTCATCGCCTGAAATGCGTCTGCCGCGGAAGTTGCTGCTCTCCTCACCAAAATTGTGTGCAAACGATGAGGCTACTGATGTAGCATTGCTGCCGCTGTAAATGACTAGTTTCTCAAATTGCTTGATTTTCTTTACGTCCTCGTCCAAATCGTCACTCAGGAAGTAAAGCTGTTTAAGTTTCTTCGAGTTCAAATGCTTACCCTCCAGTACCTTGGCTGCCTCGCTGCCGCTGGCGGCGATAGGTAAAACGGCGAACTTACCAAAATAAATGATATGGTTATTGTTTTCTTCTACTGAATCCTTCGTGTTGTAAACAACATTCAGGTCTACGTCATCCTGACTCTGCCCACCCTTAGCTATTTGGAACTCAACCCCAGGTTGTGTCTTGGCATATTCCTTAATCCACTTCTCCACCAGCGGGCGGGCAAACCGGGGTGCCCTAACATAGTGCACGTTGCTCACGCTGGGTGCTTCAGAGGGGTTGTTCCTACTCTCAGCCCAAATATTGCCGATATGAATGCTCAATAAAACTGTTGCTACTAATGCTATTCTTTTCATAATGTTTATTTTTGTCTTGTTCTATACTTATTATATTATATACTCTCTTGTTCTGTGCTGTCATCATCATCATTGTACAACAACAGCCCTGCATTCGCATTCGTTTCATTGTTTTCATAACCTTAATTATTGTAATGTTTATAGTCCATTTGTCTTGTTGATCATTGAACATTATTATATTCTTCACTTTTGATGGTGCAAAGGTACGGCGGTTCCACAGATACTACAATCCCCCCATCATGTCATTTGGCATACCACATGTATGGTATATTGGTTTTTAAAGCCTCACCGTCCCTCCCATAAGGGAGGGAGAAAGTTGACAGTTGACAAGTTGATTATTTAAGGCTCCCTCTCCTCTGAGCGACTGAGGTGAGGCTTCTTCATGTTTTTACGGCTGATGTGCTGGAAGGATTATGATGACTGGATTTGTGTTCCGGTGAATCCCCGTTACGTCAGGATTGACAGCGTGCTCTCCGAGTCGGAGAGCCTGGACCTGGGCCGCCGTATTGATACCCTCTGGCAACAGTTAGGGCATCCCGAATGTGCCACCATGCAGCGTTACGCCCGAAGTGAGTATGATTATTTCTGGGCTGAGAAGTATGACTACTACCGCTTGGAAGATGAGGATTTCTGTTAAAGATGCTTAATTGTGGAGACGGAGTTAGATTGCGTATTTGGAAATGTACTAACTTTGTGCTCCGAAGATGAAGAAGTTCTGTTATATTGGCACGTCATTGCTGCTTTCGGTATTACTATTGTTCATCGGAAGCGGTGTTAATTTCCTGCATTGCACACATACGGGGGCAGTGAGGGTTATGACTATACTCGGGAGCGAGGAAATGCATGATGAGCATTGTAACAGGAACTCGTGCTGCATGACAATGGAGCATGTGGAACTTTCGCCAACAGATATGGCGCACGTTGTTACACATGACTTCCATGTTGATCAACCTGTGCTGGCCATTCTGTCATGTCTGATTTCGGAATGGCTGCACCCCACAACCCCTAAGTCTCACTTCAAGTATGCTCACGTAACGTGGAAATATCCGCCCCGTGACTACCTGAATTTTATCAGGGTTCTGCTGATTTGATTTTAATATGATTTCGCGATTTTAAGGAAATGGCGCTATTGCTGTTTCCTGATGAAACGTTGTATTATATTAATGTCAGAAAATCAAAATGAAAAATATTATAGTTAGCATCGTTCTGATGCTATGCATTCCTGCCTTTGGCCAGGAAAAAGATACGTTGAAGGTTGATACGATGGCAGAAAAGGAGTTGTCAGCCGTAACGGTTTCGGTACGAAAATTAGGAGTCCGCAGAATGGGTGGTGCCGAAAATGGCGTCATCATAGGTCGTGAGGAACTGTTCAAGGCTGCCTGTTGCAACCTTGGCGAGAGCTTTACGACCACGCCCTCCGTTGATGTGAAATATAGCGATGCTACCACGGGAGCCAGGCAGATTAAACTCCTGGGACTGAGCGGCACTTATGTGCAGATGCTTACAGAGAACCTTCCCAACTTCCGTGGTGCTGCTGCACCTTATGCGCTGGACTATGTTCCCGGCCCTTGGATGAGTGGCATACAGGTATCTAAGGGTGCTTCGTCCGTTAAAAACGGCTACGAGAGCATCACAGGACAGATAGACGTGGAATATCTGAAACCCGATGCCGAGCAGGGGGCAACGCTGAACCTGTACGGTAACAGCAAGAGTAAAATGGAGGCCAATGCTGATGCCAACATCCACTTGGGCCAGAAGTTGAGTACAGAGGTACTGGCGCACTACCAGAATGACTTCGGGCATCACGACTCGAACGATGACGGCTTCCTGGATCAGCCTAACGTACGGCAATGGAATCTGCAGAACCGTTGGCATGGACGGAGTGACCGCTACATCTTCCACGGTGGGCTCGGTATGATAAAAGAGAAAAGGGAAGGTGGACAAGTAAGTGAAGAATTAAGAATGAAGAGTGAAGAATCGCCAGCCGCTATGCCCCCACTCTATAAGATTGGGCTTGTGACAGACCATTACGAAGGTTATATGAAGCATGCTTTTATCCTCAACCCGGAGCATGGTAGCAATATTGCCATATTGGCAAACTTCTCCTTGCATCAGCTGGATGCCAACTATGGTAACAAACATTACGATGTAAACCAGAAGAATGCCTATGCCCAACTGCTCTTCGAAACCAACTTCACGGAGCATCACAATCTTTCGGCAGGCCTTTCGCTGAACCACGACTATTATAATGAGGAATTAAGGGTGAAGAGTGCAGAAGTGTTCAATGATAAGGAGACCACGTCTGGTGCCTATGCCCAATACACCTATAACTTGCATAACAAGGTGGTGGCGATGGCTGGTATGAGAGTAGACCATAGCAGCCTGGACGGTACCTTCGTCACGCCCCGCTTCCATCTGAAGTACGTACCCAGTCAGGAGGTCAGCCTGCGTATCTCTGCAGGTAAGGGGTATCGTACCGTTCATGCTTTGGCAGAGAATAACTATCTGTTGGCCAGCGGCCGTAACTTGGTTATTGATAATCTGAATCAGGAGGAGGCATGGAACTATGGCATCAGCAGCTCTTTCTACATCCCTCTGTTTGGCAAGACACTCAAGTTGAATGCAGAATACTACCATACGCGTTTCTCTCAGCAGGCCGTTATAGATTATGACAGCAACCCGGCAGAGATTCGCATCACCAACCTCGATGGCAAGTCCTACTCTAATACCATCCAGGTGGATGCCTCTTATCCTGTCATAAAGGGGCTGGAACTGACTGCTGCCTGGAGATGGAACGATGTGAAGTGTAGCTACGCAGGCCAACTGATGGAAAAACCGCTGACCAGCCGCTTCAAAGGCCTGCTGACCGCCAGTTACAAAACGCCTCTTGGCCTTTGGCAGTTCGATGCTACGTTACAACTGAATGGCGGCGGACGTATGCCAAAACCTGTTGATGGCCTGTGGCAGGAGCGGTTCCCTGCTTACGAACAGCTTTCGGCACAAATTACTCGTTGGTTCCGCCATTTCTCTGTTTACGTCGGAGGCGAGAATCTGACGTCTTTCCGCCAGGAACAGACTATCATCAATGCCACTGCCCCATGGAGCGAAAGGTTTGATCCTACAATGGTATGGGGACCTGTTCATGGCGCGATGTTCTATGCAGGCATACGTGTGAATATAGGCAGAAACTAAAGTAAAAAATGAAAGAGTGAAGAATATTTATGAAGAAAATGTTATTATTAAGCGCCGTGATGCTGACCGCAGCGGCCAGCCTGGCCAAGGACATCAGAACCGTTGTCTTTACTACTGAGCCGGAGATGCATTGCCAGAGTTGTGAGAACAAAATCAAAGGCAACCTTCGATTCGAGAAGGGCATTAAAAGCATTGAGACCGACCTGAAGTCCAAAACCGTCACCATTCGGTATGATGCCGACAAAACCAACGTCCAGAACATCGTAAAAGGGTTCAGGAAAATAAAATATCAGGCTACCGAAGTAAAGAATGAGCCGGCTAAGACGCAGACGGTCTCATGATGATATGGGGGCGTTTTGCTACCTTCGGTCATCTCTGGTGAGCCATCAAGGTATGGCAGTACACAATTACAAGCGCTACCATTAATAGTAGCATTTGTATTCAATTAATAGCAGCAATGGCCGTCAATTTGACGGCCATTGTGTGTTGTCATTGTTTTCTCCGTTAATATTCACGGCCTTTATATTGAAGGTGGCATGAAAGTATTTGTACCCTAAGGCTGCTGGAGCGGAGTTTCAGATATAAAACTCGGATGAGTCGATGAGGCCGGCGCGTAGGGCGAACTTGGTGGCCTCGTGGGCGGTGTTGATACCTAATTTGCGGAAGATATTCTTGCGGTGGGTGGTAACCGTATGGGTGCTGAGGAAGCGCTCGGCCGCTATCTCCTTGGTGGTTTTGCCCTGAGCGATGGCCTTTACAATTTCGGTCTCGGTTTGGGTGAGAACATTGGCGGTCTTCTCTTCTTCCTGCTGTTGTGATAGGATAACCTCCAGGGTGCGCTGGCTGAGGTAGCGGGTATTACGCTGGGTTACCGATTGCAGGGCTACACGGACCTCGCTGAGGGGGCCGTCCTTGAACAGGACGCTGAACTGATGTGAGGAGTAGGCTACCCGGCGCATGAACTGGGGTGTGAGCTCGTCGCTGAGCAGTATCCACTGTGACTGTGAGAAGCGCTCGGCTACGATGAGTAGCTGCTCTTCGTCAGAGAAGTCGAAAAGGGTGTAGTCCAGTACTACGATGGCGCTGGGATGCTCGGCCAGCAGGTTGACCAGCGCGGCTCTGTTCCAGGCGTAGTACAGCTGATGCTCCTGGTCCTCGTTGATGAGGTGTTCCAGGGCATAGCGGGTAAGTTCCTGATTGTCGGCGATGATGTATTCCATGCGGATGCGGGTAGAGTGTGGTTGAGGTTGCAAAAATATGGATTTTAACACAATCTGCCAAATCCCTTGGGAAAGATTTGGCAGATTGTGATAGGGAAAGTTGTTGAAGACTAAATCTTCTCTAATGCCTGGCTCAAATCTTCGATGATGTCATCGATGTGCTCTGTACCGATGCTGAGGCGGATGGTGCTGGGCGTAATGTGCTGCTCGGCCAACTCCTCGGGTGAGAGCTGTGAGTGAGTGGTGGTGTAGGGATGAATCACCAGACTCTTTACGTCGGCAACGTTAGCCAGCAGGGAGAAAATCTGCAGGGCATCGATGAACTTCCAGGCTTCTTCCTGTCCGCCCTTAATCTCGAAAGTGAAGATGCTGCCGCCACCGTTGGGGAAGTACTTCTGGTAGAGCTTGTGATCGTGGTGACTCTCCAGAGCAGGATGATTCACCTTGGCTACCTTGGGATGGTTGGCGAGGAAATCGACCACCTTCAGGGCATTCTCCACGTGGCGCTCTACACGCAGACTCAATGTCTCGACTCCTTGCAACAGGATGAAAGCATTGAAGGGCGAGATGGCTGCACCGGTATCACGCAGGATGACGGCACGAATGCGGGTTACGTAAGCTGCTGCGCCTACTGCATCGGCAAAGACAATGCCGTGATAGCTTGGGTCGGGCTTAGAGAGGGTGGGGAACTTATCGTTCTGCTTCCAATCGAACTTGCCACCATCAACAATCACACCACCCAGAGAGGTTCCGTGTCCGCCCAGGAACTTGGTAGCGGAGTGTACCACGATGTCGGCTCCGTGCTCCAGGGGACGAATCAGATAGGGAGTGCCAAAGGTGTTATCCACAATAAAGGGGATGCCATGCTTGTGAGCAACGGCGGCAACGCCCTCAAGGTCCAGTACGTCGGAGTTGGGATTGCCGAAGGTCTCAGCATAAACCACCTTGGTATTAGGCTGTATGGCGGCTTCCAAAGCTGCAAGGTCGTTCACATTAATAATAGTATTAGTGATGCCCTGGGTTGCCAACGTGTGGGTAATCAAGTTGTAGGAACCGCCATACAGGTTGTCGGCAGCGACGATATGATCGCCGGCCTGCACAATATTTTGCAGTGCGTATGTGATAGCAGCAGCACCAGAGGCAACAGCCAATCCGGCTACACCACCTTCGAGGGCAGCCACACGATCCTCGAACACACCCTGGGTAGAGTTGGTCAAGCGACCGTAGATGTTACCTGCATCGCGCAGACCAAAGCGGTCGGCAGCGTGCTGTGAGTTGCGGAACACATAGCTTGTAGTCTGATAGATGGGTACTGCGCGAGCATCGGTTGCGGGGTCAGCCTGTTCTTGGCCTACATGCAGTTGCAAAGTCTCAAATCTGTAATTCTTGTTCTGTGCCATAATCCTTTATATTATATTGTTATTGTTTACTGATTTTAGGTTAGCGGTTAGTGGTTAGTGGTTAGCGAGGCCAACAGCCAATAGCCAACGGCCAGAGTTTTCGTTATCGTTATCGTTTCTAATTATCATTCTTTCATTTTTCTGCTGCAAAGGTACGGCAACTTGGATATATCCTCCAAATTTCTTATATAATTCAGAATATATGTCTGTATTTGTGAAATTTAAAGAAAAAAGTTCTTTCGGGCATGTGAAAATATACCCCTAACAGAATAAACATCTAAAAATAGGGTGATTTATTTTGTAATTCTCTCACTTAATCGTACCTTTGTCCCTCAGAAAACAATAAAATTTAACCAGAAAAACAACATGAAGAAAGTTTTTGGAGTCTTTTTGGCGGTTGTATGCGGTGCTGCTCTAGCATCGTGTGGCGGTTCGAAGAAGAACGACAAGGCCCAGGTGAAATACGAGACGCAGGTGATGAAACCCGAATCTCGGGTATATAACCTGTACATACCGGCATCGCTGCACGGCATTACCGAGGTGGAGGTTTATCCGCGTGTGTCGGGCATCATCCGTCAAGTGAACTTTACCGATGGTGTCAAAGTCACCCGTGGGCAGGCGCTGTTCGTCATCGATGAGACAGAGCACAAACTGAACGTGATGAATGCCGAGGCCAATCTGGCTGCTGCCAAGGCACAGATGGAGACATCAAAGATGCAGTACGAGTCGAATCAGCATCTGGCCGCGAAGAAAATTGTAAGTGAAAATGTGCTGAGGACGGCAGAAAATGTATATGAAGCTGCCCAGGCTGCGGTACAGCAGGCGCAGGCACAGTTGGCGATAGCAAAGACCAACTTGGGTTATTGCAGAGTGACGGCTCCCATCAATGGCATGATTAAGGAGAACGGCTTCAGGATGGGAGAGGTAGCCGATAAGTCGGACATGCTTTGTACAGTGAGCGACAACAGCCAGATTCAGGCGTGGTTCTCGTACACCGAGAGCCAGTTGCTGGAGTTGATAGACCGTTACGACCTGGTATCGACATCGGAAGGTATGAAGGGACGCGACGGCCAGAAAGTCGGCGACCTGTTGCCAAAGCTTCAGCTGCAGTTGAGAAACGGCCAGACATACAAGCATGAGGGCATTATAACAGAGATTGGCGGTATTGTTGACCGCAAGACAGGTACGGTGATAGCTCGTGCCACATTCCCTAACCCCGACGATGAACTTCGTGCCGGACTGTCCGTAACACTGGTGTTCCCCACCAAGATGGACAATGTGTTCCGTGTGCCCATGAAAGCGGCTGTTCACTTGCAGAATCAGTTGCTGTTCTACCGTGTCAAGAAGGATGGAACGGCTGAGGGAGTCATCTGTGAGGCCATCCCATCGAACAGCGGTAACCACTATTATGTGAAGAACGGATTGAAGGCTGGAGATGAGATAGTAGTGAATGGTGCCCAGAAACTATCTAACGGAGCGAAGGTGAGATGAGAAAGACGCATTTCTTTGTGAAGCATTGGGTGGCAGCTTTTGCCATTGCAGTGCTGACGGTGGTTATCGGAGTGGTGAGTCTGGTGTCGCTGCCTGTTGAACAGTACCCCGACATTGCGCCTCCCATGGTAACCATTCAGGCTACCTATAGTGGCGCTGATGCTCATGCCGTGATGGAATCTGTGGTGATGCCGCTGGAGGAAGTCATCAATGGCGTGGAGAATATGATTTATATGGACGCTACAGCGACCTCCAATGGTGAGGGCGAGATAGATATTTATTTCAAGCAGGGTACAGACCCCGATAAAGCCACGGTGAATGTTCAGAACCGTGTGAGCCAGGCTTCGGGTGTGTTGCCTGAGAGCGTTATCAAGGCTGGTGTCACCGTTGAGAAAAACGTGAATGCTACGCTGATGATAATGAGTCTGGAGAGTACCGACGGCAAGTTCGACCAGTCGTTCATCTCCAACTATCTCGACATTAACGTTATGCCTGCCATCAGTCGTATTGCCGGTGTGGGTCGAACCATGATTATGGGCGAGCAGTATGGTGTGCGCATCTGGATGAAGCCCGACCTGATGGGCTTGTATGGTGTTACGCCCGAGGAGGTTATCAACTGTATCAACGAACAGAACTTGGTAGCGCCCATCGGCCGTTTGGAAAGTACCAAAGATAAGATAGACATCGAGTTCAACGGTCTTTTGGACGATATGAGCCAGTTTGAGGACATCATCATACGTGCTTCAGAGAAAGGCGAAATACTTCGTCTGCATGATATAGCCGATGTGGAATTAGGTGCCAGAGCATACGATTTCCGAACGAACATCAGCGGAAAGCCCGGTGTAATGTTCTATGTGATGCAGGCTCCTGGAGCCAATGCCACTAAGGTGAATGCCGAAATCAATAAGGTACTTTCCGAAGTGGAACAGCGTCTGCCTGGCGGTTTGCAGTTCAAGTTGCTGGAGACCAGCGACGACTTCCTGTATGCTTCCATGTATAATGTAGTGGAGACCCTTGTCGTTGCCATTCTCCTCGTGGTGCTTGTGGTCTATTTCTTCTTGCAGGACATCAGGGCCACCATCATTCCCTCTGTAACCATCTTTGTGTCGCTGATAGGTACCTTTGCTGTTGTCAAGGTGGCGGGCTTCTCACTGAACCTGCTAACGCTTTTTGCCTTGGTTCTTGCCATCGGTACGGTGGTGGATAATGCCATTGTGGTGGTTGAAGCCGTGATGACGAAACTGGAACAGGGGGCTACAAGCATGCGTCGGGCTGTCTCGGATGCCCTGAGCGAGGTAACAGCAGCCTGTATCTCTACCACGTTGGTATTCATGGCGGTGTTCATTCCCGTGACGTTTATGTCAGGTACGTCGGGTACGTTCTTCAAGCAGTTTGGTATCACTATGGCATCTTCTGTGGGAATATCTACCGTATTGGCTTTGACGCTCTGCCCGGCTCTTTGTGTGTTCTTGATGCGACCGGGTAACGGTCCTGAGAACAAGAAAGGCCTCAGCCATTATATGTGGGTGGCTTACTCAGCATCTTACAATGCCTTGTTGGGTAGATATATGAAGGTTGTCACCCGTTTTGTTCGTAAGTCTGTCTTTGCGTGGATTCTGATGATTAGCTTCTGTGTGCTGACGGGCCTGCTGATTATGCGTTCGAAGAGCGAACTGGTGCCACAGGAGGACCAGGGCTTCCTCCTTGTCAATGTGATGCTGGCGCCGGGTACCTATCTGAATGAGACGGAAGCAACGACGGTTGAGTTGGAGGAATATATCAAGTCGCTCGACGAGGTGGAGACCGTAGGTGCGCTGACGGGCTACTCAATGATGGAGGACGTCACCAGTACCAACTATGCTACCCTGATGGTACGACTCAAAAATTGGAGCGAACGTGCTTTCTTCAGCATTGCCGATATACAGAACAGTATTTCAGAGTGGGCGCGTGTAAATCTGCCTCAGGCTGAGGTAACGGCATTCCAGATGCCACAGATTCCGGGTTATGGAAACGGTTCGGATATCAGTTTGAGTCTGCAAGATCGCTCACGCAGTGCCAACAAGAAAGACTTTGTGGCTATGGGCGAGCAGTTCGTACAGAAATTGAGCGAGCGGCCAGAGACGGAGTTTGCCTCTTCGACCTATTCTACAGATTTCCCGAAGTTCAGGCTCGATGTAGATGAAATAGCCTGTAAGCGTATGGGTATATCACCCAAGACCGTACTGGAGACCATAGGAAAGTTCTTGGCAGGAGACTATATCGGCTCATACGTCCAATATAATAATGTATATCGTGTGATGGTACAGGCTGGCAGAGAGTACCGCATGTCGAAAAACACCCTCAACAGCATATTTGTTCCTGTAGGTAATCACATGGTGCCTGTGACACAGTTTGTATCGATGAGGCTCGATACTGGTTCGGCCATGGATCTGCACTTCAACCTTTTCCCCTCATATCCCGTCAGTACCTATCCTGCACCAGGCTATACCAGCGATGATGTGCGCAAAGCCGTCGATGAGGTGATGCACGAGGTGTTCCCTGAGACATTCGGTTACGAGTATTCGGGAATGGCACGCGAAGAGGCTGAGAATGCCGAATCCAGCGATACACTGCTCATCTATGCCATCTGTATGTTACTCATTTACTTGATTATGGCATGCCTTTACGACTCGCTGTTCATCCCCTTTGCCGTCATGTTGTCCATCCCCTTTGCATTGTTTGGCGCCTACCTCTTTATCATCCCTATGGAGTTTATGGGTGTGGGAGCCAACGTTTATGTGCAGACGGGTATCATCATGATGATTGGTCTGGTAGCCAAGACGGCCATCCTTATTACTGAGTTTGCTGTACAGAAGCGGCGCGAGGGTATGGGCATTCTTGAAGCTGCCATAGGAGCTTGTCAAGACCGTTTGCGTCCCATCCTTATGACGGTTCTTACCATGATTCTGGGTATGGTACCTCTGGCCGTTGGTAGTGGTGCCGGAGCTGTGGGTAACCGTTCATTGGCGCTTGCCGTTATTGGTGGTATGACGATTGGAACCATCGCCCTTCTGTTTGTCACTCCAGCCTTCTACATGGTGTTCCAGAAAATACATGATAAGTTTACTCCAGAGGAGAAGGATGAATAATATTTGAGAGTGTAAAGTTGAGAGATAGTTTTGTAAAGGTTATTGGTTATAGGTTAATGGTTATAGAATTTTGTAAACCGTAAACTGTAAACCGTAAACGGTAAACTAACATTATGAATTATAAATTTTCAATTTTCAATTTTCAATTATCAATTGGCGTAGCCCTTTGCTTGCTGCTCTCTAGTTGCTCGCTCTATCAGAAATACGAGGCACAAGAGACGGTGCCTGCAGATATTATGGGCGATGCCGTTCAGTCTGGCGATACCACCAGTTTGGGAGCTTTTGGCTGGCGGCAGTTGTTTACCGACCCCCTCTTACAGGAATTGATTGAGCGGGCATTGGCCAACAATACCGATGTTAAGGCGGCTCAGCTCAGCATCGAGCAGGCACAGAACGACTTGTCGGCCGCGCGACTTGGGTATCTGCCTACCTTGTCGTTCGAACCCTTTGGCACGCTGACCCGCTTCAACGGTATCGGAGTTCATAGTTACGACATTCCTGTGAAGGCCTCTTGGCAACTTAACATCTTCGGGCAGGTTACCAGTCGGAAGCGGCAGGCTAAGGCACGACAGCAGTTGGCTGTCGATTACAAGCAGGCTGTACAGGTAAGTCTGGCTGCCAACATCGCCAGCACCTACTACACCCTTGTTATGTACGATCACGAGTTGGATATCCTGCGGCAAACGCTTTCTGTGTGGGAGCAGTCGCTCGAGTCTATGCGTACCCTCTACGACGCTGGTCTTTATCAGAGTCCTGCCGTATATCGCATGGAGGCTTCTTTGGCAAGCGTGAAGTCGGGTATGGTGGAGTTGGAGGAGAACATCAATACCACCGAGGCTGTTCTTTGCCGGCTGCTTTCGGAGGGCCCCCATCATATAGCCCGTTCCTCCTTCGGCGCTTTCCAAATGCCCGAGCAGATTAAGGTGGGCATTCCGCTGCGATTGTTGTCGGCGCGTCCCGATGTTCGTCAGGCAGCACGCAATATGGAGATTGCCTACTACGATACGCAGCAGGCTCGTCAGAGCTTCTATCCCGATATTAACATTAATGGTGTTCTTGGGTGGAGCAACGGGCAGGGAACCGTCAATCCAGCACAGTTCTTGGCCGAGGCAACAGCATCACTTGTACAACCTCTCTTTATGCGGGGCAAGATAAGGGCTAGGTATAAGAATGCAAAGGCCGAACAGGAGAAGGTACGCTTGCAGTTTGTGCAGACCTTGCTCAATGCAGGCAACGAGGTGTACAGATACCTTCATGATTGCCAGAAGACAGAAAAGAAGGCTGTCTACATTGCCGACTGCGTGCGAGCCCTGAACGAATCGTACCTCGGTACTCGCGAACTCATGAACTACGGCACCAACACATATCTTGAGGTGCTCACCGCTCAGGAAGACCTGCTTACGGCTCAGATTACTGAGGTACAGAACCGCAACGACGGTATTCAGGCCCTGATTAACCTCTACACCGCTCTTGGTGGGTTTTAATGAAAAAAAGATTGTAAGCCAATGAAACTGGATGAAATAGACCTGCAGATACTCCGAATACTTCAGAAAAACGCCAAGTTGACCACCAAAGAGTTGGCCGACGCTGTGAATCTGACTCCAACACCTGTGTTCGAAAGGCAAAAACGACTGGAAAAGAGAGGTTTTATAAAACGTTATGTGGCCGTCATCGACCCAGAGAAGTTGGACCAAGGGCTATTGGTGTTCTGTAAGGTGAAGTTGAAACAGATAAACCGCGAGATAGCCGATGCATTCACTCGTCAGATTATGCTTATCCCGGAGGTCACCGAGTGCTACAATACCTCGGGCGCGTATGATTATTTGCTGAAGGTTCGCGCCAGCGATATGAAGCAGTATCAGCAATTTATCCTTACCAAGTTGGGCGAAATAGATAATGTTGGTGCCATCGAGAGTACCTTTGTCATGAGTGAGGTAAAGCAAAGCTGCGGCCTGAACTTTTAAATCCACATGATAAATACCTCTAAAATAATATTCTCGTGCTTGATTCTTCTGATAGCCATTAGCCTGCAGGCACAGGAGCGAAAAGATACCACAATGATGCGAGAGGTAAGTATCAATGGACAGCGTCAGCGTATCAGCTATCGCCTAGACCGTCAGAAGATTGAGGCCTCACAAGTCCTTACGGCTCAGGGCGGAACAGCCTTGGATGTGCTGCGTGCCGTACCTGGTGTGATGATAGATGCCGAGGGCAGCCTTTCTTATCGCGGAAGTCAGGACTTCCTCGTCTATGTTGACGGTAAAATCTCTCCCCTTACAGGTACAGAAGCCTTACAGATGATAGGAGCTGCCAGTATCAAGGACATAGAGATTCTGACCACTCCCTCTGCCAAATACAAGACAGATGGTGATGTGGGCATTATTAACATTGTCACACGTCGGGCAGATACGGAGGGCTGGGATATCGTTGCCAACGGAACAGCGTCCACTTGGGGAACGCTTTCGCTGGACACAAAAATCAACTACCGTACCGGTCACCATAATATATATATAGGAGGGCAGGGCTCAGACATTCACAACAAAAGTCAGTTCCAGCAAGAGAAACAGACCACGGCTGATGGAACCTCTGTTACTTCGTACGCCGATGGAACGCGCTTTCGCAACTTCCGTACCTTCATAGGGCAGGGTGGATATGAATACAATACAGAATGGCATCGCTTGGCTATCGACCTGCAAGGCGGTCGTACCATAAATCCCAGGGGCGGCGATATGTTGTACAAAACAAGTCCCA
This sequence comes from Bacteroidaceae bacterium, assembly GCA_017525235.1. Taxonomy (GTDB): domain Bacteria; phylum Bacteroidota; class Bacteroidia; order Bacteroidales; family Bacteroidaceae; genus Physcousia. The sequence goes on along the minus strand of JAFXTC010000012.1, from coordinate 5,189 downwards.
CCCCAACTCTCTCAGGAGAGGGAGAGGTTATGGACAGTCACGACCGCTACAAGTTGACCAAATATCTTTTTCAGACTTCTATCGACTATACGTGGAAACTTAATGAGCGGGGTGATGAGATTAATCTCTCCAACCGTCTCCGTTACGATCGTTTCTCGGAGGAATATACAGAGAGTAATATGTTTACCTTGCAAGGTGAGCGTCAGGAAGGTACACGTGGTTATGAGACGGAGCATCACTGGGATTGCGATGGTTCCCTTTCCTATAAGTTACATTATCGTCCGCAGGGTATATTGGAGTTAGGAAGTCAATATACCACCTATAGTGAGCATGGCGACTACCGCATCTGCTATTGGGACCTTCCCAGCCAGAGCTTCGTGTGGCAAGACGATCTCTATGCACCTTTCTATTACCGCAGGCAGACCATCAGTGGTTATGCTCAGGTGAACGACCGCTTTGGTCCCTTTCAGTTCGATGCTGGATTACGTGTAGACCACCTCATAGACGATATGGATCTGCCCACCATCACCAGTCGGCATAAGAAATACACCGAACTTTATCCCTCTGCTCATCTGGCTTATACTACTCCTAAGGCAGGTACTTTTACGTTGGGCTATTCACGTCGTACGAACCGTCCTGGTATCTGGAAACTGGAGCCTTATATCACCTACGAGGACTATCACACCCGTATTATCGGTAATCCCGACTTGGAATCGGAGTACATTCATTCTCTGGAGTTCTCTTGGCGTAAGACCTTTGGCAACACACAGGTGGTGGCTACGGGATATGTGCGTCGTAGAACTGGGGTTGTGGATTATGTCCGTCGTGCCTACAGTGCCGGTGTGACCCTTGACAGCATCGTCAATGCAGGTAACGGATGGCGCAAAGGTCTTGAACTGCAAGTATCAACAAAACTAACCCCTTGGTGGCAGCTGACAGCTAATGGCGACCTTTCTTTCCATAATTTCCGTGCCACATACGAAGGTTGCGTCAGTCAGCATAGCACCACGGGTACCGTCAGTTGTATCAATAACTTCCGACTGGCTAAGAACACTGCATTGCAGTTCGATGGACACTTCCTGAGTGGACACCATCTCACACAGGGTTGGGAGAAGGCCTATGTTTATTTCGACCTTGCTGCCCGCCAAACCTTGCTTAACGGCAAACTGCAGTTGGGTGTTGTGGCACACGATATCTTTCATACAGCCCGTTACCATAGCCTGCGAACACAAACCCTCCTAAGTAGCGAAACGTGGGTGCGCCCCACCTATCCTAATATAGTCTTCAGTATCACCTACCACTTCCGCCAGCCTACAGCCAAAGCCAAATCAGGCGCGCTGAGCACAGAAGCTGAGTTTGTGGGGAAAGACTTTTAAAAGCATTGAACATTGAGCATTGAAAATTGATTCTATAGCCTCTATAACTCTATAACAACTATACTAACCTAAGATAAATATGAAACGTTTAACCCTATTATCCCTTGCCTTGCTAACAGTACTGTTTGTAATGGCTCAACCCAGTGAAAATCCACTTAGGATTGGTGTGTCAGGTGTGGCACATGGACACTTGTGGAACCTTATTAGTGCCATGAATCGTGGCGATTTTGTCATCGTCGGTGTGGCAGAGGAGAACCCTGAATTCCGTGCTCATAACAATCTGGTGGGCAGGCTCCCCAAGGATAAGTTCTATGCTTCCCTCTCCGAGATGTTGGACAAAGAGAAACCTGAGGTGGTGGTAGATTACGGTAGCATCCTGCACCACATGGCAACCGTAGAAGCCTGTGCGCCGCGTGGCATTCATGTGATGGTTGAGAAACCGCTGGCTACCACCTACAAGCAAGCCATCCGCATGGAGGAGTTGGCCAAGAAATATGGTATAAAGGTAATGGTAAACTACGAAACCACCTGGTACCCTTCCAATCATCATTTGAAGAACCTTGTCGACCGAGGTCAGTTTGGTAAACCTACCCGCATAGAGGTTTATGACGGTCATCAGGGTCCTAAGGAGATTGGTTGCGATCGCATGTTTCTCAGTTGGCTTACCGATCCTGTTCAGAATGGTGGTGGAGCCGTTATCGATTTTGGCTGCTATGGTGTCAACCTCGCCACTTGGCTACTGGGCGGACAGAAACCCAAAAGCGTGTATGCTGTATTGCAGCACAATAAACCTCACGTCTATCCTAATGTAGATGATGATGCCACTATTATGTTGGAGTACGACGGCTGCACCGTTCAGGTCATGGGATCGTGGTGCTGGCCTATGAACCGTAAGGATATGTACGTATATGGTTCAAAGGGATATGTTTACCAGAAGAACAACAATCGTATGCAAGTCTTTGTTGAGGGACGGCAGGGTAAGGAGTTCACAGCTCCTAGACTCCAGTCGCCTTACAATGATTCCTATCGTTACCTCAAAGCTTTAGTCAGAGGAGAGATAGAAGAACAGCCATACGACCTCTCCGCTTTGAAAAACAATATCCTCGTCGTTCAAATCTTGGAAGCTGCCATCCGCAGCGCCAAAACAGGCAAAGCCGTGATATTAAAATGATAACTCATAACTCTTAACTCAAATATGAAACATATTATTTTCCTGCTGCCCCTGTTCCTTACAGCATGCAGCACCACATCACTCACCGTTACCAATCCCGTAATCGATGCCGATGCACCTGATCCTACAGTCATTCGTGTTGGAGATATTTATTATGCTGCTGCCACATCAGGCAACAACAGACAGGCATACGCCAGGTATAAGTCCACCGATTTGAAGACGTGGCAAAAGACGGGATATGTCTTCGACCAGTGGCCCGAATGGACTAAGGGTGCCTTCTGGGCTCCTGAGTTCTTTGTTATCGGTAACAAAGTGATGTGCTACTATACAGCTCGTCAGAAGAGCGACGGAACATCTTGTATTGGCCTGGCTTCTGCCGAGGGTCCAGAAGGCAAGTTTGTTGATCATGGTCCTTTCGTACGTACTACGAATGAGGCCATTGATGCCTTTGTCTTTAACGACAACGGCCAGCTCTATATCACTTGGAAAGCTTACGGCCTCGACCCTAGCAAGCGACCCATAGAGATTCTTGCTCAGAAGCTTTCCGCAGACGGCATTCGACTGGAGGGTGACCCCTTCATGCTACTTCGTGATGATGAGCGTCAGGGAATGGAGGGCCAGTGTATCTTCCGCGAGGGAAAGTACTATTATATGCTATACTCCATTCTTGACTGCTGCACGGCTCAAAGCGACTATGCCGTTTCTGTTGCCAGAAGCGAGTCGTTCACAGGTCCTTGGGAGAAGTATGAGGGTAATCCTATACTGACAGGCAATAGCAAAGATATCCAAAGTTGCGGACATGGTACCCTTGTTACCACTCCTTCAGGCAAACGTTATTACCTTTGTCATGCCTATTATTTGAACCGTTACGAGGAAGGCAGAAAAGCTATTCTCCAGCATATCAGCATGGGCAGAAACGGATGGCCCACTTTTGGCACTCCCAAGACAGAGAAGGCCCAGAGTCAGCTGAAAGTAAAACTGTAGCGCTCTAAAAACCAATCCGTGCCTTTGGCTTTGACACCTCAATGGGACAGATGTCCTCTGGGGTGAGTTGACGCATTTGCCACTTATCGGCAGGCCTCTCCTTCATACATCGTTTGGCATGCTGGATGTATATACGCTCCAGCAGATTGCCAACGAAGCGGGCATTGCCCCAAGTCTGCGGGTCGCGCTGCTGATAAGCCTGCGTCAGCACGTGGCAGTACTTATCCCAGGCAGGTTGAGTGAATGTATACTCATATTCCTTCACCCTGCGGTATGTTATTTCCAACAGCTCGTCCAACGTGAAGTCCGAGAATTCAAACTTGTTGGGGAACCTCGACTCCAAGCCCGGGTTTATATCCAACAGTTTCTGCATCGGCTCCTTGTAGCCGCAGAGCACCACAGCAATGTCGCGCTGGGTCTCATCAGCCAACACGTTCATCAGCATCTGTATAACCAGTTTGCCGGGGTCGCTCTCATGCTTGGTGTTCAGCAGATATGCTTCGTCAATCATCAGCACACCTCCCTTTGCTATTTGCAATACCTGGTTCACTGAGCGTTCCTCATCGCCCCAGAGAGTGCCGATGAACGTGCTGCGGTTACACACCACCACATGCCCCTTTGAGAGTGCTCCTGCCTTGCGCAGCAGTGAGCCGAATATCTTGCATACGGTAGTCTTACCCGTTCCTGGTTTACCCAAAAACAAACTATGTAGCGATACATTATGCTGTACGCTGTCAGGGAACAGCTCGTGCATCATTTTGTTGTAGCTGGTCAGGGCCACCAGTTCGTCCATGCGTTGCTTTATATCGTCGCATCCTACCAGTTTGTCCAGTTCCTCGCGTGGGTTAGGAATAGGTCTCAGAATGTCCACCTTAACTTTGATGTTGTTATTCTGCTCAATTACCCCATCGGGAAAATCCCAATCGTCAAGGTCGTCCTCATCCTCAGCTTCATCAGGCTCTTCCTCGTCCTCGTTGTCTTCAAAAGTATCTGTATCTTCAGTCTCATCTGTCTCATCTGTGGAATCAGCCTTGCTGTCCTCCGTTTTGGGGTTGTCTTCCAGGAACTTTTTCAGCAAGGTTTCAAACTCTTCCATTTCAGCGGTGTCAGAGGGGGCTGTCTCCTCGTTCTCCTGTTCATGATCCTCTTCCGACATGTCGTTTTCTGGATTTGTCAAATCATCCACCAAATCCTTTTGCCCCAGCCTGTTGTCCTCGTTTACCTTAATCTTGTGGCGTTTCAGGTTCTTTATGCCGTCAATTATCTTGAAATCCTTCTCCTCCCAGTCTAAAGGTTTCTTTGCATCATCCACCATTCTTTCCGTAAGTAGCATTCCAAACACGCTTCCACAGTAGTTGCGGCCGCTATTGTCCAGTCGTCTCCTTATCAGTTCAATCACCTCTTTCAGGCGTTCATCAGAATCCACCACATCTTTCTTATCGATGGTGTCCAGAAGCACTGCCACCACGTTGTGGTCCGAGATGAATACATATATTTTATATAAGTCAGGACAGATTTTGAAGTGAACCCCAAAGTTTAGACGGTTAAACAATCGAAGCTGTAAGCATCTTCCTGTATTGTACAGGTGACTTGCCATTAAGCCTCAGTTTTATTCTCTCGTTATTATAATATTCAATATAATCTATCAGGTCTTTAAT
>JAFXTC010000062.1 GCA_017525235.1 Bacteroidaceae bacterium | reverse complement strand
TAATTTTAGAAATCCGTTGCCATCCCATGTGCTTGTCACGATAAAGTGCTATCACTTTGTCGTAATAAAGTCTTTGTTTTTCTGTTCGATAATACTTCATGATGTTGACTTTTATGAGTCAACTTTTTCCAGGGAAAGACAATGCTCTAGACCCTGATTTTTGTTGACTCTCGCAAAAACACTCGTCACGCGTTACCTCTTGGGGTTAATGCTTTAGTAATCAACGCATTTTGAGGTGATGGGTTGTTTCTGACCCATCACCTCAAAATTGGGATGTATTCTACTAATAATCAGTGTGTTGCAAAAAAAAAGGTGACACGTGGCCCTGGGCTTCTTACTTCAGATACTTTTTGCCGTTGATGATATAGATGCCCTTCTTTAGTTGAGAGTTTAGAGTTGAGAGTTTAGAGCTGATTTTTCTTCCTGAGAGGTCGTACACGGCGGTAGTAAATTCTTCACCTTTCACGATTCCCTTTTCACTTACGATTCCGTCCTCATCTGAAGGAAGCAAGACTTCTATACGGTTGCTCCAATTGCTCTGCATCTTGCCGGCAATGGTGCAAACACTATAGGAATACTTTCGCTGATTAGAAAGGTCGGTGAACTGATAAGATGTTCCCTCTGTCTGAACCTCTATGGTCTCGGAATGACTTCCGCTGGCCATACCGGCTTCAATCTGCTCCTCGGTAACCTCGCCCTCGTAGGCACACATTTCTGAGATATAACAACGACCTTCGCTGCGAAGACCCCATCGGAAACTATCGCCTTCTACGGTGGTGGTGACTACGTATCGTTGGGCGTCGCTGGTTAGTTCCTGACTGCCGATAACATTATCGGCTTCACCCAAGAAAACATGCACAGGCTTCTTGTCGGAGCCATAATTGCGTGCAGTAAAGGACAGCGTAACCACTTGTTTCTCTGTAGTGAGCTGCGGGGTCATGATTTGTCCGCTTGAAGAACGGGAACCCATCTTAACCTCGTCGTTGCCGCCCGATGTATATAGTTTTTGGCCTTCCCACCCGGGGGTAGTTGTGTAACTGTCAAGTTTTCCGCTTACGTCGCTTGTTCCGTCGGCTGTCTTATGGTTATTGAAACTACTGAAGTCCTCCTGCAGCAGGGTTACATCTGCGAGGCTGATTTGCTCCGCATCTATATCGGTTGCCATAAGCTGTACCTTGTAGCCCGTAGCCCCTTCCACAGCATCCCAATGGGCAGTAAAGCAATCCGATTCTATATCGGAAGGCTCTGTGGCGACAGGCACGTCGATGGTTATTCCGCCATTAAAGATGAAACTAATCTTGCCGTCAATACTTTCTGCTATATCCTCTATTGGCTTGCCCATATACTTACGTCCGTCTGAGTTGGCAACATAGAGCGTGGCAGCAGGGGTAGAGGTATCTGTAAGGGCTGTCTTGCCCTTCGTTCCCGGCCATGTGTCGCCGCTGTTTGTGAGGGACGTCAGTTTGCCGTCAGCAGGAATGATGGTCATGCGCTGCGTGGAAGAACTGTTAACGCCATTGTCGGTCCAAACTTTTGAGTTGAAATAAACATGCAGAATCAGCATACCATGAGCGGGATTACTTTCGCCAAAGCCATCATACTGGCGGTTCTCCAGGAGGTAATACTCGTTGTGGTTCTTTTCGTTATAAATAATGTATGCCTCGGGAGCCTCGTACAACGACGGCATATCCTTTACCATATCAGGGCCACTTAACTCCTTGGGAGTCAGCCATCCGCAGTACATACGTTCATAGCTGCTATAGGGGACAGGACATGTTCCACGATCGTTACCAGCGTACGAGCCATAGTCCATAAGGTCCCATTCATTCATTCCATAATATTTACCAGTAGTATCGTAGAAGTCGGGTATACACATGCAGTGACTGAACTCGTGACAAGCACATCCGATACCGGCAGGCGTGGTGCCCGATGTGCCATCCAACTCACAGGCCATAGCATAGGTGTCGATGGTTACTCCGTTAAAAGTAATAGGCCCGTTGCCATCGTTATACTTGGCCAATTCCGTAAGGTTGCACTCATGAGGCCAAATGGTATTGGCGGGAGCACCTGCATGCTCGCCATATCCGGCATAGACGATGAACACTTGGTCGACCTCACCGTCGTTATCCCAGTCGTACTTGCTGAAATCGGCACCCAAATCATTAACCAGCGTGCAAGCCTCTGTTACCAACTCGCCAGGATGAAGGTCATCGCCCTGCGAATCGTTCTCACCATAATACAAATAAGAGTTGCTCACCGTAACAGGCCCATACACATCGAAAGTCAGATTGAACTGCCCATAGCTACTCTCATAGAAATAATCGTGTACGCTACCTTTGTTTTTATCATCCGAGAAACCGACCTCGTTGAAGAACCGGTCGTAATACGCCTGTCTGTGCTTAGTGTTCAGGTCCTTGTCGGAGAAGTTTACCAGAATCACCAGTCCCTTCTTGTCTCCGCTCACAGGATTCTGTTCAGCGCCCCATTGAGCACGGCGGCGGAGAGAGCCAGCCTGTGTATTCTGTTGCATTTGGGGTGACAGGTTCATACCACGTTCTGCAGCACGCTCCAAGCGGTGCTTGTTGCGCTGAGCAAGCCGTTCTGTCCACTCTGCCTGCAATTTACTGCGGTCGTTCTTAACAAACACGCCCTCCTGGTTGCATGTGTAGGCATTGTTCTCATCATCGAGGTAAAAATGCAGGTTTTCATCGCCCACCAACACCACTTGTTTCTGCGTACCGTCAGCTAGTGTGATGATCTTCTTCACACGCTGAGCGGGAATTGCCAATGCTGTAGTCGATATTATCAGTAGGCATACTGCCAAAAAAAGCTTCAAATTTTTCATAAAAATTGATTAATTACATTCATCTATTAGATTTGAGCGTGCAAAGATACGAAAAAACGAGAGAAGAGCGAAAGAAAAGTTTGTTTTTCTTTCCTATTCCGAGTGTAAGTATCTTCAACCGTAGGTTAAAGTTACGATTAAGTGAGGACAATACAAAATAAAACAGCTTTTATTTTTATCCATAACCAATAACCCATTTTCTTCTGCCAGAATGTCGCAGAAAGCGTCAATTTGTCTGATAATGAACGTGTTGCATGAGGTTTGTACTACTACCATTGAAAGTTGAAAATTGAAAGTTGAAAATTAAAATTTGATAATATGATGACACAGAACAATAATCAAAATAGCTTCCTGCAACAGTTTGCAAGGAATCTTGTGGACGAAGCACGAGCCGGAAAACTTGATCCCGTTATAGGAAGGGACGAGGAGATCAGGCGTGTGCTGCAAATCCTATCGCGAAGAACCAAGAACAACCCTATCCTGATAGGTGAACCGGGTACAGGTAAGACTGCCATTGTGGAGGGTCTTGCCCACCGTATTCTCAGAGGTGATGTGCCTGAGAACCTGAAGGAGAAGCAACTCTACAGCCTTGACATGGGTGCCCTGGTGGCTGGAGCCAAGTACAAAGGCGAATTCGAGGAACGTCTGAAAGGCGTGGTAAACGAAGTAGTTCAGAGCGAAGGTAACATTATCTTGTTTATAGATGAGATTCACACGTTGGTAGGTGCCGGCAAGAGCGAGGGTGCTATGGATGCCGCCAACATTCTGAAGCCTGCCCTGGCCCGCGGTGAGTTGCGCAGCATCGGTGCCACCACACTGGATGAGTACCAGAAGTACTTCGAGGTGGACAAAGCACTGGAGCGCCGATTCCAGACGGTTATGGTGGACGAACCTGACAGGCTGGCAAGCATCAGCATTCTGCGAGGTCTGAAGGAGCGCTATGAGAATCATCATCATGTGCGTATACAGGATGATGCCATCATTGCTGCCGTAGAACTCTCTACACGTTATATTACAGAACGTTTCCTGCCCGACAAGGCCATCGACCTGATGGACGAGGCAGCAGCCAAACTGCGTATGGAGCGTGACTCCGTTCCTGAGGAACTGGATGAGATCAGCCGTAGACTGAAACAACTGGAGATTGAACGCGAAGCCATCAAGCGCGAAGGCGACCAACCGAAACTGGAAGCCCTGAACAAAGAGATTGCAGAGCTACAGGAACAGGAAACGCACTTCAAGAACAAATGGCAGGGCGAGAAGGACTTGCTAAACCACATTCAGCAGAACAAGCAACAGATTGAAACCCTGAAGTTCGAGGCCGAAAGGGCTGAACGCGAAGGTAACTATGCCAAGGTGGCTGAGATACGCTACGGAAAACTACAGCAGCTGGAGAAGGATATTGAGGCCACACAGCAACAGCTGAAGGAGGCTCAAGGTACAGAGGCTATGCTGAAAGAGGAGGTAACAGCTGATGACATTGCCGATGTTGTTAGCCGCTGGACGGGTATTCCCGTAAGGAAGATGATGCAGAGTGAGCGCGAGAAGCTGCTGCACCTGGAAGAGGAACTGCACAAGCGTGTGATTGGTCAGGACGAGGCCATACAGGCTGTGAGCGATGCCGTAAGACGTAGTCGTGCAGGTATGCAAGACCCTAAGCGCCCCATCGGTTCATTCATCTTCCTGGGTACCACAGGTGTGGGAAAGACGGAACTGGCAAAGGCACTGGCCGACTACCTCTTTAATGATGAGAGCATGATGACGCGTATAGACATGAGCGAGTATCAGGAGAAGTTCAGCGTGACACGTCTGATTGGTGCTCCTCCAGGATATGTGGGCTACGATGAGGGTGGTCAGCTGACGGAAGCCGTGAGAAGGAAACCCTATCAGGTAGTGCTTTTCGATGAGATAGAGAAAGCTCATCCCGATGTCTTCAACACATTGCTACAGGTACTGGACGATGGAAGGTTGACGGACTCCAAAGGTCGTACGGTAAACTTTAAGAACACCATCATTATTATGACCAGCAACTTGGGCAGCCAGCTCTTTGCCAATGCTCCCACAGAGAAGCTGGAGGAGACAAAGCAGGAGATACTGCAACTGCTCAGACAGACCATAAGACCTGAGTTCCTGAACCGTATTGACGAGACGATAGTCTTCCATCCGCTGACGCAGGGCGAGATTAAACAGGTAGTACGTCTGCAGATAAACGGCATTGCAAAAATGCTGGAGCAGAACAATGTGAAACTGAAGGTGACGGAACCTGCCATAGAACTGCTGGCAAGGGAGGGTTACGACCCTGACTTTGGTGCACGACCTGTGAAACGAGCCATACAGCGTCTGTTGTTGAACGACTTGAGCAAAGCTATGTTGGGCGGCACGCTGCAACAGAACATACCCATTGAGGTGGATGTGCAGGACAACCACCTGACATTCCGAAACGCAACAGGATAAAAAAAGGAGTTTCTTGAGACATGGAAATCGTTGCTAAGATTCGTACTGATTTTAAGACCAAATTCGGCGTTCCCCGTCAGAGCGGACTGGTGAAAGGCCTGAAAGGACGCATCGTTTTTGAACCAGAATACCGCAATGTGGAGGCGTTGCGAGGATTGGAAGGCTTCTCGCATATCTGGCTGCTGTGGGACTTCTCTGAAGCCCACAGGCCAGACGAGAAGTGGAGTCCCACAGTGCGACCTCCACGTTTAGGCGGCAACCAGCGTATGGGAGTTTGGGCAACAAGAAGCCCGTTCCGCCCTAACAACATTGGTCTTTCTTCGGTACGTATCACAAAAATAGACCTGCACACACCCGAAGGTCCCGTTATAGAAGTGGAGGGTGCCGACCTGATGGACGGCACACCCATTTTGGACATTAAGCCTTATCTGCCCTTCACCGATTCTCATCCTGATGCCCGGGGTGGATTTGCAGAGGAGCAAAATGAAAAGATGGAACCTCTAAAGGTTGAGATTCCATCTGATATAGAAAGGTTTTTTGATGCAGAAAAACTGGAAGCCTTACGCGGTGTGTTGGCTGCCGACCCACGTCCTCACTACCAACAGGACCCTGCACGTACATACGCCTTAGAGTTTGCAGACAATGAAGTGAAGTTCCGTGTTGCAGACGGGACTGTCATAGTTACCGCCGCACAACCTATTACTGATTCAACAAATAAGCTTTGAAGTCAGCAAAGTTCTTGCTCATAGAGACACTTTGCTTCGTGCCCTTCATGAAAGCCTGCAAGCGGGCAGGAATTTCTATGTCGGTACCACAGATTTCGTCTACCACCTGCTTGAACTTAGCGGGGTGAGCAGTCTCGAGGAAGAAGCCAACCTCGCCCTCACGTAACCCTTCTTGCAAAGCACGGTATCCACAAGCACCATGAGGGTCAAGCTGATAGCCCGTTTCGCTGAGACACTGACGCATGGTCTGAGCAATCTGCTCATCAGTATACGTAGCTCCTGAAATATCGGAACAGATAGCAGCATGACTTCTTCCGTAGAGGTCGTAAATGCGGGCAAAATTGCTGGGGGCGCCCACATCCATAGCATTGGCAATGGTCTGCACACTTCTCTTAGGATAGTACGAACCCGTCTGCAGATAATAGAAGAATACATCGTTCTCGTTATTGGCAGCAATGAACCTGTTTATGGGCAATCCCATCCGCTTTCCAAAGAGGGCCGAACAGATGTTGCCGAAGTTGCCGCTGGGCACACAGGCTACCACGTTATCAGCAAGCCCCATCTTCTTAAGCTGTGCATAAGCATAGAAGTAATAGAAGCTCTGAGGCAAGAAACGGGCCACATTAATACTGTTGGCAGAGGTGAGCAGCATGTGCTCATTCAGTTCCTTATCCATAAAAGCACTCTTGACAAGCGCCTGACAATCGTCGAAGACACCATCCACCTCTATGGCTGTGATATTCTGTCCCAATGTGGTGAACTGGCACTCCTGAATAGGACTGACCTTACCCTTGGGGTACAAAACGTACACGTGAATACCTTCAACACCCAAGAATCCGTTGGCAACAGCAGAGCCTGTGTCGCCACTGGTAGCAACCAATACGTTCACAGACCCACCCCTGCCCCCTTCCGTAATGGAGGGGAATAACTGCTCTTGGCTCTCGCCCTTACGGGAAAGCGGGGAGAGGGTCCACTGTAGCAATCGTGCCATGAAACGGGCACCCACATCCTTAAAAGCCAAAGTGGGGCCATGAAAGAGTTCAAGGCTAAAGATGGCCCCCTCATGACCTCCCCCTTCTGGGGCGGAAACCTTTACCAAGGGCACATCAAAGGAGAGTGTGTCGTACACTATCTTACGCAATGCATCTGCTTCGACATCCTCGCCAAAGAAACAATCAGCAACTTGATAGGCTATCTCCTGAAACGAGTAGTTCTGGATATTACCGAAGAACGACTGCGGAAGGGGTTTGATACTTTGGGGCATATACAGTCCCTTGTCTTCTGCCAAGCCCTTTACAACAGCTTTTTGCAACGTTGCAAGAGGTGCTTTTCCATTAGTGCTATAGTAATTCATTTTTTTTTAAATTTTGGGTTAGTGGTTTATCCGCTCCTTCGCTAAACGCTAACCGTTTTATTCATGAACAAATCAATAAACTGATTTCCCTGCAACAAGCCATAAGTTCCTTCTTTTGCAGCCTGCTCGCTGAAGGTCTGTACGCCATCAGGCTCTATGCCAGGATAATAGATACAGAAGGGAATAGGCTCATTCGTATGGGTACGATGGGCGATGGGCGTTGGGTGATCGGGCAACAGGGCTATGGCAACCTCTTCGCCAATAGTGGGAAGGGCCTCAAGGATAGGACGTATCAGACGGTTATCCAGATTCTCTATGGTCTGTAGCTTGAGCTCCAAGTCGCCATCGTGTCCGGCCTCATCACTTGCCTCAACATGGACGTAGACAAAATCATCTCCCTCGCGCATTGCCTGAATAGCCGCCTGAGCCTTACCCTCGTAGTTGGTATCCCAAAGTCCTGTGGCACCCTCCACATCAATCACACGCAAACCAGCATATTTGCCAATGCCGCGAATCAAATCGACAGCCGTAATAACAGAGCCATTGCGAATCTGCGGATAAGTGGTAGTAAGAGGCACCATCTGGGGTCTGTATCCCCCACCCCAAGGCCAAATGCTGTTAGCAGAGTCCATGCCTCGTTGCTGACGCTCTATGTTAAGAGGATGGTCTTTGAGCAGTTGCTGACTCTTGAGAATCAAATCAATAAGCAAGGAAGCTGTGTCAGACTCTCCCCCCGCCCTCCCTGCTAAGGAGGGAGCTGTTACGGGCTTGGGCAAATATTCACGCCAAGGCTTTAAGGGAATATCATGTGGAGGCGTACAATTCAGATGTTTGTTACCTCCCTTTATCACCAGCAGATGACGGTACTGAACGCCTGTATAGAAATGTATGCGTTCACTGCCTAAATGCTCTTGTAAGAAACGTATGAGCACATCGGCCTCCTCGGTCTTCAAACGACCACAGGAATGATTCTTCAACAAATCGCCTTCCAAACATACCAGATTACAGCGCATAGCCAAATCACCTGGCTCCAGCTCTACACCTATGCTGGCTGCCTCAAGAGGTCCGCGTCCCTCATAAACGATATGCTGATCATACCCTAAGATACTACTGTTGGCAACCTCGCTACCAGGATGAAAACCATCGGGGATGGTCTTCAAAAGACCATTTCTGCCATGCTGCGCCAACCAGTCCATGTGCGGCGTAGCGGCATACTCCAAAAGGGTTTTATTACCCAGCTGTGGTACAGCCCAATCGGCCATACCATCGCCTAAAATAATAAGATGCTTCATTCGAATGGATAATGGATAACGTAAAGGATTATTATGCCAGACTCATAATGTCGGCAAAAACGCCAGCTGCCGTAACACTGGCTCCAGCACCGTATCCCTGAATTAGCATGGGGTACTCATTGTAACGCTCTGTAGTAAGAAGAACAATATTATTTGACCCTTCAAGCACATAGAAGGAATGGTCGCGATTGAACTCCCCAAGTGATACACTGGCTTTCCCGTTCTCGAACTTGGCAACGAAGCGCCATACTTTATTCTCCTTTTCAAGGACAGCACGGCGGGCCTCAAAGTCAGCATCCAAAGAAGGAAGGTTCTTCCAGAAATCATCGATAGTTCCTTCAAAGAAATACTCAGGAATGAACAACTTGGTCTCGACATCTTCCTGGTTGATTTCATAACCAGCCTCACGGGCAAGGATTACCAACTTACGCACAACATCCTTTCCGCTGAGGTCAACGCGTGGATCGGGCTCGCTGTAACCTTCGGCCTTAGCCATCTCTACAGTCTTGCTAAAAGGAATATCTTTGCTGATGGTATTGAAGATGAAATTGAGGGTTCCGCTCAGTACAGCCTCTATACGCAGAATCTTATCTCCAGAATTGCAGAGATCGTTAATGGTACGTATAATGGGCAACCCTGCTCCTACGTTGGCCTCAAAAAGGAACTTGACACCACGCTTCTGAGCGATATGCTTGAGTTCGCTATAGTTGGCATAATCACTGCTGGCTGCAATCTTGTTGGCAGCCACAACATTTATATTATGCGTAAGGAAATCCTTATACAGCCCTGCAACTTCTTCGCTGGCGGTACAATCCACAAAGACGCTGTTGAAGATATTCATGCCTATCACTTCGTCGCGCAAACGCTGAATATTACTGGGTTCTGCCTGACGCAAACGCTCACGGAAGTTATCCAGTTCCAGTCCCTCCCTGCGGAACATAGCATTATGTCCGCTGGCGATTCCAACCACGTTGAGTTTCAGGCGGAGCTCACGCTTCAGCTTCTCCTGCTGCTGGTGAATCTGCTCTATGAGACTTCCACCAACGGTTCCTACGCCACAGATGAAGATATTAAGCACCTGATATTCACTCAGAAAAAAGGAGTCATGGATGACATTCAGTGCCTTACGAAGATAGTTCTGATTGATAACGAATGAGATATTTGTCTCGCTGGCACCCTGAGCACAGGCAATGACACTGATACCGCTACGCCCCAGTGTACCAAACAACTTACCTGCGATACCTGGGGTATGCTTCATGTTCTCACCCACAACAGCCACTGTAGCCAAACCTTTCTCGGCTATCATGGGGAACATGGCACCGTCCTCAATCTCTTTCTGGAACTCCAGATTGAGCACACGACAAGCCTCATCGGCATCCACATCCTGCACACCAATACTGGTATTGTTCTCTGAACTGGCCTGACTAACCATAAACACACTGATGCCATTGTCGGCCAAACATGTAAAGATGCGACGGTTCACACCAATCACACCCACCATGGAAAGACCTGAAACGGTGATAAGTGAAGTTCCCTTGATGCTACTGATTCCCTTGATGCTGCGTTTATCATCCTTCACAACATCTTTTATGATAGAACCTGGAGCATCTGGGTTGAAGGTATTCTTGATAAGAATGGGAATGTTCTTAATGCAAACGGGATAAATGGTGGGCGGATAAACAACCTTGGCACCAAAGTTACAGAGCTCCATTGCCTCAACGTAACTCAACTCAGGAATAACGTAGGCAGCACTGATAACACGGGGGTCAGCTGTCATAAAGCCGTCCACATCAGTCCAAATCTCCAGCACGCTGGCCCCTAAGGCTGCAGCAATGATACTGGCAGTGTAGTCGCTACCGCCACGCCCCAGGTTGGTTATTTCTCCACTTTCTGCATCCGTACTGATGAATCCACCTACTACGCTGATATTGGGGAGCTCTTTCCAGTTCTGCTTAACCAACTTATTGGTAATCTCTGTAGCCAGACGCTTACGCCCCTGCTTAACTTCAGTCTTTATGAATGTACGACTGTCGAACCACTCTGCCCCATTTATTAAGGTTGCCACTATGCGAGTGCTGATACGCTCACCATAGCTGACAATAGCAGCAGAAGTCTTGGGGCTCAAATCCTTAATCAGATATACACCCTGATAGATACTCTTAAGTTCCTCAAGACTTTCTCTGACAACAGCCAGCAAATCTTCGCGCTCCTTGCCTTCAGGAATGACGGTGTTCACCATCTCCTCATGACGCGCCACAATCTCCTTGAAACTGTCTTGATAAGAAGCATCGCCTTCTACAGCCATCTGGCTTGTCTTTATAAGTTTGTCGGTAATTCCGCCCAGAGCACTGACCACCACAATTACGGGCTCAGTCTGGCTTTCAACAATCTTTTTTACATTAAGAATACTTTCTGCAGAACCTACGGATGTTCCGCCAAATTTAAGTACTTTCATCCCTTTGTTAACCTAATCTTGTACAAAACCTTTGCAAAAGTACATATATTTTCTAATTTACAGATGAAAAAAGCAAAATAATTTATACTTTTGCTTTACATTATTAATGTATGACACGCGAACTCAACCTCAGAATTCTGCCACAAGAGGCATATAACGAACAAAGCATCATGACCTACCTTCTGCAAAAAGAAGGGATAAAAGCACAGGCCATAAGGATACTCAAACGAAGTATCGACGCTCGCCAACGAATAATCTACGTAAACCTAACCATAAGGATATACATAAACGAGGAACCAGAAGACTTTCTCTTCACACCCATAGAGTATCACGATGTCAGTGACAAACCAGCGGTAATTGTTGTTGGAGCAGGACCTGGCGGGCTATTTGCCGCCCTACGGCTCATAGAACTGGGCCTTCGTCCCATCGTCATTGAGCGCGGAAAAGATGTTCGTGAAAGAAAGAAAGACCTTGCACGCATCCGACCTGAACAACGTGTAGACCCAGAGAGCAACTATTCCTTTGGTGAAGGCGGAGCTGGAGCTTACAGCGACGGAAAACTTTATACGCGCAGCAAGAAGCGCGGCAACAGCGAACGCATTCTAAACATCTTTGTACAGCATGGGGCCAGCCCCAACATCCTAGTGGATGCCCATCCTCATATAGGGACAGACCGTCTGCCACGTGTCATTGAGAACATGCGCAATACCATACTAAAATGTGGCGGGGAAGTGCATTTCCAAACAAAAATGACAAGCCTCATCATCAAGGACAACAAGGTTGTGGGTGTAGAAGGATTAGAGTCTATAACCAATAACCCATCCCCCATCACCTTTTATGGACCAGTCATTCTTGCCACAGGTCATTCAGCCCGTGATGTCTACCGTTGGTTCTACAATAACAACATAGAGATTGAAGCTAAAGGTATAGCTGTTGGTGTGCGCTTAGAACACCCCGCTATGTTGATAGATCAGATACAGTATCACAGTAAACAAGGACGTGGGAAATGGCTTCCAGCTGCAGAATACAGCATGGTGCAGCAGGTGGAAGGACGTGGCGTTTACAGTTTCTGTATGTGCCCTGGAGGCTTTGTCGTTCCTGCTGCAAGCGGCCCCGAACAGATTGTGGTAAACGGTATGAGTCCCAGCAACCGCGGCGGGAAATGGAGCAACAGCGGTATGGTTGTGGAAATAAGACCTGAAGATATAAAGACCCTCTCTAACTCACTCGTGAAGGGAGAGAATCTAAGTACTCCCCTTGCCGTGATGCACTTTCAGGAAGAACTGGAGAAGCAATGCTGGTTGCAAGGAAACCAGAAACAGACGGCACCTGCACAAAGGATGGCAGATTTTGTAAACGGGCGTCTGTCAGCCGACCTCAATCCGTCTTCCTATGCACCTGGTCTGTTGGCTAGTCCGCTACACTTCTGGATGCCCAAATTTGTGAGCAGCAGACTCAGAGATGCCTTTAAGGCTTGGGGAAAGCAGAAACATGGTTTCCTTACCAACGAAGCTACAATTATAGGTGTAGAGACACGCACCAGCAGTCCTGTGCGAATCATCCGAAATGCAGAAACTTTACAGCACATTAGCATAGCCGGCCTCTTCCCCTGTGGAGAAGGAGCCGGCTATGCTGGTGGTATTGTCAGTGCTGGAGTAGATGGTGAACGCTGTGCCGAAGCATGCGCTACATATCTAGGCCAGCAGGCATAAATAAACGTTACTTAACCAAAACCTTTTTGCCGTCTATCACAAATACAGCACCATTCTTGAGATGTGTAACCTTGCGTCCAGTAAGGTCATAGGCACCTTCTGTCTTCTTGCCTGATGAAGCAATTCCCGCTATTGCTGTAGGATCTTCTACCGTTATAACTGTCACATCTTCAGCTGGATGAGAAGTAGCATCGGCCTCGACAAAGAGAATCTTATCGATGCTTATGGTGCTGGGATTGCCCTTTACTGTAAATGACATCAAACTTCCATTCTGGCTCTTAAAAGGGGTACTGTTTGTACTATAGGCAATAATGCGGTATTTATCCTTGGGAGTTCCCAACATCAGATTGTGATTACACAACAACGTGTCACAAGCCAAACTTTTCTCAGGAACAAGAGCCTCACCCTCAAGTGCCACATCCATCTGGAATGCGGTAAAATCCACATTATTTTCCCCTATACATACATTAAAATTCCATGTGCTGTCATTAACCTGAACCATGGATACAGAAACCTCATAAGCACTGGCTACCTGAACCATCAGGAGTAGCATGCAGAAACCCAATATTCTTTTCATTTCAAGTATAGATTTATTTCTTTTTGGCTGCAAATATACGCACTTCCATTGAAATTGCCAAAAAAGCAAGTTGGTATTTTAGTATATTTAAGCTATCCAAACAGTTCGCGAACGGCTTCGGCAACTCTACGTACAGGAACAATCTTAATTTTATACTGCTTAGGATTAATTCCCTTCAGATTATAAGAAGGAATCAAAATTCGTTGAAATCCCAGCTTCTGCGCCTCGGCAATTCTCTGCTCTATACGTGACACAGGACGTATCTCTCCGCTCAAACCTACCTCGCCCGTCATACAAACATCCGTATCGATAGGCATATCTCCGTTGCTGCTAAGAACGGCCGCTATCACAGCCAAATCCAAAGCAGGGTCTGTGACACGCAATCCTCCTGCTATATTCAAGAATACGTCTTTTGTTGCCAACTTAAAACCTACACGCTTCTCCAAAACAGCCAAAAGCATATTTAACCTTCGACTCTCGTAACCCGTGGTGCTACGCTGGGCCGTTCCATAGGCTGCTGTGCTCACCAAGGCCTGTGTTTCTATCATAAAGGGGCGGGCACCTTCTATGGCACAGGCTATAGCAATACCAGAAAGCCCTTCCCTATCATCGGTCAACAATAGTTCACTGGGATTAGAAACCTGCCGGAGTCCGTCGTGCTTCATCTCATAGATACCCAATTCGCTGGTACTGCCAAAACGGTTCTTGATACTACGGAGAATACGATACATATAATGCTGATCACCCTCGAACTGCAAAACAGCATCCACAATATGCTCCAGTACCTTGGGACCAGCCAATGTTCCTTCTTTGGTAATATGACCAATCAGTATGATGCTTACTCCCCCGCCCTTGGCATACTTCAACAGGCTGGCAGCGCATTCCCGAATCTGACTAAGACTACCGGGACTACTCTCCACAGTTTCAGTTTGAATGGTCTGAATAGAGTCTATCACCACCAAATCTGGCTTTGTTTGCTCTATCTGCGTATAGATATTTTCCAACGAAGTTTCTGTAAGAATCAATAAGCCATGCTCTTCACTCCCCTCCATTACGGGAGAGGTTTGGGAATGAGTCCCTAATCTGTCGGCTCTAAGCTTTATTTGTCTGGCACTTTCTTCACCGCTTACATACAATACCTTCTTGTCGGTTAAACGCAAAACGGTCTGCAAGATGAGCGTACTCTTACCGATTCCTGGTTCTCCACCCAACAAGACCAAACTGCCTGGTACCAGTCCACCACCCAAAACACGATTCAGTTCTGCATCTCCCATATCAATGCGGGGTTCCGAATCAGCTACAATGTTACGCACGGAGATAGGTTCCTGTTTATTATCAGAGGACGACAACGGGACATTACCCTTTGAGGAACCTGTTGATGCAGCAACTCGAATCTCCTTCATAGAGTTCCACCTTCCGCAGGAGGGGCACTTTCCTACCCACTTAACACTTTCCTGTCCGCAATAATCGCAAACGTACAGAGTTTTATCCTTAGCCATAACCAGGTTACTTCAGTTTCTTCCAGTAAACACGACCAAAGAACGGACCCAGATAACCCTTAACGGTCAGTGTCTTCTCGTCCTTGAAACTCAGAGATACAGTGAAATACTTTCCTCTGGTAGGATCGTAAATTTTACCATCTTTCCAAGTACCCTTACCATCATACTTTACCTTATCTATAAGAACCACCTTGTCTGTCGTGATGTTTCGTTTGGCTGGGTCTGGATTCTTGACGTCTCTTCTCAGCGTTCCATCCTCCATCTTCAGGTTCGACACCCAAACACATTGAGCCCTAAAACCATCTGCGTGTTTATATATTTTTATTCTGGAATCCACACCATCATGCACGCACTGATATTCGCCGACAATCCTATCGGCCTGAGCAAATACAACACTCAAAAATGCAACAAAAAAAGCGATGGTCATTAAAAATCTCTTCATCATAACAACTTGTTATTATTAGACTTCGCAAAGGTACGAAATTACAACAAAGATACAAGAATAATCATACTAATTTAGGAAAATGGTTAACATTTATTTTGTTTTTCACCCACTAAATCGTAATTTTGCAAGGTTTATAAGATAAATTCAAAATATGAAAAGGATTTTAACCTCAATTACGCTAACAATGCTGTTATCAACAATGCAAATTCATGCAGTTGTTGACCCCAATTTCTACATTTTCCTATGTTTCGGTCAATCCAACATGGAGGGTGCCGCAAAACCCGAGGAACAAGACCTGAAGAGCCCCGGACCGCGTTTCTTATTGATGCCTGCTGTGGACGATGCTCAACGTGGACGTAAGATGGGAGAATGGTGCGAGGCGGTACCGCCTCTGTGCCGTCCGAATACAGGCTTGACCCCTGCCGACTGGTTCGGCCGCACCCTGGTAGCTTCACTGCCAGAGAACATTCGGGTAGGTGTGATTCATGTAGCTATTGGCGGTATCAAGATTGAAGGTTTTATGAAAGAAAAGATAGCCGACTATGCCAAGAACGAGGCTCCGGGTTGGATGAAAGGAATGCTGGAGGCCTATGGTAATAACCCCTACGAACGATTGGTGACACTGGCCAAGAAGGCTCAGCAAGAAGGCGTCATCAAAGGAATCCTGATGCACCAAGGCGAGTCGAACACGGGAGACCCTGAGTGGGCCAACAAAGTGCAACAGGTATATGATGCACTCTGCACTGACCTAAACCTGAAGCCCGAGGAAGTAAACCTATATGCAGGAAACATCGTACAGGCTGAAGGCAAGGGAGTCTGCATCGGTTGCAAAAAGCAGATTGACGAATTGCCCAATACATTGCACACAGCACAGGTGATTTCGTCGGACAATTGCACAAACGGTCCCGACCGCTTGCATTTCGACGCTGCCGGCTATCGCGAGTTGGGTTGCCGCTATGGCGAGGCCGTAGCACGTTTCCTTGGATTTGAGCCCAAACGTCCCCAAATGGATGTGGTTAAGCAGATAGAGGTGCCAAACGATGCCATTATTGCCGAGACCACTGTGCCCGGCAACGAGTTCCCCAAGGTGGACAAGGAACATAGGGCCTACTTCCGCATTCAGGCTCCTGATGCCCGTAAGGTGATTGTGGACATCTGCGGAAAGAAATACGAGATGCAACCCGACGGAAAGGGCGGCCTTATGGCTGTCACCGATCCATTAGTGCCTGGATTCCACTATTATTTTATGGAAGCCAACGGAGTACGCTTCGTGGATGGTGCCACAGAGACCTTCTTCGGATGTAATCGTCAATCTGGCGGTATCGAGATTCCTGAAGGAGAGGAGGGTGACTACTACCGTCCGCAGCAGGGTGTTGCCGCAGGTCAGGTGCGCAGTTTGTATTACTACGCCCAATCTACCAATGAGTGGAGACATGCAATGGTTTATACCCCTGCCGAGTATGAGAAAGGTAAGAAGAAGTATCCCGTTTTATACTTGCAACATGGTATGGGCGAGGACGAAACAGGCTGGAGCCGTCAGGGACACATGCAGCATATCATGGACAATCTGATTGCCAAGGGCGAGTCCGTGCCGATGATAGTGGTAATGGAGAGTGGCGACATCAAGGCTCCCTTCCGAGGAGGCGACAACCGCCAGGGACGCAGCCAGTACGGCAACTCGTTTTATCCTGTGTTGCTCAACGATCTAATTCCCTATATCGACTCACATTTCCGCACCCTTTCCGACCGCGAGCATCGTGCTATGGCCGGCCTGTCGTGGGGCGGACATCAGACATTTGATGTGGTACTGAACAACCTTGATAAGTTCGCGTGGATGGGCACATTCAGCGGCGCCATTTTCGGACTGGAC
Organism: Bacteroidaceae bacterium; assembly: GCA_017525235.1. Lineage (GTDB taxonomy): Bacteria > Bacteroidota > Bacteroidia > Bacteroidales > Bacteroidaceae > Physcousia. Next base: position 623 of record JAFXTC010000062.1, on the reverse strand, counting down.
GTAAAGACGGCATACAATGGCATCTTCACGCGTCCCGATGAATTCAATAAGAAGATTCACCTGCTGTTCATGACCTGCGGTACAGAGGGCCTGGACAAGATGATAAATGCGAAACGCACTGTAGAGGAATTGAATGCACAGGGCATTCCTGCCCAATACTACGAGGCTACCGGCCTGGATCACGAATGGCTGACGTGGCGTAGGAGCCTTCGCGAGTTTGTGCCGAAGCTTTTCAAATAGCCAAAATACAAGGATAAAAAAAAGGATAAAAAAAAAGAGATTCAATATCATCCCTGACCTTGAATCTCACCTTAAAAATCTAATACCATGAAAAACACTTTTTGCTATGTGGCGGTGCGTACGAGGCTCGAACTCGTGACCCCATGCGTGACAGGCATGTATTCTAACCAGACTGAACTAACGCACCATCTTCATGATTGCAGATGCAAAGATACAGCTTTTTTCAATAGACAGCAAACTTTAAAGCATTTTTTTTGCCTCATTAAACAAAAATAACAATTAAGACTACGAGAAGAATAAAAAGGGAATAAAAAAAAAGATTCAATATCATCCCTGACCTTGAATCTTAACCTTAAAAATCTAATACCATGAAAAACACTTTT
>JAFXTC010000061.1 GCA_017525235.1 Bacteroidaceae bacterium | reverse complement strand
TGTTAACTCCTAATACATGAAACGACCTTATTGTCACTGTCACTTGTGTCACTGTCACTGTTTGCTCTTGTGTGGTAAGTTTTTTTTGTGTATATAATCCGCAAATCGAAACGTTCGCGAATTTTCAAACGAAGCGTACCAAACCGTCAAACGAAGCGTACCATCGAGAAACCATTTTATAGCGTACAGAGATTTAACCAAACCACCCAGCAGAATTAACTCTTTTTGGGTGGTTTTTCGTTAAAATATGAGTACCTTTGTAGTGATATTGGAGGCAAATGCGCCAAAATGTAGCCCCCATGTAGTACTACAAAGCTGCTACACCATAACTACCTTCTGTTACACGTTCAGGTCAAACTTCACATCTTCAGCTCCATCAAGCATAAGACGTGTTTTGGCTACATTGTTGGCATATACGTGGACATTACCCAGAAACAGTGTAATACTCTTCAGGGGTAAATCTATTTGGCGTGCCATGAGATAGAGATGGTAGATGTCTGAAGGGAGTCCAAGATTTGCATCGCTGCTTCTTTGATATGCCGTCACAACAAGTTCACCTCCGTCTATCTGGAACTGCACGAGGCTAAGGCACGGTGCCTGGTTGCTCTCTGCATTGGTCTCGCCGAGGAAAAGCACGTAGTTCTTACTGCTACGCTTCTCACGGTTGATTTTGGCAATGAGCGGGGGCAATTTCTCAAAATAGGTTGGATAGCTGTTTACCAGGACTGAACCGCAATAGTCCCACCAATTTATTCCCACATCACGATACTTCTCAACTTGTCTTTCACCTTGCATAAACAGTTGTAGTTCGCTTTTGAGCTTCTTTCTGGCAATGCTGTGGCTCTCGAATATGTCAAGCAGATCGGCTGGGGTAAGAGAGAGTTGTTGATTGATGAGGTAAGTTATTTCGCCTTTTCTGTTCTGCTGTAGCTTTCCCTCTGAAAGCACTTTGTCCAGCATTGCGTAGTATTTATTCATCGTTCTAACGTTGTTTTAATGCTGTTAATACCATATAAAATTCCACACCCATCACCGTTAGGGGGCTAAAATATACCCCTCCCATTGGCATAAAAAACCTTTCTTTCTTCATTTTTACTTTACTTTTTTGGTTGAACAATAATTTTTTATTACTTTTGTAGCACAAAATCTGACCTATATTTATTAACACAGTAGCCCCATCAGGAGGAGGCAGTGGACTTACAAGGTCCCTCGGCTCGCTCCTGATGGGGTTCGTTAATAAAAGGTCAGATGTTTGTTAATAGAGTCGGGGGACTTCTCTGCTCCCCCTCATATTCCTCAGAATATCTTCAGTGCATGTTTGGCAGCGACGAAATAGTTTCTCCGCTCAAACAGCCCGTTTGTTCCGCCATTGATGCGTTTGGTAATTGCAACAATGTCGTTTTTGTCAGCAAGTATATTCAATCCCTTCAGCCGCCAGAACCACATAGAACTTCTTATCGCTCCAATGGGTTGGCAGAGCAGGTCAGGGTTACTCACCACATCAAATCCGCAGAACTTCTTGTATTCTTCGTAATTTGCCCTGCCCGTGAGCTGTATGAGGCCTCTGCCTTTGAACCATTGCCCATCTCCATCCTTCTGTGGGGTGTTACCCAGCCGTTTAGCAAGCTTTCCAGTGTCGTAGGCTGCACCACTTGCAAGTTCTTTGGTGTAGCGGAACTCGCCACTCTCATGGGCTATCTGAGCCAGATAATGTGCCCACCTGAGTGGGGTGTCAATACCAAAATCAGGTGCATATCGATTAAGCAGCTCCACGATATTGTCAATGGTGTACTTGCGTTCAAAGTATGGGTTGCCATATACATTGTGTTTAGCTCTGGGCATTATGCCGTTAAGTTGTGATGTTGTTATCTGCATATTCTTGTTCCTTAATCTTGTGTTCCTTGTATCGTTCCATCAAGTCATCGATGCGCCATAGCCTGCGAAAGTCCATACGTACAAATACATATATCAGCCACAGAGCTTCCGAGTTAGGATATACCTTACACAGATTTCTGAGGCTATTGACACCATAACAGTAAATTATGAAGTATGACATCGTTTTGCAGGCATATCTGACTTCTTCATCATCACCCATCTGGTGTCCTATAAGTGAAACTACCTCCATGACCGAGAGGTACATTAGTAGTTCTGCTAATGCCACCAGAAATTTCTTCCATGAGAAGTTATGGCAACTGAAAAGTGTCACCCCATCAGCCCTCATGCCACACCACACGTTGGCACCCCATCCGATGATGATGGCTGTCAAGAATCCTACAGTTGGCGTGAACGCTGCTAAAACCGTGGTCGCAATCATCGCCCACAGGTTCTTTGTTCCTATTATGGTTATTGTCTTATACATATCACTTATCTCTAATGTAGAAGAAGCCTATGATGAGCGCAAGTACCGTCCAGAAGATAAGAGGTTCTTCATACTTTCTCCACCATGGTTCTTCCCACACCACCGTTTCCTTATTCTGGAGCATCGACTTACTCAGAGCATCATAGCGGGCTTTATACATATCCAGACTATCACGAATGCTGTGGTACTTCGCCAGGCTGTCTTTCAACTCGCTATTGCGCTCCACATACTCATAGTCATGACGGTAGTCCTTCAGAATATCGCCATTGGGGGTAATCATTATGAGCCTCTGGCTCCACCTGTCATGCCTTTCCTTTTTCGTGGATTCACGAAAATGGTCAGTGCTGTCCACCTCGCTCTTGATTTGGTTCTGCTTGACGGTGTCCTTATTACTCACCTCAACAGAATCAATCCTTTCATTATCCACTACCTGCTTCTTGGTAGAGCATCCTGTGAGCCAGGCTCCCGTCAGCATGACCACTATGATAAATACTATCTTTTTCATTGCTTCCAGATTTACGCAAGAATAATGTCAGTCACGCCAGCCTTGCGTTTGTCATCTTCCACAAGACCTGCCTTACGTGCCTTCTTCACAACGTCAGGTTCATTACACTCACGTTCCTCAGAATATCGGGGCTCGTACATGAAGACCACCTCTTTGTCACCATACACTTTTAGAGCCTCTGCAGTTCTCATCTGCTTTGTCTCTACCTCATTTCCTCTCTTGATGTTGAGGTACACCTGCTTGGTCAATACCTCTGTGTCCTTTAATTTTGCCATTTTAATTTCGTTTTTATGATGTTGAAATTTTGTTGTATCGTAAATTTTGCTTACCTTTGCACACAAGCGAACGGAATAAGCAGGATTAGCTACCCTGCGATATGGGCATCCCAACAACCCCTTCTGTTCGCCTTTTTTTGTTGGGTCACTAAACATAATGTTGGATATGTTTAATCTAATTTCCTACCGTGCCACCTTCTGCCGTAACGGTCGCCTTTCGCCAGACGGCCAGGGACTGTTGCAGATAGAGTGCTCGCAGCAACGGCGCAAGACTTATTTTTCCGCCCGTGTCAAAGTCAGACCTGACCAGTTCCTGCATGGGCAAGTTGTCAACCACCCCATAGCCGATGCCTTGAACTTCCGTCTCAGACAGATGATATTCGATTTGCAATCTGTTGAAATCGACTGTATGCGTCGAGGAGTAGAGCCAACCCTTGAAGTGCTCAGGCAAGCATGGCGTGAAGCCTCACGTCCTACAGCGCGTATCATAGATTTTGGAATGGAAATGCTTAATGGCTCCACCAACCGCCGCGAGATGACACGCCGCTCATACCGTACTTTATTCAATTCTCTGGAGAAGTTCCGCCCATCAGCGTTGGTGCAGGATGTTGATTACTCTTTCGTCTGCAAGTACGATGCTTGGCTCAAAGCTCATGGTTCTGGACCTAATACACGCATCTGTCGTCTGCGACTATTGCGTACTATTGTCCTTGAAGCCAAACGTCGTAACATTGTAGCAGCATCACCCTTCGAGCGTTTTAAGATACCTCAGATGACGAGCAAGCGAGGTTTCCTCTCTATGCAGCAGTTGCATAAGGTGGAGTCACTGCAGATAGTCGGCAAGGTTGCCCAGATACGTGACGTATTCCTCTTGTCATGCTATACAGGACTACGCTTCTCAGATATAGAAACATTGCGCGACGAGCACTACAGCAAAGGTTGGATAACCAAACGTATGGTGAAGACTCAGACAGATGTCAACATTCCATGCCTTGAACTCTTCGACGGCAAAGCTGTCCCTCTGATAGAGAAACATGGCGGTGTAACCAGGCTGACGTCCTCGATGGGAAGCAATGCAACCGTCAACAAGCACCTGAAGGAGGTATTGCGTCTTGCAGGTTGCGGTGACTGTGGTTTTACCTTCCACACTGCCCGTCATACCTTTGCCTCGCTACTTCTGCAGCAAGGTGTCGGTATGGCAACCATACAACGCTTACTGGGCCACGCCTCTGTCACTACCACCGAGATATATGCGGAAATCACCCCAGAAGTAATCAGGAATGACCTGCGCCGCGTTCAGCGTAAGCGTAAGAGTGGTTAATTTCATACGAAATAAGTCCGTAGGAAACTATTTATATGTGCTCAGAAAGTCAAAGAACGAGCGGAGTTCCGAAAGAACCGCCTGTAAAGTGGTGCACCAATAGTGCGCTCTGTATGCACCAATGATGCACCACCGAGTGTATTTTAGTAGCTGCTGTAGTCGCTCTGACGCTGGGTGATATTATCATCAGTCCACTTGGCTTCTACAGAGTTGCAACACATACTTCCTTTGCATTCATCCCATTCTGCGCTGAGGTCTTCCAGACGGTATGTTCCATCGCTTTCGGTAGTGATGTCCTGGTCGAAAAGAACCTCAGTTCCGCCAGCGTGTCGAGCAGCTACGACGAGGTGGCAGGTGTGCTGCTCACTGTCGGCAAATGCTATCTCGAAGTAGCCTCCTTCGAAGCCGCTGACGAGGGTGTCACCGTCTTCATCCTCATCGCCTTCTATCCAGCTACCGTAGTCGTAATCAAAGGTATCGAGCGTAGCGGGGGCAATATTCTTACCCGTGATACCGTCAAGGAAGTTGGCTCCTGTGACATTATCAGCAATGGTGTTACTGCTACAAGAGTTTCCTACGGAATTGTACTGGAATGAGTATCCTACGGTATTGTCATGGAATGATTGTCCTACGGAATTGTAGCTGAAATATTGTCCTACGGTATTTGAACCAAAACCGTTTCCTACGGTATTGTAGTAGCAATTGTTTCCTACGGAGTTGTAACGGAAGTCGTTTCCTACGGTATTGTAGTAGCAATTGTTTCCTACGGAATTGTTGTTGAACCAGTTTCCTACGGTATTGTTCTGGAATGAGTATCCTACGGAATTGTTGTTGAACCAGTTTCCTACGGTATTGTTCTGGAAATATTGTCCTACGGTATTTGAACCAAAACCGTTTCCTACGGAGTTGTTGAAACCATTGGTGCCAACATGGTTGCCATAAGTGTTAGCAGCGATAGCCCAGTTTCGGTTCTGCGTCTCATACACATTGCCGTAGCAGTCTGAAAACGAAGTACCACCAATGGTGATATTATTCAGCTGTTGCTTCTTGTCAACGAAATACGTTTTGATTTCGTTGTCATGTACCCTTATGGCACTCTGTGACATCTGATAGATAGAGGTGTCCTTGCTCGTTGTGCCACTGAGGTAGTCGAATGTGTAACGGTACACAGCAGTGGTACTCAGTGTCGCACCACTTGGGTAAACCATGCTGGAGTTCTGAATATCCGAGAAGCCCAGATACTGGTTCACAAGGTCGGTAGCTGTTCCCGTGAGTGCCGTTATCTTGTAACGTGCAAACATGATGTTCTTAAAATCATAAGGGCACTCATTACCGAACTCGTCCCTCATCCAGTAGATTACACCCTTGCCGTTTTGTGCGTTTGCCCATGCAAAGCGAGTAGTGTCGTTGTCGAGACAATACTTGAGCTTCCAAGCCTGCAGCTTACAGTTCTGGAAGTAGGTGTCGCCGTCGTGCAATATTGCCCAAGCTTCCTCACTCAACACATTATTGCCCAGCGCAACAACAATGACATCAAACGGATGTCCTGCCGATTGGGTTCCAGCAGCTACGGTGGTTGTCACATAGTCCGTTATGCGATAGGTCTGACCTTGTGTAAGATGTCCAGCAGTCCTGAGTCCTACCAGTTCCTCGTATGTTAGGGCTACTGGCACTATCTGCTCAAACACATCTTTGGCACTCAGTCTTCTCTCCTTGTCATAGACCACATAGTCAACGTGAGTCACGGGGAAGTAACGGTTATTGCCGTTCTTCATCACCCTTGGTTGTAAGATTTGTGTCATACTCTTTTATTTGTTATTATAATGAAAAAATATCTGTTACAGCCTCGCTTCTTTCCTCACCGTGAAAGGCACGTGCTATTTCAATAGGCACAGTGGAATATCCGTATGTTGTGAGATACTCGTATTGGCCGTTGTCATCATCAATGAATACGTAATAACTGTTTCTGTATTCCATAGGGGCTGTACCCAGTGCCTTTTCCTCTACGTCACCGAGACTCAGCGTGGCAAACACCATGTATTTCTGTGAATTATTGTCCCACTGGCGCATCTCT
>JAFXTC010000060.1 GCA_017525235.1 Bacteroidaceae bacterium | reverse complement strand
GGATGTCTATGTGAACAGTGTGGCAGTTGATGAGGACGGTTATATGACTCTCAAGTGTACTGGTAAGCTGGATGGGCAGGATTATGAAGTTGAGCCAGACGATGTGTTCGCTGGTCATCTTGAATACGTAATCTCGTACATTCCAGAGACCGACACGGTTAAAGATGTGACTACGCCTTTTGTGCTTAGTTAATAAAAATTATTCGCTTTTTGAGCCGTGGTTAGCAACTGTGGAAGCTGGCCACGGCTTTTCTTTTCAAATGTTAAAGTGGACGAATTTTCACACCTTAACACAACCTTTCCACTATTCATATAAAACAACCAATTAATAACAATAAACAAAACGAAACGTCATGGGATATTGTAATTCAGACATTAGCCACAACTGGGCGCACCAGTTGAAGAGTAGTCAAGGTGGAAGCAGCAATTTTAGCTTCCAGGGTAAGAAAATCTATAGTTACAGCACGGTCATAGGCCAGATTGTAGAAGTGAACAAGCAGACAATCTACCTACTGAATACTGGTAGTGCGTCCAATACAACGAGCAAGCACCAGAGCCTTGCTTTCGGTGCAATTCCTAACGATGCCATTAAGTTCTCCATATCATTGGGCGACTTCCGTTGGAATTGGCGTGGCTATGGCGGCTGGAATGGTGATTTTGACGAGAAAGAGCAGATTAGCCTGGTCAAGAAGTACATTGTGGCTCTTTATAAGTACATCGAGCTGTTCGAGGATTCAAAGACAATCTCTACAGAGCAGAACTTCTCTTTGAAGTGGTACGATGAAGCACAGCGTTTCTGTGATGTTACGAAGTGTACGACACTCAAGAAGCTGTACAAAAACTGGAATGCCGACTCTATCAAGATGTTCCATAACATCCAGAAGCCAGAGCAGCTTAGACGTATGCTGAATGCGCTGAACGGTGGTGAACGAGACATGAAGCTCCTGGTTGACCTTACGCTTGGTAAGGGTGTGTATGCTGAATACGTGACGAGAACTAAGGGCGCACGTTCTGGCCAGAATACGCGAGACATCAACAAGCGTCTGGGCTTCGAGTCAAGAGGTTGCAGCTATCGTGCTTATTATGAGCCGTACAAGCTTCTGTACCTCAACCAGAACGAATGTAAAATCCTGCATCGCAACCGTACATTCCTGGAACATACAGCTTATGGACGTGTTGAAGGCGGCTGGGATCGCAAGACGATTGAGAAGTACCGCAAGCAGGGAATCCTCATCCAGAAGATGTGTGAGACGAGGCGCGAGAACCTTATTAAGAACCTGGAGTATGAATGTATCAGTATGCGGAACAGACGTATGCAAGAGGCGAAAAAACGTCTGGAGAAATATATCGGTATGACTGGCTGGGCCTCATCCTCATGGTATAACGTCAAAGGTTTCACATCGTTCAATTACAATGGTACGGTGTATGACCAGTTCGGCTCCTACAATCGTTCTCGTGAACTGAGCATGGCTGAGTACGTGGAGTTCACGAAGATGGATAAGGAACAGCAACAAGAGTTCATCCGCACTAAGCAAGACTGGATGCTTGCAATCCTCCAGGAAGAGTTGCGTGAGCATAACGAATGGAAGCGTCATCAAGAGCTGGCAGAGATTGAACGCCAGGAGAAGCTGCGCATTCGTGAAATGAAGAAGGATTACATTGAGGCGAAGAAAGCAGAAGGTGACAGCGGCCTCATCCAGCTGTTCCACGAAGGTCTGATAGACGGTGGCTTCTATGGTAAGGGTGCATCGTTCTTCCACGGTGGAAACGCTCTCCTGCGTGTCAATGAAAAAACGCAACGAGTAGAGACCTCCAAGGGTATTTTCGTTTCGTTTGTGGAATGTAAGCGTCTTTGGGTCATCGTGAATCGCTGGCACAATAACGGAACAACCTTCACTTCATCTGATGAGAAGGTACACTCTACTACACATGACTGGGATATTTCACGTTACCAGGACGATATTATGATTGCTGGGTGCCACGCCATCCATTATTCTGAAATGGAGTACGCGGCTCGTCAGTTAGGTTTCATTTCTTAAAACGGAAGCGGTATGGAAAAGTATTCTAAAGACACTATTTGCATCGTCAACCAGCAAGTGTTTGGTGACGAAGAGGAGCATCAAATCGAAATGGAATTTTTCGATGGATATGCTATATCTGTGAATTGTAGGTACGGACTTACGTACCCGATGCTAAAACACCTCAGTAAGTCTATGAAGGCAGAGGTGGAGAACTACACTGGAAGGGAGCTGGAAAGCCCATTCGACATCGCTTTGATGTACGCAAAGCCATTCAAGCTCCCGATTGATGCTCGTGCAGACAAAGAGCATGATTTCCTCATGTCTATTCTCACTGAACGCCAGGTCGAAGAGTTTGAAAGATTCTCTGAAAAGCTGGAAGAGCGTGAATATGTGTTGATCTATTTCGACCTCAATACCGACTGTGGCATCAACTTCTACTATGGTGGTAAGTTCTTCAACGATGTGGATGCGGCTGAATATTTTGTCAACAAAGGCATCATCGGCCAGGACAAGATGTTGAACCCACACCATCCTTCTCATCAATATGTTGTCGATGAGCTGAGTATTGACAGCAATGCTAAGATCGAGCGCATTTATTTCGAGAAGAACTCAGAGGAGAATCACGAGTTCTATTACCTCATATCCAGGCCGCTTGATTTGGCTACGGACGTGGTTCTGATATGGAACCGTGGCGGTCACAGCAAGTTCAACCAGAATGAGGTACGGTTTTTCAATGACAGCAAGGCCGCTGCTGCTTATGCGGCAAAGGCTAAAGCGCGAGAATTTGCAGAGGAACTGGAGTCATTCGGTATCACTTGGAATATGGAGGAAATCAAGTTCTTCAATCATCTTCCGACTCTCTATCATAGCTTCAATGTATGGGGCAATGATGGCTACAATGTCCATATTGTTCACGGTAAATATAAATAAAGCCTATGAATATTCGAGAATTGAGAAAGGCATTCCCTTTCATTACGACCGATGAATTGAAATATGCGGTCAAACATAACGAGTACAAGACTGAGAGAGGCTTCTTGAAGCGTCTGGCACAAATCAATGCCAAATACGAAGAGAAGGCTAATCGTAAGGACATCGTATCTATCACTATCAAAATAGTGTGGAAGCTTTCAAGCGTGTGGGGCAGCAATCCTTACGCTGAATACTGGGTACGATACGCTGATGGAACCACCAACTATGGGAAAGGCTATACATGTAGTGGTTGCGGCTATGACAAGACATCAACTGTGATTGCCGAGATCTTTAACCAGGAGTTCTCTGGCATGTTGTATCGCAAGCGTCATTCCAGAAAGAAAGCCCCTTATGGCATCCGTATGGACGGATGGTTCCCATCGTTCTCTGGAGGTGTAGGAGAGAGTTGTTATGGCGCAATCTCCAGCTTCCTTGGTGGCCACTGGAAGCATGTGGCCTGGAGTGATAACTTCGACCAGTTCGAGGCAAATTTCAAATGTAAAAAGAAAACAGCATGAATACACCCATCTTTACATTGTCTGCCACCAACTTGAGCAACGAGGATGAAATCTTCGATGCTCTTGCGGTGGTGGATTATGAATCCGAGGACGCTGCTATCGGTGCCGCTCGTGAACTGGCTGGAAAACTGGCCAGCAGCTATGATGACGTTTGCCAGGTTACTGTGCACAGTGGCGAATGGCGCACTCCTGGAGGTGATGTGCATGGGGAAACCTACGACATATTCACAATCTCCAGTAAATCTAAGGAAAAGACTATGGAAGCCCGAAAAAAGGCTGGATATGTTCAACTTGAAGTAAACGAATATGTCGGTTAATGTCAATGACTCAATCGCTGACCTAAAGTTGTTGGCGATTCAGTATGGATGTAAAATCCGTTTCCAAAACCATCGCACTAACGCTGGAGATTTCTGTATTTTTATATACGATAAATCTTTTCGTAATAGTTATGCTGTTGGTTTTGACGGAAATTACGATTCCAAATGCTGTGATTTTGAGAAATGCGTCACCCAGGCAAAACATTGGCTGGAACATCGTGATAAAAGATTTGTAAAAGTCAATGGTGCTTGGAAAGTTAAACCATCTAATTGATTCTATATGGAAAAAACTACATTATGGCCCTGTCCGCTTGATGAGAAGAATCTTATGACGGACTGGATAGAGGAGATATTCGAGGACAAAGGTTTACTGCACACTCCTAATCATGGGCATAAAGGAGTAAACCAGTTCATCGCATTCTTTGAAACACGCCTTGTGTGTGTAACGTGGACTTTCGGAACCAACCAACTAACATTCAACGTACTTCCAGACCACTTTGGTGCTTTTTATCCAGAAGAGAAAAAGTCTCAAGCAATCGAGAAATTCAAAGAAAAGGTTGGCGAGGTTGAACGGTATGATAATGGAAGCGGATCTCGAATTTTCATTCAGTATAACGAGACCAATGAACGTGTTGATTTCTTCTTTTACTGGGATAATTGTGATTAGCTATGGCATACATAAACGACTTTGGTGACTCTGTTGCAATCAATATGAGTCACCAGCAAATGAAGGATTTGAAAGACTTGCTGAATGAGGCCGTAACATCTGAATCTGTTGATGGTCACAAGAAGGAAAGTTATCAGAAACTTTACTACGCGATTGACAATTTTGAGTACGAACAACAAAACGGTTAGATTATGTTTCATACAAATTTCAAAGAACTTGTAGATAAGATTAAGCTGCAAGAACAAAGGGAGGTGAAGATGGCCGCTCTTGCTCATGGCGGTAGGTATGTCATGGAGCAAGATGAAGAGTCACAGCTTCCTCGCATTACAGTCTATTTCCAGGGATTCACTGATAGCGTTGACCAGGTTGACGTGACTGAGGTGATTATGGAAAATGACAAGTTATTCATCAAAGGCAAGATGTATGAGTCATGTGAAGAGGTGGAGTTTCCAGCTGAGCAAGTATATCCTGGAGAGCTTCACTACGTCCTTGATTCCATTAAGCCGACAAAAGACTTAGATTCGACAATGGCACACAACTACAACGTATTTGAAGATACGATTGACCTCCAGGAGATTTCATCCCAGGCGGTAAGCGAGATTATGAACAAGATTGACTGTGACCGTTTCACGGCATTTGAAATGTGCCAGAAGTGGGCCGATGAGTTTACGGAGAAGTTCCGTAATCATAACTGGGGTGACGATGACATGTCGTACTACGATCACATTGATTTCTTCATCGAACAAAAATTGAAAGAATTATGAGTAAAGCGATTACAAGAGCAATGGCTGATGATGCAGCCAAGAAAATTGCAGCAAAAGCGTATAACAAGAAAGTTGAAATTGCGCTTGAAAAATTAAAGAAAGCTGTTGGTGAAGCTGTTTATGCAGTGTACCCCAAACCTTTGGTAGCACTTGCGAATGAATATCCTGCGTTTTTCAAATTTCATTCTTCCGTCCGTATTTGCTATGAAGGACATTATTCTACGGATTTCCCAGCACCAGACAATACGCTGGATTGTTACAACAGCTATAGTGGCGTGTTAGTTTCAATTGAAGTATATGGTAAGCTGGAGAAATTCAGAAACGCCTACAAAAATTTGACTAATCAGAGAGAATCATACGAACATAAAGTGTCTGATGCTCTTGTGCAGTTAAAGAGTAAGAAGAATGTAGAAGCTAATTTCCCAGAAGCGTTGGAGTTTTTGGACTTTGGCAGTGCAAATGTTCCAGCTGTTCGGTGTGAAGATTTACGTAAAATACTATACTCGTAAGCAATGGAAACAATCACTATGCAACAATTCATCGAGAAGCTAAAAGCTCTTGGTGAAGGCTATACCGACTACTTCGGGTACAAGACATGCAATGACACAACTGGTGTTATCCGTGTTGACCGCATGAAGCGACTTGACCGTGACCTATGGCTGGTTTCCTGGAATGAAGGCTCATGCGTACTACAAGAAACTGACTTTAACCAAATGACCTTTGACTTCCAGATTCGTGACTGGTTTGAAAGCCTGGAGATTGAGGAAGTCGTTTGGCGCAAGGTCTATCGCGGTGCCAGGGCGCAAGAGTTATGCTCCTATTTCACAGACCGATTGACAGACCCAGAATGGACCGAGCGTCCAATGTGGTTCAAAGACGATATGGACGAGGCCGTATGCGGTATCTGGCAGGAGGACGGAAAGTGGGTATGCAACGACAATTCCAGTGGTGATAACTGGGTTGAAGAGTTTGAAGCTGAGTGTGAAGCACTTGATTACTTGTTTTATTATCAAAACCAAAAATAAAATGGAACACAAATTTTCAATTTTGTTACGTGATAGTGGTGAACAACTGTCCGTAAGTGAGTTCAAAAATCGTAGTGAACTTAGTATTAACGATGTTACTGGAATCATCCTCCAGACTCCAATGGTGGGGATAGTAATTGCCTTGGATGAATGGAGAGAAGTGAAATGGGGGTCGAAGAATCTGGAAAATGAAGGGTTTGGTGAAGCCGAGGCGTTGCTCGTTACCAGTGGATTTGATTTGACGAAGAACATTGTAGAGCACCAGAAAGCGCGTGGCGAGGAGGGAACAGCTGCCATCAAGTGCTGGGAATATGGTGTTGATGGTCGCCAATGGTATCTTCCATGTCTGCATGAATTGTGGTTAATGGCCGCTTTCCGTGAAGAGTTTAATGATATTATCGACCAGTTGGGATTCGATGAAAGTTGTCAACTTGACGCTGATTACCGCTGGAGTAGTTCTGAGTACTACCAGACTAGCGCATGGACCATCAACTTCTCCAATGGCTACTTCTACATCAACGGCAAGTATTACAGTAACGTAGTTCGGGCGGTGTGCGCATTTAGTCCGCTCGGCAATCTTTCATTGCCGAGCAAAAGTCAAGACGCTTCCGCTATGACAGATGAAGAACTTGTTATCGAATTGCGTAAGCGTAATTTCAGTGGGCGTGTTGTTAAATCAATTGAATACACTGTGTAATGGAAAGGTTTAATCTTGAGTGGCAGGGGCAAAAGTTCCCTGCCATTGCAACTGAAATCCATACTGGTCGCATTTGTGGCGATATGATGGAAGTAACAGTTGCATCTACAGACTTATGGAATCAAATTCGTGAGGACGTAGAGAATTGTCGTAATGCAGATGCGATACGACTTGACGAGAACATTTTCGGTTATCTTTCACCAGAAGAAATGGCGAAAACCGATGAAGAAGTACAAGAACTAATACAAGGATTTTATGAGTAATGCCATATAAGAGCGAGAAGATACCTATCGCTGGAACCAAACTGGATCTGCGTAGGAAACTTTCCGATGAGCAGAGACGAGCGGTGAAGATCCTTGCAGACCAGGGTTACAGTCAACGGAAATTGGCTGAAATGTTTGGTTGTAGCAAGGGTACTATTCAGCAAATCGTGGCACCTCAGAAGAAAGTGGCCCACAAATACCCGAAAGAGTATTGGACTGAGGCCAAAAGGAGATACAGAGAGCGTAAACAAAAGTTATTCAAATCTGGAACACTTCAAGAAACGAAAAAGCGAAAGCGAAAGCAGTATGACAAGAAATCCATTTAATAAAATTGAGGAAATTGGGCATCTTATCAAATACATCAATGACAACCGCGAGTTCTCCGATGAGGAAATAAGCGTTGCTATTGACAAGATTGACAAAACCCACTTTCCATTGGAGCATGTAAACATCGACCTATACCGCGAGGTTGAATCACTCGTAGAGGACTGGTGTGATGAATGCCACGTGGACGATGCTACCGTATGGGATGCTCTTGACATCGAGGAGTTAATATCAAAATTGTGAAACGAAATGAAATTCATTGAAAGTGCAAAACAATGGTTTCGTGAGAAGAAAGCAAACCTCAAGAAAAAGCTGGAAGAACGCGCTGATGCAAGGCGCAAGCTGTCTGCTGAACTTGAGCTTGACATTCGGGAGTTTGATGGCGAGCTTCATATCTCGTACAACAACATCCCAGTGGTCAACATTCACCATCTGAATGCAGATTGCGTGGATGTCCTGCTTGTCTCTCGTGAAACTCTTGTGGCGTACAAGAAAAAGTTCAATTAACATGGCAAAGACCAAATTCAGTGTTGGTGACAAGGTAAAAATCGTCACCAGTGACCTCCAGCCCCAGTTCGCTGGAAAGGTTGGAGAAGTCAAGAAAGTGTATCGCGGCTTTGATGAGGAGCTGGTGGTGTATCGAATCTCCGTGGGCAACGAAGTCCTCCGTGGTGTGGCCCAGGATAAAGATTTGGAGAAATGCTAAACCTCGCTGCCATTAAAGAAGCGTACTTCAATTATCTCGAACTGAGCAGCTATCTTTTCGGTAAAGGCGACAAGGGCATCTACGACATCAACGAAATGCCTAAAGCGCATAAGTTTTACAAACATGCCAGGGAGATAGCGGCCCAGTTGGAGATTGATTGGAATAGTATGACGCATGAGGAGAGCAATCGAATCATGCTTGCGCTGCTGGAAGATCTGTACCAGGAGATAGGTCGGACAGTTCCATCTAAAGACAAGAAACATTTAGTATTAGAAGTCACATTCAAAATCATAAAGTAATGGTACAAGAAGAATTTGCAATGAAAATGGCCGAAGCTCAAGCTCGTATTGAAAAGGCTAAGAAAGACATGCGTGAATGGCGCAAACAGTACATCGAAGAGAACGCTCCGTACAAGGTGGGCGATAAGGTGAAGATTGTCACTCCTGCTGAACCGATGTGGCATAAGGATGAAGAAACCGTGTTTGCATTCATTAAATCCATTGAGGTTTCTGATGATGGCACGTTCACTCCAGAACTGAATGCAGTCAAGAAGGATGGCACCGAGCATAAGAATAAGCGTGTATGGATTAGCTGGTATCGTAAACCCACCGTAACACTTGTGGAACAATGAAAGTCCACATTGAAATCCGAGACGATATTTCGCCAACACTGGCTTTGGAATGTGTTCGTCACGTCATTGCCAGTGGGCGAATATCGGAAGGTGAGCATGGCAAAAAGTATTATTGCTGGGCTACCTCATTTGACACTAATGAAGGCGAGATCATTGTTTATACCAGACAATACCGTAAATCTGATTGCTTTTTAGTTTATAAAAACCAAACGAAATAGAGATATGAAAGCTGTAATTATGATTTCTGACAAAACATATAAAATCCTAAAATTGCTTGAAAAAGGCACATATCTTAATGGTATTTGTGCCAAATGGATTTCATGGAAGCTCTGGGGCGGCAATCCAGCAACTGAACACATGTCTTATACCAGAAAGGGATGGCTTCAAGTCGGCTCCCAGATTGGTAAACTACGCAAGAAGGGGCTTGTTAATTATGACAAAGAATTTACGGGATATTATTTGACAAGAGAAGGAATTAAAGCTATTGAAGAGTATGAAAAAAGCTAAAAAGTTTACATTTTATGTAAATGGTGATGAAACAGCTTGGGTTGTGGTTTGGCCATCCCAAGTTGATAGATTTGAATGTATTATCAAACGTGTTTGTTTGTATGCCTCCAAATTTGGATATAATTTACAATATGAAACGACTGAATGGGAGGGGTAATATATGAAAATCTAATATGAAACTCTGAATAGGCCAGCTGGCAATGTGTGATAAAGTATTCACTCGAAAATTTAGTTAAGCATGAATAAAGAAAGAAGAGCCGAACTATATGAAGTCATTGAGTCTCTGGATGAGGCTACTGACCAATTGCGTGATATTGTGTCCGAGGAGGAAGATTCATTTGATAACCTTCCTCCAGGATTGCAGGAAAGTAAAACTGGTGACGGAATACAAGACGCTATCTCAAAGTTGGGCGATTTCGTCACTGAAATCGAAAATGTAAGGGATAAAATAGAGAAAATGGCCAAAGGCAAGAAATAATTTGCTAAATTATTTGGTAGTTCAAAAACTTTATCTTATCTTTGCAGAAAAATATTAGTTGACATGAATAGCAAACAATTTTCAGAATTACTTGCATCAAAGCGTGTGGAGGCTGGGGTGTCATTGGATGTGATGGCAGCTCGATTAGGCGTAAACTTCAGCACGATAAAGAGCGTGGAAGATGGAGTCCATAACCTACACATGAAGCTGGTGATGGATTACATTTCATGCTTGAATCTTAAATTAGTGGTAAGTACAGTAACGATTGACGAAAGCGAGCTTCAAGTGTTCAGCTTCTCATCGTATCAAGAATTGGTTGACTGGATAATTTCTCGCTGGCCCTGGAGGTTCAAGCGAAAATCCAGGATGGATGCCAATGGAATAGAATACGTCAAGATTCTTGATGCTCATGGAAAAGAGATTGATCTTGACAAGTATTTCTTTCTTGAGCTTATCGAAAAGAGCCAGTATGAGCTTGAGGTGTTGAACGATGAACAAATTGAAAGTAAGCAAACAGCATTTAGAGACCAATACGACAAGCTTAGAAAAAAGAGCAGCAGGGAGGCTACTGGATTACTTTTAGGAGTATTCGCTGGACTCATAGCGTTTGTGTATCTGGATATTTGGATTGTGGATAGTTTTTCTGAAAAGCTATTTCTTAACATCGGATTCTTCGGCTCGTTGATGGCCGCGAATGCTGTGGCTGGGTTGGTGTTCCCATATATACTTGTGGGCATCATACTATTGTTTATTGGGTATTTGTCATATCGTATTATAAAATGGTTTTCAAATGGATAGATTAGATTTCATTGATCTTCTGGATGACATCAAGATTCAAAATAATACGACAACTTCTGATTTGTCATACTTTATGAAGGTGCCTTGGGGTTCCGTGAGAAGGCTGGAAGAGGGTAAGACAAATAGCGGAGTAGATACTATTCTGAAATACATCGCCTACTTCAACAGTCATATCAAGTTGACCGCATGGCTGGCAAATAAGGAGTACCACATAATGAAATATGATGATTTGTTGGTCTGGATAAAGGAAACCAGGAGCCACAAGTTCACCAAGTTCACTCAGCGCACATTGGCAAAAGAGATTGGTCGTTCATACGTCAATATTGCCAACATTGAGACCAAGAAGAGCATTATGAGCATTGATACTTTTCTTAAATTAACAGATAGTTTAGCAACAAGAGTAGAGATTATAGAAAATGAACAGAATACGTGATAAGGACATTCCACGCCTGGCAATGCTTACCAAAGTGAACCAGGATGATTTTGCAAAGCTGGTATCTATGGGCCTCATCGACCACGCCCCAGCAATGCGCCTTCTTGTGAAGTACAGTTTCCAGAAATTGAAGAACAAGAAGTATTACAAGATCAAGCAAATCGTCAAGGCCGTTGCGGATGAGTATGGAGTAACGGAACATTTCGTCCATGACTCCGTGTACACCAGAAAGAAACGGCTTCATTACTGTACACAGTGTATGCGCCTCATATCTGCAAGAGACAACATCCGTAACAATGGACTATGTGACGATTGCGTAAGTAAAAATATAATAGTTGATTAACGTACATCTTAAAAGTAGTAACCATGAACGGAGAAGTAAATCGGGCCTATGCGTACTATAAGGCACAATACCCAGGAAACATTTTACTGTTTCGAGTTAAGAACCTCTATGAAGCCTACTTTGACGATGCGGACAGAATCCGCGAGTTGCTGGGCAGTTCGACACTCAAGTTCGCCCAACGTGAGCAAACGGTCTGTTTGCCATCCGATAGTATATGTGACTATGTATCTGTGTTAGGTGATTCTGGATGCGCACTCCAGTTCATCGAATACCGTAATGATGACGGTGAATTTGCTATTCCAGACGTAAATCTCCTCGAAAATGAGAAAGCGATGGATTTTTAAGCAAAAAATTTTCAACCGTATATCTTTAGTGAATCAAAATTTAATGTAAAACCAATTAAAAAACAATGAATTGCATGAAAAATTAAGATGTATTAAACGTATATCTTTTTAGTCCAAAAGTAGCTGATTATCAATTAGTTAAGATGAAAATTTATTTGATTTTTCTTGGCTAATTGGATTTTTTCAAGTAATTTTGTGCCGCTGATTCGGAGTAAAAACCGTTTCAGCGGCTATTTCATTATCATCTTTAAGTTGAAATTATGAACGCATTCGAGAATCAAAAAGAACAGCCCATCAAAGTTCAAACCAAGCTCAAGTTCGTCAAATCAGAAAAGACTGGAGCAATTGTTAGTTTTGTATCACAGAATCCCAAGACTGGGAGAATCTGTGGAGTACGCCAGGATTCGCAATATCCTAAGAAGATTTGCATTCTTGACAAGAAACTGGTCAGCGAGGTACTGCTTAATGTCCTCTATGACGTTACCATGATTCCCATGACTGAAAAGAATGGGTACGTGGTGATAGAAATGACTCCAGTCGAGTTCAAGGCCACGATTTCCACCACCTACGTCAAGAAGGCGATATATAGGGTGGAGGTCAAGTTCGGTAACAAGACAATCGTGTTCGATCCTCTGGATGGAAAGAAAGACACGATCAGAACACTGAAAGGCTGTCTGTCTGTTCTTGAGAAGCGAGTTGATATAAAGGACATAACCCAGGTTGTAGCCGATTTCCAGGAATCAGCTAACAAGCTGCTTAACTACATGAGAGCTGATGGAATCTTGTATCGGGATTAAGAAGGCAAAGCTCCCTCGAAAGAGGAAGAAAGCTGCCATCAAAGCGCAAGGCAGAAAGTGGTACTACGATACTATACGGCTTTATTACATTGTGCAGCGTTCTGGAAAGTTCTATGAGCCAGTGTGCAAGTTTTGGGTAAACAGTTCTGTAGTGCAAACGATGTGTGAGGCTGGAGGTAAGCTGGTGCCAACCCTCAAGCCTACAAGATTCTGGTAAAATCATCAAGGCCGTGGGTAATTGCTTCACGGCCTTTTATTCATTTATATATATGGGAAATCAAAGACCAACTAAAGGGATAGCCGTTGACGCGGCCCATTCCACAAAAAGGCTGGAAACGGAATACCAGGCAATCGACCTTGCAACTGGTGAACAGATATTCTATAAGAATCTGGGGAACCAGACGGTGAATATAGGTGAGTTCCTTGGTGTGGTAGAGGCTGTCAAGTATATTATTGAGAATGACTTCCAGCCTCGCGTGGTATATACGGACAGCACAACTGCTATATCTTGGTTCCGTAGTAAACGCACGGCATCCAACAAGAAATGCAAGGATCTCCAGAAAGCGGAAATATTCCTTCGTGTGATGGCTGCTGATGTTGACACTATAGAAGTTGTACACTGGAATAACCAGAAATGGGGCGAAACTCCTGCTGATTTTGGCAGAAAATAACCCTTTTCTCAAACCTACCAATATATTCGCTCTCTATTCATTTATGAATATCGCGGAGTGGAGCAGTTGGTAGCTCGTGAGAGTCATTATCTCAAGGTCAGTGGTTCGAGTCCGCTCTCCGCAACAATGAATGACAAAACAAAAGAGAAAGGCTAAATCCCAACTTTGTACGTTTTATGGGTGGATCTCTGCTGTTTTGAAGTTCAACGGCAGAGATCTTTGATTTATTGGCAATGAAGGTAATACTCAACAAGTGGATTCCTTTCAAGGGCTTCAAGTGCATCAATCTGTTCGGCATCTTGTTCGTAAGAGAAGATTGCTCCAAAATGGATAGGTACGATTTGAACCACGAGGCAATCCACACACGTCAAATGAAAGAGCTGGCCTATATCTTCTTCTACATCATCTATGTACTGGAGTGGCTGGTTCGGTTATTCAAACCTGGAAACGCATATCGCAACATATCCTTCGAGCAGGAGGCATACAAGAATGAGAGCAATCTCGAATACCTTGACAATCGAAAGTTCTGGGCCATGTGGCGATAAAATAAGTGAACGGTATAGCTCAGCGAGTAGAGCGCAGGACGGTTAATCTTGAGGTCAATGGTGCGAATCCATTTACCGTTCCCAGGATTTGTCATACTACTTGGTTTCTCTGGTGGCTCAGTGGCAAGAGCGTGTGATGTAATGGGTAGCTGACAAAAGCATCACGTAAAAGTCAGCTTGAGAGACGCTGGTTCGACTCCAGCTCAGAGAACGAAATCGGGGGTATAATGGCATTTGATTTGGAAGGCGTTGATCTGACTCACGGATGGAGGCATCCTTATATGCGACAACAATAAATGGCAAGACAGCGAAAGTTGTTTCCATGACTCATCGTACCGTGGCTCTCAGAGCCGCTGCGTAAGTCCGAGCTGCCAGTGGGCTTGTGAACAGAATCCTGGCAAAACGGCAGCTATGCCTAAATAGCTGGTGGAACTGCTGACAATCCAGTCGGCCCCTCGTTTTAAGTGACTTTTCTCAAAAGACAACCCGAATATGTAACGGATAAAACAAACCGTGTGAACAGTTAGGTTGGCAATCTCTAAAGACAGCGGTTCGACTCCGCTTACCTCCACGAAAATTTCGTTTCATTGTTTTTGAGTTATTAGGTTGTTTGACGGTCGTGGCTGGGGTAACTCAGCCACACTTCAACAAAAGCCCAAAACATGAACGAAACAAGCATTAATCCCTAACAACGAAAAGACATGAAGAAATTTATTAATTTTTGCGAGAGTAAGCTTCATTGCTGGAAATGGCTCATAGTTTACATGGCCCTTACGTTATGGAATGCGCCAGAGTGGTGTTTTCATGCCTTCTGGGGTGCCTTGATTGCCTTTGCTGGTATGTGGCTACTCATTGTACTATTTGCCATCTTCCTTTCATTCAAGGAAATTTTCAACGAAAAGAAACAGCATAAGTAACAGCTATATGAATAACAAAGTAACTATCGAAGATGTCCAGGCGAACATGAAAGATGTCATTGTTCGCACTGTAGTTGAGTTCGGCAAACCGTGTACGTATGTGACGGTTCGTATGCTCAACGGATTTACTGTACGCGAGAGTACGACTTGCGTGGATCCAGCCAACTATGACGAGAATATCGGAAAGCAGATTTGCCTGGAGAAAATCCAGGACAAGATCTGGATGCTTCTTGGATATGAGTTGCAGTCGAAACTGAATGCGCTTCCAGCTTCTCCTTACTGCCATGTCAAGGATGGTGACGGAATCGGCTTCGTTTATGGTGGTAAGGTCTATTCTGTTGGAAATGACGGTAAGGTATCGGTCGCAAAGGCTGAGAACATTACCTACATCGAGAACATGACAGCTGACCAGACCAAGCGGATTACCAATGAAGGTCAGCTGGAAGTTGGAAAGACGTATTGTGCGTTCTCAAAGGTTGATAGCGACCTCAATATCATCTTCAAGGTGATTGACACTACGCTATTCGGCAAAGAAGTGATGGCGATTGATGAAGTGAAAGGCGTGTACACAAACCCAGCGTTCTCCGTGGATGCTTTGGCAAACTACAATATTTTCCTCGTCACCCCAGATAAATAATTGATCCTGCATTTTCTTACACCCATTTGTCGGCCAGGCTACTCCGCGAGGAACAGCCTGGCTTTTTCTTTATATGCCAGCCTTAATGAATGCCATTTGGAGCTTGTTACGGTTGGCAATGCTGTTACCATTATAATAATGTTGCTGGATGACCTCAATACTCGTTCCAGCGGCCATCGCCACGTATGAAGTAGGCAGTCCGTTATCCAAAGCTACTGTGATGGCCGTATGACGGAATACGTAGGCATATAGATTGAATGCCAGGCCCAGCTCAGCTCCGACATCTTTAAGCCATACGTTCAAGTTCTGACGGAATTTCTTGAACAGATAGTCCTTCGTTACGTGCTGTTTCGCCTTTTCATCATCCATGATGGGAAAAACGTAGCCGTTGGAAGTGGTGCCACGATACTTGTCAATTATTTCCTGCATCTTTGGCGTGATGGGGATTTCTATGGCCTTGTGTGTTTTTTTACGTCTCGTGACGATGGTGTTGGCCTTGGTGATGTGCTGATACTTGAGCTTGATGACATCGCAAGGCGCAAAGAATGACTGGAACATGAACACACAGAAGTCATAGTATAGCTCTATCAGATTTCTGTCGGCATAATTAGGAGTGAGGTTGAATACATCCAGATTGAGAAACGTCCTTATCTGTTCTGGAGAGAGTACGTCTGGCTGGTGGAGTAGTTCATCGTTCTTTGCTGGGTTGTAGTCATTGAACTTGAAATCACCAATCCTTGTAAGCGAGAAGTCAACGGCCTTGTCTTTAGCAGCCCTCCCAAGCACGGCTCTGAAACACTTTGCCGTACCTTTATATCCAGTATGCTGGGCAAAGATGCTGGCAATGTACACGCATTTGTCGTAGTCGATGTCACTAAAGCGCAGGATATTGAACTGTGGGATAAGTTTACGGCACTTGGTCAGCAGTTTCTCATAGACCTCAAAGTTGCAGCCTTGTTTAGCTTTCTCACGCTGGATGATGACTTCCAGGTACGGTTCAAAGAATGTGGCTGCATGATCGAGTTCTTGAAGCCTATCAGCAACCTGGCATGTGACTTTCCCAGTGTTGTGAGTATAGGCCGATGCAATTTGTCGGGCCGTAAACTCTGGATGCTCCGTGGTCAACTTGAGATAGATGGCCTTGAAGTCCATGAGAGCCTTGTTGTTCTCCTGGTAGGAAACGGCATAGGTTGAGAACTTTTCCTTGTCTGTACTCCAGTGCTTCTCAATATTCGGATTACCGACAAGAAGATGTTTGACGCTTTTGTAGAATCGCTGTTTTCCTTCACTGATTCTAAGCACGAGTGCGCCTTCACGTACAATGAATTTTAGCTTCACCATGATTTTAACTGTTTAATTGAACTTAAAAAGATGATGAACCAATGGAAGCTCTCGAAATGTACACTACCAATGCACACTCTAATGTACACCTTTGTGATTCGAGTCCATTTTTGTGACCCTTTGAAATTTTCGCCAGGTTGTGATTCTTAGGCTTCTGGATTTCTCCAAGAAGTTCAATTAAACAGCCTATTCATGGGCTATTTACTCAGTCTATCGAGATTTTTCTCCAGTATATGAAAAGGAGGCCATTGACCTCCTTTCCAGAACTTCGCGGTGCGTACGAGGCTCGAACTCGTGACCCCATGCGTGACAGGCATGTATTCTAACCAGACTGAACTAACGCACCAGAAAAAAGAAAGCGAGCGGAAAACGAGACTCGAACTCGCGACCCCAACCTTGGCAAGGTTGTGCTCTACCAACTGAGCTATTTCCGCAAACCTTACATTGCGTGGGCAGGGACAGATTCGAACTGCCGAAGCCGTGAGGCAACAGATTTACAGTCTGCCCGTTTTAACCACTTACCTACCTACCCGTCCACTGACCTCTGTCAGGTGGTGACTCCTGCAGGATTCAAACCTGCAACCTTTTGATCCGTAGTCAAATGCTCTATTCAGTTGAGCTAAGGAGCCATGTAAAGTATTGTGGGCGTTGACGGATTCGAACCGCCGACCCTCTGCTTGTAAGGCAGATGCTCTGAACCAGCTGAGCTAAACGCCCTTGCATTATCGGGAGGCCTTTTTAACCGCGCCCGGCATAGCCATTTCCGATTTGCGAGTGCAAAGGTACACTATTTTTCAATACCCACCAAGCATTTCTTTCATTTTTTGAAAAAAAAGTTGTATTCCCCTTTACATACATTATATATATAAATAGGAATGGAAATGTTAAAATTGCCACACGTGAACTTGGCAAAGTCTACACGTGGAAATGCCAAAGTCTACACGTGAACTTTACAAAGTTGACGTGTCGCATCTACAAAGACTCCACATTGCCTTTTTCACGAAAAGAACAATAATAAGAATTTTTAACACTTTACCCTCCCCCATTTATAAAGTATTTTGTAACTTTGCATTACTCTATTGTTAAAGGAAATGTTTAAATCATTTTTTGACCACATATATCTTTTCTTTTGGAGCGGGGAGAAGAAAACCGGTCCGCACAAAGAAGTACTCTTGTCCAAGAAGTGTGAAATATTCGGGGATATTGTGTATGACCTCAGATGGTCACTCAAATATATTCACAAGAATGGCGAAACATCGCACAAAGTTACTATTACCGAAAGAGCCAACAAATGGGACTTTAAAACAATTCTCCACAGAACCGAAAAAGAAGTACTTCCAAGGAAAATTAAAGAGCTTATAGACGCCCATAAGGACGTAAATAGTGTTAAATAACATTAAAACACTATGTAATAAGGTAAATAGAGCGGCAACCCGAGTGCTTGGCTCTATCTTTTTTTGTACCTTTGTGCCCGCGTTTATTAACATTAGTATTAACATTTAATTAATCTGTATGGCAGATTTGAAAAACGTTGCACCTCTGGAAGACTTCGATTGGGAAGCATATGCCAATGGTGACAGCAAAGTTGAAGCAAGCCGCGAGGCTCAAGAAGAGGCCTATAATGGTTCTCTGAACAAGGTAAATGACCATGATGTAGTTGATGGAACTGTAATCGCAATGAACAAGCGCGAAGTTGTAGTTAACATCGGCTTCAAGAGTGATGGTATCATACCTGCAAGCGAATTCCGCTATAACCCCGACCTGAAGGTAGGTGACACTGTAGAGGTTTACATCGAGAATCAGGAAGACAAGAAGGGTCAGTTAATTCTTTCTCACAAGAAAGCTCGTGCTAGTCGCAGCTGGGATCGTGTAAACGAGGCTCTGGAGAAGGAAGAGATTATCAAGGGTTACGTTAAGTGCCGCACTAAGGGTGGTATGATTGTCGATGTATTCGGCATCGAGGCCTTCCTGCCCGGCTCTCAGATTGACGTTAAGCCCATCCGCGACTACGACATTTTCGTAGGCAAGACAATGGAGTTCAAGGTTGTTAAGATTAACCAGGATTACAAGAACGTAGTTGTAAGCCACAAGGCTCTCATTGAGGCAGAGCTGGAGGCACAGAAGCAGGAAATCATTGGTCGTCTCGAGAAGGGCCAGGTACTTGAGGGTACCGTTAAGAACATCACTTCTTACGGTGTATTCATCGACCTGGGTGGCGTAGACGGTCTTATTCACATTACAGACCTCAGCTGGGGTCGTGTTAATGATCCTAAGGAAATCGTTGAGCTCGATCAGAAGATCAACGTTGTTATCCTTGACTTCGATAACGAGAAGAAGCGTATTGCTCTTGGTCTGAAGCAGTTGACTCCTCATCCTTGGGATGCTTTGGATGCTGACCTGAAGGTTGGTGACCACGTTAAGGGTAAGGTAGTTGTTATGGCTGACTACGGAGCATTCGTAGAAATCGCTCCTGGTGTAGAGGGCCTGATCCACGTTTCAGAAATGAGCTGGAGCCAGCATCTGCGCAGCGCTCAGGACTTCATGAAGGTTGGCGACGAGGTAGAGGCAGTTATTCTGACTCTGGATCGCGAAGAACGCAAGATGTCTCTGGGTATCAAGCAACTGAAGGACGATCCTTGGGAGAATATCGAGGAGAAATATCCTATTGGCAGCAAGCACACTGCAAAGGTTCGCAACTTCACCAACTTTGGTGTATTTGTTGAGATTGAGGAAGGTGTTGACGGCCTTATCCACATCAGCGACCTCAGTTGGACCAAGAAGATTAAGCACCCCAGCGAGTTCACTCAGATTGGTGCCGAAATCGAGGTATGTGTATTAGAGATTGACAAGACCAACCGTCGTCTCTCTCTCGGCCACAAGCAGTTGGAAGAGAATCCTTGGGATGTATTCGAGACAGTATTCACTCAGGACAGCATCCACGAGGGTACTATCGTTGAGATGCTCGACAAGGGCGCTGTTATCCAACTTGAGTATGGTGTAGAGGGCTTTGCTACTCCTAAGCACCTTGTTAAGGAAGACGGAAGCCAGGCTCAGTTGAACGAGAAGTTGCAGTTCAAGGTTATCGAGTTCAACAAGGAGAGCAAGCGCATCATCTTGAGCCACAGCCGCATCTACGAGGATGTTCAGCGTGCAGAGGCTCGTGAGGCAAAGAAGGCAACCAAGCGTACAACCACTCGCAAGGAGGAAACTTCTGCCATCCAAAATCAGGCAGCTAGCACTACTCTGGGTGATTTGGATGCTTTGGCAGCCCTGAAGGCAAAAATGCAGGCTGGCGAGTAATTACTTGCAAGACTAGCAAAACCATAACAAAAAGGGGCAGCAAAACGGCTGTCCCTTTTCTAATTTACGAAAGAGAATAGGAATGGAGATATTTGAAGTCAACATATTAGGATGCGGATCGGCAAAGCCAACACTCAGGCATCTGCCCACCTCCCAGATTGTAAATATCAGAGGAAAATACTACATGATAGACTGTGGGGAAGGGGCACAGATTCAGATGCAGAAGATGGGGTTACCCATGGCTCGCATAGGACACATCTTCATATCCCATAATCACGGTGACCATGTTTTTGGTCTGCCTGGACTAATCAGCACAATGGCCTTGCTGGGCAGAACAGCCGATTTGCACATTCACGCTCCACAGGAACTGCACGATTATCTGGATATTATTATGCGCATCTACTGTGAAGGTATCACATTCCAAATCATCTTCCACCCCATTGATACGCGCGTACATAATATTATATATAAGGACCGTAGTGTAACTGTTTGGAGTATACCCCTCCAACATAGAATTCCCTGCTCTGGATTCCTCTTTAGGGAAACGCCTCCCCTGCCCCACATCAGGCGAGAGATGATAGATGCCTTTAACATACCGTTCTCGCAAATCAACAACATTAAGGCTGGCGCCTCATGGACGACAGAAGACGGTACAGTTATTCCACACGAAAGACTGATAACACCAGCAGACAAAGCACGTTCCTACGCATATTGTTCTGATACTGTTTATCTGCCCTGCCTTACAAAGATTCTACAGGATGTCACCCTTCTGTATCACGAGGCCACTTACCCTGAGGAATTGCAAAAACGGGCACAGGAAACACTGCACTCTACAGCCTCTCAGGCTGCCGCCATCGCCAAAGACTCAAAAGTTGGGAATCTGTGCATTGGACACTTTAGTGCAAGAGTAAAAGACGAAGGAGCTTTATTGGCAGAAGCAACTGCCATTTTTCCTCAAACTAGGCTCGCATTTGAGGGTTTAAACATCAAATTATAGAAAAAAGTAGCGTAAAAAGTCATTTTTCAGCAAAAAAGTTTGTCGCAATAAAATAAAATCAATAACTTTGCGTTAAGAATGACAAGAATATGAAGAAGATTCTGTTCATAATATTGCCCTTGGTGCTAGCTTTCACTCCAGCTATCGCAATGGATTTGACAGACAATGAAGGTATTGAAACCAGCATTTCTTCTGTCAACATTTCCGTTAGCGGAAATTCTGTACGTGTTTCCGGCACCAATGGAGAGGATATAGAAGTCTTCAATCTTACAGGCACTAAAGTCACTACCATAAAGACAGACACAAGTGGAAAGACATATACCGTCAACCTGACAAAAGGTTGCTACCTGCTGAAAATTGGAAAGGTAGTGCGTAAGATTTCCATTCGATGAAGCCTTTTCACAAGCATTCCATCCTTTTTCTCTTTATTGTTTTGTTCATATCTTGCCACCAACAGAATGGCAAGCAAGAGCAGTTTGTCTTCATGCAAGACATACAAGAATGGATTCTCCCAGAATACAGTCTGAAGAGCAAACACATCCGTAATCATATTGATTTGCTCACACAAGACGCAACAAAAATGTATGCTGATACCTTTGCAAAGAAGTATTATAAAGAAAAAAGACATTTCATTTGGATAACCAGACACGGTGTAAGCAAAAACGCAGACACACTACTTTCCTATTTAAGAAACGTTGTGGAGGATGAAGGATTTAAGCCTTCAAGTTTTCTACTCTCCGAGATAGAAAAAGACATGCAAGCCCTACACAACAGGAGGGAGAACCAAGAAGACATCAACAAGTTGATGGGACGTATCGAAATCCAACTCACGACAGCTTTTTTTAGATATGCCGCAGGACAACGTTACGGATACACACTTCCGTCATTTCTTCTTAATAATATTGAATCAGAAAAATCATACCCAGAAGCTTCACAACGACATCATTTTGGCATTCATATGGAGGCCGCAACAGATAGTTTCTATCTGCACGCTATTCAAGAAGTACAGGCAGGAAACTTGGTTACTTTCCTAGGCAGTATTCAACCACAAATTCCATTATATAAGTCACTAAAGCAAGAGTATTCCGCAGCGAAAAAAAATGCTGACATAGAACGTGCCCGCCTGGCACGTATCAACATGGAAAGAGCCAGATGGAGATACCCCCGCCCACAAGGCAAGTACATTTGGGTGAATCTGGCAGGCTTTCAGTTAACTGCTGTTAATGAAGACATAGACAGCACCCTTAGTATGCGCATCTGTGGAGGCGCCATTGCTCATAAGTCACCTCTGCTTGTAAGCAAAATAACAAAACTGGAACTGAATCCTTACTGGGTAATTCCCCCTAGCATTATACGACATGAGATTGCACCGCTACATTCCAAAGATACAGCTTATTTCTCACGTCATCGTTACACTATCATTGACAAAAAAACACGCCAAAACGTTAATCCCTCTGCACTAAATGCTACTCAACTAAACAGTGGGCAATATGTCATCAGACAAGAAAATGGTGGAGGTAATTCTCTAGGACGCATAATATTCCGCTTCCCTAACGATTTCTCCGTATATCTTCACGACACCAACATGCCATCTGCATTTAGACTTGCCACAAGAGCCGTCAGCCATGGGTGTATTCGCCTGGAAAGACCTCTTGATCTTGCTTTCTTCGTGATGGAAAATGCTGACAGCATACAGCAAGATAAAATTCGAATGCAGGTTGGCAAAGCACCTGTTACAAAATGGGGGAAAAAATATAGGGAAGAAAACCCGAAAATAGAAGAGCGACCTAAGAACAAGGTCTACCCCATCAACTCTAATTTCTCTGTTTTTCTGGATTATTACACCCTTTATCCTGAACTTGACGGTACTCTGGTAGAGCACCCAGATAATTACCACTACGATGCAATTATTGAAAATGCTTTGGATTGTTTTTAAACCAAAGCTCATTTTCCGTGTCATATTATCTGAGAAATGATAGACGAAGCACGTATCATAGCCCAGTTAAAAGACGAAGCACAAAGAGAGTATGCCTTCAACACCTTGGTACAGGAGTACCAAGAGGTGCTTTACTGGCAAATTCGCAGGCTTGTGCTTACCCATGAGGATGCAGATGACGTGTTACAGAATACATTTCTAAAAGCTTGGGTAGCGCTAGACGACTTCCGTGCAGAATCTAAAATCAGCACATGGCTCTTCCGTATTGCAATCAACGAATCTCTGAGCTTTCTAGAGAAGAAGAAACGAAATACGGATATCACGTCTGGTATTGACGGTTTTCTTACCAACCAACTTGTCGCCGACCCCTATTTTGACGGCGACGAGACACAGGTACTCCTCCAAGAAGCCATTGCCCAGCTGCCCGATAAGCAAAAGGCTGTCTTCAATCTAAAATACTTTCAGGAGATGAAATATGAAGATATGAGCCAAATGCTTGGAACAAGCATAGGAGCATTGAAGGCGTCTTATCACCATGCCGTAAAAAAAATAACTGATTTTTTTCAACAGAGCGATTAAACCTTTTTCACATTAACATATCATATAATCAGAGAAGTAAAAATGAGAGAAACAATGATTGAGGAAAAACTGATAATAGAAAGATTTGGTAACGAGAATCCATTTCGCGTGCCCAACAATTACTTTGATGAGTTTCCTCAGCGTATAATGAAACGCATAGCCCAACAGAAGAGACGTCGTAGGATGATACGCTGGGGCGTTGCTGCCATGATGACGGGATGCATATTAGGCTCCACATTTGTTTTCAACAACTTCAAGCAGCAGAACCTTCCACTCGAAGCTGACAACAGCCAATATATTGAGGACGCTCTTGATTACAGCATGATTAACAATATGGAAATTGCAACATATCTGACGGAGGCAGAATAAAGAAACATGAAAAAAGCATTAATATTTACTATCTTCCTGCTCTGCAACGGTCTCTGTATGATAGCACAGCAAGAGAAGTGGAAATTTAATCCAGAGGAGTTCCGCGCTAAACTGGAAGAGTTCATCACCCAAAAGGCAGAATTCACCAGTACTGAAGCACAGACATTCTTCCCCATCTTTCACCAAATGAAGGATGAGCAACGTAGTCTGCAAAAAGAAATCTTTACGCTAAAGAGAATTCCAAAAGATGTATGTCCTTCAGAAAAGGAGTACGCAGATAAGATTCAACGTATCTGTGAGCTAAACATAAAAATGGCACAGATTCAAGAGTCCTACTATAAAAAGCTGTCCAAAGTTGTTCCTGCACAGAAAGTTTATAAAGCCATGTTAGCTGAAGATGTTTTCCATCGCATGATGCTTAGACAGTTCGACCAAAGAAGAAGGAATAATAACTCAAAGAAACAATAGGCTTGGCCTCATCGCTTTTTACCAACCAATCATTCAAGTTAAATTATGATGAGAAGAGGATGTGTCAACATAGGCACATCCTCTTTCTTTTTATAATTGATTCTCCCCTTGCTTGGCCTCATTCCAGAACTCATCCATCTGCGCCAATGTCATTTGTTGTAGCTGCAAGCCCATTTCTTTTGCCTTTTGCTCAACATAATTGAAACGACGGATAAATTTCTGATTTGTATGTTCAAGGGCATTATCAGGATTCAGATGATACAAACGAGCTGCATTTATCACACTAAACAGGAAGTCGCCTAACTCGGCCGTTTGCTTTTCTTTGTTATCTTCTTGCCTAAGTTCTGCCTCCAACTCACCCAGTTCCTCATGAACCTTCTGCCACACATCCTCTTTCTTGTCCCAATCAAAGCCCACGTTCCTTGCTTTGTCTTGTATACGATAAGCTTTTATTAATGATGGCAATGCATCAGGCACGCCCGACAGTACGGTTTTATTGCCATCCTTTTCTCTTTGCTTTATCTTTTCCCAATTCTCAACTACATCACCAGCTGTCTTGGCTACAGCATCACCATAAACATGTGGATGACGGAATATCAGTTTGTCACAGAGCTTATTGCATACATCGGCAATATCAAAAGACTCACTCTCACTACCTATCTTGGCATAAAATACAACGTGAAGCAAAACATCGCCTAATTCCTTGCAGATATTCTTCTCATCGTGCTTCAGCAAAGCATCACACAGTTCAAAAGTCTCCTCTATCGTGTTAGGGCGTAAACTCTCATACGTCTGCTTCCTATCCCAAGGGCATTTCTCCCTTAGGTCATCCATCACATCCAGCAACCTACCGAATGCTTCCAATTTCTCTTCCTTTGAATGCATTTTCCTCGTTTTATATTTGGTGGCAAAGTTACAATTTTTTATCCATGTGCATCTCAACTTATAAAAAAAAATTGTACCTTTGCACACAATTAAAAAGACATATACATTATAATATGGAATTAGCAACAAAATATGCTCCTAACGAGGTAGAAGCCAAATGGTACCAGTATTGGTTAGACCACAAGCTTTTCAGTTCCAAACCCGATAGTCGTGAACCCTATACAATAGTTATTCCCCCACCAAATGTAACAGGTGTACTCCACATGGGGCACATGCTTAACAATACCATTCAGGATATTCTTATACGCAAGGCACGCCTAGATGGCAAGAATGCCTGCTGGGTACCCGGAACAGACCATGCTTCAATTGCAACAGAAGCAAAGGTTGTAAACAAACTGGCCGCTCAGGGTATTAAGAAGCGCGACCTAACACGTGAGCAGTTCCTCGAGCATGCTTGGGACTGGACACATGAACACGGAGGTATCATCCTGAAGCAATTACGTCGTTTAGGTGCTTCTTGCGACTGGGATCGTACGGCCTTTACTATGGATGAACTTCGAAGTGAATCTGTACTGAAAGTGTTCTGCGACCTATACGACAAGGGCCTCATCTATCGCGGACTGCGTATGGTGAACTGGGACCCAAAGGCACAGACCGTACTTTCTACAGAGGAGGTTATCTACCGCGATGAGAAAAGCCATCTGTTTCACCTGAAATATTATGTTGATGACCTTAAGGATCTAAAGGACGCTAAGGACCTTGAAGCTGCAGGCAATATCATCCATAAAGATGCAAAAGGCTACTACGCCGTTGTTGCTACCACACGTCCTGAGACTATCATGGGCGATACCGCCATGTGTATCAACCCCAAAGACCCCAAGAATCAGTGGTTGCGCGGACATAAGGTAATTGTGCCTTTGGTAAATAGGGTTATCCCCGTTATAGAGGATCGTTACGTAGATGTTGAATTTGGTACTGGTTGTCTGAAAGTTACCCCTGCACATGATGTAAACGACTATCAGTTGGGTAAGACCCACAACCTAGAGACTATAGATATCTTTAATCCTGATGGAACCATCTCCGATCAGAGTCCTCTCTATGTAGGTATGGACCGCATGGAGGTTCGCAAGCAAATTACCAAAGACCTGCAAGAGGCTGGTCTGATGGAGAAGATTGAAGATTACGAGAACAAGGTCGGTTACAGCGAGCGCAACCAAGATACTGCAGTAGAGCCTCGTCTTTGCAAGCAATGGTTCCTCTCAATGAAGCACATGGCAGACATTGCACTGCCTCCTGTACTCGACGGAAAGATTAAATTCTACCCCACCAAGTACGTCACCACCTACCGTAATTGGTTGGAGAATATCCAGGACTGGTGTATCTCTCGTCAGTTGTGGTGGGGGCATCGTATACCAGCTTACTTCATCAATGGGAATGAAGATGAAGAAGAGCGCTTTGTTGTTGCTCTTTCTAAGGAAGAGGCTCTAAAGAAGGCTCAGGAGAAGTATGGCAAGAACATCACTATGGATATGCTCTCACAGGATGAGGATGCCCTTGACACTTGGTTCTCCAGCTGGCTATGGCCTATATCTTTGTTCGACGGCATCAACAATCCTGGCAACGAAGAGATCAAATACTACTACCCCACCAGCGTTCTTGTAACAGGTCCGGATATTATTTTCTTCTGGGTAGCCCGTATGATTATGGCTGGTGAGGAATATCTGAAGGATGTTCCCTTCCGCAACGTTTACTTCACCGGTATCGTACGCGACGAGATTGGCCGTAAGATGTCAAAGAGTCTTGGTAACAGTCCAGACCCCATTGGCCTTATTGAGAAGTATGGAGCCGATGGTGTACGTATGGGTATGCTCCTTGCTGCCCCTGCAGGAAACGATATCCTCTTTAAGGAAGACCTTTGCCAGCAGGGTGCTGCTTTCTGCAACAAGATTTGGAATGCCTTCCGCTTGGTAAAGGGATGGGAAAAGGCTGATATTGCACAGCCTGATGCTAACCGGAAAGCTATTGCATGGATGCAAGCTACCATCCGCACAGCTGTGGCAGAAATCAACGACCTCTACAGTAAGTATCGTCTCAACGAGGCGCTGATGTCAGCCTTCAAGCTCTTTACCGATGAGTTCTCCGGCTGGTACCTCGAAATGATAAAGCCTGCTTATCAGTATCCCATTGATGCTGCCACGTTGCAGGCTACACTGGATATCTTCGAACAGCTGATGAAGATTATTCATCCCTTTATGCCATTCATCACAGAAGAGTTGTATCAGCACATTGCAGAGCGCAAAGAAGGAGAAAGTATCATGGTCAGCACCCTGTCACTTGCCGCCC
Source organism: Bacteroidaceae bacterium (assembly GCA_017525235.1). Classification (GTDB taxonomy): domain Bacteria; phylum Bacteroidota; class Bacteroidia; order Bacteroidales; family Bacteroidaceae; genus Physcousia. Next base: position 107,671 of record JAFXTC010000060.1, on the reverse strand, counting down.
CCACAAAAGCTGATGCCCAACTTATTGCTCAGTTCGAGCATGCCAAGCAAGTTATCTCCGGTGTTCGTGCCATACGTCAGAGCAAAAATATCTCTCCACGTGAACCGCTAAAACTGGAAGCTCCCACCGGTGTCGACAATACCACATGGGCTGATACCATTCAGAAGTTGGCAGGCCTCTCGGAAATTGCTGTTGTAGAAAAGAAGAGCGAGGGTACGCAGTCATTCCTGATTGGCACCGAAGAATATGCTGTTCCTCTTGGCAACCTGATAGACGCTGCTGCAGAAATCGAGAAAGCTGAAACTGAGATTAAGCGTCTGCAAGGCTTTATGATGGGTATTCAGAAGAAGCTCAGCAACGAACGCTTCGTCCAGAATGCACCTGCTCAGGTAGTCGAACTGGAACGCAAGAAACTCTCCGATGCAGAAAGTAAGATTGCTGCACTACAGGAAACCATCAATGCATTGAAATAAAGATAATCCCATAACTCAAGAAAGGAGCCGTTTCAAAATAAAGATATACCTTAGATAAGTATAGTCCGCAAGGGACGGACTGCGAGTCCGCACGGGACGGACAAAGAGTTCGCACGGGACGGACAAAAACCTTTCAGGTAATCTCTTTATTTTGAGACGGCCTTTTTCTTGCTGTTTATTTCTTGATTAAAAGAGACTGGCTGGAATCTTGGCTTTGGCGTTTTCAAAATCCTCTATGGTATCCAACTCACATGAGAACAGTTCTGTAACGTCAAGCACCTTATATGTATATCCTTGAGGGATAAGACGTTCAAAAGCACGCTCGTAGAAGACATTCTCCAAATGCTCCTCATTCATCATGGGCTCCAACTCCTTGTATAAGGCCAACGTATAGTCTTTACCCATTTTCTCAATGCCTAAACTCTCTCCAGCAGCATCTGCAGGATTACAGGTTTTGCTGATTTCCTTGATGCTACCATTCTCATCTGTTACCACCTTCATCTCTTCCTCACCCAACTCGTGTCTGATAAGTGTAAGTACGTTAGGAGCATCAGAGGCCAAGACACGTGTTACAATCTGAGGGTCGTAAAGCAAATCGCTATCCAGCAACAACACCTCCTGTCCCTCTGCAAAAGGTCGAGCTAACCACAAGGAGTAGATATTGTTGGTCGTTTCATATACCTTATTATATATATAGGTAACCTGAATGCTGTCTGCATACTGTTTCTTGACAAATTCCTCTATCATTTCATGCAGATAGCCAGTAACAATACAGAACTCTCTGACACCATTGGCTATAAGAGCATCCATGCTACGCTGTAAAAGCGAGCGCTCACCCACTTTCAGTAGGCTCTTTGGAGTGGTAAGAGTAAGCGGGCGTAGCCTTGAAGCCATGCCCGCTGCCAATATAATTGCTTTCATTAATATCTAAACTTAATGCTTACTTATTCTGGTAAACCTTCTTTATGGTATCTACCACCACCTGAATCTGCTCCTTACGTCCTAAGGTGATACGCAAACAATCCTCCAGCCCCTTATCGGTCATGTACTTAATCTTGTAGTTCTGGTCGGCCAACGCTTTCTGCAAAGCCTCTTTCATTTCTACAGGATACTTGATGAGGATAAAGTTGGCAACACTCTTGTACACCTTGAATCCAGGCAAGTTACCCAGTTCCTTCTTAAAGAGCTGGCGGTCCCATTCCATTTCATCTGCTACACGACGGTAGTGTTCATCACTTTCCAAGGCAGCAAGAGCCACAGCTTCCGAGAAGCGGTTATAGCCCAGATATTTGTTACAGTAGCTGAGGAACTGGTCATGTCCCGCCCCAATGAAGGCAAAACCTACACGCAAGCCAGGCAAACCGTAGAACTTAGAGAGGGTGCGAGATATGATGAGATTATTGTATCTATTCACCAAAGGAGCAATGTAATCAACATCAGAAGTAATGAAGGAAGCATAAGCCTCATCTACTAATACCATTGTATCAGCAGGGATATTTTCCATAATCTTACCTATCTCCTCGCTGCTCAGACTGTTTCCTGTTGGGTTATTGGGAGAAGCCAACAACAACATACGGGGATGAACACGGTTGGTGTACTCAATCACCTCATCAACGTCGTAGGCAAAAGTATCACCCGTTTCATGAAGGGGGTACATCTCAAAGTTACCACCACATTCACCAGCCACACGGTTATAATACCACCATGAGAATTCAGGAATCAAAATGGTTTTATTATCACCCTCCATAAGGAAGTAGTGAATGGCATTCTTCAGCATTTCCTCGCCGCCATACCCCAAAAGAACCTGCTCCTCTGGCACATGATATATTTCTGAAAGGCGAACAGATATTACGCTCTTTTTCCCCTGGTCATAGATTCGGGTATAAAAACAAAGCGTTTCGGGTATAAAATTTTTAATGGCTTCAACCACCTTCTCAGACGGTTGGAAGTTAAATTCATTTCTGTCCAGATAATTCATATTCTTTGTAGAACTTTTTCTTTCTATTGTTAATATTGATGCAAAGGTACGTAGAAATCACGGTATAACAAAATACTTTCCACGATTATTTTGCTATCTAGTTTTTTTGGCGTAATTTTGCACACTGAAAAACGACATTAGTCAAAAACATGAAAGAAGAAGTTTTATCTACATTAAAATCCTCAGAAACTGACGATTGGTTGGACATTCGGGTTGTCCGCCCCCTTGCATATTACTGCGCTCTTGGGTTCGCAAAATTTGACATTCACCCCAACACAGTCACCATACTCTCCATGATTATTGGCGCAGGAAGTTGCTTCTTTTTTGCCCATGGTTCTTATTATTATGAGGGCATGAGCGGGCTCTGGTACAACTTGGCAGCCATCTTCCTACTCATTTGGGCTGATGTGTATGACTGTACCGACGGCCAATTAGCCCGCATGACAGGAAAGTCTTCCCGTATGGGTCGAATCCTCGACGGACTGGCAGGCCCCACATGGTTTGTCCCCATCTACATTGCCCTTACCTATCGTTTCTATTATCATCACAGCTTAGAGTTCAACTTCCTTGGCATTGCCGACACCCCAACCAACACACTTGTTGTTACTGCCATCCTGTTTGTCTTTGTGCTTATTTCTGGCTTTTACAGCATGAGCGGGCAGCAGCGCATTGCCGACTACTACATACAAGTACACCTGTTCTTTCTAAAAGGAGAAAAGGGAAGCGAGCTTGTAATTTCCGAGCAGCAGCAACAGGAATATGATACCACTCCAAGCAAAGGGAACCGTCTTTGGAAGATGTTCCTGAAATCTTACATCACTTACACTAGACAGCAGGAGAAGGCAACGCCCCAGTTTCAACGCCTGCTACACGTTTTAAAAGAGAAGTTTGGCTCAGCCAACAACATGCCAGCAGAGGTTCGTGAGGAGTTGCACGCAGAATCCCTCAAACTGATGAAGTGGAATGGCATGCTTACCTTCAACTTCCGCACAGCATTTTTCATCCTCTTCTGCCTCATCGATCTGCCATCTGTATATTTCCTTGTTTTCGAAGTTACCTGCATGGAAATTTTCTGCCGTTGGATCAGACATCGTCACGAGGGTTTCTGCAAACGAGTAGCAGATAGGTTGTAACGTCAAAATAATAACGGGAACAGATATTCTTCACTCTTCATTTAAACTATGCAGTGGACTAAGAAACGTATCAACAACCTTCTCTTCCTCGTAGGAGTTGTCTTTTTGGTGGTGATGATATACGACTTAGATGTAAGTTTCTCTGAGTTGTGGCAGCATATATGCGATGCCGGCAAATGGATGATACCCATCACAGGCGTATGGTTTTTCGTTTATGGCATCAATGCCCTTTCATGGCAACAGGTGATACGCGGCAACTGCAAGGATGCTGACAAAGTCGGCTTTTGGCGCATTTTCAGACTTACCATTACAGGATATGCTCTTAACTACGTCACACCCGTAGGTGGTTTAGGAGGCGAACCATACCGCATCATGGAATTGTCTCGTGACTTCAACAAGCAAGAAGCCACCTCCAGCGTCATCCTTTATGCTATGATGCACATCTTTGCCCACTTTTGGCTTTGGTTTACCAGTATATTCATTTGGCTGGGTCTTGTTGCGTATGGCGACCCAGACGTGAAGCTTACCCCCCTATATGCTACCCTTCTTGGCATTGCCTTCGTATTCTGCCTCATAGCCTTTTATCTATTTTCACGTGGCTACAAAAACGGATTGGTCATCAAGACCCTCCGTCTGATTGGTAAGATACCCGGCCTTAAGGGCTGGAGCCTGCGCTTTTTGGAGAAGCACTCAGAGGCTCTGCAGAACGTAGATCATCAGATAGCCGCCCTACATCAGCAGGACAAGAAAGCCTTCTACAGCAGTTTCCTTTTGGAATACCTCTCACGTATCGTACAAAGTCTTGAGATTATGTTCATGCTCCTGAGCATCGGCGTTAACTGCGGTGGAGGTGTAGAAGGCTATATTCTCACTTTCCTGCATAGTGTACTAATCCTAGCCTTCACATCACTCTTTGCCAACCTCATTGGTTTCATACCCTTGCAATTGGGTGTTCAGGAAGGCGGTTTCACGCTATCCATTGCGGCATTGGGCCTTTCTGCAGCCACAGGAATATTTGTAAGCATTATCTGCCGTGTACGCGAAATCATTTGGATTGTCATAGGGCTTTTACTTATGAAAATAGAAAAGCAAGAATAAAGAAATACAAATAAAAACGGGAGCTAAAGCATGGCTCCCGTTTTTTATGTTAAGACCTTTTGAATCTTATCTGATGAACAACAGTTCCCTGTATTTGGGCAGAGGCCAGAGCGAATCGTCGACGATAAGCTCCAACTTGTCAATCTGATAACGGATAGTATCGAACATCGGGGCGATGGTGTCGTGGTAGGCAATAGCCTTCTTAAACTCGCCTTCAATCTTGTTGGCAACCTTGCGAGCAGCAACCAACTCTTCCACCTGCGTCTCGATAGTAGCTGTACGCTGAGCAATCTCCTCGATGAGTTTCAGATTGCGGGCGTTAAGTTCCTTGGCCTTCTCTGCGGGGAAGACTGTGCACATACGCTCCACGTTGCGCAACAGCTGACTTTGGTAGCTGGTAGCGACAGGGATGATGTGGTTCATGGAGAGGTCGCCCAAGACGCGGGCCTCAATCTGAATCTTCTTGGTGTAGGTCTCCCATTTTACCTCGTTGCGGGCTTCCAACTCCTTCTTGGTCATCACGTTCAGGCTCTCGAACATCTTGATGCTGGCATCGTCTAGATAGCGTTCGAAAATCTTGGGGCAACTGGTCTCTGTATCCAAACCGCGCTTGGCAGCCTCGGCCTTCCATTCATCGCTGTAGCCGTTTCCGTCGAAGCGGATGGGCTTGCAAGTCTTGATATCCTCGCGCAGCACATCGATGATGGCGTGGAACTTAGCGCTGTGGCCTGTGCCAGCCAATTTCTTCTCGAACTCAGGAATGCGGGCATCAACCTTCTTCTTGAATTCCACCAAGGCCTCAGCAACGGCGCTGTTCAGAGCAATCATGGCGCTGGCGCAGTTAGCTTCGGAACCAACGGCACGGAACTCAAAACGGTTACCGGTAAAGGCAAAAGGAGAAGTACGGTTACGATCTGTATTGTCGATGAGCAGTTCGGGAATCTCAGGAATATCCATCTTCATACCCTGCTTGCCTGCAAAGGCCAGGATATCGTCCTTATCAGCTTTCTCGATATGATCCAGCAACTCACTCACCTGTTTGCCCAAGAAAGAAGAGATGATGGCTGGTGGTGCCTCGTTGGCACCCAGACGATGAGCATTAGTAGCACTCATGATGCTGGCCTTCAGCAAACCGTTGTGCTTGTAAACACCCATCAGTGTCTCTACAATGAACGTAGCAAAACGCAGGTTCTGCTCAGCTGTCTTGCCGGGAGCATGCAGCAATACGCCTGTATCTGTTGAGAGACTCCAGTTGTTATGCTTACCGCTACCGTTGATGCCAGCAAAAGGCTTTTCGTGCAGCAATACACGGAAGCCGTGCTTGCGAGCCACCTTCTTCATTACCGACATCAACAACATGTTATGGTCAACGGCCAGATTGGTCTCCTCGAAAATAGGAGCCAGCTCGAACTGGTTGGGAGCCACCTCATTGTGACGGGTCTTGCAAGGGATGCCTAATTCGAGTGCCTCAATCTCCAGTTCTTTCATAAAGGCCTGAACACGCTCGGGGATGGCACCAAAGTAGTGATCATCCATCTGCTGATTTTTGGCAGAGTCATGCCCCATAAGGGTACGACCCGTCAGCAGCAAGTCGGGACGGGCAGCATAAAGCCCTTCGTCAACTAGGAAGTACTCCTGTTCCCAGCCCAGATTGCTAACCACCTTCTTCACCTCAGGGTCAAAGTAATGGCAAACCTCAGTAGCTGCCACATTCACAGCTTTCAAGGCACGCAGCAAGGGAGCCTTGTAATCAAGTGCCTCACCACTATAAGATATAAATACGGTAGGGATAATCAGAGTATCATCCATGATGAAAACAGGACTTGTCGGGTCCCAAGCCGAATAACCGCGAGCCTCGAAAGTGCTACGGATACCGCCACTTGGGAAACTTGAGGCATCAGGTTCCTGCTGAACCAACAGCTTGCCGCTGAACTCTTCAATCATGCCACCCTTACCATCGTGCTCTATGAAAGAGTCATGCTTCTCAGCTGTTCCCTCTGTAAGGGGCTGGAACCAGTGTGTATAGTGTGTAACACCGTTTTCCTGAGCCCACTGCATCATGCCGGCAGCCACGGCATCGGCTACAGCGCGATCCAGACGAGTGCCGTTTTCTATCACGTCAATCATCTTGTCGTAAACGCTCTTGGGCAGATACTTATACATCTTTTGGCGGTTGAAAACCTTCAAGCCAAAGTATTCACTAGGTTTCTCATTGGGTGCAACAACGCTGAGCGGCTTCTTCTTGAAAGCCTCGCCCACAACCTGAAATCTCAATTCGTTTGCCATAATTTGATAAATTTGGATTAATTACAAATCTTTTTGCCTACTTTTCTCTCAGTTTGACTATCGTTTTTTCATAACGACGATGCAAAGGTACATCATTTTGTAATTATTTGCAAATATTTTGGAGCAAAAAGTTGCGATATTCTTTGTTTTTGTTGATATATGTCATCTTTCGCGTACATTATATTTCATTATGAAGCACAGATACGCAAAAAGAATGTTTGGAAAAGTCGTTCTTGAAAAGAGATAAGACTTTTATCAATGGGGGAAAAACATTTTTTGTAAACGCAATCCTTTGTTTTTCCACAGGAAATGTGTACTTTTGACTCATGATAGTCGCAGATGACCAAGGCTTCAGTGCAACTTATTACAGAAAAAGAAGAAAAAAGTGAAATCTATCGTAAAAAAACAATTGGCCTGAAGTGTCTTATAGGTAGAAGTGCCCCAAAACGGGATGCACAAGAACATAAAGACTGATATGCTTGAAGAGAAAAAACTTGAGGTGCTTTTCCGCCAGAACTACAGCAAGATGATCCATCTGGCCAGCGTGTTGCTGGGTGATGGCGGTGAAGCAGAGGATGTGGTGCAGGACATCTTCCTGAAACTGGCGAATAGCGACATTCTGCCCCAAAACGACAGCTATCTGCTGACCGCCGTACGAAACGCCTGCCTGAACAGAATCCGACAGATGCAACTGCATCAAAGGGTGAAAAACCTATTACCTGTTGAAACCGAAGCCGACCAGTTGTCCGCAAACATGGATCAACTGGATGACATTGCAGCCTTCGTGGATGAACAACTGGAGGAACCGCATCACAGCATCTTTCGCCTTCGTTTCGACGAAGACCTGACCATCGCAGAGATTGCGCGCAGGCTTAACCTGAACCCTAACACCGCCTACAAGTATCTCACGCAAAGCATTCAGAAAATTAAGAATCACTTTAAACAAGGGAATTATGAAAGAGGAAAAGACTATCCAACAGCTTCTGGAAATGCTTGACAATCCTGAGGCATATACCGATCAGGAAATCCGTGATATCATCAACCAGGATGAAGAGACCCGCGAGGCTTATCGCCTGATGGTGGAAGCCAAACGTAGCAGTCGGCACACTCATGCGAATAATCTCACAAACGTTGATGCAGCCTGGAAACGATTCAACCAGAAACGCAACAAGCTAAGACAGCCTTCGCAACACTGGTGGATGCGTGTCGCCGCCATCCTCATCGCCGCTGCCTTCCTTTGCGGACTGTCCTATGCAGCCTACCACGCCATATCAGCAAAACAGGAGAGCGAGAGGTATACTAACGAGAAGATGCTCGCGCTCACGGAAAACGGAGAGAAAGTCATCGTGACATGGCTCAAAGGGACATGGGTTGAGAAGGACAACGGTTCCTACATTGAAGATTATCCCATTGTAAGATCCCCCGCCTTGCCACTCAATGGAGAGTATCGTGCTACTGTCAAAGTTGACGGCAAAGAAATTGAATCGGGTAATTTGCCCGACCTGCCTGCTTCATCGGTAAATAAGGTGGAGATTCACTTTAGCAAAGGGAAAACTGTAAACCTCATCACTACGCCTGTTCAGGTTCCTAGCAACATGAAGGGCAATGTCAATCCCAATCTGACTATTCTGCTAACCGGTACTGTGCCCAAAGGGGCCTACCAGCCTGTCACCATCTGGAAGTGCAAGGAAATCAAGGACAGCTATGACTGGCATGACTACATCTACACCTCATGGACGGGTAAATGGGAAAACGTCCGCATCCACCTCAAGGAAGTGGCTTACCGCAAAGACCATCATGTTCGCGTCAACATCTGCAAAGGCGTTCCCCAACAACACATTGACCGCATCAAGAAACTAATGCAAGAAAATGGTGTAACGAACTACGAACTGGTAAAGCAGTAAAGTAAGTTCTCAAAGAAATAAATCACAAAACACCCCGATAAGCTGCGAAGCCTGTCGGGGCGTTTTATTGTAAAAAAGGGGAGGCTTTACCTTTTCAAGAAAGCATCAACTTTCTGGGCCGTTTGCTTACCGCTGGCGATAGCCCTCACAACCAAGCTGGCACCATTGGCAGCATCACCGCAAACAAAGACATTGTCGGGATATTCGGGATGCTCGGGTTTCAGGAAACCCATAGCAAGAAGTACCAGTTCGGCCTTGATGATTTCTGGCTCGCCGGCTTCTACCATAATAGGTCTTCCGCCTTCCGGATTGGGTTTCCAATCTATGGGCTGTACCTTTACGCCCGTAACCTTTCCGTTCTCACCAAGGAACTCAAGGGTATTGATGTTCCAACGACGAGTGCAGCCTTCCTCGTGACTGCTGGTAGTCTTCAGGATGACGGGCCAATTGGGCCAAGGGGTGTTGGGGTTGTGACCAACGGGAGGTTTGGGCATAATCTCTATCTGCGTCACACTCTTGCAACCCTGACGATGGGCAGTACCAATGCAATCGCTACCCGTATCGCCACCACCAATCACAAGCACATTCTTGCCTTTGGTCGTGATGCGCTCCTCATCTGAGAATGACATACCCGCCAGCACTCGGTTCTGTTGCGAGAGCAGTTCAAGGGCCAGATGCACGCCTTTCAATTCGCGGCCAGGGGCTTTCAGGTCACGGGCAGTGGGAGTACCGGTGGATATTACTACTGCGTCGTAATCTCTGGAGATTCCAGATATTCCGGATTCTTCGGAAATTTCGGAATTATAACGGAACTCAACCCCTTCTTGCTCCATTACGCTAATGCGACGGTCAATTATCTGCTTGTTTAACTTGAAGTTGGGGATACCATAGCGCAGCAATCCACCGGCAGCTTCGTTCTTTTCAAAGACTGTTACAGTGTAACCCATCAGGTTCAGGTCGTTGGCAGCTGCCAAGCCTGCAGGACCGGCACCGATAACGGCTACCTTCTTACCATTCCGCTGGGGATTCTCAATAGTTACATAACCCTCCAAGAAGGCACGCTCGGCGATGGCAGCTTCATTCTCGCGGTTAGTAACAGCTTCGCCTGTGGTGTGGTAGAGCACGCAAGCTTTCTCGCAAAGTGCTGGGCAGATGCGACCTGTGAACTCAGGGAAAGGATTTGTCTTCTTCAGCAGCTTATAAGCAGTTTCCCATTCGCCATGATACAAAGCATCGTTCCATTCGGGGTCTTTGTTGCCCAACGGACAAGCCCAATGGCAGAAGGGCACGCCGCAGTCCATACAACGAGAGGCCTGTTCTTGTCGGTCTTTTGTATTTAATGTCTGTTCTACTTCGCCAAAGTCATGAATACGATCGTGAACAGGTCTATATCCAGCCTCTTTACGAGGCACTGTCAGAAATGCTTTTGGATTTCCCATGATAACAATTGATAATTGAAAATTGAAAATGGATAATTAATAATCACGCTGGATGTCGGCAATCTTCTCATGCAATCGGGCCATTTGTTCCTCCTGCAAAACGCGCTTGTACTCGATAGGAACCACTTGAATGAAATCCTCGATATAGCGATGCCAATCGTCCAACATTCGTCCGGCTAAGGCAGAGCCTGTGTGCAGATAATGTTGACGGACAAACTCAAGCAATTCCTTGCGGTGTGAGGCTTCCTCCACAAGGTTTATCTCTACCATATCCATATTACAGAAGTAGTCGAACGTGTGGTCGGGGTCGTACACGTATGCCACACCGCCACTCATACCAGCAGCAAAGTTGCGGCCTGTCTTGCCCAGTACCACTACCCGACCACCCGTCATGTACTCGCAACAATGGTCGCCTGCACCTTCCACAACGGCAATAGCGCCCGAGTTACGCACGGCAAAGCGCTCACCCACACGACCGTTAACATACAACTCACCACTAGTGGCACCATACAAACCTGTATTGCCTGCAATGATGTTATCTTCGGCACGGAAGTCGGCACTTCTACGGGCAGGAGGCAAGATGCTGATACGGCCACCAGAAAGGCCCTTACCAAAGTAGTCGTTGGTCTCGCCTTCCAGTCGCAGGTTCAAACCTTTCACAGCGAAAGCACCAAACGACTGACCGGCAGAACCCTTGAACTTAATATTTATGGTACCATCGGGCAAACCAACTTCGCCATATTTCTTGGCGATGACACCAGAAAGCATGGTGCAGGCAGCACGATCGGTATTCTTGATGGCGAAGTCCAGGGTGACTTCTTCTTGATTATCAATAGCCTTCTGTGCGGCAGCAATGATTTCCTCGTCCTTCACGCATGTAACCTTGGTGAACTCTCCGCGGTCCCAGTAGAGGGGCTTATCGCTTTCAGGCTTGTGTAGCAGACGACCGAAATCAATGGTGTTCCATTTCTCCACTGCGGCAGCATATTTTTCACCCTTCATTCTTAATTCTTCATTTTGAACGATGAGTTCTGTGTGGCCAATGATTTCCTTCAGGCTGTGAACACCAATCTCTGACAGATATTCGCGAACCTGCTCAGCCAGGAAGGTGAAGAAGTTCACCACGTATTCAGCACGACCCATGAAGCGAGCACGGAGGCGTTCATCCTGTGTTGCAACACCTACAGGACAGGTATTGGTGTTGCATTTGCGCATCATCACACAACCTAACACAATCAAGGGAAGCGTACCGAACGAGAACTCGTCGGCACCCAGCATGGCCATGATGATGACGTCCTTGGCCGTCTTCAACTGACCGTCGGTCTGCAAGCGAACCTGGTTGCGCAAACCGTTGATGACCAACGTTTGCTGTGTTTCTGCAAGACCAATCTCGGGAGAGATGCCAGCAAAGCGCATACTGCTGGCAGGACTGGCACCTGTACCACCCTCAGCACCGCTGATGACGATTAAGTCGGCCTTGGCTTTTGCCACACCAGCGGCAATGGTTCCTACGCCACTTTCTGCTACGAGTTTCACACTGACGGCGGCTGTTGGGTTTATATTCTTGAGATCGAAGATGAGCTGCGCCAAGTCCTCGATACTATAGATGTCGTGATGGGGTGGCGGAGAAATCAGACTGATGCCAGGGATGGCGTTACGTGTCTTGGCGATAATCTCGTTTACCTTGAATCCTGGCAACTGACCGCCCTCACCGGGCTTGGCACCTTGGGCCACCTTAATCTGTATTTCTTCTGCGTTAACCAGGTATTCGGCTGTTACACCAAAACGACCGCTGGCAATTTGCTTGGTTTTGCTGCTGAGGCTTATGCCATCAACATCAGAATGGTAACGGGCATTATCCTCACCACCTTCACCCGTATTACTACGTGTACCCAGTTTGTTCATTGCCAGAGCCAATGCCTCGTGCGATTCGATGCTCAGGGCACCGAAACTCATGGCGCCCGTCACAAAATGCTTTACGATGCTTTCCACGGGCTCAACCTCATCCAGAGGCGTAGGCTTGGCGGCCTTTTTGAACCCAAAGAAGTCGCGAATGAAGATAGGTTTTTCCTTCTCGTCCACCATCTGTGCCCACTCCTTGAACTTCTTGTATGAGCCTAGTCGGGTTGCAATCTGTAGATTAGCGATGGTGTCAGGATTCCAAGCATGCAAGATACCGTCCTTACGCCAAGAGAACTGGCCGTTGTTTGGAAGGAACTCGTTAATCTCAGCTGGTCTGAAAGCCTCGTCGTGCAGACGGATGGCATCGCGGGCAATCTCCTTCAGGCCGATGCCGTCAATGGTGCTTACCTCTGTACCGAAGTAGCGTTTCAGCAGGTCCTCTGAGAGACCGATGCTCTCGAATATCTTAGCGCCACGATAGCTGCGAATGGTGCTGATACCCATCTTACTCATTATCTTTTTCAAGCCTTTATCGACGGCCTTAATGTAATTGGCCTCTGCTGTGGCGTATTCCTCCTGAATCTTATGTTTCTTTACCAAATCATCCAATACGGCAAAGGTCATATACGGACAGATGGCGCTGGCGCCGTAGCCCAGGAGCAGGGCAGCATGCATTACCTCGCGAATCTCGCCGCTCTCTACAATCAGGGCGGTCTGAACACGCTTGCCCACACTAATCAAGTAATGGTGAACGGCACTTACGGCCAATAAACTTGGAATGGCTGCACGCTTATCGTCGATGTCTTTATCTGAAAGTATGATGTAGTTCACGCCTTCATCCACACTTGCTTCCGCCTCCTTGCAGAGGTTTTCGATGGCTTGGCGCAGCCCACTCTCACCCTTCTGGATGTCAAAAAGGATGGGAAGCTTCTTTGTGTTGAATCCCTTATACCTTATATTACATAAGATATCCAACTGTGTGTTGGTCAGCACTGGCTGTGGCAGGCGAACCATTTTGCAGTTGCTGGCATCGGGTGTCAGAATGTTGGTTCCAACGGCACCGATGTACTCGGTCAGCGACATCACCAACTCCTCACGAATGGGGTCGATGGCAGGGTTCGTTACCTGCGCAAACTGTTGGCGGAAGTAGTTAAAGAATATCTGTGGACGGTCGCTGATAACTGCCAAAGGCGTATCGTTACCCATCGCAGCCACAGGTTCCTGACCTGCCGTTGCCATCGGGATAACGGTCTTTTCGATATCCTCTTGGCCAAAGCCAAAGTTGATGAGTTTTCGTTCAAGATTCTCAACGGAGTTCTCCACATGACGACCGCTCTTCAGTTTCTCCAACTGAATGCGGTTCGTTGAGAGCCACTCACGATAAGGATGAGCCTTTGCCAACTGCTCCTTAATCTCACCATCGTAGTATATCTTTCCTTCTTGCGTATCAATAAGCAAGATCTTACCTGGCTGCAGACGCCCCTTGCTGACAACATCGCTTGGCTCGAAGTCCATTACACCTACTTCAGAAGCAACGACAATCATGCCACCCTTGGTGATGGTATAACGACTGGGGCGCAGACCATTTCGGTCAAGCATTCCGCCAGCAAAACGACCGTCGCTGAAAAGAAGTGCAGCAGGACCGTCCCAAGGCTCCATCAAGATAGAATGATATTCATAGAAGGCCTTCAGGTCTTCACTTATCGGGTTCTTGTCGTTGAAACTTTCTGGTACCAAGATGGCCATTGCCTGTGGTAATGAGAGTCCACTCATCATCAGGAACTCAAACACATTATCCAAGCTGGCCGAATCGCTCATGCCCTCCTGTACAATCGGACGAATATCCTTGATGTCGCCCAACGCCTCACTGCTCAACACACTCTCACGGGCTTTCATCCAACCACGGTTTCCACGGATGGTATTGATCTCACCGTTATGTGCCAACAAGCGGAAAGGCTGTGCCAGCTTCCACTTGGGGAAGGTGTTGGTAGAGAAACGCGAGTGTACCAACGCCAGTCCGCTCGTGAAGTATGGATTAGATAAATCGGGGAAATAGCGTCTGAGCTGGCCGCTCGTCAGCATACCTTTATATATAATGTTCTTTGAGGAAAGAGGACAAATGTAGAAGTCAGACTCTCCCCTCGCCCTCCCTTGTAGGGAGGGAGTAGATAGCTCTTCCATCTTATCTACCCTGTTCTCAATTCTCTTTCTTGTTATATATAGCTTCTTTTCTAGTTCGGCCTCCTCATCCTGAGGGAAACATCCCCCCTCCTTAACAGGGAGGGGCTGGGGGTGAGTCTTTATGAAAATCTGCTTGATTTCCGGCTCCACCTCTCTTGCACCAGCTCCCAGAACTTCCGGGCAGGTAGGAACCGAACGCATGTGCATCAACTGCAGTCCTTCGCGCTCAATTTCCTCAATCATTATGGCCAAGATTTCCTGCTGAGCTTTCTCGCCCTTAGGAAGAAACACCAGACCTGTTCCATAACGACCCTTCTCTGGCACCGGGATACCCTGCAACAGAATAAACTCGTGCGGAATCTGCACCATGATACCGGCACCATCGCCTGTCTTGTCGCGCGTCTCGGCACCGCGGTGCTCCATATTTTCCAACACCTTCAGTGCGTTATCCACCAGTTCATGACTCTTTCCGCCGTGTATGTTTACTACCATTCCCACGCCGCAAGCATCATGCTCATAAGCTTCACTATATAAACCTTGCTGTTTCATATTTTTTCTGATTATTCTGAAAACTCCGAATACTCTGATTATTCTGATTATCCTAATGTCTTGATTCTCTTCAGCGCCTCAACTGTTTGCTCCCTTCTGCCAAAGGCTGTCAATCTTACGTAACCTTCTCCTGCATTACCGAAACCGACGCCAGGAGTACAGACAACGTTCGCCTTATGCAGCATTTCTTCAAAGAAGCCCCACGATGTAGTTCCCTCTGGAACTTTCACCCACAAATAGGGAGCATCCACGCCACCATAGACCATAAAGCCCATTACGGTCAGTGCCTCACGCATCAATCGAGCGTTCTCCATGTAGTAGCAGATGGTAGCCTGAATCTGTGCTTTGCCATCGGGTGTGTAGATAGCCTCAGCAGCACGTTGGCTGAGGTAACTCGTACCATTGAACTTTGTGGATTGCCGGCGATTCCAGAGTTGATTCAGACTTGAATTCCTCACTCTTAACTCTTCACTCTTCACTTCCTTCGGAACCACCGTATAGCCGCAACGAATGCCCGTAAAACCCGCTGTCTTGGAGTAACTGTGAAACTCCACGGCACACTGCTTGGCACCCTCTACCTCATAGATGCTGTGAGGCACATCATCGCTTTGGATATAAGCCTCGTAGGCAGCATCATAGAAGATGAGCGCACCCTCCTTGAGCGCATAATCCACCCACTTTTTCAGTTGCACTCTGTTAAGTGTAGTTCCTGTCGGGTTGTTGGGATAGCAGAGGTATATGACATCTACGTGCTCTGCGGGGAGCTCGGGTGCAAAATCATTTTCAGCCTTGCAGGGTAGATATACAATCTCACGACCTGCCATGATGTTAGAATCCACATAGACGGGATAAACAGGGTCGGTAACAGCGATGCGCACGTCTTTGCTCAGCAGCTCCTGAAAGTTGCCCGTATCACTCTTGGCTCCATCGCTGACAAAGATTTCATCAGCATCCATTTCTATGCCACGAGCCTGAAAATCATTCTGCACGATGGCGTTGCGCAGAAAGTCATATCCGCGCTCGGGACCATAACCGCGGAATGTGGCGCTGCAAGCCATCTCATCGGTAGCCTTGTGCAGTGCCTCTATCACAGCGGGGCAGAGCGGCTGCGTGACATCACCAATACCGAGGCTGATGATGTCGGCCTTCGGGTGCTCCTCCTTGTATGCTTTCACTTTTCGAGCAATCTCGGAAAAGAGATAGGACTCGGAAAGTTTCTGGTAATTTTCATTTATCATTTTTTCTGAGTGTTCTGAGTATTCTGAATACTCTGATTATTCTGATTTATTTAAATCTCAATCTCTCCCTCAAACACGAACTCAGCCGGCCCCGTCATATAGACATGGTTGTCAGCCTCGCGCCATTCAATCTCCAGCTCGCCGCCGTCCATGATGATGCGATTTTTGCGTCCTGTGCGTCCCGTCTTGCAGGCAGCAACGGCTGTGGCGCAAGCACCTGTTCCGCATGCCATGGTTATACCACTGCCGCGTTCCCAAACACGCACTCGAATGCCGTCAGGACGCATTTCGGCAAATTCGATGTTTGCACGCTCAGGAAACGCGGGGTGATATTCCAATTCTTTTCCCATGGTCTCTACGGCATCAACGTCGTCCGTAAAGATAACGTAATGTGGGTTGCCCATGCTGACGAATAGAGACCCACCTCCAGCCCCTCCCGTAATGGAGGGGAGTTTTTCGGCATTCAAAAGACCGGGGTTAAAAAGTCTATCGTCTTCAAATACTGGTTCTCCCATATCCACCGTTACACTTTCCACGATGCCGTTCGCAATATGCAGGTTGAGTAATTTAATGCCGGAAAGCGTAAGCAGGCGAATCTGTGTTTGTTTAGTGAGGCCCTTCTCATAAAGATACTTTCCGATGCACCGGCTGGCATTGCCGCACATCATGGCTTCAGAACCGTCAGCATTAAAGATGCGCATGGTAAAGTCGGCTTCCGTGATGGGACTGTGCCCAATCAGCACCAAACCGTCCGAGCCGATGCCTTTATGTCGGTCGCTCCACGCACGGGCAGCAGCGGCGGGATCCTTTATATTATATATAGAGGTATCTACGTAAATGTAGTCGTTGCCGGCCCCATGCATTTTGGTAAAGTGGATTTTTTCTTTCATTTTGCGCGTCCTTTTTGATTAAAATCTATCATTTTGCTTTAATTACAATGCAAAGGTATAACTTTTCGTAAGAATAGCACATGTTTTTGTTGCAAAAAGTCCTTACGTACAGCACATTTATTGACTTATATCAATTTACGTTATTACACACTTATCTTTTTGCAACAAATATTTGGATTGTATTGACATTTTGCCATACCTTTGCATCGGAATCATTGCAATGTGGCACTAAAGGACGCGCATTTATTTATTTTAAGGTATTAAGTTATGAAGAAGATTGAAGCAATTATCCGCAAGACTAAGTTCGAGGATGTAAAGGAAGCTTTACTTGGTTCAGACATCGACTGGTTTGAGTACCACGACGTACACGGCATTGGCCAGAGCCGACAGGAACGTATCTATCGTGGCGTGCAGTACTCAACGGATGTTATTGAGCGCGTAGCCATCACCATCGTCTGTCGCGACCAGTTTGTAGAGCCCACCATCAAGGTCATTATCCAGACGGCCCACACGGGCGAGGTGGGAGACGGCCGTATATTTGTGAGTGATATGATTGACACCTGGAGCATCCGAACCGGTGAGCATGGCGACACGGTTCTCCGTGATAAGAAGTAAAGTGTTAAAAGGTTAAATAGTTTAAAGGTAAAAAAGATTATGAACGACATTGCACTTTCATTAGATACTGTATGGATGTTATTGGCCGCTATGTTGGTATTTTTTATGCAGCCAGGTTTTGCCTTGTGCGAGGCAGGTTTCACACGCAGCAAGAACACCGCAAACATCCTGTTTAAGAATTTTGTCGACTTCATGTTCGGCTCTCTGTTGTTCTGGTTCGTTGGTTTTGGACTGATGTTCGGTGCCGACACGCTGGGCGGTTTTATAGGTATGCCCAACTGGGGCGACCTCTCTTTTTATAAAGAAAGTCTGCCCGTTGAGGGTTTCCTGATTTTCGAGACCGTGTTCTGCGCCACTGCCGCAACGATTGTCAGCGGTGCCATGGCCGAAAGGACCAAATTCTCGATGTACGTTATCTACAGCGCCATGATCTCGCTGCTCATCTACCCCATCGAGGGTCACTGGACGTGGGGCGGAGGCTGGCTTTGCAACGATGCTGCCGACAGCTTTATGATGCAGACCTTTGGCGATGTCTTCCACGACTTTGCCGGCTCAGCCATCGTTCACTCAGTGGGCGGCGTGCTGGCTTTGATTGGAGCCATGGCCCTGGGTGCCCGTCGTGGCAAATACGGAAAGGACGGCAAGAGCCGTGCCATCCCCGGTCACTCTCTGACCCTGGCCGCACTGGGCGTATTCATTCTGTGGATGGGCTGGTTCGGTTTCAACCCCGGCTCACAGCTTGCAGCTAGCGGCGAAGTGAACCGCATAGCCATCAGCCACGTGTTCCTGACCACCAACTTGGCAGCAGCTGCCGGCGGCGTGGCAACCATGTTCCTCACATGGCTTAGGTACAAGAAGCCCTCGTTCTCACTTACCCTGAACGGCGTGTTGGCCGGACTGGTGGGCGTAACAGCAGGTTGCGACCTCGTTTCTCCCCTTGGAGCCGTCATCATCGGTCTGGTCTGCGGAACGGTCCTCGTCTTTGCCATTGAGTTTATCGACCACCGTCTGCACATCGATGACCCCGTCGGTGCCAGCTCTGTTCACGGTGTATGCGGAATCCTGGGTACGCTGATGACAGGTTTGCTCTCCACCAGCAACGGTGCTCTGTACGGTCACGGCTGGGGCTTCTTCGGAGCCGAGGCATTTGGTGTGCTGGTCATCGACCTCTGGGCCGCCGCCTGTGGCATTGTATTATTCTATAGTATAAAGAAACTGCACGGTCTGCGCGTTCCGGCCCGCATCGAGGACGAAGGCCTTGACGTTTACGAGCACGGAGAACTGTGCTATAATTAAAAGTTGAAAAATGAAAGTTGAAAATTGAGAATTAAAAATTGAAAGTTATGAAAAGACTGTTTATAATTGCTTTGGCCGTGATGGGAATAACTACGGCAAGCGCACAAGATTCTGAGAAAGAAAATAAAGTCACCGCCACTTTGGGCCTCGACATCGTTAACCAATACATCTGGCGTGGACAGGATTTGGGCAACACCAGCCTGCAACCCACCCTGGGTGTCGAATGGAAAGGCCTCAGCCTAAGCGCCTGGGGAAGTGTGGGCATCACCCGAGCCGAGGACACCAAGGAGCTCGACTTCACCCTCAGCTACACCTATAAGGGATTCACCGTCGGTCTGACCGACTATTGGTTCGGCGAGGGCAAATATTTCCTGTATAAGAGCGGACAGACCACCCACATCTGGGAAGGTTACGTGGGCTACGATTTCGGTTTCCTCTCCGCCACATGGTACACCAACTTTGCCGGCAACGACGGACTGAATAACAGCCTGAACCGGGCCTACAGCAGCTACTTCGAGTTGAAAGCCCCCTTCCGTCTGGCCAAGCTCGACTGGGAAGGCTCCGTGGGCCTCTCGCCCTGGGCCACCACCACCTACGGCAACACCAACTTTGCTTGCACCCACGTCGGCTTAACAGCCACCAAGGATTTCCTTATCCGCCAAAAGTATCACCTGCCCGTTTTCGTTGGCCTGAACGCCAATCCCGATAGCGGCAAGCTGTATCTCATTGCCGGCCTGGGCTTTAAGCTTTAGGCTATAGGCGTTAGGTCTTAGACTCTTATTATATCAGCCTTTCAACCTCACCGTTGAGAGGCTTTTTTATAGCATTATCCGTGTAACATCTTCAACATCTTTTTACGGGGGCGCGGTCAATTTACTGAACAAGTTGACAACCTTCCTGACATCGTTGACAATAGCCTAACGTCTAATCAGAATTCCGTAAGTTCGTAAATCCGTGCTTCCGTAGCTCCGTTTTTAGCAGAAAAACACCCTTTTTCTTTACGCATATTCTAATAATCGTTATTTTTGAGACCTTCGTCTCTAAAATACTCACGCTCGGAAGAAAAAATAACCAATTTATTTTGTTCTTCTCTCTCTAAATCGTATTTTTGCAAAAGAATGGGCATAAAATGCACCATTATGGAGCAGAAAACCCTCAGCGTAGGTGCCCCTCAATCTTATTGGTAAATAAACGAAGCGTTATGCTCGTCTTGCAACATGAAACCTGAGAAATTTCACATACAAGCAAGAGATCATGATGGCTTCCATGCGTAAGCGTGGGATATAGCCATTTCTTCTTGTATAGGTTTTCTCAGGACCCCATGTTGGAGAAGTGGATACAGTTCCACGCTTCATACATATAAATAGGTCTTCTTTGGGACTGAGATACCATTGAAAAGAATCAATAATAAAATTAATAATAGTATGAAAAAGATTATTAAAATGTTGAGCATTTTGCTCGCAATGGTGGCACTGCCAATGATATTTGCTTGCAGCAGTGACCATGCAGAAGAAGAAGTTTTAGACATCCAAAAGGCTTATGGTACATGGATGTGTATTCAGAGTACGGACACTTATCTTGGCCAGTCATATAACGGCTTGTTCGTTGGTGTTCAAGTCACTATCAACAAGGATGGGTCATATACTTCTACATCACTTAATTTTGGTTATAGTGGCACCTACACATATACAGGTAATAAAATAACTGCGCGAAACAGTTCTGGCGACACCTTTGTGGTAAAGGTTTCCATTAATGGCGACAGAATGACTTGGAGCGGGACTACCAGTACAGGTATCAGCTTTAAATATATTTTCCAGAAAGAAACATAGTCTTCGTATCTTGGCAATCAAGAATTTACAAAGTATTTTGACTATATCAAGAAGAATTCAATAGGCGTTAACGCTGAGGTTTTCCAAATAATTGAAGATGCAGATTCTGTCTGTTGTTAGGATGAAATAACGTCTTATATACAGAAATGGGCCGCATAACTATAACATGATAAGATAAGAGGAAATTTACCTAACATAAATATGGGTCAACCTTTTGGTAGGCTCATTATTTTTTTTGTACCTTCGCATGCGCAAAGACAAAGGTTTGGTAACAAAAGGTAAAAAGAAAGAAATGGAGTCATTATCCTATCGTCCACGTAATTCAGGCCACGACTACTATGGTCGCGGCACATATCTCGTTACCCTTGTAGTGAGTGGCCGTGAAAGGTTGCTCTCTCGTTTTGTGGCCGAGTTCGGTCACAAAGGTGAGACCGGTTACAATGCCCACCCTGCACTCACTCCTCTTGGCGAGGCTGTGCAGGAAGCGTGGTTACAGATACCTGCCCGTTCGCAGACTCATGGTAACAAGGTACTGGTGCATGCATGCGTATGTATGCCTGACCATTTCCACGGCGTTATCGAAGTACAGGAACCCATGCAGTGGAGTTTGGGCGATGTCATTCAGGCTTTTAAGGCCACTTGTACCAGCATTTGGCAGCAGCAACTGGGACTTCCGGCCTCAACCAATCGGCCGATATCGGTCGATTGCAGGAAAGAGAGCGCCCCAGGCTGGCTACGCGAGAAGGCTGCCCTTCACGATAATGAGGGAGATTTGATACGCAGCATGTCAAAGAAGCAGCGCCAAGAATACTATACCTTCGTAGGTCGTCAGCAACGCCCGCTTTTCGATGACAATTACGACGACACAGTGTGCCTTGACGAACGCCACCGTCTAGCGATGATTGCTTATGTGCATGACAATCCAAGACGTGCTCAACTGAGGCGACTCTTGCCGGACTTTATGCGCAGATGTCTGCATGTGCAGATAGGTAATCGTAGTTACGGTGCATTCGGAAACCTGTTCCTTCTGAGATGGCCTCGTAAGGTGCAGGTGATGTGCCACCGCAGACACCCTGTGAGTCACCTTCCTTATGAGGAAACAGACGACTATGAACGTGAGCGAGACCAATGGGAGGCAGCCGTTATGAAAGGTGCCACAGTCATAGTCACGCCAGGTATATCTCACGGTGAGCAACTGATGAAAAATGTGTGCATAGAGCGGGGTTATCCGCTGATACATCTGCAAGCGACACCTATAAGCCAGTATTGGAAGCCCGAGAAAAAGCGCTTTGAAGCATGTGTAAGGGGCTCGATGCTCATATTGGCTCCTTGGGATCTCGACATGATGGGTAGTGTCGGCAATGTACCATCTGACAGCGACTACAGTCGTTTTCACAATCTCAACACTCTGGCAACTGAGATATGTGCTTTTAATGGTGAAGCAAAGATAATCAGATAAAACCACCTTCGCATGTTCAACGCAGTAACTGGCTAGCCAAATAACAACTGACCTACACCCGCAAATATAGTAAAGATGTCTGAAGGCTGAGGGAAGAATTTTAGAAACGAAAACGATAACGAAAACGAAAAAAAAGTAAGAGGGAAGAGGGCAATTTTAATTCAGGGTTAAGGATTAATGGCTCATGAATCTACGAATCTACGGAGTCACGGATTTATGGAATTATGGAATTATGGAACTACATCCAACGTCAATATTAACAACGATAACTTAAAGGAGGTAAAAAAGATCGTCCCTAAACACCAAGAGAATTGTGCGTAAATTCGAGGAGTTTGGCGGCGCAATTCTCCTCGAATTCCGCCTCCAAACTTTTTGAAGCTTATTTGTGATGATTTTTTAACTTAATTACGGACAATAAGTAAGTTAAATAAGAAATTTTCTAAGTTGAAAAGACGACACGTGGCATTGGGCAACGCTACACGTGGAAATGGCAAAGTCGACGTGTAGAAATGGCAAAGTCTACACGTGGCATTTTTAACATTTCAAAAAAACACCTAACAACCTAACCTGATAGCTTCAGAATGCCGATGGTTATCGGACTTATCACGGGTTAGGTGTTGCTTAAACACCTAACCCAACACCTAACCCAACACCTAACCCGCACCCCAAAAGTTAGAGGCTGAGGGCTCGAAAATTTTCTCGTACGCAAAAATACTCGTCACCCGTCACCTTTTAGGGTTAATGTTATAATAATCAATACGTTACAAGGTGACGGGTTGTTTTTGACCCATCACCACCCGTCACCACTCGTCACCAACCCGGTTGTTGTCACGTTTAGACAAAACTTTGTCAAGGAGCTGACAAAGTTTTGTCTACGTTTGACAGAGGCCAATGCAACACGTCGCATTGGCAAACACGACACGTGGCATCGACAAAGTCGACACGTGAACTTACAAATTTACTCTCCGAAGATTAAATTCAATTCCTTTTCGGTGTTCTCTCCGCGCAGACCTCGTTTCAAAATCTTACCGTCGGGGGCGAAGAGGATGATGTGGGGAATGCCTTTGATGCCATAGAGGTCTGTGGCGACCTCCTGCGAGTTGATGATTTGCGGATAAGGAATCTTATCTTCCTCGATAGCTTTCAGCGTAGCTTCGGGCTTGTCCCATGCCGCAATGCCGAGAACTTGCAAGCCCCGGTCTTTATACTTGTTGTAAGCGGCGATGAGGTTGGGAATCTCGGCACGACACGGACCGCACCAGGATGCCCAGAAATCAACGAGCACATACTGTCCCTTGCCCACATAGTCGCTGAGGCGAGTCGTCTTGCCCTCGTAGTCCACAGTGAAGTCCACGAACATACTGCCGACGCTGGTCACGGGTTGTGCTTTCAGCTTGTCGTATGTCCGTCTCAAATCGTCAGAGAGATAGGGTGTCTTGCTGATGTATTCACCATTGTCGCGCATCATCTTGTCGTAAAGTTCAATCCACCGGGCAGCATCTAAATACATGCGTCCTTCGTTGACAAGGAGGATAATGCCATAGACATCGCGTGTATGACGAGAGATAACATCATAGATGACTGCCGCCTTATCCTCCGTCTCGTCCATGCAACGTTTGAAAGCGGCTATCTCGTCGCTGATGGGTGTGCCGCTCTGCTGCAACCAGTTTTCTTTCAGTCCTTCCACCCGAGTAGTTCCCTTGTCAATGAACAACCAGTTCAACGACAATTTGCTTGCCGTATATGGCACAGAGTCTGTCTGCACAAGGATGGTCGTCGTATCGTTTAGGTTGCACAATGTCATTTCTGGCAAGTCACCCTCTTTCGGCGTGATGTTGCCGTTCACAACTTCTATAGTGTCGATGTACTGCGCCTTCAGTATATCCACCATATACATGATGCCCGTGAACTCTGGATGCCCGATGTTTCCCTCAAGGCGATAGTGGATTTGTGCCTGCCCTGCCTGTGTGCAAAGTGCTAGCAATGGGATGATAAGAATCTTTTTCACTGTCTGTGTTGTTTATTTTGTGTATATCTCTAATACCAGTTGCAAAGATACAACATTTCCACCATAATATATATATATCACAACATCTTTTTCTCCGTATCATTGACCTTACAGGCTTTCATGATGTTATTATTTCCATTTTAGCAAACATTTCGCAACTTTTTGCAATGTTTATTTTGCATATATGCACAAAATGTCATACCTTTGCAGCGATATTATACAAAAAGACAGCAAACGCACAGAAAGAATGGACACAAAATACATCTTCGTCACGGGCGGTGTGGTTTCCTCGCTGGGGAAAGGCATCATCTCGGCCAGCATCGGCAAGCTTTTGCAGGCCAGAGGCTTCAAGGTCACCATCCAGAAGTTCGATCCCTACATCAACATCGATCCCGGCACCCTGAACCCCTACGAGCACGGTGAATGCTACGTAACGGAGGATGGCATGGAGACCGATCTGGACCTGGGACATTACGAAAGGTTCACAGGCATCCACACCACACGCCACAACAGCATCACTACGGGCCGCATCTACAAGGCAGTCATCGACCGCGAGCGTCGCGGCGACTACCTGGGCAAGACCATTCAGGTGGTGCCCCACATCACGGACGAGATTAAGAGGAGGATGCTGCGGCAGACCCTCTCCCCGCTCCCCCGTAATGGGGAGAGCCTCGCTAAGCTCGAAAACAGTGCACAGTCAAGCCCCTCCATCACGGGAGGGGTTGGGGGTGGGTCTTTTGATTTCGTTATCACCGAAGTTGGCGGCACGATTGGAGATATAGAAAGTGCACCGTTTATGGAGGCCATCCGTCAGCTAAGGTGGCAACTGGGCCGCGATGCCGTTTGCGTACACTTGACTTACGTGCCCTATCTGAAAGCTGCCGATGAGCTAAAGACCAAACCCACGCAGCACTCGGTGAAGGAGTTGCAAGGCATGGGAATCCAGCCCGACATTCTCGTCCTACGGACGGAACGCCACCTCGACGACTCTATGCGCCTGAAGGTGGCTTCTTTTTGTAATGTTGACCTTGAGTGCGTGGTGCAGAGTGAGGACATGCCCAGCATCTACGAGGTGCCAGTAAACATGCAGAAACAGGGCCTCGATGCCGCCATCCTGCGTAAGATTGGCATTCCCGTAGGCGAGACACCTGCCATGATTCCTTGGCACACATTCCTGGAGAAGCAGCGCAATGCGAGCCGCGAGGTACACATCGGTCTGGTAGGTAAGTACGACCTGCAAGATGCCTACAAGAGCATTCGTGAGAGTCTGAACCTGGCGGGCATATACAACGACGTTAAGGCTAAGATACATTTTGTAAATAGCGAAGGGATAACCCCCGAGAACGTTGCCGAGCAACTCAACGGCATGGCAGGCATAGTCATCTGTCCGGGCTTCGGTCAACGAGGCATAGAAGGTAAGATCATCGCAGCCGAATATACGAGAACACATGATATCCCAACCTTCGGCATTTGTCTGGGCATGCAGATGATGGTGATTGAGTTTGCCCGCAACGTGCTTGGCTACAAGGATGCCAACAGCGCGGAGATGAATCCCGATACGCCCCATAACGTCATCGACATGATGGAGGAACAGAAGACCATCACGCAAATGGGCGGCACAATGCGACTGGGCGCATACGAGTGTGAACTGAAAGAAGGCAGTCGTGCGGCAGAAGCATACAGACCCAACCCCTCCCGTAATGGAGGGGAGAAAAAAGCCCTCCCCATCACGGGGGAGCGGGGAGAGGGTCTTCTTGTTAGCGAACGTCACCGCCACCGTTACGAGTTCAACAATAAATACAAGGCAGAATATGAGGCTGCAGGAATGAAGTGCGTGGGTATCAATCCCGCTGCTGACCTCGTCGAGATTGTGGAAATTCCTGAGAAGAAGTGGTACATCGGTGCACAATTCCATCCGGAATACTCATCAACGGTGCTGCATCCACACCCGCTGTTTATGGACTTTATTAAAACCTGTTCTGAATAATCAGAGTATTCCGAATAATCAGAATAATCCGAGACAATTTAACAATGGAACAACTGAAGCATGAGTGTGGTGTAGCGCTGATTCGCCTGCTGAAACCGCAAAGCTATTATAATCAGAAGTACGGCACAAAGGCGTACGGTCTGAACAAACTCTATCTGATGATGGAGAAGCAGCACAATCGTGGTCAGGAGGGTGCTGGCATTGCCTGCGTAAACATGAATGCTGCCGTGGGAACGGAGTATATGTTTCGTGAGAAAGCGCTGGGTAAGGATGCCATCACGGAGATATTCGACCACGTAACGCCCGAATGGAACGAGGCCCAACTCTACATGGGCCATCTACGCTATTCCACAACGGGCAAGAGCGGATTGCAGTACGTGCATCCCTTCCTGCGCCGCAACAACTGGCGGGCCAAGAACCTGTGTCTGTGCGGTAACTTCAACATGACAAACATCGACGAGATATTCGACAAGATCGTAAAGCAGGGACAGTCGCCGCGTATCTACAGCGACTCTTACATCACGCTGGAACTGATGGGGCATCGCCTGGACCGCGAGGT
This sequence comes from Bacteroidaceae bacterium, assembly GCA_017525235.1. Classification (GTDB taxonomy): domain Bacteria; phylum Bacteroidota; class Bacteroidia; order Bacteroidales; family Bacteroidaceae; genus Physcousia. The sequence goes on along the minus strand of JAFXTC010000060.1, from coordinate 80,847 downwards.
AGAGCGCTGCTTTGCCGAAGCCAAGGAAAATGGACTTGAGAATACAGACATCACTCGTTATATTGAGGACCACGTGCAGATGGCCAATGTGCTGCATACCACGATGGCCGACTACGATGGCGGCTACGTGATGTGCGGTATGACAGGCTCTGGCGAGATGTTCGCCATGCGTGACCCTTGGGGAATTCGTCCGGCATTCTTCTACAAGGACGACGAGGTGGTTGCCGTTGCAAGCGAGCGCGCCGTGCTACAAACCACCTTCGACCTACAGGTGGAAGACGTACAGGAACTGCCTGCCGGCAAGGCACTGATTGTTCATAAGGACGGCACATCTTGTTTAGTGACTATCTTGGAAGCCAAGCAACAGGCTCGCTGCTCGTTTGAGAGAATTTATTTCAGTCGTGGCTCCGACCGCGACATCTACCACGAGCGCAAGCAATTGGGCCAGCAACTCACGGCACCAATCCTGAAAGCCATCGGCGGCGACACCGACCACACGGTTTTCTCCTTCATCCCCAACACCGCAGAAGTGGCCTTCTACGGCATGATGGAGGGGCTGCGCAGTCAGGGACTCAGCGTTCGTAGCGAGAAAGTGGCTTGGAAGGATATCAAGTTACGTACCTTTATTACCGAGGCAGGCTCTCGAAACGACCTCGCCTCACACGTTTATGATATAACGTACGGTTCGCTGCGACCCTACGAGGACAATCTAGTCATCATCGACGACTCCATCGTTCGCGGCACCACTTTAAAGGAAAGCATCTTCAAGATTCTGGACCGTCTGCACCCGAAAAAGATTGTGATGGTCAGCAGCTCGCCGCAGATTCGCTATCCCGACTATTATGGCATCGACATGGCCCGATTAGAAGAGTTTTGCGCCTTCCGCGCTACCATTGCCCTGTTAACAGAGCGCGGCCTTTGGCAGTTGGTCAACGATACCTATGAAGCCTGCTATGCCGAACTTCGCAAGCCAAAGGCTGAACAACGTAACTGTGTTGCAGCCCTATACAAACCTTTCACGGTGGAGGACATCAACCACAAGATGGCAGAGATGCTACGTCCTGTGGGCATGAAGGCCCCCGTGGAATTTGTTTTCCAAACCATCGAAGGCCTGCATGCTGCCTGTCCCGATCATCAGGGCGACTGGTACTTTACCGGCAACTACCCCACTCCGGGTGGCAACAAGCTGGTGAACCAAGCATTCATAAATTATATAGAAACAATCAAGAATAAATAATACATTGTAAATCTGTAAAATATAAATATCATCATGTGCGGAATTGTTGCCATATTAAACATCAAGGAACAGCCCTCGGGACTAAGAAACAAGGCATTGAAAATGAGTCAGAAAATCCGTCATCGCGGACCTGACTGGAGTGGTATCTACTGTGGGGGCTCAGCCATCCTGGCTCATGAACGATTGAGTATCGTAGACCCTGAAAGCGGTGGGCAACCCCTATTCTCTCCCGACAAGAAGCAGGTGCTGGCTGTGAATGGTGAAATCTATAACCATCAAGAGATTCGTCGCAGATTTGCCGGGCAGTATGAGTTTCAGACAGGAAGTGATTGCGAGGTAATATTGGCTTTGTATAAAGACAAAGGCATCAACTTCTTGGAGGATTTGAGCGGCATCTTTGCTTTTGTGCTCTATGATGAGGAAAAAGACGAGTTTCTGATTGCTCGCGACCCAATAGGCGTAATACCTTTATATATAGGTTACGACAGCGACGGAAAAGTGTATGTGGCAAGTGAGCTGAAGGCCCTTGAAGGACAATGCGAGCACTACGAGCCCTTCCTTCCGGGACACTATTATTGGAGTAAGGAACCTGGCATGAAGCGCTATTACCAACGCGATTGGTTCGATTACGATGCCGTGAAGAACAACCCAGCATCAGTGGAAGCCATTCGTGATGCGTTGAAAGACTCCGTGAAGCGCCAGTTGATGTCGGATGTACCTTATGGCGTGCTCCTCTCAGGCGGTTTGGATTCCAGCGTTATTTCTGCTATTGCCGAGAAATTCAGCGAGCATCGTATTGAAGATAATTCCCAAACCCGAGCTTACTGGCCCCGCCTGCACTCTTTTGCCGTGGGCTTGAAGGGAGCTCCCGATTTGGCAAAGGCAAAACTTGTGGCTGATCACATTGGCACTGTTCACCACGAAATAAACTACACCATTCAGGAAGGTCTTGATGCCATCCGCGATGTCATCTATTTCATAGAGACCTACGACGTTACTACCGTCCGTGCCTCAACCCCAATGTATTTGCTGGCCCGCGTCATCAAGTCGATGGGTATTAAGATGGTGCTTTCGGGCGAAGGAGCAGACGAAATTTTCGGCGGTTACCTATACTTCCACAAAGCGCCCAACGCAAAGGCTTTCCACGAGGAGACTGTCAGAAAACTCTCGAAACTGCACTACTATGATTGCCTTCGTGCCAACAAGAGCCTGAGTGCATGGGGTGTTGAAGGACGTGTACCGTTCCTCGACAAGGAATTCCTGGATGTGGCCATGAGGACGAATCCAGAGGCAAAGATGTGTGGCCCGAAGAAATCCGGAGAACCCGGTTTTGAGATTGAGAAGAAGATTGTTCGCGAAGCCTTTGCTGACATGCTGCCTGCCGAGATTGCCTGGCGACAGAAGGAACAGTTCAGTGACGGAGTAGGCTATTCGTGGATTGATACACTAAAGAAAATAACCTCCGAAGCTGTGACCGACGAACAGATGGCACATGCTGCCGAGCGTTTCCCCATCAACCCGCCACTCAACAAGGAGGAATACTACTACCGTAGCATCTTTGCCGAACACTTCCCAAGCGATTCTGCTGCCCGCAGCGTCAATCAGGAAGCCAGCGTTGCCTGCAGCACAGCTATTGCTCTGGAATGGGATGCCGCATTCAAAAACATGAATGACCCTAGCGGAAGAGCAGTGAAAGGGGTTCACGAAATGGCTTATTAAAGGGAATAGTGAAAAAGGAAAAGTGAAAAATTAGATGAAGAGAGAAGCAAAACTGATATTGGATGACGGAACGGTATTCTGTGGCTGGTCATTTGGCGCAGAAACAAATACGGTAGGTGAGGTCGTGTTCAACACAGCCATGATGGGCTACCCCGAAAGCCTAACCGATCCCAGCTACGCAGGACAGATTCTGGTAACAACCTTTCCACTGATTGGCAACTATGGCGTGCCTGAGACAGGAAGACCCACCCCCGCCCCCTCCCGTGATGGAGGGGAGAATGGCATCTCACAGTTACCAGAATTCATGGAAAGCGATAAGATACACGTAAAGGGTCTCATTGTAGCTGATTACAGCGAGCAGTACTCACATTGGAACGCCAAGGAGTCCCTCAGCAGTTGGTTGAAACGTGAGGGGATTCCCGCCATTTCTGGTATTGATACCCGTCGCCTCACCAAAAGACTTCGGGAAAGCGGCGTGATGAAGGGACGCATAGTCATTTCGGAAGACTCTGAGTATTCTGATTATTCCGAGGAATCCGACTACGGAAGCACCAACTGGGTGGAGAAAGTAAGTTGCAAAGAGGTTATCACTTACAAACCGGAAAGACCCACCCCTGGCCCCTCCCGTGAAGGAGGGGAGAAAAAGGCCCTCCCCATCACGGGGGAGCGGGGAGAGGGTCCTCGTGTTGTTCTCGTGGATTGCGGAGTGAAAGCCAATATCATCCGCTGTTTGCTCAAGCGTGGCGTGGAGGTGATTCGTGTACCTTGGGATTACGACTTCAACCAGTTAGACTTCGATGGTTTATTCCTTGCAAATGGTCCTGGAGACCCTGAGCAATGTAGTAAGACCGTTGAGCACATAAGAACATTTCTTCAAAACGAGGCAACAAAGCTCCCCTCCATTACGGGAGGGGCTGGGGGTGGGGCTGCGGTACGCCCTCTGATGGGTATCTGCCTAGGCAATCAGTTATTAGCTCGTGCCGCTGGTGCCAAGACATACAAACTGAAATACGGTCATCGCAGTCACAACCAACCTGTTCAGCGTGTAGGTACCACGCAGTGTTTTATTACCTCACAGAATCATGGTTATGCTGTAGATGCCTCTACCCTACCCGCTGATTGGGAACCTCTGTTTGTTAACATGAATGATGGTTCCAACGAGGGTATTCGCCACAAGACCAATCCTTGGTTCTCGGCCCAGTTCCATCCAGAGGCTTGCTCTGGCCCCACAGACACAGAGTGGATGTTTGATGAGTTTGTGAAGAGTCTCGCTTCGCTCAAAAATAAGACATTTCTAAAGGAAGAAAAACTTTCAACTTTCAACTCTCAACTTTCAACTATAAAGAAGGTTCTCCTCCTTGGTTCCGGTGCCCTAAAGATTGGCCAGGCAGGAGAGTTCGACTATAGCGGTGCCCAAGCTCTCAAAGCATTGAAAGAAGAGGGTGTTAAGTCGGTGCTCATCAACCCCAATATTGCTACGGTTCAAACTTCTGAAGGTGTAGCAGATACCGTATACTTCCAACCTGTAACACCAGAGTTTGTTGAGCGCGTGATAGAAAAAGAACGTCCTGACGGCATCCTGTTGAGTTTTGGCGGACAGACGGCTCTGAACTGTGGTGTTGAACTTTACAAGAAAGGTGTATTAGAAAAATATGGTGTGAAGGTCTTAGGTACACCTGTGCAAGCTATCATTGACACAGAAGACCGTGATCTGTTCGTCAAGAAACTTGATGAAATAGACGTAAAGACCATCAAGAGTCAGGCTTGCAGCACCAAAGAGGAAGTGCGAAAGGCTGCAGCAGAACTGGGTTATCCTGTTATCCTGCGTGCAGCATACGCTCTTGGAGGCTTGGGTTCCGGCTTCTGCGAAAACGATGCAGAGCTGGAAGCACAGGCAGAGGAAGCATTCTCGTTCTCGCCTCAGGTATTGGTAGAGAAATCGCTCAAAGGATGGAAGGAAATCGAATACGAGGTGGTGCGCGACCGCTATGACAACTGCATTACCGTCTGCAACATGGAGAATTTTGATCCTTTGGGCATTCATACTGGTGAAAGTATCGTCGTTGCACCCAGCCAAACTCTGAGCAACAGCGAATATCATAAACTACGTGCCCTCGCCATCAAGATTATCCGCCACATCGGCATTGTAGGTGAGTGCAACGTTCAGTATGCCCTCGACCCCAATTCGGAAGATTATCGCGTGATTGAGGTTAACGCCCGCTTGAGCCGTTCTTCTGCCCTTGCCTCGAAAGCTACAGGCTATCCTTTGGCTTTCGTGGCCGCCAAGTTGGGGTTGGGCTACGGTCTCTTTGAGTTGAAGAACTCCGTCACAAAGACCACCAGCGCTTTCTTCGAGCCTGCCCTCGATTACGTGGTTTGCAAAATTCCACGTTGGGATCTCTCTAAGTTCCACGGTGTGAACCACGAACTGGGTTCGAGCATGAAGAGTGTGGGCGAGGTGATGGCAATTGGTCGCACCTTCGAGGAGTCTATCCAGAAAGGACTCCGTATGATTGGTCAGGGTATGCATGGATTCGTAGACAACAAAGCACAGCATGTGACCGATGTACCCGAGGCACTTAAGCATGCAACGGACACCCGTATTTTTGTCATTTCCAAAGCTATGATGATGGGCTTTACTGTAGAGCAGATTCATAACATGACCAAGATAGATCGCTGGTTCCTGCAGAAGCTAAAGCACATTATTAATATTAATGAGCAACTGAAGGAGTACAGATGGTTATCCGAGTACGCTGAAAAAGCTGACTATTCCGAATTACTGGAATTCCTTGAGGAACCAGAATTTGCCACATTGCTGCATGATGCAAAAGTCTACGGGTTCTCAGACTTCCAGATTGCCCGTGCCATCGGTCTTGGTGAGTGCAACATGAACATGGAAAAGGCTGGTCTCGTTATCCGCAAGTGGCGCAAGGAATTGGGTATCAAGCCTTTTGTAAATCAGATAGACACGATGGCTGCCGAATACCCTGCCCAAACAAATTATTTGTATTTATCATATCTATAATTATTCATTGTCAACTATATATTATCCATAACCCATTATTATTATGTGCGGAATTGTAGGTTACATTGGCACTAAGCGTGCCTACCCCATCTTAATTAAAGGACTACAAAGACTGGAATACCGAGGCTATGACAGTGCCGGAGTAGCAATGATTAGTGAGAGCGGTAGTCTTAATGTTTATAAGGCTAAAGGAAAAGTTAGTGATTTGGAAGCCTTTTGTGAGGACAAGGACACATCCGGGAGTTTGGGAATTGCTCACACACGTTGGGCTACCCATGGAGAGCCCAACAGTACCAATGCTCATCCCCACTACTCTGCATCAGGTCGGTTGGCACTCATCCACAACGGCATCATTGAGAACTACCTGACATTAAAGGAGAACTTAATCAGCAGAGGCATCCAGTTTAAGAGCGTTACAGACTCTGAAGTATTAGTACAACTGGTGGAGTACATCATGCAGAGCAACGGAATAGAACTCTTGGAGGCTGTACAGGTGGCCTTACATCAGGTAATTGGTGCCTATGCCATTGCCATCCTTGACCGTGAGCACCCCGACACCATTATCTGTGCCCGACAAAGTTCTCCCCTTGTAGTAGGTCTGGGAGACGACGGTGCTTTCTATTTGGCTTCTGATGCCAGTCCTATTGCCGAATACACCGACAAGGTCGTTTATCTGAACGATGGTGACATAGCCGTCCTGCATCTTGGCAAAGAGCTGAAGGTGGTGAATATGGACAACGAGACCCAAAAACCCAAAGTGAAGCAGATTGATGTCACGCTTGGTCAGCTAGAGAAAGGCGGCTATCCCTACTTCATGCTCAAGGAAATCTTTGAACAGCCAGGCTGTCTGCGTGACTGCATGCGAGGCCGTATCAACGTGGATGCCGACCGAATTACACTTTCAGCCGTTATAGACTATCGCGAGAAGCTGATTAGTGCCCGTCGCATCATTATCGTTGCCTGTGGAACCTCATGGCATGCAGGACTCATCGGCAAGCAGCTCTTTGAGAGCTTGTGCCGTATCCCGGTTGAGGTTGAGTACGCCTCAGAGTTCCGTTATCGCGACCCCGTCATCTACCCCGATGATGTGGTTGTTGCCATCTCACAGAGTGGTGAGACGGCAGATACCCTGGCAGCCATCGAATTGGCCCGCAAGGCTGGAGCCTTTGTCTTTGGTGTCTGCAACGCCATTGGTGCAAGTATACCACGCCAAACCTCCACAGGTGTCTATATCCATGTAGGCCCTGAGATTGGGGTTGCTTCGACAAAGGCATTTACAGGTCAGGTGACGGTACTCTCTATGCTAGCACTGTGTATTGCCAATGAGCGCAGAACAATTCCTGGCGACCAATACAAAGAGATGGTAAAAGAGCTCACGCAGATTCCTGATAAGATGGAGCAGGCTCTGAGGACCAATGAGCAGATAGAACGACTGGCACCTATTTTTACCTATGCCAAGAACTGTCTGTATCTCGGGCGAGGCTATAACTACCCCGTTGCGTTGGAAGGAGCACTGAAACTAAAGGAAATCTCGTATATCCATGCCGAAGGGTACCCTGCTGCCGAGATGAAGCATGGCCCCATTGCCCTTATTGACTCAGAAATGCCCGTCTTTGTAATTGCCACTCGCGACCGTCTGTACGAGAAGGTCATCAGCAATATACAAGAGGTGCGCGCACGAGGTGGTCGTGTAACAGCACTGGTTACTGAGGGCGATACGCAAATTCAGAAGTTTGCCGACCATATCATCACACTGCCCGACACATTAGAATGCTTCCAGCCTCTCATTGCCAGCATTCCCCTGCAGCTTCTGGCTTACCACATTGCTGTATGTAAGGGAAAAGACGTGGATCGCCCACGCAATCTTGCCAAGAGCGTAACGGTGGAATAAAGGTTTCATTTATTTCATCGTCATACAAAGTAAATAAGCCCGACCATTTGGCCGGGCTTATTAATTATAGAGTTTTAAAGTATATTACTTCTGGAAGAACTTCTGACCGTTCTTTATAACAATGCCCTTGAAGTTAGCACTTACGCGCTGACCAGCAATGTTGTGACGAACGCTACCATTCTCTTCTGTCTCTGCAACAACTGTTGAGATAGCATCCTCAGAAGCAGGCTGAATCTTTGCACCGGCATTGATGCGGGTAAGATAATACAGCTTGTCTGTATAATCGGCATTCTCAACAATATCTGTAGTAGCTGTGAATGTATTGGTTGCAGCATCGTACTTCATTTTAACATCCAATACACCAAGAGTAGAGTTGTAACCCATCAAGAAGAGGAATGAATTATCACTTGGCTGACTACCCTCATAAAAACCTAAATATTGTCCTTTAACAAAGGTATAAGTGTCTTCTGATGTCTTTGTACCCTTAATCCATGTCTCTTCGTCTCTACTACCTACACCCTGAATAAATACATCATCGCCTGCCATAGCAACGTGCACTGCCTTGTTGAACTCAACATTGCCATTTCTGGTATAGTATTCACCTGTGAAGTCGTAAAGCTTAACCTCTGCACCATCGGGAAGAGAGACAACCTGAGGCCATGTGATGGTGTACCAGCCAATCTCTGATGCATGGCTTTCACCGCCACCAATGTAAATAGTCTGTATACCAACACGCTTCCAAGTATTGTGCTCCATATTCAGATATACAGAAGAAGGATAGAAGTCGTAACCCTCGGGATTACCCTCTTCGTCTGTGTTATCAAGGAATCCATAAGGAATTTCTGTCATATCATTCTCCAACTTCGTGTAAAGGTCTTTGGTAAATGTAATTACCTGTGGTTCACCATCGCCATTATCGTAATAAAGCTTGTATGAAAGCAAGTTTTCAATAAGACCATCACCATCAACATCCTTCATGGGAATGTTGAATTCAATAATATCACCATAATAAGAGAAGTTCATGTTGTTTACAGAAGGAGTTGCTGGAGTAGCAGCCTTCTCCGTAATCATCTTGATCTTAACATCCTGATACATCTCATACAGAGAAGCCTGAACCTTAGCCTTGTAAGCATTGATGCCAAGAATATCCTCTACAACTGAACTGGCCAGCGTAGCTGTCTCAGAATCGTACGTCATAACAAAGTCCTGAACAGCAAAGCGCTCGATATTGAAACCAATGAACCACAGGTCTTGCCCCCCATAACTTCCTAAATACTGACCGGCAGCAAAAGTAACCAAGCCATCTTCCAACGTACCCTTTACCCATGCATCAGGCAAATAAGAAGACAGACCTTGAACATAAACATCATCACCATCGAAGCCGACATTTACATTCTTGGCTACAGCAGGACCATTATATTCTGTTGCAGAGAATGTCCAAGACTCTGTCTTCAGACCTTCAGGTACAACAACAAGTTCAGGTACCTCTTCCTGTGCCTCAGCAATAGAAATGGTTGCACCAGCGTTGAAATAATTGAGATAATACGATTTATCTGTGTAGTCGGCATTCTCCAAGAAATCACCCTCAAACACATAAACGCCATTGGCAGCATCAATCTTCAGCACAATATCAGAAATTCCATCAGAACCGGTGCCCACAAAGAAAAGACGATAGCTGTTTTCTCCACTTCCATAAATACCCATGGTTTGACCCTTGGGGAATACGTAAGAATCTGTATCAACCTTGGTACCCTTTACCCATGCTGTTTCATCTGTATCGCCAACACCACGGATGTACATATCATCACCATCGAATGCTATACCAACAGTTTTTTCGAATGGCACATTACCACTACGAGTCTTTGTTTCGCCCTTGAATGTATGTTCTGTCACCTTATCCTTCAGAGCCTCTGGCAGAGTAATGGTTTGTGGCCATGTAGGTGTGTACCAAGCAATCTCAGACTCATTACGTTCACCACCACCATAATATATGCCTTGAATACCAATCATTTCCCAAGAGCTATGCTCCATGTTAAGATATACAAAACTAGAATAGAAGTCATAATCATCACCGAACGAAGCAGGAATTTCCGTAGCATCTTCCTCCAGATTCTTATATAAATCCTTAGAGAAAGTAACGGGAACAATATCTCCACCCTCTGTCTGATAATATAGTTTATAAGCCAATTTATCAACTACCAGACCTTCGCCTTCTGTGTCAACCTTAGCTAAATTAAACTCTAGGATATCGCCACCAGTTGAAAATTTCACAGCAGAAATTAAAGACATGCCAGGCGTTGCAGCTTTCTCGGTAATCTTCTTAATCTCGTAGCCATAATAGAACTGCCAAACAGAAGCCTCTAACTTATCCTTATAGGCATTAATCATAGGAGCATAAGGCCCTTCTTTAAAAATACCTGTCTCTGGCTCATAAATAAGAATGTATTCATCTACTATATCAAAGTTATCATTAATAGAAATAAAATACAAACTTGTTTTATCAGTCAACAACTGACCAGAAGGGAAGGATATTGTGGTGTCATTCACGAAGGTACCCTTTATCCAAGCTTCTGGGTAATCATCAGACATACCCTGAATGTATACATCCTCGCCATAGAAACCAATTTTCAAATTACCAGAAACATCAGCGCCATCTTCGAAATAGTCATAAGCCGAATATGCATACGTCTCAATCTTCAAATCATTTGGTATCTCAACAGGAATCTCTAGGGGGCCTTCCAATGGAGAAATTGTCAGACCAGGAATAAAGTAAGCATAAAAGCCCAATTTCTGAGGATCCCCATTATCCAAAATGTAACCGTCGAATGTAAACGAGTACGTTTCATCATTAAATGAAGCCACAACATCTGATAAAACGCCATCGCCATAACCTCCAAAATAGATATCTGCACCAACATTACCCATGTACTGACCTGCAGCAAAAACTACTGTCTCATCATCAACAAAGGTGCCTTTTACAAAAGCATCTGGAATGTAATAACTTAGACCAGAAATGTAAACATCGTCATCACCATCCCAAACAACCTTTACGGTACGAGTAACAGAAGCAGCGCTTTGAGTATAAACTGTACCTGACAAAGTAAAATACTCTACCTCTCCATCTTCTGGAGGAGTTACAACTTCTGCAGCTTTTGCAGGAGCCTTAGCAACAGTACGCACAGCAGAAATATTTCTGTTCTGTACTGGAAGAGCAGGCAAGAGATTGGTTTGCTTAACCGATGTCTGAACCTGCACTGTGCGATTGAAGGCAATATCCTTCTTTACGGGGAAGGACTTCTGTGCGAAGCCTGCAACCGAAAAGAGGAGCGCCAATAACATAAGAGTAAAATTCTTAATCCTCATAATGCAAATTATTAAAGTTAAAAAAAATAAGAGTTAATAAAGATTCTAAATAATATATTCTATTATGTTTTATCAATCTGAAACAAGCCTGAAGGTTGTTTCCCCGTCAAGTGACTGGAACAAGACTGATGTAGGAATAAAATTACTGTTGGGGCTCATCTGATATGTGCCTGACAAAGCTGCGCCAAATGCACGAACAGCTTTAATCACTGCAGAATTGAATTTATTCATCTCGTTATCGAGTTTGGCATCTTCTGCACATGTGATGGTCATCTGTCCCATTGCTGGTACGTTACGTGTCATTGCCATGCCGGCTTTCAATCGACCCGTCCTTGATGTCTTCACCTCCAAGACCAAACCCTTTTGGCTATTCTTTCCTTCCTGAGTCTGAGACTTTCCGATTCCAATACGAAGAACAGAATAATTCTTGTTGTAAGCTTTCATCGCAGTATTTATGTCTGTAAACAACACGCTCAAATTCTCGGACATAGACTCATTATCCATCCACATAATTTTTTCCCTATTGGTCAAATATGTGTCCCAAGTAGCAATAATACGGACGGTACCATCTTCATTGACAAGCGCTGTGCTGTCTTCGTTAAACGTAAACTCCTGGAAGAGATGTCCTCCAAGTGTGTCAACAAGTTCGTTACGGAATCCTGTGGGTGTAAAGCAGCAAGAAACAGAGTCCACCTTCAAAGGATCCTTTATACGCTCAGAGATACGGTAACGTCCAGCCTGCAGACCCACACAATACATGGTATCCGTTCCTGCTGTGATATAATAAGAGCTGAGAGTGTCATCTTCATTTACAAAAAGAGACTTTGCGGCCTCTGTGTCACTGATGTAGGTCTGCCAGTCACGGTCAGCCTTTACCATTCTGATTTGGGCACTGTAACGTTCGCCACGGAAAATAACCTCATTCTCGCTCATGAAGGTTACCACCAGATTCTGATCACCCTGCATACCAACACCATCCTTTACCAGATATTCGGGTGCTGCCCAGTAGCCTACAGGGTCAACAAATGGAGTAAGAATGTCGTTCCAGATATTGAATGCCAATACCAAACCATCCTCGCGAATCAATTCATAGAGACTGCTTGCCTCGGTATACTTATTGGCATTGCCGTCACGCAGAAAACGATGATTGCCAGCCAACGTCACCTTTCCGCCCTTCTCAAACTTGGCAAAAAGGTTGAATCCCTCAAAAACGGCAGCACCTTTACCTGTGTAATACTGCATCACCCAGCCCTGAGGCGCATCCACCAATATCTCTTGCAACTTATCTGCATTGTGCTCGACGCGCAAGGCTGCACTCTCATCAAAAAGAGCATCTTCCTGAAATTGGGAACAACTGACGAGTGCAACGGTAGCTAACGCCACACCCACCACAACATATTTTATGTTATTCTTCATCATAATCATTCTTTAGCGTTATTTTAGCTCGTATACGGTGACTTCATTCTTGATGAAATCGTTAATCCTGTTCTGACGATCTTCCACTTCACGACGAAGCGTGAAAGCGCGGAGTCCCCATTTTTCAGTGTACCATTTTGTTGCAATATCCAGTTTCTTCAGCAATGAGTTGATACCTGTCAGGTCTTCGTCGGAAGATATCTTTACCCATGGCAGGAAGTCGTCCTTGAACGATGTAAATTTGCGATACTCTTTGTATTTGTATTGATCGACGTAAGCATCTGCCGCTTTATTAACTACTTGATACTGATGGGTGGTTTTGTCACCAATGAGACGATGTTCATCGAGTACATAACGATTCGTTGGGTCGTACTGGTCTGTTTGGTCGTTGTACTCTGACTCTTCGTAAAGCGTAAAGTTGTTCCAATGAGATTTGGGAGCATCCAGATTAATATCAAGAGAATCAATAAGTTCAAGAATATCTTCCTTGTCGCCCTGACGGACACCCATAGAAGCCGCATTGATGATGCGGTTCATCCAACGATGCTTGCTATCGGTAATGATACAAGAAAGCGTTTCCACAAAGTCCTCGAAAGTAGCAGAAGAGGCATAGTGTGTAACATAGCCGTGCTGATGTGTCCAGACAGAGTCGCGATCTTGCCAGTTAATGGGGTCATAACTACCAGAAGTCACCTGTCCAAAAGTTACAGGATATGACTTGGTCTGGTGGAGAATATGAGAGAATTCGTGGTGCATGGTATGGAAATACCTTTCATTGAGTACACTAATATCCTCGCCCTTATAGGTAACACCGTTAGAATAAGGCTTCATCTCGTTGACGTTATAAAGGGTAATCTTTACACCACCTGATGCAGTACCCAGTACTTCGGTACCCGTAGTGGGACTATAGCCAGATGAACCGATGAAATTGAAGATACGGGGACCATACATTTTCATGAAGTCATCACCAGCATACTTGGTATAAACATCATAGAACAGATATCTGATGAAATGTGCCAAGAGCTGCGAACGGTTGTAGTCGGCAGGCGTCAACTGGAAATTCAGGTCGGAAGCCGACAAATCGAAACGGTACTTTATCTCAACATTATAGGGCACTACGAAATTATCGTATAGCCACTGGTCGAACTCATATGTTGTTTTTGTTGAATCAACATCAGGTACTGTGGTGTCGAAGATAGATTCTGTGAAATCATCATTGTTACGACAAGAGGAGAATGCAGCAACAACAGCTGCTATACCTATTATATATATAAACTTTTTCATTTTCTACCTCAAGTTTATTAGTTAGCGTTTTGCTCCAGGTCATTGCCTTTTGGTTCGTGATCAGCCAACACAGGTAAAATCTTCAAGTTGTCACTCTGACCATCGATTGACTTCTGTCGGTTGCTGGAAGGATAACCTGCATCTATTACATTCTGTGGAATTTGCAGAACACGACGGGGATCGTCCCAACGAAGATAATCATGATGAATATTGTCCTCATTGGGTCTGCGATAAGCATGATGTACGGTGATACCATAGCGCTTGATATCAAACCAGCGCAAGCCCTCGAACATGGTCTCTATACGACGGAAATGGAGAACACAGTCTATCATGCGCTTAGCATCGTCAGACAATTCATCATATTTCCACTCAGAACTCATGTCCGTGGGATGAAGTTCACTTACATAAATGTTCTTCGATGCTTCACCTTTATACCACCTGTTGATACCACTCTGTGTAAGCGGTTCGTCTACCATATGAGAGGCTGTCCAGAATCCCAAGTCAGCTAAGGCTTTATCCGTCTGTCCCAGATAAATCTCAGCTTCTGCACGGCAAAGTAACGTTTCCTCGGCCGTGAAAGGCTGATAAATGATGTGAACGTAGCCAATACCGGCTATCTTGTCCTCATACTCAAAGTACTCATATATGCGGAAAAGCCAAGAACCATATTCCGAGCCGGCGCCCCAACGATAGATTTTACCATCGAAAGCCTTAAGCCGACTGCTCCAGTTGGGACCTCCGCCCTCGTAAAGAATATCCTTTGTATTATCAACTTTATCTGCTTCGCTACCCTTATTAATGGCATAACGACAAGCCGAAAGCATACGGTCAAACAACGAATTAGTTGCCTGTAGCAGGTAGTTGCAGGGAGCGGTCTCGTCATTGTAGTCATTGAGCAAGGTGTTGATGGTATTGGAACTCATATTCGCCCATTTACGTAAAGAAGAGGCAGGATTGGTTCCCAAAGCCGCTGTCGCATACTTCACACACTCCTCATAGTTACGTTTGTAGAGGTAATAGCGTGCAGCCAAAGCGTTGGCGGCATTTCGGTTGAAGTGGTAGGCAGGGACTTTATACTTGGAATCATCAATCAGGTCGATACCCTCTAAAATATCCTCTTCTATGAGACGATAGACCTCAGCAACACTCTTGCGGAACTTGGGGTCACTATAATCCACATTAACAGTACGCTCTACTTCGGTTACATAAGGAATACCTGCATCGTTAGCACTCTGTGTCTCGTCCTTATAAGCCTCGGCAAACACATTTACCAGCACAAAATGAAGATAGGCGCGCAAGAGGTGAGCTTCGCCCCAAGAATGAGCCAAATCGCGATCTTTTGCTGGGTCTTTACTCATCTGAAGCATCGCTTCAATAGCATGGTTAGCTACGGCTATGCCCTGATAGTATGTCTCCCAGACAGCATAAGGAGTATCATCCTCGCCTGTACTATAGTTATTAATGTCTTTCCACTCATATGCCTGATCATGGAAGTTTGCGAAAGCGCCATTGTGCGTGGCAGGAACGCAAACATTATTGTCAACTAGATTGTCTCCACTGAGTTCGCAGATGACTGCAGGCACAGCAGCAGGATAACCCGACGTAAGCAACTGTCTTACTTTATCTACCGAATTAATTTCTGTTCGGTTGTCGGGAGCCTCATCAAGTGCCGTACAGGAAACGAAGAGTGAAGAATGAACAATGAAGATTGCAACACCAAGCAAACCCATATAATTCATGCTTACTTTCCGTATCCATGTTATATAGTTATTAATATTTTTCATAATTTCGTATTTCGTTGTTCTACCCATAGCGGTAGTAATTATTCTCTCTTCATTCTTTACTCTTCACTTAAAAGCCCAGACGTATCGTAGCAGTAAACTGCTTGGAGATAGGTGCAGCCACACCGCCGGAATTAATGAACTCTGGGTCTTGTCCGTTCAGTTTCTTGTCTGCATAGAGCAGGCAAAGGTTCGTAGCAGCCAACTTCACAGAAGCACGACTGATGAACGTCTTCTTCAGCCAGTTATCGGGCAAGATATAAGTAAGGGCAACTTCCTTCAGGCGGATAAAATCACCCTTAGCAATACGCTCTGTAGAGTAATTGTAGGCGTTGTATGCCGTACGCAACGTTGTACTACTATAGCGGTCAACCTGAACGCGTGATGCTATCGTTGGAATATTAGTCACAGCCTCATCGCCAGCTACCATCCAACGATTCTTGAACTCGCGAGGCAATGCCGAAAGGTCGCTATATGAAGAAGAGAAGACAGGATCCAAACGTACGACGTTACCACCAGAATAAGTGATATAGAGGTCGAGTGAGAGGCTTCCCCAACTCTTGCTCTTATAACTGAAAGTGTTGTTGAACGAGCCGTAGAAGGTAGGATCTGAAGGACCTTCATAAACGAGGAAATCCTTCAGGTTCTCAGTCTCCTGGAAGTTTACATCACCAACCGTTTTTTGACCACGCTCATTATAAACCTGAGGCAGGCCTTCAGAATTAAGCCCGGCAAATCGGTAGCTAAAGATGGAACGAACGGGATAACCCTCAATGGCATAACCCTGACCTGTCACCAAGTCGACGGCACGGCTAGCCACATTAAGAGAGGTAATCTTATTCTTAGCCTTAGAGAAAATAAAATCAGAAGTCCACTTAAAACCAGCCTTATCAATATTAACTGTAGAAAGCCCGAGTTCAATACCATGAGACTCCATATCTGCCACATTGGCATATTTGAAAATCTCACCACCTGCACCCTGAGTATAGGTGGGACCAATCAAATCGTAATTGTTACGACCATAAATATCGAAAGTCAAAGCGATGCGTTCTTTTAGGAAACTTACATCTATACCAAGGTTCCATTCATGCTTCTTTTCATAGGTCAACTCAGTGTTACCAAGGTTCTTGATATAAATCTGCGACTCGGCAGCCGAGGTAAAGGGACGCCAAGAATTCTTGGTCATGAAGATAGCATTTGCATTGGTTACCCATGATGGACCCGTATCGGCAGTCAGTGAGTAACTGGCTCGGAATTTTAGTTGTGAGAGCCAAGACTTGGTGCGCGCCATAAACTTCTCATTGGTAACGTCCCATGACCCTGATACATTCCATGTAGGCAACCAACGGCTCTGATTGCTCTTACCAAGACGGTTGGTACCTTCGTAACGCAACGTACCATTAAATGTATAACGCTGGTCATAGTTGTAATTAACCTGACCATAGTATGCCAACGTGTTGGTCAAAGTATACGATTCGCCAAAGTATTCAGTATTCTCCTCGTTCATCTGCTTGAGCCAAAGATACGGCGTGTAGGTGATACCGCCATTTTCGAACTGATAACCCCAACCTGTCCATTTCGTATTTGTACGACGAACAGAAGAATACTCAGTTCCCACCATACCATTGAGCGTATGCTCTTTGCCAATTTTATCTACGAACACATTATTGTAACTGGCCATAAAGCGGAAGTTGTTGGAGCGCATTTTGTCGTCATACTGGTACTTAATACCACCGGTAGGCAATACTGACTCGGGCAGGGCCAGTTCATTATCGGGATCGGTATATAGCAAACTATTGTTGTCGCGGATTGTGGAGTTGTCATCCTGCGCATCAACACCAGCACGATAGGCATTGGCCTGGTTAGACCTATCCATCACATTGTGCTGACGGTTAGTATGCGACATACGTGAAGATATAAGACCGTTCAAACCCAACCACTTGAAGGGTTTATACTCCAACTCACCTCGGAACATCAACTCTGTGACCAGAATGTCATTGTAATTGTTTTCCAGCTCATCAAAAATATTAAAACCTGTATAGAAGCGAGTATATCTGAGATTAGGATCCAGACAGCGACTAGTGTTCATAGCAAAGCTGAAGGGATTGATGTCAAAATCACGCTTTACTTCACCTGTCACGACATCGGTAGTACGATCTAGCGTACCAGGTGCCTCCTGCTTACGATAACTTCCCTGTGCAGCCAATTTTACAGTAAGCACTTCACACCACTTCTTACCTTTTAATATGTCATAAGCAGTATTACCGTTGAAAGTATAACGGTTCACCATACTACGATTAACAAACTGACCAGGATCAGTAAGCACAGACATAGAGAAGTAATTCTGCGATCTCTCTGTACCACCAGAAATGCTAACGGAGTGATTTTGCTGTACCTTGTTGGTAAACAAGAGGTCGAACCAGTTTGTGTTACGGAATTCGGCTGCTTGAAGATAGGCATTACGAGCTGCCTCTGTGTTTTGCAAACCGTACGTACCGGTTACAGGATCGTATTTACGCAACTGCTGGAACATATATCCATAGACACCCGTATTCTGGGCGTTGACCATATTATCCAATTGCAGCCATCCCTTATCATACATTTCCTTATAAACACCCATAATCTCCTGTGAGTTCATAATGTTGTAATCATTGTAGCTGGGCTTAAAACGAGTCGTCAACTCACCTGTATAGCCAACACTCGCACGGCCTTTTGAACCTTTCTTTGTAGTTACAACAATTACACCACCCATGGCTCTGGCACCATAGATAGAAGTGGCAGAACCGTCCTTCAGGACAGTAAATGACTCTATATCGTCTGAGTTAAGACCTGCAACAGCAGAAGATATCAGTGTCTTAGCATCACCAGAAGCCAAATCATCGGCACTTACATCTACATTGTCCTCGTAAATAACGCCATCTACCACCCACAATGGTTTGGAATTACCATAAATAGAAGTTGCGCCACGCACTCGGATCTTAGGCGAAGCGCCAAAGGTTCCTGACACATTAGTCACTTGTACACCAGCGACACGCCCTTCGAGAGAACGGCTCACATCTGCCAAACCTGACAGTTTAATTTTTTCAGCATCCACCGTTGTAGCCGCACCAGTAAATAGACGCTTGTCTATCTGTTGCTGACCGTTCACGATGACCTCTGACATCTGAACCTCGTCATTGTGTAACACTATGCGCATGCCATTTTTGGCTTTTACCCTCTCGGTGCGCATTCCAATCATTGATACAACCAAAACGGCATTCGGCTTAACATCCTTTAAGGTAAACTTACCTTCTATGTTCGTAATGGTTTTAATTTGTGTACCATCTACCAAGATATTTACACCAATCATTGGTTCATTATCGTCGGCAGAGATCACAGTTCCTGTAATAGTTGTCTGAGCCATCGCCATCCCTACACAAAGGAATAGCAATGCTATGACATAACACACTTTTTTATATAAAAACATCTTTAAATTGTTAATTCTATTTCTAACGCTTATTGTGGGGAAAAGATTAAGTACCTCTCCCCTATTTATTTTAACTTCTTTCCGTCTTTTTCTGATATCCGATATTTCTTACAGCATATAAATATAATAATGTATAAATTTACTTTTATCGGCCATTTTTTCCCTTATCTCAAGTTTCATTGGCATAAATAACGTGCAAAGGTATGTAGTTTTTTTGAATTATTTGCATTTTTCAACATATTATTTAAGGAAAATAAACAAAAACGTACAAAAAAAGTACTATTTTTGCAATATCATATTTAACAAAAACAAATAAAGATGAAAAGTAACATGCTAAAAGTGGCCTTCATGGCTTTAGGTATCATTGCATGCAGCAATGCAAATGCACAGTTGAATGATGTTTTAAAGAATGTTGCCGGCACCGCTGTTAGCAAAGCTACGGGCAACTCGACCGTTGGCGACGTTGCAGCCAATCTACTTGGCAATCTGTTAGGTACAACCACCGTATCAGAGAAGAGTTTAATTGGAACTTGGACTTATTCTCAGCCCTGCGTAGCTTTTGAAAGCGAAAATGTATTGGCAACAATAGGCAGTAGTGTAGTTAGTAGCAAGGCTGAAACAACATTGAAGAACGGCCTTACCAAAATCGGATTCTCCAGCGGTAAGGTAGTGATGACGCTGAATGAAGACAAAACAGGAACCATTACATACAATGGAAAAGCCGTAAAGGTTAACTGGGGTGTAGATGGAACAAACCTAAAACTCACCTTTCCCTTGATCAACAAAAGCGTGACCATGAACACAAAGATAGAAGGTGGCGAATTGCAGGTGGCAATGAAAGCAGACAAACTGTTGACACTCGCCAATGCCATTACCTCTAAGGCCAGTACCGTAAGCAGTTCTTTGGGTACACTGAACACGCTTACAAAGAACGTAAAGGGTATGTATATGGGCTTACAGTTTACCAAAAAGTGAAGAATGAAGGAATAACGTTACCAACGATAAACTAACACAAAGGGGCTGATTCAGCCCCTTTTGTGTTACTCTTCCTTCATAAGTTCATCAAAGAACTTGTCGAGATCTTCCTCGAAACCTTCCAGCAACTGGTGGTCAAAAACTACCGTTTCCTCAGTATCTATAATGACGAGATCCTGCAACGTCTCGTGATCCTCATCAATTAGCACAAAGGAGAAGGGTTGCAAAATACTCATTTTTTCCACCTCGGTGCGTAAATTCTGAATACACTTACGCAAAATGGATGCTACTTGGTCATAGAAATCCTCTTCCGGGCTCTTGATCCACTCTTCTACGACACAACGGTCTAACTCCTCGTCGTCATCATTATAGGTGCGTATCTCACCTGTATAATTACTTACCAACAAGTGTATGTCGGTCATCAAAGGATCGGCATCCTGTGGAAACTTGGCAATAACCTTGCGAAGAGCCCGCTCAATCTGCTGAATGGTTTGCTGTGAAGCTTTCATGTATTATAATATAATAATGTATTAAAGGTTTTTCCCGTGACAATTTTTGAACTTCAGGCCAGAGCCGCAGGGGCAGGGATCATTACGTCCAGGAAGTTTCTCGGCACGCATGGGCTGAACAGGCTGACGATCGCGCGTATCACGAGCTGCGGCTTGTTGCTGACTGGCATCAGTAAGTTCTCCACGTGACTCCTGAGTATGAACACGCTCCTGGCGAGGCATCTCCTGCTGTGCAGAAGGATCCTGAATCTGCAATTCGGGTACCATAGCTCGCATAATAACAGAAACAGTGCGATCATTAATACGGTTCACCATATCATCAAAGAGTTTCACGCTTTCCAACTTGAATATAAGAAGAGGATCCTTCTGCTCGTAGCTGGCATTATGAACACTGTGCTTCAGTTCGTCCAAAAGGCGCAGGTTCTCCTTCCAAGCATCATCTATGGTATGCAAGATAAGAGCCTTGTGGAAAGAGGTTACTACGCTGCGTGCCTGAGTGTCGTAGGCTTCCTTCAGGTTAGAGGGTATGTTATACTGACGTTTACCTGCTAAAACAGGGAACATCATATTCTCATACATCTGCCCCTGAGGACCTTCGTAAACCATCTTCACAACCTTGTAAGCATTGTTGGCCATGATTTCCGTCTTCTGACCAAAACGCTTCAGCACCTCCTGATATACCTCTTCCTCCAATTCAGGCATTTGTCCGCTCTCAAAGTGTTCCTGTGTGAGGGGGAACTCCATAGCCATAATCTCGAGGAAGCACTGCTGGCAACCTACAAAATCATTATTCTCCATGATATTGCATACACGGTCCCAAATCATATCGCTGATATCCATGCCTAAGCGCTCACCCATCAGGGCATGACGGCGCTTCTCATAAATAACGGTACGCTGCTTGTTCATCACATCGTCATACTCAAGCAAACGCTTACGTACACCAAAGTGATTCTCTTCAACCTTCTTCTGCGCATTCTCGATACTACGAGTAATCATGCTATGCTCTATCATCTCGCCTTCCTTGAAACCAAGACGATCCATGATTCTGGCAATACGCTCGCTTGCGAAGAGACGCATCAACTTATCCTCAATAGAAACAAAGAAGACACTGCTGCCCGGGTCACCCTGACGGCCAGAACGACCACGCAACTGACGGTCGACACGACGGCTTTCATGACGCTCTGTACCAATGATGGCCAAACCGCCTGCAGCCTTTACTTCGGGGGTAAGTTTAATATCGGTACCACGACCAGCCATGTTAGTAGCAATGGTAACAGTACCTAACATACGCTCTACAGGCTGTCCGTCTTCCATAACTGTTGTGAGGGTGCTAGTACCAGCCTTAGCCACGATATCGGCTTCCTTCTGGTGGAGTTTGGCATTCAACACCTGATGAGGAATCTTGCGCATCTGAAGCATCTTGCTCAACATCTCTGAAATCTCCACGCTGGTTGTACCTACCAAGACAGGACGACCGCTGTTGCGCATCAGTTCAACCTCCTGAATAACGGCTTTGTACTTCTCGCGCTGTGTACGATAAACACGATCGTTCATATCGATACGTATAACCTCGCGGTTGGTGGGAACCTCCACAACATCCAACTTATAAATATCCCAGAACTCACCAGCCTCTGTGATAGCAGTACCCGTCATACCTGCCAACTTGTGGTACATACGGAAGTAGTTCTGAAGGGTGATGGTAGCGTATGTTTGTGTAGCAGCCTGCACCTTAACATGCTCTTTGGCCTCAACAGCCTGATGCAGGCCATCGCTCCAACGGCGTCCCTCCATAATACGGCCTGTCTGCTCGTCGACGATCTTAATCTCACCATCCTGAATAACGTATTCGTCGTTCAGATTGAACATGGTGTAAGCCTTCAGTAACTGCTGTATGGTATGTACACGCTCGCTCTTAGCTGCATAGTCATTGAAGACCTTGTCCTTAGCTTCTATCTTCTCCTCGGCAGTTAGATTGGTAGCATCAATCTTATGCATTTCAGAGCCTATATCAGGCAGAATGAAAAGGTCGGAGTCATTAACCTGAGAAGCTAGCCATTCGTTACCTTTATCCGTGAGGTCTACACTATTCTGTTTTTCATCTACCACAAAATAAAGAGGATCTGTAGCCTCGTGCATACGACGGTTATTGTTCTCCATGTAAATCTCCTCTGTGGTAAGCATACCAGCCTTGATACCCGGTTCAGAGAGGAACTTGATAAGAGGCTTGTTCTTGGGCAATGCCTTATGAGAGCGGAAAAGGGATAGGAATCCCTCTGTGGTCTTCTGCTTGTCACCTTGCTCAGTACCTTCTGTAATAAGCTTCTTAGCATCAGCCAAATACTGAGTAGCCAATTGACGTTGCACATTTACCAAGTGCTCAACCAATGGCTGATACTCCTCAAACTGCTGGTCATCTCCTTTAGGAACTGGACCACTAATAATAAGAGGTGTACGAGCATCATCAATGAGGACGGAGTCGACCTCATCTACAATGGCATAGTTATGTGAGCGCTGCACCAAATCTCTGGGATCCTGCGCCATGTTATCACGCAAATAGTCGAAACCAAACTCGTTGTTAGTTCCAAAGGTTATATCTGCCATATATGCCTTACGACGAGCTTCACTATTGGGCTGATGCTTGTCAATACAGTCAACGCTCAAGCCGTGGAACATGTAGATAGGACCCATCCATTCTGAGTCACGCTTAGCAAGATAATCGTTCACGGTTACCACATGAACACCATTACCAGTAAGGGCATTCAGAAATACAGGGAGTGTAGCAGTGAGGGTCTTACCTTCACCCGTGAACATTTCGGCAATTTTACCCTGATGCAGCACAGTACCTCCAAAGAGTTGCACATCAAAGTGTACCATATCCCACAACAAATCGTTACCACCAGCTACCCAGTGATTGTGATAAATAGCTTTATCACCCTCTATCTCAACAAAATCATGGGTTGCGGCCAGTTCACGGTCGAAGTCGTTGGCAGTTACCTCTATCACGCCATTCTCAGCATGAGCCAAACGCTCAGCCGTACTTTTGACAATAGCAAAAGCCTCAGCACGAACCTCATCAAGGGCTTTTTCCAACACCTCCAAAACATCCTTCTCCAACTTATCAATCTGATGGAAGATTGGGGCACGGTCTTGAATATCTGTATTGGGAATACGATCCTTAAGTTCCTGAATCTGAGCACGTAATTCACTAGCCGATCCTTGAACACGTTCTTTTATCTGTTTGGAGCGGACACGCAACTCATCGTTGCTTAGTGCCTGAATCTCAGGGTAAATTTTCAATACGTCCTCTACCAATGGGCGATAAGCCTTGAGGTCGCGCGACTTCTTGTCACCAAAAATCTTAACTAATATCTTTGCTATATCCATATTCTTTTATTTCATTATTCCCGTCGACAAATCGACGGGCACTATAACTTTCACTCTTTCACTTTTGACTTTACTCCCAAGGACTAAGGGTTGGCTTTTAATAATTCAGCGGGGCCTGGGAACAACCATTCGGAGCACGAATACGAAGCGCCTTTGACAACGTAGGTGCTACTCTATCTATACTAACTGGTATATGTACTTTCTCTGGGGCCACACCGCATCCAAAAAGGAAAAGGGGAAAACCCATGTAAGATTCACGAGCAAAAAACTGCTCCAGCGTATCCTCGTTTTTCAGATTCCAACCTGGCGAGACCTGTATAGTAATATCTCCTGAGCACTTGGGGTTATAAGCATTGCGGAGTTTGCTGATGCCAGGCGTCCATGCCCCAAGGGCCAGACGCTGACTGGTATAAACGTCCTTGACGCCACTTAGTTGAATCAGGAAGTCGCTGCTTCGTTCCAAAACCTCCGTAAGGTTCAGATTTCTGCTCTCTATCAACTTTAAGTTCAGATATATCTCATTGCCCATTACAGTCTCAACATAATCTCCAGGACCATAAACGGCAATAAGGTACATATTGAGCAGGAGCTTAGCCTTGGTAATTGAGAAGGTTCCTGTGGGGATGCGATACAAACTAAGGTCCTTGGCATCCTCGCTATCGCAATATCCCGTGCTGGTAATGACGAAGAGGGCTTTATTCTGCCCCACCTTACTCTCTACGGCATTAATAAGCTCCTCCAGCTGACGGTCAAGGCGGGCATAGGTATCCTGCACCTCCATAGCGTACTTGGAGTCCGACTCGTGGTCAAGACCTCCTGCATAATAAGTAAGGTTCAGCATATCAGGCACACCGTCAGTTCCGATATTGGTTTTATCGAGAAGCTGCTTTACTAACAGGTTTATCTCATCATTAACACAAGAACTGGCCTTGAACCGACGGAACTTTCTGTCGCCAGAAAACTTGTGACTGAAAGGTTTCTTGCTGCCTTCGAAAACAAAATAACTGAAATTTACCACTTCATCATTAAGCGGTTTCCACACGATATCCCCAATACGAGATGAAAGAGGGGTGTTATTTTCAAAGTCAATAGCCCAGTTTGGCAAAGCGCCATAGTATGAGGTACCTGAGACATGACCAGTCCAGTCGTCAATCCAGATAGCGCCATCAGCAGCGTGACCTGCAGAAAGGATGGCAGCATCACGATTAGGTGCAATAGAGAAAACCATGCTTTTACCCTCGCTGGCAACTTTCAATTCATCGCCAATCGTAGAAACAGCAAGATGCTGGGGAGATGATTTATCTAAAGTATAAAGACCATTATATTTGTTGTCATCGACACAGAAAACGGGTTGCAACGTCTGTCGGTCCAACCATCGTTGGCCTATAATACCATTCTCATACGGACAAGTCCCAGTGACAAAGCAAGCAACAGAAGATGCTATATCCGGTCCATCGAAAGGATATTCTGCCTGTGAGTACATACGCCCCTTCTCCATCAAGCGGGCAAAACCACCCTGTCCATACAAAGGTGAGAAAGCTTCAAGATAATCCGCCCGAAGCTGATCTATCATTACATTAACCACCAAACATGGAACCCCAGACATTGTCTGCGCTTCCGCTCCCATGATAGCAAGCAGCGCCATAAGAGAAGTTATGAACCTGTTTCCTTTTGACGTCATTTCTTATTGTTCTTACGGTAGTATAAGTAATAACTTATAGGCCTTGTGAGCAAAGTTAGCGCCAAAGGTACAACTATTTTTCCAAATTCCTGTGGCATCCAAGGAGAAAATACCACAAAAGTGGACAAAATTACAAAAAAAACCACGTGCCATAATGTCTTTTTACGTTTGAACGCGGCTTTAACTACCATCGGAAGTGCAATCAATGCAATAGGATTCAGGACCCAGATTTGCCAGTTACTATTGACAGCAGGGTGCTCTGAAAAGAAGAACATAAAAAGAAGTATCAAACCAGCCACGCCCTGTCCCAATAGCAAAACAATATCCCATAACCAAAATTGCCTATTCAGCCAATGTTCAAAAAGAAGAACCAACAGAGAGAATCCCAATAGGACAAACATGGCCTGCATGGGCGACAAAGGAAATTCCGATTCGATTCCTAAAGACTTCCGTTGTAAAAGAATTTCCGTACCAATAACCAATGGACGCTTGTCATTATTGTCAGCATAAACAAAAGCGTTTTCTGCATATCTAAGCATGTACTCTGGCGCAAACATGGCAGCACGAGCACTCAAAACAGTATCCACCGCAGCGCCCAAAAGTATATCGTTACCCTCCTGTGCCCACGGATGGTCTTTCGTATATTGGTGCAAAATTTCGCGATAAGTGTAAAGAGGTATGCTGTCAGGATATACTACACGTCCTTCAATACAATTCTCTATCGCATCCCTGACTTTAGTGGTACAGTTGTTGTAAAGAAAATTATATCTATATTGTCTATTTTCAGGCTTACAATCCACCAACATGTTGGAATACAGGCGATTGACCTCTTGAGGTTCCAGATTCAGCACTTGAGATGTAATAGAGGAACCACGTTCTTCATACTCACGGGTAAAATAATGCCAAGGTATAGGAACCACCATATAGTCGCACTTACCACGAACGAAACGCCATATAAAGTGAGGTTGCTTGAAAGAAAATATGCCATAATTAAAAACAAGATCCTCACCTGTTGTAAAATTCTGAAGGCGAAGTGCCGTATGACCATACAAAGCGTAGACCTCCTGCCCTGGAGAACATGTAATCAAACTGGCCCGTATACTATCTAATCGTTGCGCATGAATATTGAACAGCATTAACGACAATAGCACAAATAAAAGAATACGTTTTAAAATCATGGCACAAAAGTAATAATTTTCACTAAAAGGGATTGACTTTTCCCATTATTTTTGCTAAGGAATGTAAAACTTTCAGTTTTGTCGTTCTTATTCTCAACTAAATATTGTACCTTTGCACCCGTGAAATTAATAATCGATATCGGCAATACCGTTGCCAAATTAGTTGCCTTTGAGGGGGAAGAGCCCATAGAGGAAATAAAAACAAGCAAAGAAACACTGGCTGCATTGCCAGCGTTTGCAAGTAAATACCACTTTGATTGTGGTATTGTAGGCTCTGTTATAGGTATCCCTGACGCAGTAGAAGAAATGTTAAGTAGCATGCCTTTTCCCATATTGCGCTTTACGCCAGAAACGCCCATTCCCATCTGCAATAAATACAAAACACCCAAAACCTTGGGAGCCGACCGCCTAGCAGCTGCTGTTGGTGCTAGCATTTTGAAACCAGGAAAAGACATTCTTATCATTGACGCAGGAACTTGTATCACATACGATGTAATAGACGCTAAGAAGAACTATTGGGGCGGCAATATAGCTCCTGGCATGCAGATGAGACTTCATGCGTTGCACGAACATACAGTCAGGCTTCCTCTCGTTCAGGCTGAAGGCGAGGTGCCAGGTTTGGGCTACAACACAGAAACTGCCATCCGGTCTGGTGTTCTGCGTGGCATGAAGTACGAGATAGAAGGATACATCAAGTCTATGCGAGCAAAATATCCCAATCTGCTTGTATTCCTCACAGGAGGAGACAAGATTAACTTTGACACGAACATCAAAAACAGCATTTTTGCAGACAAATTCATAGTACCAAGAGGACTCAACAAGATATTAGACTACAATTATGATAAAACTCAGTAAAATAGGAAGTTTCCTGTTGGCGTTCATATTGTGCATAAACACTTTCGCCCAAAGTAACGGAAGCAGCTCTTCTTATTCACGTTTTGGCTTGGGAACGCTGGAAGATCAGGCCCAGGGATTCAACAAAGCTATGGGTGGAACGGGTCTTGGCTTCCGCGCCGGTAATCGTATTAATACCCTAAACCCCGCATCATACTCTGCCATAGATTCCGTTACCATCCTATTAGACGTTGGCATGACTGCAGCTTTTGGCAATATGAAACAAAGCGGCAACAGCATTAACGTATACCAGTGTAAACTGGATTATGTCAATATTGGACTAAGACTTTATCGTAATTTAGGTCTTTCCGTAGGTTTCATGCCTTACAGTACCATTGGATACGATTTCACCAGGACAAGGAAGTTTGCCAATGATACCAATACTATGCAAACCATCACCAGCACAACCAATTACAATGGCGACGGAGGCTTGCACCAAGCCTATCTGGGTTTAGGATACAAGCTTTACAAGGGACTGTCGGTAGGTGCTAACGCCAGCCTTATCTGGGGAGATTATCAACATACCATTTTGGAAATCTCAACTTCATCAGATTATAGTGGACTTAACTCCATTCAGACAGCAGAAATCAGGACATGGAAATTGGATTTGGGTGTCCAATACCCTTTATACCTTACAAAAAACGACATATTAACTATAGGGGCCACAACAAGTATTGGACATAAGATAAAAAGCGATGCCTCATTGTGCAGATTCACCGATGTTCAAGAAGACGCTCCTATAGACACTATTCACAATGCTTTTGACCTTCCATACTCTTATGGCATTGGTGCCACCTGGAGCCATAACAACAATCTGGTTGTAGGATTGGATTTCAAGCAAGAGTTCTGGGGGGCTTGCCGTACACCACAAATAGTTACCGTAGGTGGAGTTCCTAAATATGTATCCCAGACTGGTGCCTACAAAAACAGAACCAGAATTGCCGTTGGAGCACAATATACCCCCAACCCCTTCGGTAGTTATTGGAAACGAGTTCAATACCGCATTGGTGCCAATTACTCCACACCATATCTAAAAGTAGATGGATTTAATGGACCGCACGAGTATTCTCTGACAGCAGGATTAGGACTTCCCATTACCAACAACCGTTCTATTGTAAATATTGGCATAGAATGGCTCAGACGCACACCAAGTACCTCTAAACTGATTACCGAAAATTACGTCATGTTAAATTTGGGTATCACATTTAACGAAGCGTGGTTCATGAAATTCAAGATTCAGTAATTTTGCAGCTAAATATATTGAATCTACGTAGAACCATAATTCTTTGCAGCCTAATAACTGCCGCAGGAATCACTTTCTCATGCAGTTCCAGGACAGAACATATAGCAGAAGCTGTTAAGGATTCTGACTCTCTTCTCTTCATGCATGTAAGAGGGGTAAACACATTTATTTCTGACTCGGGAGTCATACGTTATCACATGCTAGTAGAAGAATGGGACATTTATAATGGAACAGAGGGAAAAGCTCCCACATGGTATTTCTACAAAGGATTACTGATGGAGCGTTATGATGAAAACTATCACATCGACCTCTACGTACAATCAGACACCGCCTATCTTCATGAGCAATGTTTATGGGAACTGAGAGGACGTGTAGTTGTAAGAAATATAAAAGGTGACGTGTTCCATACAGAAGAACTGTTTTGGGACCTAAACAAACATGAAATGTGGAGTTATAAATACATGCACATAGTGACACCTGAACGAGAGTTGGAAGGAACAGAATTCCATAGCAACGAACAGATGACTAAGTATTATGTAAGCAATTCCATAGGTGCCTTCCCTATTACAGAAAAAGAAAACGAAAACGATGAGGACAACAGCCCCACCCCCTCTCCTGTGGGTGAAGGGAGTAATACTCCAAGAGATAACAACAACAACAAAAACAAGCAGGATTCTGTTGTTGCAAAAGAAGAAAACAAACCACATGCAAAACAGATGAGGTTCATGCCAGCTCCCGACAAACGAGGACCAATAAAAGAATAAAACCACAAAAACAGATACATACAAGATAATAATGTACACAGATAGTACCCTCATCATAGAAACCCTGATTTCGCTGTTATTCTCTGCTTTCTTTTCAGGAATGGAGATTGCCTTTATTTCCAGTAGCAAGCTACGTTTTGAAATGGAGCGTGAAGAAAAAAACTTCACCTCGCATCTTATTGACACGTTCTACCAACACCCCAATAGCTTCATCTCCACACTACTAGTTGGAAACAACATAGCACTGGTTATTTACGGTATATTGATGGCTAGCCTCATCAACAAATTCATTCTTATTCCCATAGGCATCCACCAAGCTATCGGAGATTGTCCAAACGAGGTTTTCTGCCTTCTTACCCAAACCATTTTAAGCACATTGGTTGTATTGGTGACAGGCGAGTTCCTACCCAAAACACTTTTTAAACTGAACCCGAACAGAATGATGAACGTTTTTGCCGTTCCCGCATATTTCTTCTACATCATCTTGTGGCCTATCAGCAAGTTTACTTCCTGCATCAGCAAACTATTGCTGAGAATTGTAGGGCAGAAGGTAAAAAAGGCAGAAAAGGAGAAGACCTTTACTAAAGTAGATTTGGATTATCTTATCCAAAGCAACTTGGAAAACATTGAAGACGAGAAAGAAATAGAAGAAGAAATAAAGATATTTCAAAATGCATTAGGATTCAGTAATGTCAAAGTACGCGATTGCATTGTACCACGAACTGAAATTGATGCCGTTGACGAGGATACAGAACTGCGAATACTGAGAGGACATTTCATTGAAAGCGGGCACTCGAAAATCATTGTATACAAAGGAGATATCGACAATATCACAGGCTACATTCATACAGCAGAAATGTTTCGATTGAAAGAAGATGACGATTGGAGGAAAAGCATCAAGGAAATCCCCATTGTACCAGAAACCATGAATGCACAGAAACTGTTGAGTATGTTTACTGCACAAAAGAAATCCATTGCCGTGATTGTTGACGAGTTTGGTGGCACAAGCGGCATTGTCACTTTAGAGGATCTAGTAGAAGAAATTTTTGGGGAAATTGAAGATGAACATGACAACACCAATTATGTAGCCCGTGAATTAGGAAATAATGAATACTTGCTTTCTGCCCGAATAGAGATAGCAAAAGCAAATGAATTATTGGAACTAAACTTGCCGGAAAGTGACGAATACCTTACTGTCGGAGGACTCATTTTACATGAATATCAAAGTTTCCCCAAGCTGAACGAAGTAGTGAAATTTGGGCAATATGAGTTCAAAATTTTGCAAAACACCACCACCAAGATTGAGCTTGTCAGACTGAAAGTTCTCAATTAACAACACTTTTTCCCTAATATATAAGATAGGTATGGATTTTTTTTCATACCTTTGTACGCTAAATGTGAAATAACAACAATAAAATAATAACAAAAACAAATGGCAACATTACAAAAAATCCGCAACAAGGGTAAGATTCTCATTGGCATTGTAGGTCTCGCCCTGTTCGCCTTCATTGCCGAAGAATTTGTACGTTCTCTCTCATATACCCAGACAGAGAAACACCAAAGAATTGGCAAGATATATGGCGAAAGTGTCAATGTGCAGGACTTCAATGCATTAGTTGACGAGTACACAGACGTTATTAAATTCACCAATGGCCTTAACACCCTGAGTGACGAGCAAATGTCTTCCATCCGTGATCAGGTTTGGCAGACCTATGTAAATCAGCAGATTATTGAGCACGAATGTGCAAAACTTGGCCTAACTGTGACTGATGCCGAATTACAAAGCATCATTAGCGCAGGTAAGAACCCTATTTTGGCACAGACTCCATTCCGTAGCCAACAGGGAACTTTTGACTTTAACCAACTCAAGCAGTTCCTAAGTCAGAAAGACGAAATTTTGAACAGCGCCGAGATGAGTTCAGACGTAAAGGACCAGTACATGCAGATGTACAACTATTGGAAGTTCATCGAGAAGAACATCCGTCAGCAGACATTAGCACAAAAGTATCAGGCACTGCTCTCAGGAACTATTATTAGCAATCCTATTGCTGCTAAAGCTAACTATGAAGCTCGCATCAATGAAAGCGAGATTCTATTGGCTGCCGTTCCATACACTAGCATTAAGGATGCTGACATCACTGTTGAGGATGCCGATTTGAAGGCTAAGTATAACGAGATGAAGGAAATCTTCCGCACCACCCAAGAAACTCGCGATTTCAAATACATTGACATCGCTGTTGTTGCAAGCCAAGCAGACAAAGATGCATTGCAGAAGGAAATGGAAGGCTATGCTCAGGCTTTGAGTGAAGGTGCTGACCCTGCAAAGACCATTCGCGAGGCTGCAAGCCAAATTTCTTATAGCGCACTGCCTATCAGTAGCAAGACTCTGCCTCACGATGTTGCAGAATTGTTGGATTCCATGACCGCTGGTTCTCAGGTGGGTCCTTTCGTTCACGAGCACGACAACACCATCAACATTGTACGTCTTATTGAGAAGGTTAGCCGTCCAGACTCTATCGAAGTTCGTCAGATTGCTGCTGTTGGTAAGGACATGGAATCAATGGAGAAAACCGCAGATTCTATCATGAATGCCTTGGCTGCAGGTGAGAACTTTGACTCAATCGCCAAGAAATACAACCAGCCCGCAGAAAAGACTTGGATTACAAGTGCTCAGTACGAGGGTCAGATGCTGGACGAGAACAACCGCAAATTTATCAATACCCTCTCTACCGCTGCTGTAGGTTCTAACAACAAAATTGTTTTGGACGGCCAAGGTGTTATCATTGCCCAGATTACCGACAAGCGCAACATGATTAACAAGTACGATGTTGCTGTTATCAAGCGTTCCATCGATTTTAGCAAAGATACATACAACAAGGCATTTAACGATTTCAGCAGTTTCCTTGCAGGCAACCCCAAGGCTGAGGAAATAGAAGCAAATGCATCAAAAGCTGGATATACCGTTCAGGATCGCACCATTAGTAGCACAGAGCATACCGTAGCTGGTGTTCACAGCACCCGCGAGACACTTCGTTGGATTTTCGACGAGGACACAAAGGTAGGTGATGTTTCTCCACTTTATGAGTGTGGCGACAACGACCATCTATTGGTTGTTATGCTCACAGGTATCCACAAAAAAGGTTACATGGATTGGGAAGACGAGCAAGTTAAGACATACTTGACCAGCGAAGTTCAAAAGGAAAAGAAGGCTATCAAGTTGCAAGAAAAGATGCAGGCAGTCAAGAGTATTGCCGATGTAGCCAAGATAGAAGGTGCTGTTACTGATACCGTTAAGCACATTAACTTTGCCAACAATGCCTTTATCTCTAAGGTTGGTAACAGCGAACCCGTTCTGAGCGGTTCTGTAAGCACCGCCAAGAAGGGTGACTTCAAGGCCGGCATCAAGGGCAACGGTGCTGTTTATGCTTATCAGGTTCTTGACCAGAAAAAGGCTGACAGCAAATTCGATGTAAAGCAGGAGAAGCAGCAAGCTGCTCAGATGAGCATGCGTGCCCTCAGCGCTTTCACAAACGAACTGTACCTGAAGGCTGACGTTCAGGACAAGCGCTACTTGTTCTACTAATCAGTAAGATTCAAATTAAAATAGAGAGAGGGGCAGCCAATTGGTTGCCCCTCTCTATTCTTTTGTATCTTTTACTTATTTACAGATACGCTTGATAGTCTGCTTAAGAACATGATAAGCAGGATGAGACATAGCGCCATGATCAAAACCCTGCATCTCGTAAAGGGTAACGTCGGGATGGCCAACCAACTTAAGCATACGCCAGAAGTAAGCCTGTTCCTCATAACGTCCATAAAGTTCCAGCTCTCTATCACCCGAAATAATAACCATCGGTGCAGCGTCCTTACGGATATGGGTAAGGGGTGCATACTGATCGATAGTGGGCTGCAGAGGGCCTATGCCTTGCTCACGTCGTACATTGTAATGGGTTATTGCCTGTCCGCTGAAAGGAACCAGAGCGGCAATGTCATTTGCATCTATTCCATACTTAGCCAACCACTTCTTTTCAAGACCGATCATATCTGTCAGATATCCTCCTGCAGAATGGCCCGTAACGACAATCTTCTTGCTACTCCCGTTATACTTTTCCGCATTCTTGAAGGCCCACGCAACAGCGGCAGCAGCATCGTCAAGTATATCATCTATCTTGGCTTTAGGGAGCAAA
Organism: Bacteroidaceae bacterium; assembly: GCA_017525235.1. Classification (GTDB taxonomy): domain Bacteria; phylum Bacteroidota; class Bacteroidia; order Bacteroidales; family Bacteroidaceae; genus Physcousia. The sequence continues at coordinate 46,850 of JAFXTC010000060.1, read as the reverse complement.
CGGTAATTTACGGCAACAACAGTATAGCCACTTCCCATAAGTTCCCTGTCGATGTGCTTGTTTCCTCCTTCAATACCACCGCCATGAAACCAAACGACTACAGGTACATCCTTCATCTCTGTAGGATAGTAGACATCCAGTTTGCAACGTTCCTTTGCATAAGGGTCGTCAGATGTAGTATAGGGAATATCATTCACCCTGTTATATTGAGCCATTGCAGATACAATGCTCAACAAGACCATGAGAGGTAAAAATAACAACTTCCTTTTCATCTTATTATATTATATAAAAGGTAATGTTAAAACCCGACGAAAGAGAAAAGGTAAGAAGTACAGATTCTGGAATTCTGACTTCCTACCTTTTGCTATTATGTATTCCGAGAATTAGTTATTCTCAGGACGAAGCTTACGAACAACCTCAGCTGTACGCCACATCTCGCTATCGCGAAGTGCTGCCAGTTCCTTCTCCAAACCTACACGATAGTCGGGCTTAGAGTTAGCATCGATAGAGATCTGAGCTTCATGACCGCACTTAACAGATGCATAAAGCTTCTCAACTACAGGCTTGATAGCATCGTGGAAGGGACCCATCCAGTCAAGAGCACCACGCTGTGCTGTTGTAGAGCAGTTTGCATACATCCAGTCCATACCCTTCTGAGCGAACAGAGGCATCAGAGACTGAGTAAGCTCCTCAACGGTCTCGTTGAAAGCCTCAGAGGGAGTGTGTCCATTCTCACGCAATACCTCGTACTGAGCCAGGAGCAGACCCTGAATGGCACCCATCAGAGAACCGCGCTCACCTGTCAGGTCGCTGGTAGCTTCACGCTGGAAAGTTGTCTCGAACAGATAACCGGAACCGATACCGATACCCAAAGCCAAAGTACGCTCCAATGCCTTACCTGTTGCATCCTGGTAAACAGCGTATGAACTGTTCAAGCCACGACCCTCGAGGAACATGGTACGAAGAGAAGTACCAGAACCCTTAGGAGCAACCATGATAACGTCGATATCCTTCTGGGGAACACAACCTGTGCGGTCGTTCCAAGTGATAGCGAAGCCATGAGAGAAGTAAAGGGCATTTCCTGGCTGCAGACAGCTCTTCAGTGTAGGCCATACACTCATAACAGCTGCATCAGAGAGCAGACACATTACAATAGTACCCTTGGTAGCTGCCTCTTCGATAGAGAACAAGGTCTCACCTGGTACCCATCCGTCAGCAACAGCCTTCTCAAAGGTCTTACCCTGACGCTGGCCAACGATAACGTTGAAACCGTTGTCACGCAGGTTACAAGCCTGACCGGGACCCTGTACACCATAACCGATAACAGCGATGGTCTCATCCTTCAAAATCTCACGAGCTTTCTCCAAAGGAAACTCTTCGCGGGTCATTACTTCCTCAATAACGCCGCCAAAATTCATTTTTGCCATTGTTTGTTTTTTTTGTGGATTATAATTATTGAAAACTATCTAAAACATATTTTTGCCTGACAGACCACTTCGCTTTCGTTCTTACGAACCTCAACATCTGTTTCATTCTCATCAACAGGTTGTGTGTAGAAGCTCAGACGGTCTCCCATATAAGATTCTGTCTTGTAGGCAATCTCGAACCTTCGAATATGCTGTTGCTCATATTTCTCACGCGGAAACAGGTCCAAGATATGCTCTATATACTTAATGCTGTTTATGTGTCCGTTTATGTCCACGTCGCTGTAATACGTGTCTATCGTACGAACGAGCTTTGCATCCTTAAAACGGAAACGTCCGTGTCCGGCTATTGGACATACATTCTCTTCGGGCTTCACCACATAGTTCAGGATGTCACCATCATAGAGATTCAGCAAGTCGCAAGGCTTGCGCGTTTCCATATCAATCATTGCCCATACGCTGCGGGCATATCCGTATGCTGTACCGTCAGGTCTGAGGATGGCGAAGTTACGATTGGTAAAGAGCTTCATAACACTCTCCACCCATGTCTTCACTTCTACATGCTCATACTGGCGAGGCAGCTCCTCCATCTCTATGCTCAGTCGGCTCAGCACCCAGGTATAATGATGCTCGTTGAGTGCTCCTATGCCCCACCCTCTCTTCTGACTGTGGTTTCCCGCAGCATTCAGGAGGTGGTTCCCTAAGATACCCATGAAGATACGTCCTGTGAAATCTACATGGAAGGGCTCAACGTAGAAGGGGTGAGTATCAATACAGTCCATTATTCTGATCTTCCTCACGCTTGGCAATATACTGGTCAAGACGTTCTATGCACGACTTTGTAATAGCGATTCGTCCCGAGCGAACGAACTGAAGCACACAACCCAGATCGTCCAGACATTTGAAGTGCTCCAGCACATCACTTGTCACACCCGTTTTCTCTACGGTAGTGTAGGTAGGATTAACCTCTACGATTCGGGCATCAAACCTACGTACGATGCGTGAAATCTCGGGGTTAGCCAATACGATGGGAGTAGAGAGCTTCAGCAACGAGGTCTCCAAGATGAAGATCTCATCATCCAGGAAGCAGTTAGCCTGCAAGACGTCAATCTTCTTTTCAATCTGCTTGCACAGCATCTCGGCCATCTCCTGCTTACAGAAACAAGTAATGGTGTATTTGTGAACACCCGGGGTGCTTGACGAGCATACGTTCAGAGATTCTATGTTCACCTGGCGGCGTGTAAAGACAGCTGTAATCTGATTCAGCACACCGGCATAGTTCTCTGAATATATAATCAGCGTATAAAGGGTAAGCCCCTTGTGGTTAAGCAAAGAGCCCTCCTTGCCTGCTGTCGATCTGCGCGCTACGGCATTTCTCGAGAATGTCTCATACTGTCCGTCGCTCTTCACGTCGTCAGCCAGCGTAGCATGGCGCTGACGAGCCAGATTCTTCTCGTATGAATCGCGGTCGATAGAGGCTGCTGCCCTGACTGCAGCATCAAAAGATTCTGCTACATTCGTTTCATCACACTTTCCACATGTGTTGCAGTCGCCACACTCAGCAGCTCCATATTTCTTTTTCTCTTCCATGTCTTCTTACTTAACTTCCAACAACATTTCGTCCACATTACCTCCAGGAGGTGTCATAGGCAGCACATTGTCCTCCTCCTTTACGGCACACTGCAGGATGTACGGGCCATCTGTATTCAACATCTCACTGATAGCTGCATCCAGGTCTTTTCTGTCGATAACCGTCTTGCAGGGAATACCATAACCAGCAGCAATCTTCTCGTAATCAGGATTCAGCATGGGGGTAAAGGAATAGCGTTTGTTAAAGAACATATACTGCCACTGACGGACATTTCCCAAATAGTTGTTGTTCAGCAGAATCATCTTAACTGGGCAACATTGCTCCATAATAGTTCCCAACTCCTGGATGGTCATCTGGAAACCTCCATCGCCACAGAACAGACAAACCGTTCTTTCGGGAGCACCAAAGGTGGCACCTATTGCTGCAGGAATACCAAATCCCATGGTTCCGCAACCACCACTTGTTACTACAGAACGGGGCTTCGTGAATCTGAAATAACGGCATCCAAACATCTGGTTTTGTCCTACATCGGTAACAAGGATAGCCTCGCTGTTGGCCGCGTCGCTTACCTTGCGTACTATCTCGCCCATCAGCAATGGACCTTCAGAGGGATGCAAAGCTGGTTTTATTACCTTATTATATTCTTTCTCATCGTATGGTTTGAATCCGTCAATCCACGATTTATGCGTTGTTTTATCCACCAGCTTTGTTATGGCAGCCAAGGTCTGCTTGCAGTCACCCAAGACGGGCAAGTCAACTTTCACATTCTTGTTCAACTCACTGGGATCAATCTCCAAATGGATAATTTTAGCCTGCTTGGCATAGTTCTTTAGATTGCCAGTCACACGGTCGTCGAAACGCATACCAACAGCAATCAGCAAATCGCATTGATTGGTCATTACATTGGGAGCCAAATTACCGTGCATACCCAAACGCCCCATATTCAGCGGATGGTCTGAGGGTGCTGCCGATAGACCCAGGAAAGTCGTTCCGAATGGAATCTGAGCTTTCTCGCACAATGCCAGCACTTCCTTGTTGGCCCCAGCCAGTTCCACGCCCTGCCCCACCAGCATAAAAGGCTTCACACTCTCGTTTATCATCTGAGCAGCCTTCTCTATGGAACCTTCTGCGGGCTGAGGATTAGGGTTATAACTGCGGATAAAGTCGATGGTCTGAGGCTGATATTCTATCATAGCCGTCTGGGCATTCTTGGTAAAGTCCAATACCACAGGACCAGGACGACCACTGCTGGCAATAAAGAAAGCGCGGGCCACAGCCCATGCAATATCTTCAGCACGACGAATCTGATAGTTCCACTTGGTGATAGGCTGTGTTACGCCTACTACGTCCACCTCCTGAAAAGCATCTGTTCCCAACATGGCAGCACCCACCTGTCCGCAGATAACCACCAGAGGTGTAGAGTCCATCAAGGCATCTGCCACACCCGTAATGGTATTCATAGCACCAGGACCGCTGGTAACTATGGCACACCCAACCTTGCCACTCACGCGGGCATAGCCCTGAGCAGCATGTACGGCAGCCTGTTCGTGACGAACCAGGATATGATGTAACTTTTCTTTATGATCATAAAGTGCATCATACGTAGGCATAATGGCACCGCCAGGATAACCAAAGAGTACATCCACTCCCTGATTCTCCAGACTACGCATCATAGCCTCTGCACCAGATATAAGAACCCCTTCCTGGACTCCCCGAGGAGAGGAATTTGATTTATCTGTTTTTTTATTCATCTTTTAGTCAATTATTCTTACGCCACCCTTATCGGCACTTGCTACCGACTGTGCATAAGCTCTCAAAGCTTTTGATACCACTCTCTTACGCTTCAGCGGTTGCTGTGGACGAGCTGCCAACTCTTCGTCAGTAAGTTTTACGTTGATGCTTCGGCAGGGAATATCAATAACGATAATATCACCGTCCTTAATCTTTCCGATGTTACCGCCACTGGCAGCTTCCGGAGAGATATGTCCGATACTCAAACCACTTGTGCCGCCAGAGAAACGACCGTCTGTAATCAGGGCGCATTCCTTACCCATGTGCATACTCTTGATGTATGAAGTAGGGTAAAGCATCTCCTGCATGCCTGGTCCGCCCTTGGGACCTTCGTGTGTGATGACTACACAGTCGCCCTTCTTAACCTTGCCACCCAAGATTCCCTCGCAGGCATCTTCCTGTGAGTCGAACACAACGGCAGGACCTTCAAAATGCCACAGTTCAGGGGCTACACCAGCGGTCTTTACCACACAGCCGTCTTGAGCGATGTTTCCGAAGAGAACAGCCATGCCTCCGTCCTTGGTATACGCATGTTCTATGTCGCGAATGCAACCATTCTCCCTGTCTGTATCAAGCTCGTCCCAGTATGTCTCCTGAGAGCCCATGACATTGGAGAATCTTCCGCCAGGAGCACAGCCATAGATGTCGCCGACCTCCTTTGTTACCGCAGCCATAGGATTATTGCTCCATGTGCCGTCAGCATTCAGTTTCAGACCTGTGATAGAGTATTTCTGGATATCCTCACCCAGCGTGGCACCATTTACACGCTTGCAAGAGAGATCGAGCAGGTTACCCTTTGCCAATTCACCCAGAATGCCGAGTATTCCACCAGCCCTGTTTTCCTCCTGAATAGAGTATTTCTGCCAGTTGGGAGCCAGTTTGCAGAGGAAAGGCACCTTGCGCGAAAGTGCATCTATATCGCTCATCTTAAAGTCAACACCACCTTCTTGAGCTACAGCCAGCAGGTGAAGCACGGTATTGGTAGAAGCACCCATGGCGATGTCGAGCGTCATAGCATTCATAAAAGCAGCACGTGTAGCGATGCTTCTTGGCAAAACGCTCTCGTCACCGTCCTCATAGTATGCCAATGCATTCTTCACAATTATCTGAGCCGCCTTCTTAAAGAGGTTTATCCTGTTCTTGTGTGTTGCCAGAATAGAGCCGTTTCCAGGCAGTGACAGGCCGATAGCCTCAGTCAGCGAGTTCATGGAGTTTGCCGTGAACATACCAGAGCAAGCTCCGCAGCCAGGACATGCCATACTCTCCACCTCAGCCAGTTCCTCGTCAGATACTGTCGGGTCGCCACCCTTAACCATCGCTGTGATAAGGTCGGCATTCTCACCGTTCAGTTTATGCGACTCCATAGGGCCTCCTGATACGAAGACAGCGGGAATATTCAGTCGCATGGCAGCCATCAGCATACCAGGCGTTACCTTATCGCAGTTACTGATGCACACCATAGCGTCTGCCTTGTGTGCATTAACCATGTATTCTACCGAGTCGGCAATAATATCTCGTGAAGGCAAAGAGTATAGCATACCGTCGTGCCCCATTGCGATTCCATCATCTACGGCTATAGTATTGAACTCTGCAGCATAGCAGCCCTGGGCCTCAATCTCGGCCTTCACAATCTGACCGATCTCATGCAAATGGGTATGACCAGGCACAAACTGCGTAAATGAGTTCACAATGGCAATAATAGGTTTGCCAAACTGCTCACGCTTCATTCCGTTTGCCACCCATAGGGCACGGGCACCTGCCATACGTCTTCCTTCGGTACAAACAGCACTCCTCAGTTGATGTTCCATATCTTATTCTCTTTACCTTATTTATAATGAGGGGGCAAAATTAATCAAAATCTTGCTCTTATGCAACGATTTGCGAGATAATTATCCTTATTTGGTAGCAAATTAACATCTACCACCTATCTTTAATCTGAATCTCATCCGCCCAGCGATGATCTTTGGGGAAAGGCAGTCCTCCCCAAGCTTTAACCTGTGTCCAGGGTTGCGGAGCATCAGTCCAAAAAGGATGGTTGGCTGGCAGCCCTAATGGCATGAAAGCCATAGAGGCCATATACAGGGAGCCATTGTTGGTATACCAGTCAGCAACGTCGAGTTGAGAGCCGCAGAATCCTATGGTGAGATAGCCGGCATCATTATAGTTCTCCTGAAAATCGAACATGCGGTGGAGCACTTTGGTGAGAGCTGCACGAACCTGTCCGTTACTCAGCTCCGACGGCAATTTCTGATACCAAGCCATTAGTGCAAGAGGCTGCATAGCTGCCATACGATAGGTTACGGAACGGCCAAATACAGGAAAGGTACCATCGGGAGAGATGAACCGCTCCAGAATAATGGCATACTTCTGGGCACGACGCAAAGCACGTTCATAATATTTCTGATAGTCGATACGTGAACTTCGCTTAGCATCCATCATTGCCAGAAGGGTCTCGAGATACATGGGGTGGAAGACATAGCTGCTGTAGTAGTCGAAAGCAAAGGCGGGACCATCGGCATACCACCCGTCACCCACATACCATTCTTCTACCTTTCGGCAAGTCATGTTCACACGATATTCATCAAATTGCGCTCCTGCCTTTGCCAGCAACCCCTCGATGGTCGAAGAGAAGAGCAGCCAATTAGTATAGGGTGGGTCAATCTTGCGCAAAGCCTGAAACTCCTGAACATATCGCTGCTTAGTAGTCTCGTCGAGGGGCTTCCAAAGAGCATCCCAGGCACGAAGGAACGATTCGGCAATGAATGCGGCATCAACCAGATTCTGTCCCGACTTACCCCAACAAAGATAATCAGGAGACTCCGGATCTACTGCATTCTTATGGGCTGCCAGCGCCCATTCGCGCAATTGCTTGCGCTGTAAACCCTCTGGCGTATCATCATCGGGCAGGGTGAGCCAAGGAGCAATACCTACCATGAGTCGGCCGAAAGTTTCCATATAGGCTACGCTACGGTCGCGATTATCGAATGAAGGGGAAAATTCCGTCTTCATGTTCTTCCGCAGTTCACCCTTGGCCATATTCTCAAGAACGGGCTGAGCCATCTTATAGGCCTGCGTGCACCAATATTCACGGTCGGCCAGTTCCGTTGTCTTTGTCTTTTTTGCTTGAGCCGGCATCATTACAAATGCCAAAAGCAGAATGAAATATATCTTTCTCATTTTCTTCAAGTTACAATCTATCTTTTCAAGTATCTTACATATTCACATGCAGCAAGCAAAAAGGCTCCTACGCCAAAGTTGGCTTGAGAATTCGCATCTACCTTTTGACCAGGAATGGCACGTTCACCTACAGGCTGTACGTAGCCAACCTTGCCGTCTTCTTGCAAAGCTACGGTAGCCAAATAGTTCCAAGCCTTCTGAACGACAGGAAGGAACTCTTTTTTGGACAGATAGCCATGATTAATGCCCCAAAGCAGTCCGTAACAGAAGAAGGCTGTACCGCTGGTTTCATAGCCAGGAGCCTGCTCTGGGTCCATCATCGAACGTGTCCAGTAACCTTCTGGTTGCTGAAGTTCCTTTACGGCTCTAGCTAAATTCACATATTTCTCCTTGAAGAAAGGCTGATGCACGTATGTTTCTGGCATATCTTGAAGCACTTTGGCCAGTCCTGCCAACACCCATCCGTCTCCACGTGCCCAGAAGTCTTTTTTACCGCTGGATGTCTTATGCTTGGGATAGACATATTTTCCATCGCGAAAATAGAGATTTGTTTCCCTGTCTAACATGATACTGTCGCTGTAGAGGATGTTCTCATATAGCTTGCGCAGGTATTTGGTGTCGCCTGTTAGCTTATACATCTTTGTCATCACTGGCATTACCATGTAAAGTGCATCTGCCCACCACCAGTAGTCGTGTGCCTTCGAATCAGCCTCATAGTTCATCACTTCTATTGCACGACTAACCTTCTTCTCTTCTGGTGCCTGAAAATAAAGATCGATATAAGTTTGGAAACATATCTGCCAGTCACCAAAAAGCACATATTCTGGTCCCTCGCCGTAGTTCTTGTATCTCCATTTGGCGGGATTGGTTTCTGTGGCACCCTTCCACTGGTTATGCTCTGCCCAGCGGATGCTGTAGTCGAGCATCTCCTCATCCTTTAGCAGTTTATACACTTCCATGTTGCCTGTATGATAGGCAGCATTATCCCAGAAAGAGCGTCCTTCTGCGGGATTGTTTGCCTGCCAGTAGGTATTTACCTTTCTTATAATATCCTTAACCTGGTTAGCAGACCATCTTTTAGCTTGAAGTGCCGTTGCGCAAAGCAAGCAGGTCAAAAACAATAATCTCTTCATACATGTATCTTTTATTCTTTGGCAAAGATACGATTAAGTAAGAGAAAAACCAAATTTATTTGGATTTTTCCAATCAAGAGCACCTCGGAATATACCTTAAAGATGCTCAGAACAAAAGGCGTACAAAGCCCAGAAAAATATCTTTTCACAGCAAATAAAATTATTTTCAAGGCATGAGAATATATTTTCACGTCATGATAATATATTTTCAAAGCTTGATAATATATTTTCAAGGCTTGAAAATAATTTTTTGCGCCTTATTTAAGACTTTTGTTAGGCATGAAGAAACGAAATACAACGCGTTATATTTTGTTTTGTTCTCACTCATAGTAAAAGGACGAATACAACATCTACCATTAATAGAAGTTAAATTAGGTAAAAGAAAAAGAATTTCAGGGTTCATCTTTTGCTGTCTCATAATTACTAACTATCTTTGACTACGGAATTGACATTAATACACAAGAACGATGAAGAGATTTGTTATTTTACTGTCCGCTTTAGCACTTTCTGTTGGGGCTTTTGCCCAAGTACAGCGGGGTGAGGCAAAGAAAGAGAAGAATATAGATGATCGTGTCTTTGTTGAATATGAAGAGAATGCTTCTTTCCCGGGAGGAGATAAAGCCTGTATGGCGTGGTTAAAAGAACGTGTTAAATACCCTAAGGACTGCCTGAAGGAAAGGATTGAAGGACGGGTTATAGTAAGTTTTATAGTCGAAAAAGACGGTTCTATAGATTCAATAAAGGTTTTCCGTTCACCACATTCTTCTCTTTCCGAAGAGGCTATTCGTGTGATCAAAGAAATGCCCAGATGGAAACCGGCTAGAGAGGGCAATAAATGTATAAAATCTCGCTTCATGCTTCCAATCAATTTCAAGATTCCTCAGTTAATGGCAAAACAAGAATAATTTAACTATTTTAGGCTTTGTCTCAAAAATACTTTGTATCTTTGCCCCCACAAAACAATAAAACATCGAAAAAGATATGGCAGAAAACAAATACATTACCGTAGCATACAAGTTGTTTGCTCCTATGCAAGACAACGAACGTGAACTTATTGAAGAAGCAACCGAGGAGCGCCCCTTTCAATTTATCTCTGCCCTGGGCATGACGCTTGATGCCTTCGAAGCACAGATTGCGCCTCTGGCTCCAGGAGCCGAATTCGACATCAAGTTGAGCACAGAAGAAGCTTATGGTCCCTTTGTCCCAGAAGCTGTTCAGAAGGTACCTGCCGACATCTTCAAGATAAACGGAAAAATTGATACCCGCTACATCTACGAGGGTGCTGTCGTTCCCCTGCAGAATGCCGATGGTGAGCGCTTCAACGGTACTATTACAGAGATAACAGAGAAAGAGATTACCGTCGATTTGAACCATCCCCTTGCAGGCAAGGAACTGAACTTTGTTGGTAAGGTTATTGAGAGTCGCGAAGCTACCAATCAGGAGATACAGGATGCCCTAAACGTAATGACTGACGGTGGATGCTCTGGTGGCTGTGGAGGCTGTAGCGGCGGAAATTGTGGAAGCTGTGGAGAAGGTGGCTGCGAAGGCTGCAAATAAAAGACCCTCTCCTAACCTCCCCCTTTATGGGGAGGAACCCAAGCCACATAAACATTAAACAATAAACAGTAAATTAAATTGAACTCTTTCGGACAGATATTTCGCATAACCACCTTTGGTGAGAGCCACGGAGCAGCCGTAGGTGGTGTGATTGACGGTATGCCAGCTGGCATTCAGGTAGACGAGAACTTCATACAGAGTGAGTTGGATCGCCGTCGTCCTGGTCAGAGCCGTCTTACTACGGCACGTAATGAGGCTGATAAGGTGGAGATTCTTAGCGGTGTCTTCGAAGGCAAGACCACAGGATGCCCCATAGGATTCTTGGTTCGTAACACCAACCAGCATAGTCAGGATTACGAGAATATGCGAGATGTCTTCCGTCCTAGTCATGCCGATTATACCTACACTCAGAAATATGGCATTCGAGACCATCGCGGAGGAGGTCGCAGCTCAGCCCGCGAGACAATAAGCCGCGTTGTAGCAGGTGCCTTTGCCAAGTTGGCACTCAAAGAGTTAGGCATTAGTATTCAAGCCTACACCCAGCAAGTAGGTGACATCGCATTGCCAGGAACTTATAAAGATTATGACCTCTCCCTAACAGAGAGCAATGATGTACGTTGCCCCGATCCTGTATATGCCCAGAAGATGGCCAATCTTATCACAGAGGTAAGGGCAGAGGGTGACACCATAGGAGGCATTATTGCCTGCGTTATCAAAGGCTGTCCCGTAGGATTAGGAGAACCCGTTTTTGATAAGCTTCACGCCCTCTTGGGTCATGCTATGCTCAGCATCAATGCTGTAAAAGGTTTTGAGTACGGACAAGGTTTTGCTGGTGTTACTGAACGTGGTAGCAAACAAAACGATGTAATGATTCCCCTACCCGATGGCAAGATTGGCTTTGCCACGAACAACAGCGGAGGCATTCAAGGAGGAATCTCTAACGGCGAAGATATCTATTTCCGCGTAGCCTTCAAGCCTGTTGCTACGCTACTGATGGAGCAGGAGACAATTACCAAGGACGGAGAAGCCACAAAATTAACAGCACGCGGCAGACACGATGCTTGTGTCCTCCCCCGTGCCGTACCTATTGTCGAGGCAATGGCAGCCATCACCATCCTTGATGCCTACCTGCTTAATTCTTGACTCTCTGATAGACCCTGACATAATCTACCTCATAACGCATAGGGAAGTCGGCTGGATTATATTCCTTCACACGTGTATCTAACGCCAAGTTAAGTAACAAGTATTGCTGATAATGGAAGGGATTAATGCCTGTTCCACTTGCCTTTCCATTGATGGTACGCTTCAGGTCTATCTCATTCAGCAATTCATCATCCAAATACAGACGTATAAAGTCTTTGTCCCAATCCATACGCCAAACATGGAAACGCTCTGCCCACGCCGGGTCGCGTTCTGTAAAGTGCGTAAGTGGTGTGTATGAAGAGTCCCACTCAGCATCCTCGTCCGTATCTCCTGCCCAGCACGCATTGGCCAATATGGTAGGCACCTCTTTATGTTGGTAATACTCCAGCACATCAATCTCGCCGTTTGCCGGCCAAGGGTGCTCTGTTCCTAACAGCCAAATGGCAGGCCATGATCCTTTGCATACAGGGATGCGGGCACGAACTTCCAGCCTTCCATATTGAAAAGCATATTTACCTTTGGTAATTACTGATGCGCTGGTCCACTGCACCTTCTTACGACTGTTACGCCAGTTTCCGTTTCCTTCCTTGTAAGCAGGGCAAGGAAAATCAGCAGGCCGGGCTTCAATCACTAACCTGCCGTCGCGCACAAAAGCATTCTCTGGAGCGTACCACTGCAATTCATAGTTACGTACAAAGCCTCGTTCATAGTCCCATTTCTGAGCATCGGGCCTTCCATCCTTATCAAACTCATCAGCCCATACCAGCTTCCATCCTTCCATCTCAATCTGTGCCGCGGTGTTAACCGTAAAGGCTATTAGACAAAGCACAAGCAAAACATTCTTTTTCATAACAATAGCCATTAAAAAGGTTTTTATGTCACAAAAGTACACTTTATTTCTGAAAAAGGTCCTTTTCTTGCCTTTTTTTTCATATCTTCGCACCATCTAATCTAAGGAAGAAAGGAAATGAAGCCTATTAATATTGCCATCTTTGCGTCCGGAAGCGGCACAAACTGCGAGAATCTGATTCGTTATTTTCATCATTCAGATGGGATTAACTGTGCCTTGGTAGTCAGCAACAAATCCGATGCTTATGCCCTGGTACGGGCAGAGCAGTTGAGCGTGCCCACGGCTGTAGTCACCAAGGAGCAACTGAATAATCCCGACATACTGATTCCTCTGCTGAACAAGTATAACATCTGTTTCATCGTTCTGGCAGGTTTTCTGCCGCTGATTCCCAACTTCCTGCTGAATGCATTTCCACGCCAGATTATCAACCTACACCCTGCCCTCCTGCCCAAGTACGGTGGAAAAGGCATGTGGGGACATCATGTACATGAAGCTGTGAAGGCGGCAGGAGAAACAGAGACGGGCATGACCGTTCACTACGTCACTCCCGTTTGTGATGCAGGAGAAATCATCGCCCAGTACCGCGTTACACTTTCCCCCAAAGATACGGCAGAAGATATAGCAGAAAAAGAGCACCTGCTTGAAATGGAACATTTCCCACATGTGGTAGAAGAGGTGCTACATCAGATTTTTTACAACAAGAAGTAGCTTGATTATAAAGCATGATTACCCCCAAAATATATAATAGCGCACAACTGATAGAACTGATAGAGCAGATAGGCTTTCTGCCGCTGCTCAACAGCAGCATACCAGGTTTTTCTGCAGAGGAAATCGTAGACGAGGAGTGCCGCTATGTTGTTTTCCCTGATGGCGGGTGGGACTGGCCGCTATGGAAATGGAAGGGAGAAATTATCACAGAAGGCGGACACGTTTATGGTAAATTCTTTGCAGGTAAGGCTGGTTTTATAAGCAAGGAATGGTGGCCAGACCTCTGCAACTATCGTCGCAACATATCCCCCATCCCAATGGAAGGGAACATTGAAAGTTGTATTTTACAGACTTTGGCTGCCTATGGCAGCCTCATCACCCGTGAGCTACGTGCTGCTTGCGGATTTGACGGGCCTAAGATGCGTAGTAAGTTTGACAGCTACATAACCCGCCTACAGATGGCAACGCGCATAGTCACAGAAGATTTTGTCTATCCTACAGACCGACATGGCCGCAATTACGGCTGGGGATGGTCGTTACTTACCACCCCAGAACAACTCTACGGAAAGGAAGCCTGCCAATGCAACCATACACCAGAGGAATCTTTTGAACGCATCTGCAGACATCTACAAGCTTTCTGCCCAGAAGCCTCAGAAAAGCAGATATTAAAGATGCTAAAATAAACAGCATGCACTTTTTGCATGCACGTTTCACCTTTCATGGTTTGATTTTAAAGAAGCTTTCATCTTACTATTTCAGTTCTATATAAAGAGGAAGGTGATCTGAGTACCCTCCCTTATAGGTAGGTCCTTGAAAGGTGCGCCAAGGCGTCCCCTTATCTGTGAGCAGAAAAGGAAATCTGACAACGTGGGCACGAGGTTCACAGCACGACTGCATAGAGGGTGAAATGAGCATGTGGTCAATATATCCCCAAAGACCCTGATAGAAATAGGAACCTTGTGCCTTTCTGAGCTCTTTATGATGTTGCGGAATGAGACTGATAAGGCGTTGCTGGATGGGCAGAAAAATAGGATCCTTGGGCTCTGCGTTAAAGTCGCCCATTACCAATATGCGCTGTCCCCGCAACTTATCAAGCGCTTGGCAGAGAGTCTGCGCTGCTAACATTCTATTTTCTGTACTGGCTTTATTACCTCCAGCCCGACTGGGGAAATGAAGTACAAAGACATGCAGCATGGAATCCGTGCGTACCAGTCGGCCCCAGGCGTGCAAGATGTCACGCGTTGGACGCATCCCCTGCTCAACAGAAGGAACCCTAATCGATTCAGAGCCCAAAAGGCGAAAGTGTGATGGCTGATAAAGCAGACAGCAATCCACACCACGAAGATCAGGCCCCTCATGATGAACATAGTGGTAATGAGCTGCACGCAAAGGAGCACGACAGGTGAGGTCGCGCAGTACAGTATCATTTTCCACCTCACACATACCCACCATCATAGGCCAGCCTCCCTGCTCTGCTACTGCCGCTATGACTCGAGAGATATTGTCGAGTTTCTTCCAGTAACGTGAGGGAGTCCAATGATAGGTTCCCTGAGGAAGAAAATCAAAGTCGTTCTTCAACGTATCATGCTGCGTGTCAAAAACATTCTCTACGTTGTACCACATGATTTTTTGTGCCGAAAGACACATCGTTGACAAGTTGACGAATTCACAAGTTGACAAGAAGAGAAACTGCAGGATAAGAAAAAAACGTTTTAACATATTTCGTAGTTCAGAAGGCAGGAAGGTGAAAGTTTCTTATTTCTTTTCTGTATTGCACCGCTTTTCCGCCAGTTGCCTCATCAAGCAATTTCCAGAAACGAGGGCTGTGATTCATCTCTACCAAATGAGTAAGTTCGTGCTGCATAACATAGTCCTGCAGATGGCTGGGCACAAGCATAAGAAAGAGACTAAGACTGATATTCCCCTTACTGCTGCAACTACCCCATCTGGTACGACTCTTATGAATGCTAACCTTCTGGTACTGCAAGCCTCTGGCTTCGGCGAGGACTTGCAAACGCTGTGGAAGGATAAGCTTGGCCTGCCTGCGAAGATGCTCCACATCCTTGGGGGCGAGGCATTGCTGCTGATTCGCTATTACCCGCTCCATCATGACCTTGAGACGAGGCCGCAGTTCCTCTATGACACGTAGCAAATCATGCTGCCGAAACCTCATAGGAACCGTACAGACAAATCCTTCTTGCGTGCAACGGAAGGTAAACCTTCTGGCGTTGCTGTGAGCACGCAAAAAGATGCGCCCCAACTCAGCATCGTCTATAAAAACGTCTTTTTGCATAATCGGGTACAAAATTACAAAATATTTGTTTAAAACGTTAGACTTTAGACCTTAGACTTTAGTTGATATGTGTTAAAATATTGTTAAAGAAAAGGGGAACGAAGCTGAATGTTAAACTAATTTCATATCTTTGTTTAATAATAACATAGCCATCACCAAAAGATGGCAAAGATAAATACTGACGTTTATAACGTTTTTCGACTGGCCGCCTTCGATATAACCGTTATTACGTTATCCTGTTAAAACAAAATGAATTTCTGGCAGCCACAAAAACATATTATGGAAACTATGAGCAAAGAACTTGAATTCAAGGGTGGGTATCTGAACGGCTTTCTAATGATCTTCATTGACATTCTGCTATGGTGCGCCACTTTTTTCTGTTTTATAGAAAGTATTGTAGAAGGTGATGCCGAACGTCCTTTTGTACATTGGATTATCCTGTGCATACTATTGCTGATTGCCAGCATCATCTGCTGCTGCGGCTTCTCGATGCTGGAACCCAACCAGGCTAAGGTAATGACCTTCTTCGGTAAATATGTGGGTACCTTCCGCAAGACGGGCTTTTACTGGCTAAATCCCTTTATGAGCGTTAAAAATGTAAGCCTGCGTGCCCGCAACCTAAATGCCGAGCCCATAAAGGTTAACGACAAGACGGGTAACCCCATCCTTATCGGTCTGGTGGTTGTTTGGAAACTGAAGGATACGTACAAGGCTATCTTTGATATTGATACAGATGTTTCAAATACAGCTGGTGCTCAGGTAGGCAACTCCGCTACAGCCCGTATGAACAAGTTTGAGAAGTTTGTGGCTGTTCAGAGCGACTCTGCTCTCCGTGAGGTGGCTGGCATGTATGCTTACGACAACGAGGACACTAAAGAGGAAGAGGTAATAACCCTGCGTAGCGGAGCCGCTGAGATTAACGACGTGCTGACAGACAAACTGAACGAACGCTTGGCTATGGCAGGACTGGAAGTTACAGAGGCTCGTATCAACTATCTGGCTTATGCTCCTGAAATTGCCGCTGTTATGCTACGTCGACAACAGGCTGCAGCCATCATCACCGCACGTGAGAAGATTGTTGACGGTGCTGTCAGCATGGTGAAGATGGCACTTGACAAACTTTCGGAAGAAAGCATCGTTAACCTTAACGAGGAGAAGAAGGCTGCCATGGTAAGCAACCTGCTAGTAGTACTTTGTGGCGATGAGCCCGCGCAACCCATTGTCAATTCAGGAAGCGTTTAATTACATTTAGCATTACATTATCTGAATGAACAAAACCTTTCTTATACTTACATGCTGGCTACTGGGACTGGTACCCTGCATGGCACAGCAGCGAACGATAACTGATGTGCAACACCTTGCTGATTCTATTCTGAACCGTCCAACAAGATGGGGGAAGAGGGCAAAAGCAGTAAAGACCCATCGGATTATAGCCGCATCAGAATTACTAAACTGTAAACAGGATGCCTTCTATGTTTGCGAAGCAGGAACTGACGGCTATGCCATTATCTCTTCTGATGAACGAATGACGCCCGTACTAGGCTTCTCGCAAAGCAAAGGCTTTGATGCAGATAATATCCCTGCCGGACTGAAGGAACTGTTAGACGACTACACCTGTGAATATGAAGCATTGACAAGCGGAAAGCCCGTAAGGCTGGCAAGACGTAAGATTGAGGACGTTCAGGAACAAGTAGGACCACTGCTTATTACACAATGGGGACAGGATACGCCCTTTAACAACAGATGTCCTGAATGGGAGGGAAAACGCTGTATAACAGGATGCGTGGCCATCAGTACGGCACAGACGTTGTGCTATTACCAATATCCTGATTCAGCTATTGGCAATGTAGACTACGTTACAAAAACCAACCAGATTCCTATTCAGGAAAACCTCTCATTCTTTAAGTTCAATTGGCCAGACATACGAAGTACCTATAAAAACGGTGCAACTGAGAGAGAGCGTGAAGCTGTGGCCGACCTGGTCTATGCCTGTGCTGTAGCAGTAAACATGGATTTTGGTCTGAAGGAAAGTTCTGCCAATAGCCAACACCAAGTAAATGCGCTGGTAAACAACTTTGGGTACGACCCAGACATAGCCAGTATTCACAAAGACTACATGACCAGTAACGAATGGCAGACACTGATGGTGAACGAGCTGAACAACAAACGTCCCATTATCTATGCCGCGAACTCGCCAACATTGGGTGGTCATTCTTTTATCATTGACGGTTACAAGGCCGATGAAGACGGTTACCCCTTTTACCATGTGAACTGGGGATGGGAAGGCTTTTGTGATGATTATTACAAACTTAGCGCCCTGGAAGCTGGCAACTATGATTATATTCTAAACCATGAAGCCATCATTTACGTTCAGCCTGACAACAAAAAGCAGGATGCAGAATACTTCTGGCAGGCCAATGAAGTGATAGTTTCGACAGGAGGAGGTCTTTTATCAACAAGAATAAACCCTGATGTCACACATAATTTCACAGTAACCCTGAAAAACGTTTTCAATTACAGCTACAAAACGTTCACAGGCAAGATGGAGATTTATCTAAAGGACGAGCAAGAAAAGGAAATACTGGTAGGAAGCACCCAAAGGCTTTACAATGTGCCCTTTAGCTACGGAATGACAAGCATTACCGTTACAGCAACTTTACCCAACGACATTGAAGAAGGAAACTACATTCTGGTTATCAAGAGCAAGGCAGATGGAAGCAACAAAACGGAAGCGGTAACATATCCGTCACCCCTGCCACTTACTGTAACTAGGCTAACTGAAAGCTATACTCCCAATGTAATGATTACCGAACTTTTGAACGTTGGCGAGGATTTGGAAGACCTTTCTGTTTCATTGAGAGCTTCAATGCCCATGAATTTTGCCACGAAAGCTTTTACAGGAACACTACGCATGGCTGTCGCCGACGATGAGGGAAATATATTGACTCAAATTGGCGATGTGGCAAATCTAACCAACATGGGACAGTTCTCATATTCGCCATACGCATATACTTTTAAAGGAAAATTGCCAGACTATCTGGAAGACGGTAAATACCGCCTTTATCTAAGTGCCAACCAATCCGGCTATTTAGAATGGGGGAAGGTTACTGGGTATAAAACAGAGAACGGAAATATCACCAGTTACGGAAATGAACTTCATATCCCGTTCTGGCTGGAAGATGGCAAGATTATCTATCATAAGGCAGGAGAAGAAGAACTACCTGAATTCTATGCCAACATACAGGTAACGGATATGCAGGTTACCGCCTTCGACCCCGCAACAAGGCGCATAGACATGCAGATTACAAACCTTATCAACATGGGGTCAGAATCGTTTGTGGGACAGTTTTCTATGGCTATTTATAGTGAGACAGACAGACTGATATCACCTTTCGGGGATATTCAAAAGTGGTCGATTCCCATAGCACATTTCCAAATGTACCCTGGGGATTTAAGTTTCTCCGGCAATCTGCCAGAGGAACTGAAAGACGGTTTCTATAACGTGAAGATTGCAGCTAAACAAACCGGATGCAAAGGATGGAGCCCTTTAAAAGGATTGGTAATAAACGGAACCTACATAAGAGCATATGACATAGACCTGCGCTTTGACTTCGTTATCCTTGGTGGGAAATTGTACAAAGTTGAAACAGACGGACTGACAGAAATGAAAAATGGAGGAATGAAAAGTGATAGATCAACTGACGTCATTTATGACTTGAGTGGGCGAAAAGTTAATGTTCATTGTAAACCAGGAATCTATATTGTAGATGGGAAAAAGGTGGTAAAATGACTTTTTACCCCAACAAGTTGGGGATTTGCAAGAAATGTTGTACCTTTGCATCCGCTTAACGAACATTAAGTTAATGCTAACGCTCGAATTTAAAGAAGTTAAAGAACAAACAAAATAAAGAGCAATGATTAATGTTGACCTGCGGTCGAGCCTGCTCACGCTCAGGATAGCTTAAGCGAATTTAGCTCTCCTCTCCTCAATCGCAGCCATCAATGATCAATGTTCAATGAATATAATAAGATGAACATATTGGAACTAAGCGAACAGGAGATCGTTCGCAGAAATAACCTGCAACAATTATGCGACTTAGGCATCAACCCATATCCTGCTGCAGAATATCCTGTAACAGCATGGAGCACCGACATTGTTCGAGACTTTGTGGACCTGCCTGTCATTGGCAAGGACGAAGAAGGAAATGACGTGCGCGAGACAGCAACACCTGAGAACAGCCCCGTTGTGAGCGTGGCCGGCCGTATCATGAGCAAAAGCATCATGGGCAAGGCTGCCTTTGCCAAATTGCAAGACTCAAAGGGGCGGATTCAGGTATATGTGCAACGCGATGCCATCTGTCCCGATGAAAACAAAGACCTTTACAACATAGTCTTTAAGAAGTGTCTCGACTTGGGTGACTTCATCGGCGTGAAGGGGTATGTCTTCCGTACTAAGACTGGCGAGATTAGCGTACATGTAATGGAGATGACGGTGCTGAGCAAGAGCCTGAAGCCACTCCCCGTTGTAAAGACTGATGCTGAGGGAAATGTGTTTGACTCATTTGATGATCCAGAACTCCGCTATCGTCAGCGCTACGTTGACTTGATTGTGAATGCAGGTGTGAAGGAAACTTTCCTGAAGCGTGCCACAATTATTCGTACCATGCGCAAGATTCTTGACGATGCCGGTTATACTGAAGTGGACACCCCTATTCTGCAGAACATCCCTGGCGGTGCTACGGCCCGTCCGTTCATGACGCACTTCAATGCGCTGAACCAAGATATGTACATGCGCATTGCTACCGAGCTGTATTTGAAGCGCTTGATTGTTGGTGGATTCGAAGGCGTGTACGAGATGGGCAAGAATTTCCGCAACGAGGGTATGGACAAAACACACAACCCCGAATTTACCTGCATGGAGCTGTACATCAGCTACAAGGATTTGAACTGGGGTATGGGCTTCACAGAGCAGATGCTGGAGCAGATTTGTACGGCTGTAAACGGCAAACCTGAGGTGGAGATTGACGGTAAGGTTATCTCTTTCAAGGCACCCTTCCGTCGTCTGCCAATCTTGGATGCCATTAAAGAGAAGACGGGGTATGATCTCTACCCGATGAACGAGGATGAAATTCGTGAGGTTGCCAAGAAATTGAATATCGAGGTAGACGAGACTATGGGAAAAGGTAAACTCATTGATGAGATTTTTGGCGAGACATGCGAGGGAAGTTTTATACAACCCACTTTCATCACCGATTATCCTGTGGAAATGTCACCCTTGACCAAGATGCACCGCTCGAAGCCTGGCCTGACAGAGCGTTTCGAGTTGATGGTGAATGGCAAGGAATTGGCAAATGCTTACAGTGAGCTGAACGACCCCATTGATCAGGAGGAGCGTTTCAAAGAACAGATGCGCCTTTCCGAAAAAGGCGATGATGAGGCAATGATTATTGATCAGGACTTTCTGCGCGCTCTTCAATATGGTATGCCTCCTACCTTTGGTATCGGAATCGGCATAGACCGTTTGGTAATGCTGCTCACAGGTAAGTTCCAGATTGGCGAGGTAATGCTATTCCCACAGATGAAGCCCGAGGTAAAGGCACCTCGCGACAAAGACGAGTTGTTCCTTGAGAAAGGCATCCCCCCTGAATTCATCCCCATCCTGCGTAAGGCCGGATATAATTTGGTGGCTACATTGCAAGGTGTTGCACCCGCTAAGATTCAGCAGCAGATTATAGAAATAGTTAAGAAATACAAGCTGGAAATCGAGAAACCCAGCCAAGATACAATAGCGACTTGGACAGTTTAGGAAAAATAGCCGTACTGGGAGGAGGTAGCTGGGCTACCGCTATCGCGAAAATACTGTTAGAGAAGAACGACAGCATTTGGTGGTATCTACGCAGAGATGACCGTATAGAGGACTTTAAACGTCTAAAACACAATCCGGCCTACCTAACAAGTGTTTTGTTCGATGTGAACAGGATTCACTTCAGCAGCGACATCAACGAAGTTGTTGAAGAGGCCGATACGCTCATTTTTGTTACCCCATCGCCATATCTGAAAGGACATCTAAGGAAACTTTACACCAGGCTGGACAACAAATTCGTCGTTACAGCCATCAAGGGTATTGTTCCTGACGAGAATGTCATATGCTCGGATTATTTCAATCAAGTTTATAACGTACCAGAAGAGAACTTGGCTGTGATAGGTGGACCTAGTCATGCTGAGGAAGTGGCGATGAACCGTCTTACCTATTTAACCATTGGATGTGCCGACCAACAGAAAGCTGAAGGTTTTGCACAGATGTTGGCAAGTGATTATGTAAAGACCAGCACCAGCAACGATGTAATAGGCATTGAATATGCTTCCGTTCTGAAAAATGTATTCGCTATAGCAGCTGGTATTTGCCACGGATTGAAGTACGGAGACAATTTCCAGGCAGTACTTATGAGCAATGCAGCCCGTGAAATGAAGAGTTTCCTAAATACCATTTACCCCATTGAACGTAATATCACCAACACTGTGTACATGGGCGACCTGCTGGTTACCGGATATTCTCATTTCAGCCGTAACCGCGTCTTTGGCACCATGATTGGACAAGGTTACAGCGTAAAAAGCGCACAGCTGGAGATGGAGATGGTTGCTGAAGGATACTACGGTTGTAAATGTATGAAAGACATCATTCACCATGTAGGCGTTGACATGCCCATTGTGGATGCTGTATACAACATCTTGTATGAACGGACCCGTCCTGACAAAGAGATAAAAAAACTATGCGGGGTGTTAAGCTAACGTCTCTCTTATTATATATATAAGGTAATGGAACAAAGGTTAAAAAGGTAACATATTATGATTAAATTAGACATTTCTAAGGCACTGGTCAGTGCCGAAAAAGTTGCTTCATTCGAAAGCAAAGTGACAGAAGCCCAGCAGGCTTTGGAAAACGGCACATGTGCAGGTAACGATTTCGTTGGATGGTTGCACCTCCCCAGCAGCATCAGTGCTGAATTCATGACAGAATTGCAGGAGTGCGCCCAAACACTGCGAGAAAATTGCGACACCGTTGTTGTTGCAGGTATCGGCGGTTCTTATCTGGGTGCCCGAGCTGTGATTGAGGCACTGAGCAATAGTTTCCAATGGTTGACAAACAACGGAGAAAACCCAACCATCCTTTTTGCAGGCAACAACATCGGCGAAGACTATCTGTATGAACTTACCGAATATTTGAAAGGCAAGAAGTTTGGTGTCCTCAACATCAGCAAGAGCGGCACTACTACAGAGACAGCCCTGGCTTTCCGTCTGTTGAAAAAACAATGCGAGGAGCAACGTGGCAAGGAGATGGCCAAAAAGGTTATCGTTGCCATCACTGATGCCAAGAAAGGTGCAGCTCGTACCTGTGCCGACAAAGAGGGTTATACCAGTTTTGTCATTCCCGATAATGTAGGCGGTCGTTTTAGCGTGCTAACTCCCGTAGGGCTGCTACCCATCGCCATCGCAGGCTTTGACATTGCCAAGTTGGTGAAGGGTGCCGCCGATATGGAACTGGCCACAGCTGCTAATATTCCTTTCAACGAAAATATCTGTGCCCAGTATGCTGCCGTTCGTAATGCATTGTATCAGGAGGGCAAGAAGATTGAAATTATGGTTAACTTCCAGCCAAAGCTTCATTTTATGAATGAATGGTGGAAGCAACTCTACGGAGAGTCTGAAGGTAAGGATGGTAAGGGTATCTTCACTGCAGCTGTTGACTTCAGCACCGACCTTCACTCTATGGGACAGTGGATTCAGGAAGGCGAACGCACCATCTTCGAGACTGTTGTAAGCATTGAGGAGCCCGAACACAAACTCCTGTTCCCCAATGATGAAGAAAATTTGGACGGACTAAACTTCCTGGCTGGCAAGCGTGTTGATGAGGTGAATAAGATGGCTGAACTAGGTACACAATTGGCACACGTTGACGGTGGTGTTCCTAACATGCGTCTCATTGTTCCTCGTTTGGATGAGTACAATCTAGGACAGATGATTTACTTCTTTGAGAAGGCTTGCGGTATCAGTGGTCTGGTATTAGGAGTAAACCCCTTCAACCAACCAGGTGTTGAAGCATATAAGAAAAACATGTTTGCCCTGCTTGGTAAACCTGGTTACGAAAAGGAAACAGAAGCCATTAAAGCAAGACTTAATGGTTAATTGAACCTTAGGTGTTAGACTTTAGAATTTGGTTCAATTGATGAGAGATTTTGATATAACAGGACGGTTAAAAGCCGTCCTGTTTGATATGGATGGTGTACTATTTGACAGTATGCCTAATCATGCATACGCCTGGAGTCATGCAATGACGGAATATGGTTTGTCCATGACTCCAGAAGAAGTATACATGAACGAAGGCCGTACAGGAAGCGGCACAATCAATATGCTAGCTCAACGCTTCTGGGGCCGTGATGCCACAGAAGAAGAGAAACAGCTTATCTACGAGGCCAAAAGCAAAGTCTTTAACACACTCCCCGAAGCCAAGCCTATACTTGGTGCATTAGAAACCCTGCAGGCCGTCAAGGCAAAAGGGCTGAAGATTGTTTTGGTTACAGGTAGCGCTCAGACTTCCCTATTAGAGAAACTGGAGCGTAGCTATCCAGGCTTTTTTCACCAAGACTTAATGGTTACAGGCTTTGACGTTAAGTTAGGAAAGCCTTACCCAGAGCCTTACCTGAAAGGTTTGCAGAAAGCAGGTATTAGACCAGAAGAAGGAATTGTTGTAGAGAATGCGCCATTAGGTGTACAGGCTAGCCACGCAGCAGGCATTTTCACTATAGCTGCAAATACAGGACCCTTGACAGATGAGGTCTTAAAAAATGCCGGTGCAGATATTGTTCTGCCCGGCATGATGGATGTAGCCAAATTCTTTTCAGACTGACGTATCTTCTTCTATATCAGGAGCCGTATCAGGCTCTAAAGTAAAACTTCCGTCTGTACCAATTGTAAGCACAAATGGTTCTGACATATCACTCTCAGGAAAACTTACGCAAGCACCAAACGTAAGCATACCCTCTTTTGCTGACATAAACCGGAAACCGTCAAGAATACCGTTTTTGCGGAAATTGTCATCCAACTGAGAACCAAAAGATATCTTGGTAAACCTATGGCGGAAGAATTCACGTCCGTCCTTGAGAATTGTCAGATCATAATAATTATCCACAAACTTATCGCCATTCTCGTCCACCACAACCCTCAACGAGTCATCAGCCTCGCGGTGTATAGTATAAACATACAAATGGCTTCCTAATGTTACACTGTCAGTAAAATCATAATTTTTCATCCTATGCTCACCAGCTTGCTGTTCTGTGGTTGAAGTTATCTGCTCGTCACTCTGTCCCTTCTTATCACCACAAGAGCAAAAAGAGAATAGCAACAAACAAAGATATAATGATTTCTTCATTTTCATAACTTGACCTTCTTCTTAACACCCTTAGATTCATTTTGCACATGATCCAAGGCTGTAATAATGTAAACGTATGGTGCCTGTCCGCCGTGATAAGTAAGAGGAAGATTTGTCTCACGTGTAATGCAAAGTATATGTGAAGTATCTTCCAAATCTATTCTCTCGCCTCTTAAAAAGCGGTATACAACATACTGAACCGCCTCATCCATAACAGTCCTGGCTTTAGGAGCTGTCCAAAAGAGAATGGGTCCTTCATCTGTCCATACAATAGCAGCCTTTCTAGGTTTGCCTGGAGCCTTATTATCAATCCAAGGCATACGAGGCTGCAAAGCAGGCGTACTATGGTATATCTGGCGTAACACAGTCTGATAATTTCCAGGATTGTCACAAACGGCTGCCGCATACCACTGACAACTACCATAGATACCGGGTAAAGTACGCTGAAGCATATACTTTCTGTGCATCTGATGAGATGTGGGATTCTGTGGATCAGGAGCCTTAACGGTACGCATAACATCCTGACCAATGAAAACAGGACGACGCCCCGCATGGGCACTCCACCAATTGATGAGTGTTTCATAATCCGCCGTCTTATGCCCAATTTCCCAATAAAGCTGAGGAATATTGTAATCAACCCAACCATTTTCCACCCATGTAAGCACATCAGCATATAGGTCATCATAATTCTGCAAGCCGTTGGTAGCACTTCCATTGGGGTCGCTTGACAGATTGCGATAAATACCAAAAGGCGAAACACCAAACTTAACCCAAGGTTTAACAGAGCGTATCTGATAGCACATTTGTTGAATAAATAGGTTCACATTCTGCCTACGCCATTCCGCACGCTCCATTCCCTTTCCGTAAAGCGCATAAGAATTATCATCAGGAATGGCAACGCCAGCCACAGGATAAGGATAGAAGTAATCATCTATATGTATTCCGTCTACATCGTAACGTCGAACAATATCACAAGCCACCTGACAAATGTAGTCGCGATTTTCAGGAAAACCAGGATCAAAGAGCATCAGTCCATCATAATTAAAGAAATGATTCGGATGACGGAAATACTCATGTGTATTAGCCAAAGCCGTGGTACTCTTTGTCTTGGCACGATAAGGATTAATCCATGCATGCAGTTCCATCTGACGTTTGTGGCATTGCTCAACCATCCACTGAAGAGGATCCCAATAAGGATTGGGAGGAGTACCCTGCTGTCCTGTCAGATATCGGCTCCAAGGCTCCAAATCACTGGGATATAAGGCATCACCCTCGCATCTCACTTGGAAGAAGATTGCGTTGATACCATCCTTCTGAAGGTCATTCAGTTGACTTGTCAGTACTTGTTGCATGCGGTCACGCCCCATGCCTTGAAACTGACCATTAACACTCTGAATCCATGCACCACGGAACTCCCTTTTGGGATTCTGGGCTACTGCTGATACTGCTATAAAAAGCAGCAGAATAAACCATTTGTTCTTCATATCGGGACAAAAATACAAAAAAAAATTATACATCACCTAATTATACGCATTCTTTTTTATAATTTTGTCATCATTTATTATTAGCATGAGCATTATTAAGACACATAGACCTAGCGTTCTCCTCATCTACACTGGAGGAACTATCGGAATGAGGGAGAATGCAGAAACCGGAGCTTTGGAGAGTTTCAACTTCGACCTTATCTTAGACGAAGTTCCCGAACTGAAAAGATTTGATTACAGAATTCACGCCTTCACTTTTGACCCTCCCATCGACTCCAGCGATATGGGACTTGAGCACTGGGCTCGTTTGGTAAAGATTATCGATAACAATTATAATCTCTTCGACGGATTTGTTATTCTTCACGGAACAGATACAATGGCTTATACAGCCTCTGCTCTAAGTTTTATGCTGGAAAATTTGGAAAAACCCGTTATTCTGACAGGCTCACAGTTACCTATTGGAAAAATACGGACTGATGGCAAAGAAAACCTTATCACTGCTATCGAAATTGCTGCGGCACAACACGAAGACGGCACATCTGTTGTACCTGAAGTCTGTATCTACTTTAAAGAGAAACTCATGCGTGGCAATAGAACCACAAAAATAAATGCCGAACAGTTCAACGCCTTCCGCTCATTTAATTACCCTGATTTGGCAACGGCGGGCATGCATATAAGATTTAATGAAGCTGCAATCAGGAAGCCTGACCCCAACAAACCTTTCAAACCTCACTATCTTGTAGACCCTAACGTAGTGGTGTTGACACTTTTTCCTGGTATTCAAAGAAGTTTAGTACATTCCGTGCTGAATATACCCGGACTGAAAGCCGTGGTTATCAGAACCTTTGGCGCAGGAAACGCCCCTCAGTTAAAATGGTTTAAAGAGGAACTCCGTGATGCCAACGACCGAGGGCTGCTTTTGGTAAACATCACTCAGTGTCAGGCAGGATGCGTTCACATGGGTCTTTACGAAACCAGTCTGCCTTTGATAGAAGCTGGTGTTGTAAGCGGTTATGATAGCACACCTGAATGCGCCATCACAAAACTCATGTTCCTGTTGGGCCACAAGTTGCCCAAAAAGAGGATTCAGGAAATGATGAACAGCCACCTATGCGGAGAGATAACGAAATAAGTTTAGAGTTTAGAGATTAGAGTTTAAAGAAAATTTTTAAGTTAAAACTGTTGAGTTGGAAAATAGCATAAAGATAAAAGGAGCCAGGGTCAATAACCTGAAGAACATTGATTTGGAAATTCCACGTGGCAAACTGGTAGTAATCACAGGATTGAGCGGAAGCGGAAAAAGTAGCCTTGCCTTTGATACGCTTTATGCCGAAGGTCAACGCCGATATGTAGAGAGTCTTTCTGCATACGCACGCCAGTTCCTAGGTAGAATGAACAAGCCCGAATGTGATTACATCAAGGGCATTCCGCCAGCCATAGCCATTGAACAGAAGGTAAGTAGCCGCAACCCCAGAAGTACAGTCGGCACCAGCACAGAGATTTATGAATACTTGCGTTTGCTGTATGCAAGAATCGGGCGTACTTTCAGTCCCATCAGCGGAACTGAAGTAAAAAAACACACCACCGAAGATGTGGTCAGAAACATGCTAGCTCATGAAGAAGGCACTAAATTAATGGTATTATGCAAACCCAAATCAAACATAGGCATTCTCACACAGCAAGGCTTTAGCCGACTGCTGGTAAACGGTGAGGTTATTCGCATAGATGAATATCAAGCTAAAGACAATGATGATGTATATCTGATTGTAGACCGCCTTTCGGCAAAAAATGAAAAAGACACTATAGCCCGGCTAGTTGATTCCTCTGAAACGGCTTTCTATGAAGGAGGAGGCGAAATGATACTCCTGTACCTTTCCAGTGGAGAAAAAAAGCATTTCTGTACGAGATATGAGGCTGATGGTATGACCTTTGAGGAACCTTCCGATAACCTCTTTGCTTTTAACTCTCCTGCCGGAGCTTGCCCAGAATGCGAGGGTTTTGGCAAAATTATGGGCATTGATGAACATCTTGTCATCCCCAATAGCGCCCTCAGCGTATATGACGGAGCTGTTGTATGCTGGCGAGGAGAAAAGATGGCAGAGTGGAAAGATTGGTTTATCCGCTTTAACTCTGAACGCGGCTTCCCAATTTTCAAACCATACTTTGAATTAACACAGGGAGAGAAAGATTGGCTTTGGCATGGAAGCCCTATTCAGCATACTCCCAAGACAGAAGAGGGCGTTCAAATTCCCAAGGACTGGAAGCTTACACCCGAGGAAAAAGAATGGGGAATGCTTTGTATAGATGAATTTTTTGAGATGCTCCGACAGGGACAATACAAGATTCAGAATCGCGTAATGCTGGCTCGATATAGAGGAAAAACCGTCTGTCCCAAGTGTCATGGTACGCGCCTAAAGCCTGAAGCCTGCTATGTTAAGATTTGTGGTAAAAGTATATCAGAACTGGTAGAAATGCCCGTAACAGAATTGCTGCTTTGGATAGAGAACCTACAACTCACTGAACATGAGCAGCAGATTGCTAACCGCATTCTGACGGAATTAACCAACCGTCTGCACTTTCTCTTAGATGTTGGACTTGGGTATCTTACCATGAATCGTCTTTCCAACTCACTCTCTGGAGGAGAGAGTCAACGTATCAATCTGGCAACCTCCTTGGGCAGTAGTTTAGTGGGAAGTCTTTATATCCTCGACGAACCCAGTATAGGTCTTCACAGTCGGGATACCGACCGGCTTATCCATGTATTAAAGGAACTCCGCGATCTGGGCAACACCGTCATTGTGGTGGAACACGACGAGGATATCATGCGTGCTGCCGACTGGATTATAGACATAGGACCAGAGGCAGGACGCCTTGGTGGACAGATCGTTTGGCAAGGGGAACCTCAGATTATTCAGGATAATCAAAAAACTCCAATCACTCATAATAATCTCTCTTCCCACACTCTAGCGTTCTTGAGCGGAAAGGAACGTATCGATGTACCCTCTTCACGTCGTCCATGGAATAATTTTATAGAGGTTAAGGGGGCACGTGCCAACAACTTGAAGGGCATCGACGTTCGCTTCCCCCTCAATGTTCTTACCTGCGTTACTGGTGTAAGCGGCAGTGGCAAGAGTTCCCTCGTGCGCGACATCTTCTATAATGCCATGAAAAGGCAAATGGATGAAGTTGCTGAGCGACCAGGTGAGTTTATGCTGCTACAGGGTAACTTGGATATGGTACAGCATATTGAGTTCATCGACCAAAACCCCATTGGCAAGAGCACACGCTCCAATCCCGTAACTTATGTCAAGGCATGGGATGAAATCCGAAAACTCTTTGCCAATCAGCCCCTTGCCCGACAAATGGGATATACCCCAGCCTACTTCAGTTTTAATACCGATGGAGGCCGTTGCGAGGAATGTAAGGGAGAAGGTACCGTTACGGTAGAGATGCAGTTCATGGCCGACCTTGTACTGGAGTGCGAGAGTTGTCACGGCCAACGCTTTAAACATGATATTCTAGAGGTCCGCTATGAAGGGCAGAATGTGAACGATGTACTCAACATGACCATCAATCAGGCCATTGAATTCTTCACAGAACATAAACAAAAGAAAATCACAACCCTATTGAAACCTCTGCAGGATGTGGGTTTAGGCTACATCAAACTGGGTCAGTCATCCTCTACCCTTTCTGGTGGAGAGAACCAACGTGTAAAACTAGCTTATTACTTAGGTATGGAGAAGCAGCAGCCCACCATCTTTATCTTTGATGAGCCCACGACAGGTCTTCACTTCCATGATATCAAGAAACTTCTAAAATCTTTTGACGCACTAATAGAGCGTGGCCACACCATAATTATTATAGAACATAACATGGAGGTAATCAAGTGTGCCGACTATGTTATAGATCTGGGGCCTGAAGGTGGAGAGGCCGGTGGCAACATTGTGGCATGCGGCACACCCGAAGAAATAGCGAAATGCAAGCAAAGTTATACGGGAAAATATCTAAAAAAAGAAAAAAAGTTATCACATTGATAACAACGTATTCAGAAAAAACGTAACTTTGCATACCTGAACTAACCAACAGAACGGAAAACATAGATTTTTACAATTGTAGGGAATAACTTTTAAACACAAAATTATGTATACAAAATTTCAAGAACATCTGAAGAAGGAACTGGCTGAGATTGAAGCAGCTGGTCTGTACAAGAATGAGCGCATCATTGAGAGCCCTCAAGGAGCTGAGATTCTTGTAAAAGGGAAAAAGTGCCTTAACTTTTGCGCCAACAACTATCTGGGTTTGGCCGGCAACAAGGAGCTTATAGAGGCCGCAAAGAAGGGCATGGATGCACGTGGCTTTGGTATGGCCAGCGTACGTTTCATCTGTGGATGCCAAGACCTTCACAAGAAACTTGAGCAGAAGATTTCCGAATTCTTTGGCACAGAAGATACAATCCTTTATGCAGCCTGCTTCGATGCCAATGGTGGTGTTTTTGAACCACTGCTTACAGATCAGGACGCCATCATCTCTGATGCCCTGAACCACGCTTCTATCATCGATGGTGTTCGTCTGTGTAAGGCACAACGTTACCGCTATGCTAATGCCGACATGGCCGATCTTGAAGAACAATTGAAGGCTGCCCAGAAGAACCGCTTCCGTATCATTGTTACAGACGGCGTGTTCTCTATGGACGGAAATGTTTGCCCCTTGGACAAAATTTACGAACTTGCCCAGAAATATGACGCGATGGTAATGGTAGACGAGAGCCATAGTGCCGGTGTTGTCGGAAAGACAGGTCGTGGTGTAACAGAGAGATACAGCCTACGTGGCAAAATAGAAATTCTTACTGGCACACTAGGCAAAGCCTTTGGCGGTGCTATGGGCGGTTTCACCACAGGTAAGAAGGAAATTATTGACATGCTGCGTCAACGCAGTCGCCCATACCTTTTCTCTAACTCTATGGCTCCCGGTTTGGTTGCAGCAGGTATCCGTATGTTCGAGATGATGAGCGAGACCAATGAATTGCAAGATAAGTTGCACGCTAATACCGATTATTTCCTGCGTCGTATGCACGAAGAAGGTTTCGACTGCAAGCCCTCAGAAAGCGCTATCTGCGCCGTAATGATTTATGATGCAGCCAAGAGTCAGCAATACGCAGCAAAAATGCAGGAAGAAGGCATCTTCGTTACTGGCTTTTACTATCCGGTTGTACCGAAAGGTCAGGCTCGTATCCGCGTACAAATCTCTGCAGCACACGAACGTGAACATCTTGATAAGTGTATTGAAGCCTTCAAGAAAGTCCGTGCCGAAATAGAAGGGTAATAATATCTTAAATCTTAAGTCTAAATATGAAAAGAATTCTCATTGTGGGCGCCGGTGGTCAGATAGGCTCTGAGCTTACCCGCAATCTTCGGGATATCTATGGAGATGCTAACGTTGTCAGTTCCGACCTTCGTCCCCTCAAGGGCGAGATTTATGAACGCGGTCCTATTGAGCGCATAGACTCCACCCAGATTATGCAGATAGCAGAGGCTGTCAAAAAGTACAACATAGATACCATCTACAATCTGGCCGCTATCCTTAGCGCCACAGCTGAACTCAATCCTATGCTCGGTTGGAACGTAGGTATCGGGTCACTGGTTAACTGCTTGGAGGTTGCCCGTCTCTTTGGCTGTGCTGTCTTTACCCCAAGCTCCATTGGAGCATTCGGTCCCAGCACACCGCATGACAATACGCCACAAGACACCATACAACGTCCCAATACAATCTATGGCGTTACCAAGGTTACAGGCGAGTTGCTATCTGATTATTACTTCACTCGCTTTGGTGTCGATACACGCTCGGTACGCTTCCCTGGTCTTATCAGTCACCTCAGTCTGCCAGGCGGAGGAACTACCGACTATGCCGTAGAAATCTACTACGCTGCTGTTAAAGGCGAGACCTTCGTCTGCCCTCTCAAGCAAGGTACTTACATGGATATGATGTACATGCCCGATGCACAGAAGGCCATGATAGACATTATGGAAGCCGACCCCAGCAAACTCAAGCACCGCAATAGTTTCAATATAACGGCCATGAGTTTCGACCCTGAGATTATCTATCACGCCATCCAAAAGTACTATCCCAGCTTTAAAATGATTTATAAGCCAGAGCCCATTAAGCAAGCCATTGCCGACAGTTGGCCCAACAAGATGGACGACTCCTGCGCTCGTGAGGAATGGGGTTGGAAACCTGAATACAATTTGGACCGCATGACAGAAGACATGATAAAGAACCTCAAAATAAAGTTGCGTAGCTAACAGCAATAGTTTAAGGCTAGAAAAACAGAAGGCGAGCCTGGAATCATACCAAGCTTGCCTTTTAGGTATTGAATAAATGAAGAAGATAACGCTGATAATTCTGATGTTGGTTACGTTTCTGCCGACGCGGGCAGAAACAGTTCCTTTTGGCAAGGGACATTTAACCGTAAAGTACGTGGCACACAATGCCGTACGCATCCAATATGCAGAAGAAGATGTACCCCAACAATTACCCGACTGGACCTACGTACGTCAGAAAGAGGTAGCTCAGACCGACATTCACGTAAAGATTGACGGCAAGCGTCAATTGCTGCAAGTGAAAGACAAGCAAGGGCGTGTGGTTTTTACTGCTACCAAGCATCACTTGCAGGGCGAGCAGGCTACACTTACATTCCAGTCACCCAAAGGGGAATATCTCTACGGATTGGGGCAGTTCCAGGACGGATACACCAATGTACGCGGACTGTCGCGCCGACTAACGCAGGTGAACACACAAATCAGTCTGCCCATGCTGCTCTCAAGCAAAGGCTACGGCGTGCTTTGGAATAATTATGGAATGACGGAGTTTAACCCTTGTAGCCACCATGTAACCCTTGTTGCCAAAAGCCAACAGTCCAATACTTCAGAAGAGGTCTACGTTACCTCCACTGAGGGTGGAAAAAAAGAGGTGCGCCGACAAAACATCTTCCAAGCAACATTCCATCTCGACAAGGAAGGAGATTATGCGCTGCTGCTCGATGTAGGACAGAAGATGGCTCGTCGTCATCAACTGACAATCGACGACAAAGAGGTGTTCGATCTACAGAACATCTGGCTGCCACCCACCATGTCACAGATAGTACACCTGAAAGCTGGTACTCACACAGTTACTGCTCAGCTGACCAAGGACGACAAACCCGTTCTATATTATAATAAGGTTGAGAATCAAACTACTTTCCAGTCACCTGTTGCCTCTAAAGTTGACTACACGGTATTTGTCGGCACCGCCGATGAAGTCATTGCCACATACCGACAGCTTACAGGGCCCTGCCCGCAGATTCCCTCATGGGCCTTGGGCTACATTCACTGCCGCGAGCGTTTTCATTCCTCCCATGAGATTCTGCAGACGGTCAATCGCTTCAAGAAAGAGCAGATACCCCTTGACATGATTGTGCAAGACTGGCAATATTGGGGCAAATATGGGTGGAATGCCATGCAGTTCGACGAGGATTACTACCCCAATCCCAAGGCACTGACAGATTCTTTGCACCACATGGGCGTACGTCTCATGGTCAGCGTGTGGTCTAAGATAGATAAAAACTCCGAGGTAGGTAAGCAGATGCTCAGCAAAGACTACTACATACCCGGCACCGACTGGATTGACTTCTTTAATCCCGATGCTGCTGCGGCATACTGGAAAAACTTCTCAGAACGTTTGGTACCCTTAGGTATTGATGCATGGTGGCAAGATGCCACCGAGCCCGAGAACGATGACCTTAACGGTCGCATGGTGAATGCCGGACGTTGGCGTGGCGATGCCGTTCGTAACGTCTTCCCCTTGTTGGTATGCAAGACCGTTTATGAGGGGCTGTTAAAGGACAACAGTCAGAGGAAAACAGCAGACACACCCTTTATTCTCACACGCTGCGGATATCCTGGCATTCAACGCTATGGCATTACCTTGTGGAGCGGCGATATAGGCAACGACTACGAGACGCTCCGTCGACAGATAACAGCAGGCTTAGGCGTTCAGGCAGCAGGTGTGCCTTGGTGGACTTACGATGCAGGCGGCTTCTTCCGTCCAGGCAATCAATATACAGATCAGGCCTATATAGACCGTATGCTGCGTTGGGTGGAACTATCGGTTTATCTTCCTTTGATGCGTATACACGGCTACATGAGTAACACAGAGCCATGGAACTACGGTCTAGAGGCACAGGCCATCATTACACGATGTATCAAGGAACGCGAGAAGCTGCGACCATACATCGAGGAGTGTGCCCGTCGTGTCAGCACAGAAGGGTATACTCTCATGCGTCCGTTGGTGTTCGACTTTGCTAACGACCCTCAAGCCTTGGATCAGAAGTATGAATATATGTTTGGCCCTCGTCTGCTCATCAGTCCAGTAACAGAAGCAAATGCTACAGAGTGGCAGACTTATCTACCCAAGACTACTGGCAGATGGCGAGACCGTCATACGGGTAAGTATTATAATGGCGGTCAGACCGTGACCACACAGATTGACAAAACCTATATCCCTGTCTTTGAACTGGAGAAATAAGATAATTATGAAACAAATACTACTCTTAGTAGCCTGTCTGCTCACAGCAGGCTTGGCAAGTGCCCGCACAGAGCGAGTTGTTATCCAAGGCAACCACGGAAAACTAGTAGCTGATTTACAAATGCCTGACGCGATGCCCAAGCATTGTCCCATAGTGATGCTCTGTCATGGTTTTACGGGCAACAGGAACGGTGGTCTAGAACGCGGCATCGCCCATGAACTGGAGAAACAGGGTATCGCCAGCATCCGCTTCGACTTCAACGGACATGGCGAGAGCGAGGGAGATTTTGTACAAATGACCGTCCCCAATGAGATTGAGGATGCTCATCATGTATACAATTGGATAAAAGCTGACGGCCGATTTGGCAACATAGGTATTGCCGGGCACTCGCAAGGCGGTGTTGTTACTTCCATGCTGGCAGGACAACTTGGTAAGAAAGCTTTCAAGGGCGGCGTTGTGCTGTTAGCTCCTGCTGGTGTGCTGCGCGACGATGCCATACGTGGCACGGTGGCTGGTCAACCTGGCAATCATGGCGACCCGCTTGACCCACCCGAGTACGTAGAGGTTTGGGGGCATCATCTAGGACGCGACTACATAAAGACTGCCTTTTGGCTTCCCATCTATGAGACGGCAGCAGGCTACAAAGGGCCCGCTTGCATCATACACGGAACAGGTGACCGCACAGTGCCTTACACCTATGGTCTGCGTTTCCATCAGTTATGGAAAAAGAGTGAATGGCACCTGCTCGACCACTACGACCATGGTTTCGGCCCTCATCCCGAAGAGGCCGTGAAATTGGCTGTAACGTTCTTTACAAAACAGCTAATACACTAAAGTTGCGGTAAAGTGATTGGAAAGAGTGGACTGTCGGTATGGTCCTGATAAATCTTCTTGACAAGCTTACGTACGAGGGCAGGACGCTCCCCAGACAGGTCGTGGTCTTCGTGCGGGTCTTTGTGCAGGTTGTATAACGAAGGTTTTCCTTTATGAACCACCAGTTTCCAGTCACCCTTGCGGACACCCAGCATATCTGTCTCATGAAACTCCCAGTACAAATGATCGTGCTTGCGCTGACGACCCTTTCCTGTTAGCGTGGGCATG
Source organism: Bacteroidaceae bacterium (assembly GCA_017525235.1). GTDB lineage: Bacteria > Bacteroidota > Bacteroidia > Bacteroidales > Bacteroidaceae > Physcousia. Next base: position 10,611 of record JAFXTC010000060.1, on the reverse strand, counting down.
ATGCTGAGACCGTCAGTTAAAAGTTGAGAGTTGAGAGTTGAAAGTTGAAAGTTATTTATTCCTGCAATATCGCAGAAGGTGGGCATAAGGTCATAGAAAGCAAAAGGGAAGTCAGACTCCGTTCCCGCCTTCACATACTTTGGCCAACGAACAATAAAAGGAATACGTATGCCTCCCTCATGAGTACTGCGCTTGAGGCCACGGAACTTGCCGTCGTGGTTGAAATAGTCGGGATCTGCCCCACCCTCTTCATGCGGGCCGTTATCGCTGGTAAAGATTAGCACAGTATTGTCTGCCAAACCCATTTCCTCAAGTACCTGCATAATTTCGCCTACTTGAGCATCCAGTCTTGTTATCATGGCTGCAAACTGGGCATGCGCCTCTGGCGTAGGATTGTAACGCGAAGGATTGTCGCCTTTGTATTCACGTTCCGGAAGGAGTTTGCCTCGGAAGGATTGCAACAGGGAATCATCGGGCTGACGTAACTCGGCATGCGGCAAGGTGTAGGTAAAGATGCCAAAGAAGGGCTCTCCCTTCTTCTGCGCCCTCAACCACTCTAAAGCCCTTTCATGAATAAGCTGGGAACTGTACTGCCGACGGTTGTTATAGTCGGGTCCATACATGGCATGCTGAATATTTTGCTCCAATACCTCACGTACCACACAGGTGTCGCCCATAGAACGGCTATAACGATTCAGGAAATTGGGAAAATAAAGATGTGCCTGGAACTGGCAGATGTAGCCGTAGAACTCGTCCACACCGCGTTTGTCGGGTGTAGAGACACAGCCCTCATAGCCGCCTGCCCACTTGCCGAACATACCAGTATGATAGCCGGCAGCCTTGAAGATTTCAGGCAGAATGGGCACAGCAGGATCGTAAGGTTCCTGCCCCACAACAGCATAGTCAGTGTTCTGTCCGTACTGAACACGTCCGCTCCAACACTCCTTGTTGCCGCGCACATGAGTGTGGCCTGAGTGCTGTCCCGTCATGAAACAGGCTCGTGAAGGAGCCGAGACAGGACTGCCGGCATAGGCCGATGTCATACGCATTCCCTGTGCTGCCAGACGGTCTATGTTAGGGGTACTGAAATGTTGCTGGCCATAACACGACAAGTCACCATACCCCATATCATCACACATTATATATAATATGTTGGGGCACGCTCCCTTTGGCTGTGCCAAGGCAGGAACAGCCAAAAGGGGAAAAAGGATAGTCAAAGACTTAGAAGTAGAAGCCAAGACCAATCTTAAGTCCTACTCTTGTTCCGTCTGAAAACTTATTCAGACAAGGTTCAAAATATATTGCAGGCTCGATGCTCACATGCTGGTTAAGATAGAAGCAATAACCTACTTCTATAGGCAGCTGAAGATAATCCGCATCTATGGCAGCATGCTTATACTGCATACCTGCACCCAAGAAAATACCATTTGACTTGAAATAATAACGGGCACCAACCCCAACTGTTGCTTCGTTGAAATCCGGACCGTCCTGCCACTTATGGTCATAGCCCACCCGGCCTAAAAGCATCCAGGAATCCTCAATAAAGTATCCTCCTGTTGCAGCTAATCCCAATCCAAACTTCTCACCTGTTCCATAAGAAATATTCAACCCTGTCAGAGAAGCACCAACGTACTTAGTTCCTTTCTCGAACTGAGCATAAGAACTCATTGAAATGGCTGCTAAGAACAACAGCAAAAGACTCTTTCTCATATTTTTCATAAGGCCTCTTCTAACTCTATCGGGAGAGAACTGCTTTAAGGCCTGCGGCAGTTTGGGTTATTGTTATTTTGTTTGTTTACTATGCCAGAGATAAAAACCTACAGTAAAGGTTGCCATCAGAACCAGTCCTGCTATCAAGCCTGTTTTATGGATTTCAGACGCCTCAAAACCCATCTTATAAAGAATCCCACTGAAACCTTCGGGCGCACCTACAATATAAGAAGTACAAACCACCGTCATGAACATAGCAGGCAAAAGGCAGATAAAAAATAACTTGCGCTTACGAGCCAACCACACTGTTGCAGCCCAAAGGGTGATACAAGCCAATGTTTGGTTGAACCATGCGAAATAACGCCACAGAACCTCAAAATCCATAAACATAAGAGATGTAGCTATTGCAAATAAGGGCAGGCAGAGCACCAACCTGCTCCATACATTCTTTTGCCCCAAATGCAGAAAGTCAGCAGCAATCAAACGGGCACTACGGAAAGCTGTATCACCACTGGTAATAGGAGCGGCCACAACGCCAAGGACAGCCAGAATGGCACCTACGGTTCCCATCCAACCGGTACTTACTTCGTTTACCACAATGGCCGGGTTACCCATCGAAGCCAACTTCTCGTAAGCCGTTGCACCAACCTCTCCTGGCAGCGTGCTGGCAAATTTGATGGTGGCAGCTGCCCAGATAAGCGCCACAACACCCTCGGTAATCATGGACCCATAGAAGATGGGGCGTCCGTATTTCTCATTTGTAAGACAACGCGCCATAAGCGGACTCTGTGTTCCATGAAAACCACTGATAGCACCACAGGCTATGGTTATGCATAGAATTGGGAAAATAGGTAGTCCCTTGGGGTGATGGGTAACAAAAGGTTGATCAGTAAGTTCTGGCATCCAACCGTTTGCCGTAAAAATGTTCCATCCAATACCTAATGCCATTATCAAAAGCGCCAAACCAAAGAGGGGATAGATTTTACCAATAAGCTTGTCAATGGGCAGGAAGGTAGCTATCAGGAAATAAAACAGTATGATTACAACCCAGAACCACTTGCTCCAGAGCCACCCCTGATCTGGAATCATATTATCCAGCAAAGCGGCAGGAGTGGTGATAAAGACGGTTCCCACCAAGACCAACAGAATCAGCGAACAGAGACGCATTAGAATACGCATTCCAAGTCCCAGTTCATCGCCTATCATCTCAGGAAGGGAAACACCTCCCTTGCGGACACATATCATACCACACATATAATCGTGTACGGCACCAGCAAAGATACAGCCAAAGACTATCCAAAGATAGGCGGCAGGACCAAACAAAATACCCATGATGGCACCGAAGATAGGTCCCGTTCCTGCAATGTTCAAAACTGAATGAGGAATACACGCCACGGAGCAATGGGAAGATAATCCACCTCGTCACGCTTGGTGTAGCATGGCATTGCGCCATTTTCCTTAGGACCAAAAACATGGTCTACAACGGCTCCATAAATAAGATATCCCAGGAGCAGTGAAATCAAAGCAATAGTAAAGGTTATCATTTTTTTTATATTATATTCGGCCTCTGTAGTTTTAATTCTTAACTGAACATCAACTCTTAACTCTTTATCTCCTCTCTTCTTTTGTTGTCGTAAATGACAAACAGCACCGTGAATACGGTTGTTATCACGGCAGCAATAGCCTCGCTGACATTAACGGGGAGGCCAAAGCCATTGTCTTTGTCAACCAAGATGAACTCGCTGCTCACACTGAGCATGAACACAGCGGGCAGGAATGCAATCACCCAACTCCAACGGGGCAGAATACCCTTTCCATCCACACGGTGATGCAGGTAATGCGTGATGGTGAAAAAGGTAAAGGTTGCCAATACCTGATTGAACCAACTCACATAGAGCCACAGCACCTTGAAACTGCTCACATTAAGCATGAGGATAGCTATCAGAAACAGTGGTGCAGCCAAAAGGATGCGGCGAACCACCGTCTTCTGACCAAAGCCACTGAAGTCGGCACATATCAAACGGGCTGCACGGAAGGCAGAACCGCCTGTGCTCATGGGAGCTGCCACAATGCCCAAGACAGCTAGAACGAGACCTGTTCGACCCAACCAGTCATTACAAAGCATATTTACCAACAGGGAGGGGTCCATCTTAACAGCAACAACATACCCGTCACGAACCACATGGGTCATCGTGTAATACAGTTTCTCGTAGGCATTGTTGAACGTGTCCGTAATACCGTATACATTATTAATATCAAGGGCGTCCACAAACTTGATGGCAGCAGCAGCCCAAATGAGTGCCACCACACCTTCCGTAACCATAGCGCCATAGAAACAGCGCAGACCATACTTCTCGTTCTTGATGCATCGCGCCATCATAGGGCTTTGGGTAGCGTGGAATCCGCTAACAGCTCCACATGCGATAGTAATAAATAGACCAGGAAAGAGCGGCGTAGCTCCTTCTATAGGATAATGATCGCTAAAAGCCGTAGCCAGAGAAGGGATATCACCCTCTGGATGTGAAAAGATGCCAATGCCCACCAATACTGCCATCAGCAACAAGGCGGCACCAAAGACGGGATAGACATTACCCACAATCTTGTCGATAGAAAAGACAGTTACCGCTAGATAAAAGAGGAAGATGAGCACCGTCCAGATAAGTCGTGTATCAACAATTCCCACCAACTGAACGGTAAGTTGGTCCATCAGTCCGGCAGGAATCATAACAAACGAGGCACCCACACAAATCATTAGCACCAAGGTTACCACACGCATCACCAAGCGACAGGCACTGCCCAGTTCGTCACCAATAATCTCAGGCAACGAGGCACCGTCACGACGGATACTAATCATACCCGACATATAATCGTGCATAGCACCACCCAGCAGACACCCTAGAACTATCCATAGAAAAGCAGCCGGTCCATACAGAATGCCCATCAGTGCGCCAAAAATGGGACCCGTGCCAGCAATGTTCAAGAATTGTACAGTATAAACCTTCCACGTGGGCATGGGAATGTAATCTGTTCCGTCCGGACGTGTGTAACAAGGTGTCTTGCGGTCGGGGCTGATGCCAAAAACCTTCTCAACAAACGTTCCGTAGAGAAAGTATCCCAACACCAAGCAAGCCAGTGCAATGCAAAATGTAATCATACCTATTTTTTTACCTTATTATATATCTAATCCACCGCAAAGATACAATAATATTTACAATTTGGCAATTTACTATTTACAATTTTACAAATTACCCATTTATTTCACCAATCCGTCTCACTTTTATCTTTCATCACCTCACTTTTATCTTTTATCTTTTCTCTATTATCTCATAATTTGGTATCTTTGTGCCATGAAAAATAAAAATCTGCCCTTTTTAATCGCCATTCTTTTCTCGGTGGTTCAGTTTTCAACAGCACAAGAGTTGTTCTCACCAGCCAAGCCCGCACCTAAGTACGAGGTGAGAGCGGTATGGCTCACCACACTGAGCGGCTTAGACTGGCCCAAGGCAAAAGCCACCTCTGCCGCTAACCGCGAGCAGCAGAAGCGCGAACTGTGCCAGATACTCGACCAGCTGAAGGCGGCAAGAATAAACACCGTGCTTATGCAGACACGCATCAGGGGCAGCGTCATCTACCCCAGCAAGATAGAGCCTTGGGACGTATGCCTGACAGGTCAGTTCGGGAAAGACCCTGGCTACGACCCGCTTGCCTTTGCCATAGAGGAGACGCACCGACGGGGCATGGAACTGCACGCATGGGTGGTGACGGTGCCCAGCTTCAAGATAAAGGATGCCGACAAGATGGGCCCCAAATGTCTGCTGAAGACACACCCCGAACTCCTGAAGAAGCACAACGATTCATATTACCTCGACCCCGGGCTCCCCGGCTCGGATGACTACCTCGTAAGTATCTGCAAGGAGATTGTGAGCTTATATGATGTCGACGGCATCCACTTCGACTATATCCGCTACCCCGAGAATGCAGGAGGCTTTCCCGATGGCACCACCTATAAGAAATATGGTGGTAAGCAAGCTAAGACAGATTGGCGTCGCGACAATATCACACGCATTGTCAAAAAGACGCACAAAGCCATAAAAATCCTCAAGCCATGGGTACGTCTCAGTTGCTCACCTGTGGGAAAGTTCAAAGACACACGTCGTTTCTCAGCCCGGGGCTGGAATGCCTACACCGCTGTCTATCAGGATGCACAAGGATGGCTGCGCGATGGCATCATGGATATGCTCTGTCCCATGATGTATTTCCAAGGCGACCATTTCTATCCCTTTGCTGCCGACTGGCAAGAGAACTGTTACGGTCGCCCCATAGTCCCCGGCTTAGGTATTTATTTCCTGTCGCCTAGGGAGAAGGATTGGGACCTAGGTGTTATCCAACGAGAGCTCTGCTATCTACGTGAACAGGGATTGCAGGGGCAGGCCTATTTCCGCAGTCAGTTCCTTACGGAGAACACCAAGGGCCTATATGATTATGTAAAGACGGCCTACTATCCCTACCCTGCTCTGCTGCCGCCCATGACGTGGGAAAGCAGCAGTCGTCCCGATGCCCCAGAAGTGAAGGAAGAGCGCACAGGCCCCACAACAGCCTGTCTCAGGTGGGAACCCGTCAAGGACTGCCGTTATGTTGTCTATGCCAACAAGCAGATGCCCGTCGACACTTCCGACCCCGCCAACATAGTCACCGTAACGTCCCAGTGCGAATACTCCTATAACCTGCTCTCCTCCACCCTCTTAAATCTGAACTTTAAGGTCACCGCCTTAGACCGCTTCGGCAACGAGAGTCAGTAAGAATTGAACAGAATTATCTCTCAATACTTCCCTTCCAACAGGTTTTTTCTTATTTTTGCAACAGAAAAAATATTAAGCATGAAAAATATCATACAACTCGGCTTTCTGGCCTTCTTTCTTTTGATTGCCTCGGCAAGGCTTTCGGCACAGGTTTCTACCGATACCACCAGCAACGTGCAGGACTCAATTATCAACAGTCTCAACAGTCAACTTCAAGACCTCAGCAGCCAACTTCAGGACATGAACATGCAGAACATCATGCTTCAGGAAGAACTGCAGCGAACAGGACACAAGATTATGATGGACTCTATTTCCCTTGCCAACCGCATGCATCTTATTGACTCACTTCGTGCCCTCACGCCCGGCGCCCCCCTTGTGGTGGACGGCGACACATTGCTGCGCCTCTATGCCCGCCGTGGCGGCATTACTCCCGAGTCGCGTGTGGAGACTGCTAGCGAAAAGATTACTTATCTGGGGCATCGTCTGACGCTACGTGCCGACTCACTCTATGTGTTTGAGGGAGACTACACATCCGACATCATGGCCGCAAACGAGGTTATCCTTAGCATCACCGACATTGACGGCCTTTGGGCAGGCAAGCCACGAGCTAAACTCGCCGCAGACTATACACAAATCATACAGGCCAAGGTCAACGAGATTCACGAAGAGTACGGCCTGCACCGTAAACTGCAAGGCTTGCTATTTGCCATCATCATCATCATCGCTCAGATTTTCCTCCTCATCCTTACCAATCGCCTTTTCCGCCGTTGGAAGCAGCACGTCATGCGTTACATGGTACGCCGCCTAAAACCCATCGTCCTCAAAGACTACGAGTTTCTAAACGTCCACAGACAGGGTATTATCGTCATGACACTCTACAAGATCATGCGCTATTTTATCATCTTGCTCCAACTGTTTATCTCGATTCCCCTACTCTTCTCTATTTTCCCAGAGACGGAGACGCTGACATTCACCATACTGGGCTACATCTGGGATCCCTTCAAGGATATCTTGCTCTCCATCGTAAACTATGTGCCCAAGCTTTGCCAGATTATTGTCATCTGGTTCTGTTTCCACTATCTGCTGCGCCTCATCCGATACTTTGCCGATGAGATTGAGCAGGAGCATCTGAAGATTAACGGTTTTTATCCCGACTGGGCAAAACCCTCGTATTACATCCTGCGCGTCCTGCTCATATCACTGATGGTTGTGATGATATGGCCCCTGTTGCCCAGCAGCGACTCACAGGTATTCCAAGGTGTATCGGTCTTCATCGGTATTGTAGTTTCACTTGGCTCCACCGCCATCATCGGCAACCTCATGGCAGGCTTGGTGATGACATACATGCGCCCCTTCCACATCGGTGACTACATCAAGGTGGGCGACACGGTAGGCGAAGTAATAGAGAAGACGGTCTTTGTAACCCGCATCCGAACCCGCAAGAACGAGGTTGTCACCATCCAGAACTCCAGCCTGATGGGTTCGCAAACGAGCAACTTCACCGTGGCAGCACGAAACTTTGGTATCATTGTACATACGAAAGTCACCATTGGTTATGACGTGCCTTGGCAGAAAATAAAGGAAATCATGGAGAGCGCAGCCCTCGCCACTCCGGGCGTCAAGCACAAGCCACATCCTTTCATGATGATTACCGCCCTCGACGACTTCTACGTGGAATATGAAATCAATGCCTATACTGATGATGCCGTGAAACTTCCAGCCGTATATTCAGCCCTTCACGCCAACTTACTGAAGCGCTTTTTCGAGGAGAGCGTGGAAATCATGTCGCCCCACATCTTCGCCCGTCGCGACGGTATCGACACTCAGATGCCCGAGGAATTCAAGTCGTAAGAACAGGAATTCCCTACCTTTGTGTGGCGGTGAGATAATGACATAAAATAAGGAGCACCCAAACGGATGCTCCTTATTTATTATTATAATGTAATTCCTTAAAGACTCCAGTCTTCCTGTGTCTTGCGAACGTAGCTCTTGTAGCGACGTTGTGCAGCAGCCTTACATGCATCGTAAAGTTCCTGAGCCTCGGTGGGAGCAGCTTTCTTCAGAGAGAGGAAGCGAACCTCACCCTCCAAGAAGTCCTGGAACTTATCCCAGTCGGGCTCCTTGCTATCCAACTGGAAGGGGTTCTTACCCTCTTCGGCCAGAGCAGGATTGTTGCGCCACAACTGCCAGTAACCACACTCAACAGCCTTAGCCTCCTCGGCCTGGCTCTTACCCATACCGCCCTTAGCCTTCAGGCCGTGGTTGATACAGGGAGCGTAAGCAATGATGAGTGAAGGTCCGTGCCATGCTTCAGCCTCGCGGAAGGCCTTGAGGCACTGGCTTTGGTCGGCACCCATAGCCACCTGAGCCACATAGACGTTGCCGTAGGTGGCCTGCATCAGGCCGAGGTCCTTCTTGCCCACGCGCTTGCCGTTGGCAGCGAACTGAGCAATAGCACCGATGGGCGTTGCCTTCGAAGCCTGACCGCCCGTGTTGGAGTAAACCTCAGTATCGATAACGAAGATGTTGACGTCTTCGCCAGAGCCAATGACGTGGTCGAGGCCGCCGTAACCGATGTCGTAGCTTGCGCCGTCACCACCGATAATCCATTGGCTTGCCTTAGCCAGCTTGTCCTTGTTCGCCAGCAGTTCGCTCTCGAGTGCACATCCGCGGCACGGGCAGATGGGGCTGCCTGCTGCCTTGGCATCTTTGGCTTCCTGCAACTTCTGTGCAGCCACCTCAGCGCCATACAGTTCCTTGCCCTTGCCCTGCCAGAACTCTATAGCTCCATCGATGGGCAGTATTGCCTTCTCCAGAGCGGTAACGAATTCATCGGTTGCTTTGCGGTTGGCGGTAGAGTCGTCGAATGTGTCGAGCCATTTCTGTGTAGCCTCGCGCATCCAGTCGAAGGCTGTAGTATTCACGAGTTCCTCGGCCAGCTTGCGCATTCTGTTGCGCAACTTCTTGCGGCCAAGCACCATACCAAGTCCGTATTCGCAGAAGTCCTCGAAGAGGGAGTTCGACCAAGCCGGACCTTGACCCTTCGCATTCTTGGTGTAAGGAGTGGAAGGAATAGAGCCGGAGTAGATGCTGGAGCAACCTGTAGCGTTGCTGGCCATCTCGCGGTCGCCGAAGAGTTGGCTGATGAGCTTGACGTAAGGTGTCTCGCCGCAACCCGAGCAAGCGCCGCTGAACTCGAACAGAGGCTGAGCGAACTGGCTGTTCTTCGGGCTTTGCTTGATATCGACGAGGTCTTGCTTCGAGCTGACCTTCTTGACGCAGTATTCCCAATTCTTTGCTTCCTGAGCAGCTTCGGCGCTGGAGTCGTCGTAGGCCACCATCTTGAGTGCAGGGCCGCCAAGCTTCGGGTTGCCCGGGCAGACGTCGGCGCAGTTGCCGCAACCCAGACAGTCCTTCACACCGACCTGCATGACGAAGTGCATACCCTTCATGGCTGCAGGAGCCTTCATCTCGATGGTCTTGCCCTCGAAGCCCTTCACCTCCTCGTCGTCCATCACGATGGGACGGATGCAAGCGTGAGGACAAACGAATGCACACTTGTTGCACTGGATGCAGTTGTCGGGGTTCCATACGGGAACGAAGCCTGCTACGCCACGCTTCTCGTAGGCGGCTGTGCCCTGTTCCCAAGCGCCGTCCTCGTAGTCCTTGTAGGCGCTGACGGGCAGGTCGGCACCATTCTGGGCATTGATGGGACGCACGAGCTTCGTGATGAACTCGGGTTCGTCATAGACGGGAGCCTCGTCGGCAGGCAGATTCTTCCATGCAGGATCAACAGGCAGTACCTTGTACTCGCCACCACGATCTACGGCAGCGAAGTTCATGTTCACTACGTCCTCGCCCTTCTTGCCGTAAGACTTCACGATAGCCTTCTTCATCTGCTCTACAGCAAGCTCAACGGGGATGACTTCTGTGATGCGGAAGAATGCACTCTGCAGGATGGTGTTCGTGCGGTTGCCGAGTCCAATCTCCTGTGCTATCTTGGTGGCGTTGATGTAGTAAACTGTGATGTTCTTCTCTGCGAAGTACTTCTTTATATTATTAGGAATGAACTTCACAAGCTCTTCGCCCTCGAAGATGGTGT
>JAFXTC010000059.1 GCA_017525235.1 Bacteroidaceae bacterium | reverse complement strand
TGCGTTGAGCATGTCCTTGATTTCCTCCCTGGTCATTGCCTCCAGCCGTTCAAGTCCTACGTGAACCAAGAAACCCTCCAGCAGACTTGGGGCATTGAAATACATATAGCCCTCGTTGTTCACCTCCAGCATATAGCCGTTAACCATTGTTCTCAACAGGATTGCAAGGCGCTTTTGTTCCTTGGCCTGCTCCTTTTCAACTTTCTTACTCATAGCTTTTATATTTTATAATGTTTGTAACTTCGATACTTTCTGCTTCTTCATCTGGCTCGAAAATCGCGGCCAAATCTATCAGCGTTCCAACGTAAATAATTCTTCGTTTCATAACTTTATTCTTTTGTCGATTTTGAAATTTTCTGGTGCAAAGTTCAGCAAAAAAACAATGCAAAACGGGGGATTCGTCAACTATCCGATTTATCGTCAAATTGTTCGTCAAATCATATTGTTTGTTCGTCAAATCTCCGTCAAAATCGTCTCTTGAATAATGCTCCAGAACGTATCGCACAGCAGTTCCTGAGGATTATGTTTCATCCTGTAGTACACCTCACTACGGTCTGACTCCTTAATCTCACGGCTGAAGTTCTTCATTGTGTTCTTACACATACGCAGCTTCTCAGGCAGGTCATCAGGGGTTATCTCACTGGCAAGGTCAATAAAGCTTGTCTGGTTAAGACTTTCGCCCACAAGACGGTCTCTCACCACCAAGAAGATGGCCAGCCAGTGTCGCGCATAATTAAATAGGTGGTAGTCGGCCAACAGGCGACTCATACTCCGCCGCAACACATCCAACTTTTCCTCTCTCGTCATTTTGAGGAACAACTTTTTGGCCTGCTCGTCAGCAGCCGTATGCCTTGTTTTCCCTTGAAGGTCATCGTCATCCTCCAAGTCATCATCAGATAAAGGTATAGCCTTTACGCCATAGTGCTCTCTTACCTTGTTTACCTCCAGTATGGCCTCACGCTTACCTTTCACAACAGCGTCAGCCAACAAAGCAAAGAGATAGTGCTCTGCTTGGGCATAATTGCCCACGCCCATTGCCAAATTCAACAGGTGTTCCTGTCTCAGCCACATACCGTCAAGGTATAGCAGCTCCTTGTTTTGCTCTTTCATTGCTCCAAGTGTTTGTGGAGATGTGTGAAGATGTAAAGCGCTTTATCTCATGAGAAACCATCCCACAACAACTCGGATTTCACGTTAGTCTACTTCTTCATTCCTTTCAGTATCATTTCACACACTGTTGCTACCAACGTCACCATATCAGGATGGAAAGCCTTGGGGCCATAGATGATGTGCGTACTCTTGTTAGGATTCATGCTCACGTTAATCAGATTCCAAAACGTCAGGCGGTCTGTGAAGTTCAATGGCGACACCTGTCGTACCAGTGAATCAGTAAACTCCTTACCACACAAATCTTCTGTCACCTCCATTGTGGCCAAGGCTCCTATCAGAGCCTTCTCAGTTGCCTTGTCGAATGTTACTTCTTTCATTGCTTATAGCTTTTAATAATTAATAATGTGGCTGTTGTCACCAGCCGAGTGCTCCAATGAAAGATTGCTCCAACAAAAGAAGCACCCGCAAGAACGGACTTTCCGTCTTACGGGTGCAAATTTACGATGTTTTCGTGGGGCGGTTCGTAAACCCTATGTAAACCCTACGATGATTTTTTCACTTTTTTGTTACTTTGCGATACTTCTGATTCGATGCGCTGGGATTCTCAGGATTGGTCATTTCAAGAACACCCATATCGACCAATGGTTGGATATGTTTTTTACGGTTAAACGTTTGATTTGTCAAGCCTATTCTATCCAATATTTCTTGAGCACTTCTTGGTACAGAACAGAAATTCAAAATATCCTTCTGGGCCTTTGTTAATAAAGGTTTTGAATGATGGACTTGGTTCGTTTCTTGGTTCGTTTCTTGGTTCGTTACTTGGTGCGTTACTTGGTGCTCAACTTGGCTCACGACTTCGTTAGTTACTTCGTTAGTTACTTCGTTAGTTACTCCGTTAGTTACTCCATTACTTTTTCTACGGAAAACTATCACAAACTCATGCGCCGTTTCATGATTTTCGAACGTCACATCAGGCTTCTCTTCCATCGCGCGAATGATACCAGTTCCTGCACCAGTATACGGCAACAGGTAGTTGGCATTAGTAAACAGGAACTCATTTCTTGGCATTGACGTACCCTTCATGATATCCTCCACGGTCAGGCCATTAGGCAGTTCGCCAGGGCTATGTATCTCCACCCTGTCATCGAAGATAAAGATGCGTATGGGCGCTTTCCAGTTTAGCGACCTATGTACCAGTGCATTCACGGTGAACTCAACCAGTGCAGCGTATGGTATTTCCAGTTTACCCAATGAGTTGAACTCTGGTTCCACCTGTACGTTGCGCAGATTCCTCGTAAAGAAGTTCATGATGGTGTCGTACTGATGCAGCAGACAACCCTCCATATCCTCGTCTCTCACTTTATCGCGAAATACGGTGCCGCCAACAGAGTTACCCACATAGCTGATACACTTGGCAGTATAGGCAGGCAACCATCGCTGGGGGTACTTGCCAAACAACAGCACAGCAGCAACTGTCATTTTGCCATCAGGACGGATAAAGCGCAGATTCCTAAGCAGACCTTCCAAACTGATGCCACCCACTACAAAGTGAGCCATCTGTTCTACCGTAAAGTCACGCAGATTCACCTCGCTCACGCCGCTCTTCTGCATCACAACTGCAAAACGATTCAGCAGATACTTCTTCAATACCTGCTCGTCCATATCCTTGATGCCGAAATCCTTTACAGCCGCCTCGTCAGGTGCAAAACTGCCACACTGGCTCATCATTTCAGCCAGTTCAGCATTGTCAAACACCTTTCGTTTATCTGCACCGTTCTTAACCCATACGATGCCCTTGTTATCGTGGTATGGCTTGTTCAGTCCCTCCTTTATCGTTGCTACAACAATACTGCCACCATCTACGTTTGCCGTATCGACATCCAGCAGGATACTGGGTATGACATTTTCCGATGCCATATTGCTCAGCATGTTGGTTGTTTCCTGCACCTCCTGATACGACAAAGGGTTCATCACGCCTGTCTTATCATTGATTCCAATCACCAGTTGACCGCCATGCGAATTGCAGAAAGCCACCATTTCACAGCCAACATCGTACTTGTCTGTGATGCGCTCTTTGAATTGCACC
>JAFXTC010000058.1 GCA_017525235.1 Bacteroidaceae bacterium | reverse complement strand
TCAACCAATGCCTCTGCAGAATCCCTCAATGCAAAAATCAAGGACTTTAGGGCTCAGCTAAGGGGAGTCATTGACAAGAAATTCTTCATTTTCAGATTGGTCAAAATTTTCGGTTAATCCCACGTGGTTATGCAGGTGACCTGATATATCTCTGCATTTAGTTGTATTGTTGTCATATCTTCTTTTTTCTTCTCCTCGTAAACAGATTGTTGTAATTCGGTGGCAAAAATACGAAAAGAATTTGGAACGGCCAAATCATTTGAGACGTTTTTTGAGAAACTTTTGATAAATCCCGGCTCTGTCTGCAACGATACTACTTTTTTCGTAACCCGCAAACAAATACGGAAAAATTATTCAGGGCGCAGCCACCTCGTCGGCGCTGCGCCCTGAATGCTTATTTGCCTGTGGGCACGACGGTTATTCCTCGTCGTCCCACCAGTCGTCGTTGCGGGAGTCGGCAGTCGTTGTAGATCCGCCCGCACTTAAACCTATGTTAGTACCTGTGATTGAGGCGTTCATCAGATGCGTCTTGATGCGCAGTTTGACCACTCGTGAATTGGGTGCTATATAATTCTTTTTCATAATTTGTTCCCTTCCTGTTTTTTACTTTATTACTTTCTTTCCGTTCACCACATAGATGCCCTTCTTCAGCTGTCCGCTGACCTTCTGGCCCTTCAGGTTGTAGATGCCGTCGACCTCAACGCCCATCTCTGCCATAGCAGCCTTCAGACCTGTTGCTTCATCACCATCAATGGTGAAGCCTGCAATACGAGCACCGCCGCCACCCTTCGGGGCAAAGTAAGCACGTGTCGGCTTCAAGCCAATGGTTGTACTTGCCTTCTTCAGCTCACCGCCAGAAATTACCCAGTTGCCTGCATCGATATCGGTAACCGTATAGACGCCCTTGAAGTCAAATGCCGTACCTACTGTTGTTGCATCAGACGGATTAACAATCACACCGCTGAACACCTTGTCGGCTGCTTCATCTGAAGTTAATTTCACCATGTAAGGCTTGTTAGCCTCAAAGCTTCCTGCTTCCGTGAAGTTCAGCGTGATGTTATCTCCGTCAGCATCCTCACTTGTCAACTCATAGATTTTTGCACCATCAGCCAACGATGCTTTCGATGTAGCGAATGGCAGACATACGGCGTTCCAACCCTCTTTGAAAGCACGGGCGAGGGTAAAGGTTTCATAGTAAGTTAATGCAGGCAGATCTACTGAATTATCTTCAGCCAATGTATAATTGGCAGAACCAGCCTTTTCAAGAGTTACATCAGTAAGATGAGTGTTACCATTTTGCTCAATGCTCAGAATGTAGTTACCAGAAGTTCCTGTGGTAAAGTAAGCTGTGACTTTTATAAAGTTAGTTGCATCAGTATTTCTTGGGAATTGAACCACTGCGAGACCTTCATCAGATTCATTCAAAACAGAAGCCTTCATCCAGTTGTTTGAATTAGTTGCATGGGAACGATACTTGAAAGTCAATTTGTAAGTAGTGGAACCAGCAAGAGGCATTTTGTACACGTCATCCTTACCATATTCCCAAGCGCCATTGGTGTTATAGTACCAAGCAGTTGTCGTTTCTGCGTCTACACCATTAGATGCTGCAGAAAGGCCTGTTATCTGCTGTCCCCATGCTCCATTGCTTCGGGTCCAGCCCTCAGGATTGGTTCCATTGGCTATTGCAAAATTTCCATTGTAGATTATATCTACATCACCATCGTTCTCATTCCAACTTGCGGAAGTTAGATCATACTCTGCATCGTCAATCTCATCTTGGTTGACGGCATCGCGAGAACTATTTAAAGCCTTTGCTTCATTTAAGATAGCCATATTTGCAACATTGTTGTATGGTGCATATTCCTTATCCTCGAAACCGAGCTTGCCCTCAACTGTTTCAATTGCAGTTGCCAATGAAGAATAATCGCCTTTAAATATGTAACTGGTTACAGCAAGATCACGCCAGCAAATCCAGTTGGCATTACTATACTTACCTGGGTCCTTAACACCTATTGTCAGAGTTCCATCAGTAACCACAGCATAAACAGTCACCTTATATTTATTCGCCGTAAAGGCCTCACCAGCTGCTGTCATACCGTTGGGATAATGCTTTCCGCCATATTGGGCATCTTGAGAAGAATAAGCATCATTATTCCCATCCGACAATGGTGAAGGCAATTGAACTTGTTGATTATTTGCATAAAGATACGCCGTTGGATTATCTGCATTTGCCTGATGTAATGTATAGGTTGTGGCATAGTCCCTGATACGATGGAATATAGAGAGCGTTACCTTATAAATACCATTCTTTAATCCTGTGAGATTCTGAGTGAAGATATTCTCACCATATCCATTAGGCTGATATTTCTCAGTAACAGAAGAGTATGCATTGCTGGGGGATACACTACTGGAAGTCCAGTTGCTTCCAAGTTCAGTCTCAAGTTCAGCCACCGTTGTTACTCCAGCAATGCTAGTAGCTGTAGCCACTGCAGCTGCGTTGGCATCCTTGTAAGCAGCCATCTTTGTCTGATGAGCAGCAGGTGTCTCAAGAACCCACGTGTAAGCTGCTTCATCATAGGTAGCAGCGGGTTTGTCAGATTCTGCACCAGTTCCTGCCTTAATGTATTTACTCCAAGTACCACTATAAAGAGTATAGCCACCCGAAACGGACGCAACAGTCCATCTTGCTCTTTCAGCATTACTCCCTAAGTCCGACTCATTCTTGTCTGTATAGATACTACTCGATCCACCAAATAGATTCTTATCGTTATCCACAAACTGGAAATGAGTCACATTGCTGGCATCTGTGGTAATGTTAACTGCAATTCCATATTTGTCGAGCACTGCCTCAGTGTTGGAGTCACCACCACGGGAAATGAACTGTGTACCGTCTGTCGTACCAATGAAATAGGTTCCATCGAACACTGCAGGGGTCTTAGCTGTAAGAGAAATCGCTGCATTAGCATTTTCTGCATTGTATCCCACTGCACCAGCCTCAATGCTAACGGCATAATCCGTAGAAGTGGCAAGCGGAGAAGCGAGAGTAACAGTTAGCACATTTCCTTCTATAGTAGCAGTCGCATCTACGCTATTTACCTTAATCTTGCTTGCATCAAGGATAGACAGAGCTCCACTAGGATCATTCGTAGATGCATCGGCAAACGTGAAAGTTATTGTATTGGACTGCGTATATTCATTATCTGCTACGCTCTTAGTAGCATCACCAACAGAATAAGTATAAGCATCTGGTTCGATAGTCAATTCTGCGTCAGTAGAAGCCTTAACATACAATATTCCTCTTGTAAGAGCCACTACTTGTTTCACTCCTGCAGTCAAGTCTACACTTGTAGAAATATCAGATGGGATTTTATAACCATCTTGAGTATACATCACAGTATTTGCCACAGAAGAGATGATTCGGTAATCGCCATCGGCTGAGATTTCTACAGCATACCACTTGTCATTAGTAATCGCTGTTGCGTCTTCGGGAGTGATGGAATAAGGTGTATTCAAAATGGCTCCTTTATAACTTAATGTAAAATTATCAATCTGGAACCAACCTACTGAACTAGCACCTCCTGTAGAAGATGCGCCAACTTGTACAGAACCATCACTCTGAACATAGAAGTCCTGAGATAGAGTATTCCAAGCATCAACACTATTCCAAGGATTACCAATAGTCTGAATCGTGCTCGATTTGAATGTCTCGTCTCCTATTTTTGCATATACACCTTGGTTTGAGATCTTACCAGCCTCGGTTCGAAGATCAGCAGTAATTGTATATTTACCAGCTGGCAATTGAAGTGTCTGGTATATATCCAATGAGGTGGTTGTTCCCGCCCAATAATTATATAGTCTCGAACCTTCTGAAGGATTAGTTGTATTTATGCTACCATCTTTCCAACCTTCCATAGTCTGCGACATCGTGTAACCATAAGGAACTGTAACTGAATTATCGGAATGAGACCCAGACCCCGACTCAAATCCAGCATTAGCAATCATTGAAGTCCAGTCCTGAGCAGTGATATCAGAAGCTCCCTGAGTAATGTCAACCAGCTTGAAGTTATCAATACCAATGCGGGTATCTGTGGCTTTGCCCTCAAAAGAATACGAGAATGTAACTAAAGTAGTCTCTGTGAGGGTAAAAACAATGGTGTAGTTAGACCATTCACTGCGCCCATCAATTGTTACGGACTTTCCCGCAGCACTAATTGTAGCGACACCATTAGATGGATTCTTATAAGCATCGGCACTCAAACTGTATGTGCCAGCAGGAACAGATGCTGTTTGAGAAAGTACTAACTTAGTGTTCCCACCAAAACGTAAACGAGTCCAATATGTATTATTGCCGCCATTAGAGGGCTGTTTTTGCTCAGAAAACTGGCTCCACTGAAGACAATCGCTATTCAAGCAGCTCATATCATTTTCATTCCCGTCGGTGTAAGTAACAGTCCAACCAGTGGGTTGATAGATTGCACGAGCATTGCTACCATCATTACGTGGATTGGAGAACACAGTATATTCGCCCTCAAAGTCCGCATTCGTCAGATATGTACTCGTCACATCTGTCTGTGCATTAACAGAAATTACCCCCCCCAGTAGGGCGAAGGCCATCAATAGTAGTTTTAGTTTTTTCATAAATTTATTGTATTAGTTGTTAATAGAATAAACATAGCACGTGGTGACTGCCGCAGCAGACACTGACTGCAAAGATAAGAAAATTGTGTAAGGGGGAACGAAAAAGGGCTTCCGATTTACATATTTTTATCGTTATTTCTTTTTTATTAACGTGACAGGCGTGGAAATTTTAGAAGCGTTTCTAAAGATAAAACCAGAAACACTGAAAATGCCCGTCCGAAGCCGACGGACAAAAAGTCCGCACCGCGTCGGACTGAGAGTCCGAAGCCTTCGGACGAAGAATCCGAAGGCTTCGGATTTTTCGGACGAACAACAAAAAAATCAGGGCGCAGCCACCTCGTCGGCGCTGCGCCCTGAATGCAAATATGACTCCTGCTTAGAAGTTCTTTGTCATCTCGGCCACCTGGGCGTTCACCTCGTCGATGAACTCCTGGATGGTCTTGACGCTCTGCTCGCCACCACCCTGCGGACGAACGGCGACAGTGCCGTCGGCAGCTTCCTTCTCGCCGACAATCACCATGTAGGGGATGCGCTTCAGCTCGTTGTCGCGAATCTTGCGGCCCAGCTTCTCGTTGCGCAGGTCGATGGTAGCACGCACGCCGCCCTCGTTGAACTTGCGGGCTACGCTTTGCGCGTAGTCATTGTACTTCTCGCTGAGGGGCAGGATGGCCACCTGCTCGGGCGTAAGCCAGAGGGGGAAGTGACCGCTGGTGTG
>JAFXTC010000057.1 GCA_017525235.1 Bacteroidaceae bacterium | reverse complement strand
TTGGTACCCTCCAGAAAGTGTTCGCGGATTATCGCTATTTTTTCCTCTTCACTTAGAGCCTTTCTCTTCTTTCTTTGTTTTTTAATGTCTTTCGAAATCATTGTGGTTGACTATTGTGTCAACTTTTTCCAGCGTAAGACACAGTTCTATGGCACCGACGAAACAGGCATTTTTGCCTTGATGGTCTACCAGAACCTGATGCCCTTTCTTGTCGTTCACATACGCAGGTTCTGTAAAATATGTGTGTGTGTGACCGCCAAGAAGAATGTCAATACCTGTTATGTGGGAAATGAAATCCTTGTCTTGTTCCGCATTGTCGCCCCATCCCAGATGACTGAGGCAAACCACCACATCGCAATGCTCCTCGTTGCGCAGTTTGTTAATAACAGGCTGGGCTGCCAGTGCCGGTGTGGTATATCCCATTCCCTCGAAGTTCTTGCCTACCACCAAGCCCTTAGGCTGGGGAGCTACGCCAAGGACACCTATTTTCTTTCCGCCTCTTTCTATTACGACGTATGGTTTTACCAAACCTTCACAGGGTGTTCCAGTGAAGTCGTAGTTACAGCAGACAATAGGAAATTCTGCCATGCGGAAGATTCGGGCCATGTTCTCGAGACCAAAATCGAATTCATGGTTCCCAATCGTCACAGCATCGTAATGCATCAGGTTCATAAGTTTTACTTCCACTTCGCCCTTAAAGAGGTTATAGTATACACTTCCCTGACTGAAATCGCCGCAATCGAAGGCCAGCATACCATCAGGGTACTGCTCTCTTAACTGGTTGAATAGAGAGATGCGACGTACATATCCTCCCTTGTTGGCAAATGAGGCAACGGCAAAATGTGGAGAAAGAGGTTCCACACAAGAATGTGTATCGCTGGTATGAACGATGTACAACTTTTTCGGCTGGGCCGAAATATAATTGATAATTGATAATTGATAATTGATAGTTGGCCAATGACCAGCGAGCATGGGGAAAAGAAATATTATGGTAAATATAATACGCTTCATAATTTAGGGGTTAGTGATTATTGGTTATTGGTTATAGACATTTTAATTGTGAGAGGTTAGCGAATAACTTTTACTTTTCACTCTTCACTTACAACAATTCTTCCCTCCATCTTACTATCGATGATGCGGTGCTTGATAACGTATTCCATCATCACATCGCGTGTCTTGAGACCTATCTCATGACGTTTTTTTGCTTTCTTCAGGGCATACATCTTGTCATTCCCCTCAGCCAGATAATCAAGTGTGGCAATGGTATAGGTGCGCTTACGCGAGATTTTCTCTCCGTTAATGGTGGCGCTGACGAGTTTCCCATCTTTGGTAATGACCATTCTGACACTGCTGCTCACACCTTCTCCTCCTACAGCGGCAATGTTATGCATGAGTTCTATGAGGTATTTACCTTTTATCTCCAGCACTACAAGTTGGTTTTCGAAGGGTGAGATAAGAATAATATCACCACGTCTGACAATGCCTTCCGGCATATTGTTACGTAATCCGCCAATATTCACCAAGCCCATATCAGCGACAGGCAGTCCTGTGGCTGTGCTGCCTTCCACCATTACATCTGCTGCCCAGTTGCTAAGCAGACTTTCCGGTCTTTTTGCACTCATGACTACGCGACTCATTCCCAACACTGGTGTCATCACACTGTCAACACTGACTTTATAAGGTGCAATGATAGCCAATGCGAGTGAATCGGGGTTGGCATCCAATGAACTATTTACCTCTAAGCGTTTCCATTTAGCGGAGCGAACCTTATACTCTTGCGCTGAAGCAAAATGAAGAGTTAAAAATGAAAAGTGAAAAATGAGGAGCAGTAATATACGTCTCATAGCGGTTTTTTATCCTTAATTCTCAAATCCTTAAACAAAAGACAATGTTTTGTGCTGCAAAAGTACATAATTTTACATAAAATGCAAAAACTTTCAACTCTAAACTTTCAACTTTCAACTTTTTATTGTACCTTTGCGCCCGCTTTCCCATAGGTCGCTGACAGGAGAAGTGTGACCTGTTATGCCTATCGGTGATCGACAAAACAATTTTTAAACATAAGCAAAAATGGCTGATTTAATTAAAATTGCTGAAGAAGCATTTGCTACTGGTAAGAGCCACCCCGCATTCAAGGCTGGTGATACCGTTACTGTAGCATACAAAATTGTCGAAGGTAACAAGGAGCGTATTCAGCTCTATCGTGGCGTAGTGATTAAGATTTCTGGTCACGGTGACAAGAAGCGTTTCACTGTTCGCAAGATGTCTGGTACCGTTGGTGTTGAGCGCATCTTCCCCATCGAGTCTCCCAACATCGACAGCATTACCGTTAACAAGGTAGGTAAGGTACGTCGCGCTAAGTTGTACTACCTGCGTAACCTCACCGGTAAGAAGGCACGTATCGCTGAAAAGCGTGTTGCCGTTAAGGAAGCAGAATAAGAGGCTTCCTCTTCTTAAGCGAGAATCAAGAGAGCATCAGGATTACATTTCCTGGTGCTTTTCTTGTTTATATACAAAAAACCTCATATCTTTGCAGATGCCTTTAGACTTTAGGCGTTAGACTTTAGACTTTAGTCAATAACCCATAACCGATAACCTATAAACAATAAACAATATGAGAATGAAACAGATTCTAACAACACTGGTGCTTGCAGGCACCCTTTCACTTCAATCCTTTGCACAGGATATCTTTGTAGAGAATGCAAAGTTCCGCGTTGGCGACGATGCTTCGTGGGCAGGCGTAAATGTTGATGAAAGCTCATGGCGCAACATCAGTAACGCTACAACCTGGACCTCACAGGGCGTTAAATGTGAGAATGGCTTTGGCTGGTATCGCTATCATGTAAACATCCCTAAGAGTCTGTTGGAAAAATCCGACCTCAAGGAGACCGTCGACTTTAACATGGGTAAGATTGACGATGCCGACGAGGTTTACTTGAATGGTAAGCTCATTGGTAAAACAGGTCGTTTCCCTTCTGATCCCCAGGGTTATCAGAGCCAGTGGAGCGCTATACGCGTATACAGCGTAAAAGCCAACAGTTCCCTTATTAAGTGGGATGCCGATAATGTACTGGCTGTAAGAGTCTTTAATGCAGGTGACCCAGGCGGTATGTTCCAAGGCCCAATATGCGTACGCGTACCTAATACTGTTGATAACCTGAGCATAAAAATTACGGAAGAGAACTGTACCCTCAACAGCAAAATAAGTGCTACCAAGAGTGGAACATTCTGTGTCAAAGTGGTTGACCCCGAGACAGGCAAGGTGCTGAATGAGACAACTAAGAAGGTGTCTGTGAATAGCAAAAAGAGCAGCACCATCGGTTTACAGTACGACAATCACCAGATGGTACGCATAGTTGCTAACTTTACGGAGAGCAAGACAGGTTTGAGCATCTCTACTCAGTATATTCCCAAATATATTCTGACACCCGCTGCACCTGCAGAGCCACGTTTCAATACTACCCCACTCTATGGTGTTCGTCCCGGTTCTCCCATTCATTTCCGCTT
Source organism: Bacteroidaceae bacterium (assembly GCA_017525235.1). GTDB lineage: Bacteria > Bacteroidota > Bacteroidia > Bacteroidales > Bacteroidaceae > Physcousia. Next base: position 76,567 of record JAFXTC010000057.1, on the reverse strand, counting down.
TGGTGTGAGTGGAGAAAAGCCCATGAAATTCTCTTCTGACGATTTGCCCAAGGGGCTTGCATTGAATCCCGACAATGGCGCGCTCAGCGGTTCGTTGGAGAGGCCAGGTTCTTATACCTTTACCGTAAAGGCTAAGAATGCCAAGGGCGAGCAGACTCAGAAGTTCACCATTCGTTGCGGCAGCAAGATTGCCTTGACACCTCCCATGGGATGGAACAGCTGGAATTGCTGGGGTCTGAGTGTAACACAAGACAAGGTGATAAGCAGCTCAAAGGCACTCATCGAGAAGGGCTTGGCTGATTATGGCTATTGCTATATGAACATTGATGACGGCTGGGAAGCTCCCAAGCGTAATGCCGATGGTACTATTGCTGTAAACGAAAAGTTCCCCAGCATGAAGGAGTTGGGCGACTGGTTGCACTCTGAGGGTTTGAAGTTTGGTATCTATTCTTCACCTGGTGACTTGACCTGCGGTGGTTATCTAGGTTCTATCGACCATGAGCTGCAAGATGCAGAGAGCTATAACAGTTGGGGAATCGACTATCTGAAGTATGACTGGTGCGGCTATGGCCGTAAGCACAGGACAGAGCCCGACAATCAGACGGTTGCCAGCTACGTTCGTCCTTATCTCTTGATGGAGCGTTGCCTGCGTCAGCAGCCTCGCGACATCTTCTACAGCCTTTGCCAGTATGGTATGGCTGAAGTTTGGAAGTGGGGTCATGCTGTAGATGCCAACTCATGGCGTACGACAGGTGATATCACAGATACCTGGGAAAGCCTTTATGATATAGGTTTCTGCCAGCAGCCCGAACTTTATCCTTATGCACAGCCAGGTCATTGGAACGACCCCGATATGCTGATTGTAGGTAAGGTAGGATGGAGCAATAACCTGCGTGACAGCAGACTTACACCCGATGAGCAGTATACGCATATCAGCTTGTGGACTCTGCTCGCCAGCAACATGTTGATTGGTTGTGACATAGCACAGATGGATGACTTTACTGTAAGTCTGCTCTGTAACCACGAAGTAAATGCCATCAACCAGGATATTCTGGGTAAGCAGGCACAGCGTGTGGTTCTTGATGGTAGCATTCAGATTTGGAGTCGTCCTTTGAGCGATGGCACGTATGCTGTAGGTATCTTCAATGTAGGCAAGACTGATGCACGTGTTGACTTCAAGAAGTATTTCGGTCAGATGGGTATAAGTTCTTTGCAGAGTGTCCGCGACCTGTGGCGTCAACAAAACCTGAGCACCTCGGATGTGAACTATTTCATTCCCACCCATGGTGTAAAGTATCTGAAGATAAAATATTAACAGACCCACCCCAACCCTCCCGTGAGGGAGGGAGAAGGGTAAGCTTTAGACAATAAAGAACTTTTTTTGTTGATTTAGTTTCCAGTTTCGCCAAAAAGTTATACCTTTGCGCCGTCTTAACCAAGAATGCGCCTGTGGTGGAATTGGTAGACACGCTAGACTTAGGATCTAGTGCCGCGAGGCGTGTAAGTTCGAGTCTTATCAGGCGTACATAAGAAAGAGGCCGCAAGGAAAATCCCTGCGGTCTCTTTCTTTTTTTTATTGTCAACAGAAAAACTAAGGTCTAAAGTCTAATATAGTACCTTCTTTCCATTGATAATGTTAACACCCTTCTGTGGTTTTGAAAGTTTCTGCCCAGCAAGGTTATATATCTCCCCTCCATCACGGGAGGGGTTGGGGGTAGGTCTTATCCCTGTCATCAACTCACCTGAAACGCATTTGTCAAGGAGTACTTTCATCCAATGTCCGCCTACTACAGACCTACCGATGAAGGCAACGTAATTACCACTGTCGGTGAAGTACCAGTCGGACAGGGGAACACGTGATTTTGTCTCGTTTGCATATTTGTACAGGCGATCCATGTGAGTTGTAAACTGTGCTTGAGTACCCAGGCAGGCTGTCCAAGAAACCCAGTCGCTCTTGGTATAAACCGAGCGGTTGTCGAGCGGCAGACCGTATGTCTTCAACTGACTGTTGTAATAAGCCATCTCCTGTTTGTACACCGTTGCGGAGAAGAGTCCTGTCTGCCAAACCTTATCCCAGACCATATTGTACTTCTGACTCCAGGTACCGGACTTGTCGAAAGCAAGTTTGTAATGGTTACCGTCCCTTGCCAGTTTCACCCATTCAGTTGCCATATATTGTGCTTTGCCCATGTAATAGTCATAGCTTTCGGTATCACCCTTTTGCTTACACATCAGGGCAAATCCTGCTACGCCCATGATAGCTTTAAGGGAGAGGTTGGCATTGTGTGCGAGGTGACCGGCAAAGTCATCGGTACAGAGCTGATTCTCTGGGTCAAGACCGTTTTCAACCAAATAATCTGTCCAAGTCTTCAGCGTCCCCCAATACTTATTGACCCAAGTCATGTCATTGTCAATAAGGGAGATGGCAGCGGCCAGTACGACGATATTACCGGATTCCTCGATGGGCATATTACCTGCGAATCCGCCGTTGGAATCGGGGAAACGGATAGAGTATACCTGATTGTTGGCATGCGGATATGTACCAAGGTCGTGAGCTGCAAAGTCGAAGCCCCACCGGTTGCTTTGGCAGTAGTCTAGGATTGACGTACACATACCCTTCATGAGCTCTGTATTATATATAAGGAATAAGGGGGCAGAAGGATAAGTCAGGTCGACAGTGTTCACACATCCGTTGGAGTTGTTCTCCTTGGAGAAGAAGAGCAGGTTGCCTTTGTTGTCCTGGAAAATCTTATGTGCTGCTATTACATGACGATAGCAACCAGAGAGCAACTCGGCGTACTTGCTGTTGCCGGCAGCCAATCCATCGTCGTAAATCTGCTTGTCCTGTGCCTGACAATCAATCATAATCTGATCATAGCGGTCGCGTAGCTCTTCAAATGCGGTGAAGATAGTCTTGCCATTACGTGCCCAATAGCCCTTATAGTCGACATCCATATAGCGCATATCCTTTATTTCATCGTAACCAATCATCATGTAGGAACTGGCCTGAGTTACCTTGCCTAAATCTTTGCTGAAAGCAAGAAGCGGCATGTCGGCATCCTCTGTACTGGTAATCGATGTGGTGGGTGCCTCTGGCAGTTTGCCTGTAGTGGCGAAAGCAGTAGAAACTTCGCTGCGGTTGCCTATGGTTATGCTTCCGTTTACCTCTGGAATGTAGAGGTAACCCCAGTCGATGCAAATCATATCGCCAGCTTTTCCCAGAACATTCTGTGTCTTAGCGCCCGACTTGATATAGCGTATGCCATTCTTCTCCGTAATTGAAGAAACTGTCTGCTGCATGTTATTGTTTACAGAAAGCTCAGGCGATGTGGCAAAATAGAACTGGACATCGTGCTCCTCGCCATCGTTAGATGTCACTTGATAAGATATAAAGTTGATGGGAGTAGACATAAGGTCTACATCCTTCATAAGCATAGGAGCGGTAAAGACCACATCCAATGTCACGGGACCGCAAGTGAACTTGTAGTATGTGTTGGTAGCCAATACATGACAGTTTGTCTGTTCGGCAACCTGCTCACCTGTTGTGCTATAGTACAGACCGATGTCGGCCAACGCCCCTCCTGTAGTATTGTGAACATGATAAGCGATGACATTATCACCCTCGTGCAGCACAGCTTTGTCGGCATCTGTGAGCTGATAATCTACATTCTTCACCCATGTCTCGCCTGTTGAGAAGATTTTGCGTCCATTGATATAGCCATCACAAACATCATCATGAGAATAGATAATGTGCAAATCGCGCTGCAGATCCTCGGCAGTAAGTGTTACACGGCGACGGATGTAGATGTTGGAGCCTGTCGCTGACCAAGGGGTATTTACAAAAGGCTCGCCTGTTGAACCGAAAGCTCCTTGCTTATCATACCATCCAGAGCCTGTATCGTCATAATCTTCTGTAGTCCACGTTGTTCCTGATATGGTTGTAGTGCGCACTCTGGCATCCCAAGGTCCTTGGTCTGCCATAGGAGCAATTGCCTCCATGCCGGGATGGAACCCAAGTGCATTGCGGAAGAGGCCGACATCAGCCAACGCTCCACCACGTGTGTTGATTACGTGGAAAGCAATGACGTTGTCACCTACTACCAGCGCATCACGTGAATCACCTTGCAGGTGAACTCTGACATTCTGTTTCCATGTCTCACCGTTCGTTGCCTCTGCCAGTTTTACGCCGTTGATGTAAAGCTCAAAGTTGTCATCGTGTGAATAAATAATCCACAAGTCGCTCTTCAGGTCTTCTTCTGTCAGCGTCACATGGCGACGGATATAATACTGTGATAAATCGTTCCATTCTGTTGCTACACCATCATATTCGCTTTTGGTTCCAAAAGCTCCGTACCCAGTGGCCCATCCGCTCTCGCTTGCCTCTCTCTCATACCAGTTGTCGGCAGCATTTGAACGTTTAATCTTTGCTGCCCAACGTCCTTTGTTGCCCATGGGTGCAATAGCCTCAAGCATTACGTCTTTTTGTGTACCCATGAAGCGGTAGTTCTTTCCGTCGACACGCAAAAGACCATCCATAGCCTTAACTGCGCCTGTCCAATGTCTGGTTGTGCCGCCCGTAAGTTTGTTGTAAGGCGACCAGAACGAGATATAGGGGTCGTTTGAGATGAGGGGAACAGATGGCAGACGTAACTTTGTCTGTTGGTAAGGTGTAAAGTAATCTGTCTGTGCCTGCATGGCTATTGATGCGAGCAGTGCAACAACGAAGGTTAATGTCTTGTTCATTGGCTAATAATTAATAATGTTAGTTTTGCGCTGCGAAATTACACATTTATCCTTAAAAATCAAAATATCCTTTTCCCAAATGACCACAAAATAGATTCGTTTTTGGGAATAATGATGTCTTGCGACCCAAAAACCGCACAATAATTGAGTTTGTGAGTATAAATCTTGCAATTTTTTGGGCTTTACTGTTTTCAACCAAATTGAAGAAGAACCCGTAGATTTCATGTCCCAATTGAAGACAATAAGGAGCTAAATTAATGCCAAAAACATTTTTTTATGAATATTTCACATTTTCTCCCCCCAAAAGTTTCACTATATTACATTTATTGAATATATTTGCCGAATTCTAGTGATAATTGGAGTAACAAATTGAATTTTAACTAATAACTAATATCAACATTATTATTAATAAAATCATGAAAAAACAATTACTATTAATCGGGGTACTGCTCTCAGCAACCAGTACCTTTGCTACACTGCCAGACCCAGAAGTGGGAGGAACAAAATGGGAAGCTCCTGAAGTGCCAGGTGAAGATCTATCAACACTGAATGAAAGCACTGATGTGTTCGTTTACAACATTGAAGCTGATGCTATTTTCTCCAGAGGTTTTAATTGGCTAACAATGGCACTTGCTGACCGTCCCGAAGGTGGCGATAACGCAACACCAGCTGCCCGTCAGAAAGTTCAAATTCGTAGAGATGGTAATAACATTAAGATTCATTGGAATGATAGAGGAGCTGATGTTTTCTTCGGACAAGCAGACAATACTGATGAAGGGCAAATGTGGACAGATTTGGGTAATGCGGGCGATCGTGTTGTTTTCACACCTGCAGTTTCTGAGAATTATCCAAAAGCTTATACATTGACTAACGTGAAACACAATCAGAAAGTCGATGTTCTGTGGAAACGTGGTGGTAAGTTGACTCTTTGGAATGGTAAAGGCTATTACGACTGGGCGTTCATGACAGCTGACGCCTTTACGTCAGGCAAGTTAGCACAATTCAAGGTTCGTAAAGCGATGTGGAATTTATACCAAGCATTGGAGAAAGTCAATGCTCTTGATGCCAATGCCGATGCCCTTGCTACTGCTTTGAACGTTTATGCCAATGCCGATGCTACAACCGACGAATTGCGTGCTGCTTTCCGGGCAATGTTCCTTGCAACAGCAGCCTCCATTGAGGATCCTGTGGACGTTTCTTATATATTCACTCATCCCGATATGTCTGGTGATAAAACCGCTCAGGGTTGGAGCTACTCAGACTTCGCTATCTCTGCTGGCGAATGTGAGAAGTATCATGTAGCATTCTCCTCAACTCAGACTATAACAGATGCTCCAAATGGTTTGTACGATGTAACTATGACTGGTATCTATCGTCAGGATGGCGGTCAAACTCAGGATGCTCCACAATTGATTGTTTCCAACGGAACCACCGAGATGACAGGTAATTTCCCCAACATGGACCTTATGGGAGGTAAATGGAATATCGGTGGAAACGAAACAGGTGATTGGGTGAATTCCAGCACAGGTAAGATGCCGAAATGGATGTGGAGCGCCAGCGATGCTCAGTCTCAGGATGACGCTGGTGTCAAAATAGAGAATGTCAAGGTTGAGGATTATACACTTGGTATTACTTTTAAGGTTACTGGCGGAGACCAGTGGTTTAACTTCCAGCGCATCTTTGTTACCTATAAGGGCTCTATCAATGCAGGTCTTTATAAGTCCTTACAAGAAAAGATTCAAGAGGCAACCGATTTCGCAACTGAAAATACGGGCGTGTTGCCAGCTTCTTTCATTAGTGCTATTACAGATGCCGTTTCTGCTGCATCCAGTCTCGATGCAAATTCCAGCGCAGACGATTTGAACAATGCGTTCGAAGCCATAAATGATGCTTTGACAGCAGCCAAGACAGCACCAACTATTGCAAACATTGAGGCACTGCAGGCAACAATAGCATTAGCTAAGAATGAGGGAGTTGATACTTCGTCTTGGGATGCAATTTTAGCTAATCCCACATCTGCTAATGATGTTAGAAATGCTTTGGAGGCAGTCACCTTAGCCAGAAAAATGAATGCCGTTGACAAGCAGCCTGATATATTCACTGGTTCTGCTCCAGTAGATGGTGGTCAGTATTATATCTATAATGTGGGTGCTCAACGCTATCTAACAGGTGGTGTCGATTATGGTACACATGCAGCTGTTAACTATGCTGCACAGATTGCTACTTTCCGTGTAAATGGTAATGGTTTCCGCATTCATACAAATATTCGCAACGGTTCAGACGCCTTGAACTTCAATGGTTTTGTTGACTGTGGTGGCGACGGCGACACATGGTTCCTCAACGAGGTAGCAGAAGGTGTTTATACTATTGCCCAGAACGAATCAGGTGAAGGTAAATGCTTCCTCGGCTATAACGGTCCTGCACGTAACAACTGGTGGCAGGTAGATAGCGATTGCGCTGATGCAAGCAATCCCAACAACCAGTGGAAGCTCATAAGCAAAGCAGAACGCGATGCTCTCATGGAAGGAGCAACAGCAGAGAATCCTGTGGATGCTACATACTACATCCATGCAGCTGGCTTCGACCATTGGTTGGTTCCTGCTGAATTGGCATGGCCATTCACCAAGTGGACTTGGAACAATGGTGGTGACGGTGGTTGGGAACCCGACTTTGTATATGAGGTATGGCATGCAGGCGAGACAGAGATGAGTCAGACAATTGAAGGTCTGCCCGCAGGTAAGTATATCGCAACTGTTCAGGGTTACTATCGTGATGGCGATGACTACAATTATCAGGGTGACCGTCAGGAAGCTTCTTTCTTTGCAGGTGATGCTGAAATATTACTTCCTAATATCAGTGCTGGTGCAGACAAGTGTCTTCTCCGCGGTAGCACGGGTGGTGGCCATGGAATGGTTCCTGACAGCCGTGAAGATGCTGCTAACTACTTTGAAGTTGGTCTTTACAAGGTTTCTGTAGAGACAACTGTAGGTGCTGATGGTAAACTCAAGATTGGCGCCCGCAAGAGTGCAAATGTTGCTAACGACTGGATGGTTCTCGACAACTTCCGTCTGACATATCTTGGTAATCCATATGTTGATGTAACTATCACTGATGCATTATATGCCACATACGTTGCTCCCTTCGATGTAGACTTCACAGATGCTGAGGTAAGTGCATACGCTGCGCAGTTAGATTATACTTATGTTCATCTTGAACCTGTAACCACGGTTCCTGCCGGAACTGCTATTGTTGTGAAAGCTGATGCTGTTGGAACATATCCAGTTCTGAAGACCACAGATGCTAAGCTTGGTACAGAAAATGATCTTTTGGCTGCTACCGAAGAGGTAACCGCAGATGGTTCACAGTACATCCTGGCTAAGGTTGATGATAAGGTAGGCTTTGCTAAGGCTATTCTTGACACCAAGATTGCTGCAGGTAAGGGTTACCTGGTAATCACCGGTGCCGGCGTTAAATCATTCTATCCCTTCAACGAGGATGGTGAGACAGCTATTGAGAACGTTACCGCTAACGATAAGCTTAACAATGGTGTTATCTACAACATTGCCGGTCAGCGCATTAGCAAGCTGCAGAAGGGCATCAATATTGTGAACGGAAAGAAAGTTCTGAAATAAGACCTACCCCGAACCTCTCTAAGCAGTTCTCACATTGAGAGCTGCTTTTTTTTGTAAAAAAAGATTAAATGCTTTACAGATTAATTTATATTTGTTACCTTTGCGCCACACTATGTATAAAATGGCTTGTTTTTAGATAAATTTTTGAAAGAAACTGAGAATAAATACAACGATATGAACATTATGAAAAACTTGACAGCTGCGGCAATACTTTTTGCTGTCACCTTGTTTGCAGGACACGCCGCACAGGTAAAGGAGATTGTATCTCCCAACGGAGTATTACGTGTACAGTTACAACAAAGTCCTTTGGGATGGACGGTTATCAAGAACGGAACAACTCTTTACACCATAAAGGATGTAAGTATGCTGATTGGCGGTAAAACTTATGCCGGCCAGACACCTTTCAAGAGTGTAAAGACCACAACAGCCAAAGAAACCATCAAGCCTGTTGTTCCCATTAAGTTCAGCACAGTAGAGAGCGCTTACACTCAGGCAACATTATCTTATGGAAGCTATACGGTAGAGATGCGTGTAATGGACAATGCCGTTGCTTATCGCTTTGTTACTAAGATAAAGGGTGATGTTGAAGTACAGGAAGACAACTTCACTTTGGTTCCTGCCGAGGGTTATGTCGCTCATCGTCAGACCACCGGAAACTTCAACACCTCATACGAGGAGGCTTATCGTCATGAGACGCTTGAGCAGTGGAACCAGAGTGACCGCAAACTTTCAACTATACCCTGTTTACTTTCCGGTCCCAACGACAGCCAGCTGTTGATGGGCGAAGCTGATGTGGACGACTATCCCCGTCTTTTCCTACAGCCAACAGCAGAGGGTATAGAAGCTGTCTATCCCAAGTCCCCTGTCAAGTGGGAACCCAGAGGCGACCGTAGCGAGACCATTACCGAGGAAGGTAATTTCATTGCTAAAACTTCCGGCACCCGTACTTTCCCATGGCGATATGTTGCCTGTACAGACAGCAAGGGTATTGTTGAACAAACTATCACCCTGCAACTTTCCCGCAAGCCCGTTCTTACTGATACCAGTTGGATTAAGCCCGGTCAGGTAAGCTGGGAATGGTGGAACGGTGCAGCTCCCTTCGGTCCTGATGTTGACTTCGTTTCCGGCTGTAACTACGAGACATATAAGTATTTCGCAGATTTTGCAGCTAAGTATGGTGTTGAATATATCCTGCTCGACGAGGGTTGGGCAAAGAACACCAGAGATCCTTATACCGCCAATGACAATATGCGTCTGAAAGATCTTATCCAGTATTGTAAGGGTAAGGGCGTTGGTGTGATCCTGTGGCTGCCCTGGCTGACAGTAGAGCAGCATTGGGACCTCTTCAAGACATACGCTGAATGGGGCGTTGCCGGTGTGAAGATTGACTTTATGGATCATGCCGACCAGTGGATGGTGAACTTTTACAAGCGTGTAGTATCTGAGGCTGCCAAGTATAAGTTGTTGGTTGACCTGCACGGATCCTTCACCCCTGCCGGTTTGGAATATGAGTATCCCAACTTCCTGTCATACGAGGGTATACGCGGTTTGGAGCAAATGGGCAGCTGTCGTCCTGAGAATACCACTTACCTGCCTTTTATCCGTAATGCTGTCGGTCCTGCCGACTTCACTCCTGGTGGCATGAACAATATGCAGCCCGATCGTTACCATGCCAGTCGTCCCAATAGCGGTGCTATGGGAACACGCTGTTTCCAGATGGCTCTCTATGTAGTTTTGGAGAGTGGTATTCAGATGTTGGCAGACAATCCAACCCGCTATTATCAGAATGATGACTGTACCCGTTATATCGCCTCTGTTCCTACCACATGGGACGAGACCCGTTGTTTGGCAGCAGAAGCTGGCAAGTATGTTATCACAGCAAAGCGCAAAGGTAACAAGTGGTTCATTGGCGGCATTTGCAATGGCGACCAGGATTCACGCACATTCAGTCTGAAACTGGATTTCCTGAGTTCCGGCAACTATACACTTACTGCCTACAAGGATGGTGTGAATGCCAATTGGCAGGCTATGCACTACAACAAGGAACAGCGTCAGGTAAGTGCTTCCACCACACTTGATATTAAGATGATGAAGAATGGTGGCTATGCTGCTGTTATAGAGTGAAGAGTAAAGAATTGAAAACTATCTTTATTACATTAGTTTTGGCCTTCGCATCACTGACAGTGTATGCGCAGCCAAAGGTTGTGGCCCATCGCGGTTACTGGCGAACTGAAGGAAGCGCTCAGAATTCCATCACGTCATTGCAAAAGGCAGCAGCCATTGGCTGTTATGGGTCGGAGTTTGATGTGTGGTTAACTGTAGACGGTGTTCCCGTGGTCTTTCATGATGCAACCATCAATGGCATCAGGATAGAGGATGCTACTTATGCCGAACTGATGAACCATCGCCTGGCTAACGGGGAGTTCATCCCTACCCTGCAACAGTATCTGTTGGAGGGGTCAAAGTTAGAAGGTTGTCAACTGATTCTGGAAATTAAGCCTCACAGCACTGACCAACGTGATGAACGCATTGTGCAGCGTTGTCTGGAGTTGGTTCACATGCTGAAACTACAGAAACGCACCGAGTACATTTCTTTCAGCAAGCATGCTTGTGAATACTTGCATGCACAGGAGCCAAATGCCAAGATTGCTTATCTGAACGGCGACATTTCACCTAAGGATATCAAGACAATTGGCTTGACGGGTATAGACTATCACTTCAATGTTTTCAAGAAACATCCTGAATGGCTGACAGAATCACAGCAACTGGGTGTGGAAGTGAATGTCTGGACTGTTGACGGAGAAGAGGCGCTTGCTGAATTTGCTAACTTAAAGGGTATAGATATTATCACTACTAATGATCCGGAAATTCTAGGGAATATCATCAAAAAATCTAAATAACGAAAATGAAACGTAACCTATTCCTTGTTGCCATCTTTATGATGGTAGGCGTTGTAGTAAACGCACAACGTCTTGACATTACTTTGAGCGACAATTCCATTGTCTCTTTCGATGTAAAAAGAATTCAGAGCATGGAATTCATTCCTGAGTCGTTACCTGGTCAAATCAGCGGATACTGGTATCTGGGTTGGCGTGTTATGAGCAGTTCGACCACACATTACAATGGTGATGAGAAGTGGGTCTTCAACGGCACTATAATGAAACAGGTAAAATCCAGTGGCGCTGAAGAAATTTTTGACTTGGAATATGCCGAGGACATGAAAAGCTTCAAAGCGATTCCACGTAAAGAAGGCGCTACAACCAGCACCTACACGATTATTGCCAAGGAAGACGAACTGCTTGTTCTGAAGGTGGGCAGCATCACCCGTCATTTCTACAATACTATGATGGCGGCCCATGATGCTACGGAAATTACTTCCTTCCCCACCCGTAACGAATATACAGATACAACTAAGGTGTGGAATCAGAAAAGCGGCGCTACTCATTCCGACAAAACACCTATGGGCAGCCATTATGCCAAGTATTCCGCAGCTACCCAAGAACAGATTGAGTGGTTAGCAGATCCCAGCAATCAACCAGATTATACGCTTGCTGATGCAAACAAGGATTACAATACATGGAAGGCTAAAACCATCAACCTGTATCCTCTCAATGGCGGCAATCCTACACCTGCCGATGTGAACCAGCATGGCATAGGCGACTGCTCTATGTGTGCCGTCTTTGCATCTCTGGCTTACATTTATCCCGATTTTATCAAGAGCATCATAACCAAGAACAGCTCTTCATCTTATACGTTAAAGATGTACGACCCGATGGGTAACCCAATAGATGTGGTTGTAGATAATAAACTCTTGTGTAAGAGCAACGGAGAGTGTGTACAGGTAACCGGGAAAAATGATGTATTCAACTGGGCAACCATCATGGAAAAGGCACTTATGAAGTGGCTCACATGCTTTAAGACCGGCGGTCTTGGCGGTATCGGCACAGAACATGCCGCTCCCCCATTTACCGGAGACGGTGACAGTTGGGCAATCAATTCAGGCAAGCTTTGGAACGGCGAGCTCACGATGGTGGTTGACTATGCGCTGAAGAATGGTATGATCAGTGTCGGCGGTTTCAACAAGGGAGGTATACTTTGCGGAACTTTAGAGACTGTTACAGCCCATGCCTTTACCGTTATGTATACTCGTTACCCCGAAACTTACGAATTCTCCATGCGTAATCCTTGGGGTGTTTCGTCTGTAGACGGTGTGTTGGAGATTCCCAACAAGCGCAGTACCATGCTTACCATCGACTTCCGCTTGGTAATGCCAGGTGCCGCAGCTCCTTATAAACGTCAGGATTTGGGTGGCTACATTCCTCCCAAGTTCACTATGGGCTATAACGACAGATTCCTCAGTCCAGCAATGCTTGAGATGTATAACCTGAAATCTTACGGACCAACTCCTGATGATGAGGAGGAGGAAGAAGTCCCTGACGAGGAATGAGAATATTGGTCACAGGAGCCAGCGGCTTCATAGGTAGTTATATTGTTCAGGAGGGACTAGACAAAGGGTTCGAGGTTTGGGCCGGCATGCGCGGCACCAGTAGCCGAGGCTATCTGCAAGACGAACGTATCCGTTTTGCCCAACTCGACCTTTCAGACCCCGACCTTCTGCTACAGCAGATACAACAGTATAAGGAGCAGATGGGCGGTAAAGGTTGGGACTATGTAGTGCATGCTGCAGGTGCCACCAAATGTCTGGACGAGAAGGATTTTTACCGCACCAACACCGATGGTACACGACATCTTATCGATGCACTTCGGAATGCTGATATGATACCCAGGCGTTTTGTCTTTGTAAGCAGCCTCAGTATTTTCGGTGCCATCCGAGAGAAACCCGTGCGAAAACCTTCTGCAGAGAATCCGTGGATATACAACCCCATACTCCTTACTGATACCCCAGCACCCAATACCGCATACGGCAAGAGTAAGCTGAAAGCCGAAGAATATCTGCTCCAGCAGCAGGATTTTCCTTTTACAATCCTCAGGCCGACAGGTGTTTACGGACCACGCGAGAAAGACTATTTCATGATGGCGAAAAGTATCAAGCAGCACATTGACTTTGCTGTAGGCTACAAACCGCAGGAGATAACGTTTGTCTATATGATGGATGTGGTGCAGGCTATATATAAATGTATGGAGGCGCCTGCTGCAGAAGGGAAAGGCTACTTCCTCAGCGACGGGGAGGTGTATAACAGCCGTCGTTTCAGCGACCTTTTGCAACAACATCTTGGCAATCCGTGGGTGCTACACATAAAAGCTCCCCTTTGGTTACTGCGCATTATCTGTTGGGTAAGCACGCGCGTGAGTCATATTACTGGTAAAATGAATGCCCTGAACGACGACAAGTTCTATATTCTTAGCCAGCGCAACTGGCAGTGTGACATAGAGCCTGCCAAGCGTGATTTCAACTACCAGCCCCAGTGGAAACTTGAGCAAGGAGTGCCGGCTACAATAAGGTGGTATCAAGAGAACGGGTGGCTATAGCCCTACCCTATTATCAAACATTATCTAAAGCCGTTAATTAACACAAAAACGGCTCAACTTTAACTCAATTATCACGGCAAAAGACATTTTCTAACAAAAAAAATCAAAAAAAAGTAAAATTATCTTTGGTGATTGAGAAAAAATGTGTAAGTTTGCATCGTATAATTGTGTTTAGACCTAAAAAGCTAACTATAAACAATAACGAAAACAAATAAAATTAACAATTTATTCACTTTAAAAATTTATCTTATGAAAAGAAGATTTTTATTATTGATGATGGCAGTTTGCACTCTTGTAAGTGCTAACGCTGCTATTAAGCGCGAACAGAATTACTTGTCAGCGAGCAACGCTACAGTTAAGCAGGGCCAGTCAGTAGAGGTAACCCTGACACTGAAGAATGCTCTTCCAATCATTAACTGGAAAGCTACCCTCGTTCTTGCTGAAGGTATGGATGGTACAACTGTTTCAGTTCCTGTTGCTGCTGAGCGTTGGACTTCTCCCATTGTAGAAAGCGAAGGTGCTTGGTTCTCTGAGACTGAAACTGCTGTTGCTGCCGGTGAAGGTGTAGTTGCTAAGTTTACTATTACCGTTCCCAAGGATTTGGCTGTTGGCACATATACTCTTCAGCTTGTTGATGAGTTGCTGACTGCAGAGGGTGGTAGCACTGTTGATCATGCAGGTTATCCCAAGACTTTCACATTGACTGTTGAAGAAGGTTCAGAGGAAGGAGTGCCTGGTGATATTACAGGTGATAACGACGTTACCGTTGCTGATGTTTCTGCTCTTCTGACAATCATTGCTAATAGTGGTACTGCTACAGAGTATCCCGCTGCCGATGTTACTGGTGATGGTGAAGTAACTGTTGCTGACCTCTCAGCTCTTCTGACAATTATTGCTAACAAGCCAGCAGAATAAATGTTGATCATTATTAGTTGAATATTATATTAAACATTTAAAATAATTAGAGTATGAAAAAGATCTTTACTTTATTAGCTGTCTTTGCTCTGACTTTGACAGCCATGGCACAGAACGAGGCTTCTTTGACTGTAACTGGCCGTAACAACGATGTTCTGACCTTCATCGTTAAGAACAACTTCCCTCTTACTGGAGTTGGTGTCAAGGTTAAACTCCCTGAGGGTGTAACTGTTGCGCTTAACGAAGACGAAGAGGAAATTATCAAGAAGAATAATACACGTGCAAAGGGTAGCAATTACACATTTGATGTTAAGTCACCTTCTGATAATGTATATTCAATCAATTTGGCTTGTCCTCAGAATTTGAGTATCACTGGAGAAGACGGTGAAGTTTTTTATATGAAATTAGATGGAACTTTGAGTGGTACTGTTGAGGTATATGATATCAACTTCTCTGATCAGGGTGACGGCAACGATCCAAAGACAATTAATGCATACTATCAGGATGGTGATAAAACTGCTAAGATTTATGTCGAGCTGAATCCCGACGCTATCAACGCTATTTCTGCTGAGCAGACAAAGAGCGGCGTTATCTACAACCTGAACGGTCAGCGTGTAAGCAAGGCTCAGAAGGGTATCTTCGTAGTTGATGGCAAGAAGGTTGCAGTTAAGTGAGTGAAGTGAGAGCTAGCTCACACTTCCGAACGTGAGCAAGCTCGAACGAAGTTCAAGATTGCTGTTAAGTAATTTAGGTAACTAACTTACAAAATTAATACTCAAATTGGGGCTCGACTTTAAGTCGGGCCCTAACTGTTTATATATGCCACACGTCGCATCGGCCAACACGACACGTCGCATCGGCCAACACGACACGTCGCATCGGCCAACACGACACGTCGCGTTTGGCTTTGCGACACGTCGCGTTTTTAACATTTGCTTAACACACAAAATAAAAGGAGAGCCTGGCGTCTGCCAGACTCATCCTTCATCACTTAAAAAACATTGATTCTAAAAGAGTCCGCTCACACTACAAATGTGAGCGAACCCATATTGCGGTACTATCTGTTCTTATGAACAAGAACCTTTTTGCCATTGACAATGTAGATGCCCGTTTTTAATTGAGAATTATCTATTTTTCTTCCTGAAAGATCGAATATGGCTCCCTCGCCTTTAGAGAAGGTTGGGGTGAGATTGTTTATACCTGTTGATTCACCTTCGATGATGAATACAAGATCAAAGTCAGCCTCGCTGATGACACTCTCATTCGGAACGATGTAACCTGTATTAGCAGTAACATCACGTGTACAATTCGTGTTATCATTGCCAGTGGCTTCCACAAGAGTATTTCCCCAACTACCAAAGTCACCACCATAAACAACAACCATTCCAGGACCAACCCACTGATATGTGTAAGTTCCATAGAATCCGTTCCCCGTTATTGGCTCTGGCGCAAAACTCGTGCCTGTAATGGCGAGCGTTTCATACTCATCCTCAGCATCCTTGTCGAAAGAAGACAGACTACCATTGACATACAGAACAGGCTGACCAGGCTTTGCCTCTTCCACCTTATTGAAGGCATAATGCCAGGCATTGTCTTTTTCGTAAGTTCCCATGTATTCGTATAGTTCGCCTTCTGAAACACTGAAACCTACAGGATAGCACCAGATGCGCATGCTGTTGGGCTTTATACTTTCTTTTATGCCCTCAGCTAACTCGGTGTCATATAGTTCACTTTCGTCAATTTCGGAAATAAAGAGAGCACTATTGCTTTCAATCTCTGTAGCTGTCCATGTTACCAGAGAGTGTCCTGCATTCTGGGCATGCAGATAAACGGGGTTATCTCCGTATTCGCTGCCCTTTAGGTCACGGGCATGTATCAGCACCTTACCCAAACCTACAGCGCGTACATTAAAGAGCGCAGGAGTAAGGCTCAACGAAAGATTTGTGCTGACGCCAGCACCATTAATATAAAGTCCGCTCTTATGCTGTATCGCGAATGCGCTGTCGCCTTGGGCAACAAAACGGAAGGCGGTCTGATCCATTGCCTCAATAATCTGGTCGCTGACAAAACGAAGTGCCTGCCCGCGAGTAACATTGTCCATCTCTGGCAATACCAACATCTCATTGTCTTCACCATTCGACTCCACGTTAGCAGGAGCTATGTAGTTGTTATAAAGATCGCCTAGCTTGGTGTTAACTGCATTACCTTTTTGCCACCCGTATTGATTGTACATTTCTTCTGATGCAAAGTGAATGGCATACCATTTCCCTTCCTCAACAGGATTGGCACACGACATGATATCGCCTACCCCAGCCTCAATCAGCCGGATATATTCATCCGTCTGGGCCTGCGTATAAACACCAGCCTTGTCATATTCGGCTGCTTCCTTGAGAACTGTATCGAGGGAACCGGCACTGCTTTCTGCACTCCAGTAACCAGGATTGGTACCAATAACTACCAGTTCTGTAGCGTTCATGTTGCGCTTGATAGCTTCGCGTAATGGTGTGGGATCAACATAGATAGCCTTGGCTGCATCGTAAGCAGTCTTCAAGGCTTCGTAATCACTAACGTCGAGATCTTCAAGGTCTATTTCCTTGGCTTTTGTCACTTCTTCAACCAATTTAGCACCTATCTCGCCCATACCCTTTAGCTGATTGTTCTCGTTTACACTAATCTGTAGCATATTGAATTCAGCCATGTGGAAGTATCCGCGATTGTAAGATGTGGGCGATGTTTCTGTAACCACATACTTGTAAACGGAGTAAGTTCCCTCTACATTGAACAATGCAGAGTTAACAACCTCGCCTTGCTTGTTATATGGGAAATCCAACTGAGCCAAAAGTACAAAACTGTCGTCATCGCCCCCCATATCTGTGCCACCGTAAACATCCATTTTGCTTACATGATCGTTGGTGGCTCCTGTACGACGTGTGATTGTTATCTGCAAGTCACCGCCTACAGGTTCATCGAATGTGGCAAACAGCCAGTGTGAGCCAGGCTCTTGTGCACCACCACTCCACACAGTATGATAATATGTGTTAGCATTGTTATCTATTAGAGAACCTATATCGCCACCGTCAGGGCTGTTAGGGTTAAGATCATTCTGTCCAAAAGGACAACTCAACTGTGAAGCCCTGGTGATGAGCTCTGTGCGTGTTTCGTCGGTAGCCACCTCAATGAGGCTGTCCGCCTTCACAATAAGTTGTTGATACATGCTGACGAGTAGCTCGTGATTCTTGATGGGAGCATAGTTATCAACCAGTTTCTTTACTTCCTCGTCGCTAACAGGTTCCAGAATCCATTGACTCGCATCGGCTGCAGCCTCCCATCCGACGATATTGCTATGGTCGCCTGAACCACCGCCATGGTTATTGGCGTGAAGGAATCCATATCCGCCTCGGTTGCTGGGACGCATGGCAACTTTTATCTTGCCGGTTTCCGTACGTCCTTCATATTCGTAGTACATTTCAGTTGTACTGGTGGTACTAAGAGTTGCCTGCGTACTCTGTGAACAGTCGTTCAAAATACCATCTGTGGCAATATTCATCAAAGTAATAAAACCTGTAGCGGAATTATTGGTGATTGTCCATAGATAGCGGCAGTCTGTACTGTCTAAGGTGGCCCACATGGCTTTCATGTCCTCCAAGGTGGCATACATAGCCTTTTGGGGATGCACCGTGGTTTCAATGTAGATGGGATTATTGTCAGAATCCACCTCGCCCGTATCCGTTCTGATGGTCTTTGTCCATTCCATAGCGCTGACAATTCGGTAGTTGCCGTTGGCGATGGTCAGTTTAACCAAGGTGGCCATAATATCGGCATAACTCTTGTCGATAGTCTCAATCAGAGTCTCCAGTTCCTCGTTAGAAGGAATTTCCTCAATCTCGCTTACGATATTAAGTGCCCTCTGAACAGCATTGATGAATGTCTCATACAACTCATCGCTGGCATTGTACTGACCAATCTCTGTACCTCGGTCGATGGTCTCAGAACCGTAATCCGGCAGATACTTGTCGTACAGCACCAGTCTGTCGTTAAGTTTGCTCAACAGGATTTCTGTTTCAGACAACTCGACATTCACTTCATATATGTTCAGTACACGTGAACCGTTCACACCGCCAGACCATGTGCAGGGCGACATGCCGCCATATTGCATGTCGATATATTGTCCCGACTCATTCTTGAACGCACAATTGCCGTCGTCCACCTCGATGAAGAGCGTGGTAACCTCGCTTTTTGTTGAAGTAGCTCCACCGTTGCTTTTTCCATCAACGCTGATGTAACGTTTGGAGCTTAGGTTTTGAACCATGTATTTTTCGCCATTGGCAGTGATGGTCCAGATGTATTTGGCATCGGGCGTGGTTACATCCATGTTGTTGTCGGCGCTGATATTTGTTCCTGCATCAAACATCCAGTGTGTTGACCCATCCTGACCATTTGTCTGGATAACATACTTCTTATCTGGCGAAAAAGAGGTTATGGGATTATCTATCAGTACTTGTGCCCATGATGGAACAGCAAGGAGCATTGATAGCACGGCAAGGAGAAAGGTAAAGGTTCTCTTCATGATAATTTTTTTAAGGTTTATAATAAAGTCTCGAAATATGATTATGCCACAAAGGTAAACAAATATATATAATGTACATGCGCGCGAGACCTTTTAGCGTTTCGTCTTTAATAAACATTAACAAAAAAGAAACTCCCATGCTTGTCTTTTACATAGAAAATGTATAACTTTGACGGGCATATGTATAGGCTTACGAATCCTTTTGTTTGGTTGTGCCGCATCAGACATCGTTGCGGTTATGGTGTACATTCGCCGTTCGCTTTCAAGTTCCTCGTGAACGTTCTTTACGAGAAATCACCCTACTATGCGTATGAGGAGTTGGACAAGGGCTTGACATTAAAGGACCGGTTCAGGGTTCGTAAGATACTTCACTTGTTACTACGCATCAGCAACTGGAGGCAGCCCGATGTTATTCTTTGCCTTGCAAACAAGCCCGAAGTGTGGCACTATTTAGAAGCAGGATGCAAAAAGGCCAGGACTACAGACATTATTCCTGAAGGGAAAGTTGATTTGTGTTGTTTAGATGCACCCAATGAGGATGTACTTCCACACTTGCATGAACATTCGATTCTGATTCTGGACCATCTGAACAAATACAGCGAATGGTTCAACAGTCTGCCCTCTGTTGTGTCCTTCGACCTTTACGATGTTGGAATAGCCTTCTTCGATACCAAGTATAACAAACAACACTATATAATAAATTTCTGATGAAAAAATGTAACGTTTACACACGTACTGGCGACCAGGGGCTAACCAGCCTTGTAGGAGGTAAACGCGTTCCTAAGGCAAGTTTGCGACTGGAAAGTTATGGTTCTGTCGACGAGTTGAACAGTCAGCTAGGTCTGCTCCTTACCTATTTGAACGAACCTACCGACCAAGAGTGCCTGATAAATATCCAATGCAAATTATTTGCCATAGGAAACATTCTGGCAACAGACCCAGAAAGTAATCAACCTTGTAAATGCCAAATAACGGAGCAAGATATTACAGAACTGGAGCAGTATATTGATCTTGCCAACGACGGATTACCCGGTTGGCGTGGATTTACCCTGCCGGGCGGTTGTCGGGCAGCCGCTGTAGCCCATGTTTGCAGGACTGTATGCCGTAGGACAGAACGCCATATATATGCATTGGATGCTGAAGAGCCCGTCGACAGAAATGTCACGGCATACATCAATCGTTTGAGTGATTATCTGTATGTCCTGGCATGTCGTCTCAATTTTTTGGGGGGTACAGACGAAATTTTGTGGCATAAAGGCTGATAATTCCAGAAAATATTGTATCTTTGCGCTCCCGAAAGGAGATAGACCCATAATCCCAATAAGACCTATAGGGCCTGAAAGGCCCATAAAAAAAGAATAATTGATCAAATAAGAAGATATGTACTGGACATTGGAATTAGCCTCAAAACTGGAGGATGCTCCCTGGCCTGCGACCAAAGAGGAGCTTATAGATTATGCAACACGAAGTGGCGCTCCTCTTGAAGTGATAGAAAATCTTTCTGAGATTGAAGATGAAGGCGATGTGTATGAAAACATCGAGGACATCTGGCCAGACTACCCCACAAAAGAGGACTTCCTCTTCAACGAGGACGAGTACTAAAGTAAAAAGAAGTGACACAATGTGCCACTTCTTTTTTTGTTATAGTTGCTAAAAAACATCGGGAAAAGTTGCGAGTATCCGCAAAAACACCTATCTTTGCCCAAAAGATATCTAAATTTTCAATATCATTAACCATGGAAGAACAAATTCTGAACAACGAGGCGCTTGCGTATCTGGATGAAGCGATGTTCACGTCGTCCTTAATCAAAAAGAAAGACCGAAAGAAGGGTGAGACCAGCTGGGACAATGTTTATCCACGCAGAAAATCAGAGACAGAAAAGATGGCTGCTCTGCTGGAAAAAGCCGAGGAGGTGGTAGAAGATTCCAACGATGAGGAATACCGCGAGCGCTATGATAGGCTGAAAGAAATTGTGGAATGGTCGAAGAAGCGCCATCGCACATGGATGTGGTCGCTCATTCTCGGTGCATTGCTGGGAGCTGGTATCTTCTATTATTATCACAACGATCAAAAGAAGGATATAGCCCGTGCCAAGGCCGATCGTGAACAGGTGGAACAATGGAAGGAGGATAAAGTGCAGCAAACCACGTGGAAAGCTTGTCCTTCAGAACATGCCAAGGATGCCTATACATTACGACTGTCGACGGCACAAAAATACAAGACCTATAAGCTCATCGACCTGAAACATTCGGCAGAAAACAGTGAAAAGACCAGTAAGGAATGGCTACAACGCGCCGATACCGCAAAGCTTCAGGAAAACAAAGAAAAATATTTACATAATGCCGAGGTAAACAAAGAACATGCACAGAATTATCGGGCAAAATTCGATTCAATCAATGCAATGAATTTTGCTCAGATTCATGCCATGGCCAAGGAGGATTTGTCTGGATACGTAGAAAGACAAGTGTCCTGGGGTAAAACACTTCAGGGATATATGATTTATCTGCTAATTCTAATCCCTTTATACATTATTACAGGTTATCCGCATGGTTACACCATCACACGCCATACACGCCGTACAGGCTGCTTGAATATCTTCCGTAAGGTAGGCTTTGCCATTGCCTCATTCTGCTTTGGTGCCGGACTGGCCATGAGTCTGTTGCCAGATTATCAGGTCAAAACGTATTACTCCAATGGCAGTACATCCACCCATACAGAAGGCAATTCACTTAACTTTGTTATTATTGCGCTTAAGATTGGCCTGATGATAGTTGGTGCATTCATCTTCTGTTTCGTTGCCTCTACTGTTATGACAATAGAAACCATTTCCGGGTTGTATAACAACTTCAACTGGTCGGGTTGGCTGCGCAAAGTAAAACCGGCAAAGCAGGAAGCCGGAGAATAAGAATCAGACACCAACTTTTAACAATAAATATCCTTTAAACAACTAAACAATTAATCTATTAAACATTTCAATCATGAAGAACTGGTTTTTTCGTTTTCTGACAAGTGGATTCGGCACAGACATGGCAGCCTTCAAGGCGCTGGGTTGGGTAATTGCTATCAGTCTAATCGGACTATGGATATTCATCTGGATTGTGAAGAAAATCTACATTGCAATTGTAGGTGAGAAGGTTCCTAACTTCAAGTCCGGTCCATATAATGTAGAGATTACCGAGGTAGGTGCTAACCCCAAAAAGCTGAAAAAGCAACTATGCGAGTTTAAGGGCTATAGCAGCTCATTGGCTAACAAGGTAATAAAGAAGACACCCTCAGTAGCCTTTACTGGTTGCAGCGAAGAGGATGCCGAGGATGTCAAGGTCATACTTGAAGAGTTGGGTGCAACCTGCCGCATTGTAACTCCACCCGCAAAAGCATAGTTACAAAATACTGCTAATTAAGTATAAAATCCCGAGGTATGACGCTATATCTCGGGATTTATTTATAACTTTGCATCCAAATATGAAAATAAACAAAGGATTTTATTATTATGGCACAACAAGAAGATGTATTTAAGAAGATAGTCTCTCATTGTAAAGAATATGGTTTTGTATTCCCCAGTAGCGATATATATGACGGCTTAGGCGCTGTCTATGATTACGGCCAGAACGGCGTAGAATTGAAGAATAACATCAAGCAATACTGGTGGCAGAGCATGGTGCTGCTGCACGAAAATATTGTAGGTATAGATGCCGCCATCTTTATGCATCCCACCACATGGAAAGCATCAGGTCATGTTGATGCTTTCAATGATCCCCTCATTGACAATCGCGACTCTAAGAAGCGCTATCGCGCAGATGTTCTCATTGAGGAGCAATTGGCAAAATATGAGGATAAGATCCAGAAGGAGATTGAAAAAGCAAAGAAGAAGTTTGGCGATGCTTTTGACGAAGCACAGTTCCGCGCTACCAATGCACGTGTTTTGGAGAATCAGGAGAAGTTTGATGCCTTGCACAAACGTTATCAGGAGGTGATGAATGCCGAGGGCGGTATCGACCTGGATGGTATGAAGCAGATCATCCTTGACGAAGGTATTGTCTGCCCTATCAGCGGAACACGCAACTGGACAGATGTTCGCCAGTTCAACCTGATGTTCAAAACCGAGATGGGAAGCACAGCCGATGGTGCGTCAACCATCTATCTGCGTCCCGAGACTGCACAGGGCATCTTTGTTAACTATCTGAACGTACAGAAGACGGGGCGTATGAAGCTCCCCTTCGGTATCGCCCAGATTGGCAAAGCATTCCGTAACGAGATTGTTGCACGACAGTTTATTTTCCGTATGCGTGAGTTCGAGCAGATGGAGATGCAGTTCTTTATCAAGCCCGGTACCGAACTGGACTGGTTTGCCAAATGGAAGGAGACACGTATGAAGTGGCACCAGAACCTTGGCTTTGGCGCTGAGAACTATCGCTTCCACGATCATGACAAGTTGGCTCACTATGCCAATGCAGCAACTGATATTGAATTCCACATGCCCTTCGGTTTCAAGGAGGTTGAAGGTATTCACTCACGTACGAACTTCGACCTCTCACAGCATGCCAAGTACAGCGGCAAGAAGATTGAATACTTCGATCCCGATACAAACGAGAGCTACACACCATACGTTATAGAGACATCTATCGGTGTAGACCGTATGTTCCTCTCTATTATGTGTCACAGCTATGAGGAACAACAGTTGCCCGACGGACAGACGCGTACTGTTCTTCACTTGCCCGCAGCTTTGGCTCCTGTTAAATTGGCAGTGTTCCCACTGACCAAGAAGGATGGTATGCCAGAAAAGGCTCAGGAGATTATTAATGACTTGCGTTTCCATTTCAATTGCAAGTATGAGGAAAAAGACCAGATAGGTAAGCGTTATCGTCGTATGGATGCCATCGGTTGCCCCTACTGCGTAACAGTTGACCAGCAAACCCTTGAGGACAATACTGTTACGTTGCGTGACCGTGACACCATGGAACAACGACGTGTTGCTATCAGTGATTTGCGCAATATTATCGAAGACAAAGTCAGCATTACCAGTTTGCTGAAAAAATTGCTTTAATGAAAGGAAATTTTGTTTTACTGATTGGATTAGTTTGTCTAGCTAGTCTTGTCTCTTGCTCAGAGCAGAGCAACGAGTGGAATCCCTATTATAGTTGGGAAAGTAGAAACTCCTTGTGGTTTGCAATGGTAGCTGATTCTGCCCGTACCGCTATTGCTGAAGCGAAAGCTCAGTATGGCGATGAATGGGAGGAAAACTGTCAGTGGCGAATGTTCAAGAGCTTGCAGCGTAGTGCTGATTTTCAAGGGCCACTAACCGACAGCATTGTCTGTAAGATTAACAAAAAAGGTAGTGGCACACAGCCTGCAAACTATACAGATTACGTTCTACTTCACTATCGTGGCTGGCTTATGCCCTCTGAATATGTATCAGAAGATAATACTACCAAAGTAACGAAGTATCTTGTTTTTAGCCAAACATATTTGGGAGATTTTAATCCTGCTACAGCGGCACCTATCCAAATGTATGTGGCAGGTGCCACAGAGGGTTTCCAGACAGCATTGCAGCAGATGGTAGAGGGAGATGAATGGTATATTTATATTCCTCATCAGTTGGCATACAAGGGAGAATCTTCCAGTGCTATTCCTGCCTATAGCACATTGTTATTCCTCGTAAACGTTGTCGGTATTTATGAGGACGCTTCTGACATTCCCGACTGGAAGTAAATATAAGATTTATAGTGACGGGCATTATCTTGGATTAATACCATAATATATGAAAGCTTTTACCAAACATCTTCTTTTTATTGGATTCTTTGTCTTTGCAAATACATCCTTTGCGCAGATAACGTTCTCAAACCCTGTTATTTGGTCTGATGTGCCTGACATGGACGCAGTTCGCGTAGGTAACGATTATTGGATGGTATCCACTACCATGCACTTCTCACCTGGAGCACCCATCATGCATTCCAAAGACCTTGTTCATTGGGAGACGGTAAACTATATTTTCGATACGTTAAACGACAGTCCTAAGAATAATCTGGAAGGTGGCAACGTATATGGTCGTGGACAGTGGGCGGCATCGCTGAAATATCACAAGGGTAAGTTCTACTGCTTCTTTGGAACTGGTTCAAGGTCGTTTTTATACAGTACCTCCGACCCACGTAAGAAGTGGGAGATTATTTGGCAAAGCGACACATACTACCATGATGCAGCTTTCTTTATTGATGATGACGACCGTCCTTTCCTCTTCTTCAACGGCTCGCATATACAGTTACGGGAATTTTATCCTGACTTCCGCCCGGGATTCAAGGAAGACGGTGTAAAGTGTGAGGTAATACATGGGGAACCCAAAGGGTTGCTCGAAGGTTCTCACGTCTACAAGCACGACGGCAAATACTATCTTACCTGCATTTGGTGGCCCCAAGGCGGCATCCGTACGCAGGTTTGCTTCCGTGCCGATAAGATTGATGGCGACTATGCCAATAACATGAAAGTAATTCTCTCTGACGATGCTGGTATACGCGGACGCGGTGTGGCTCAGGGATTCTTCATTGATACACCCAACGGCGAATGGTGGAGCATGATGATGCAAGACCACGATGCTGTCGGTCGAATACCCTATCTGATGCCTATGCAGTGGAAAGACGGTTGGCCTATGTTGGGCGACGAGAACGGCAAAATAGGTAAGGTGCTGAATATGCCGGGCGGCGGCAAGAAATGCAATGAGCGCATTACGGATAGCGACGAATTCAAGAAAGCTAAACTGGATGTTGTCTGGGAATGGAACCACAATCCAGACAATAGTCTGTGGTCACTCACTGAACGCAAAGGTTTCCTCCGCCTGAAAACAGGTAAGGTAGTTAACAATATCTTTGAGGCACGTAACACCCTTACACAAAGAACCTACGGACCGAAATCCGAAGCTAGCATACGTGTCGACGTTAGTCAGATGAAGGAAGGCGATCATGCCGGTCTCTCAACTTATTGCTCACAACCAGGAACTATTGAGGTCACTGTTGAAAACGGACAGCGCTATTTGCTTATGACCGACCGCACAGCGGAGAAAGCACGTGTTGCCTGTAATTCAGACGTTGTCTATCTGCGTGTCTCAGCTGACTTCACAACAGATAATGCAACGTTCTTCTATTCTCTGGATGAAAAAGAGTGGAAGCCGTTAGGTAACAGCTTCCACATGGTCTTCAATCTGGAACACTTTGTAGGCAACCGTTTTGCCATCTTCAACTATGCTACCAAGCAAAGTGGAGGATGGGTTGATGTTGACTGGTTCCACTTTCGCAAGGATTAACGGCAGAGGCACTTCTTAATGAAGTCGTTCATCTCATTCTCGTGCTTTTCAATACTCAAAAGCAGGTGTAACTGGTTGTTAGCACGTACGAAGTTGTGTTCGGGATATTGGCACTTCCAGTATTTATCACCGCTCAGGTAATCCCACAGGAAACGGACGCACTGCATGTAGGGGAAGAGCTTTACAGCATAAGGAAGGTTTTCTATCTCAACGCGCGTAAGGAATGATGCTGCACTACTCAGATAACCTTCTGTGAAAGCCTTGAATATCTCTACATTAAACTGCACCTTATCCATATCCGGGCAGTCCTCTGCTACCACGTTGGCACCTGTACGCAGGAAGTCTCCATAGTCAGAGAAGATAAAGTTTGGCATAACAGTGTCCAAGTCAATAACGCAAAGCACATTGTCGTTCTTATCGAACATCATGTTATTCACTTTGGTATCACAATGGCAAACACGCTTGGGTAACGTTCCTTCACGTCCCATACGTTCTGCCTTGCACATTTCCTCTGCACGGGCATCTATCTGTTGCAACATTTCCTGAACCTGAGGTTCACTCACACGACCTACAGGATCTGCCTTCACCACTTCGCGCAGTTGTTGCAGACGGAACTCCATGTTATGGAAATCCTTTATGGTTTCACCTAACTGAACCGGTATGTCGGCCAGCATTGCCTGGAAGTTACCAAAAGCCTTACCAGCAGCACGGCTACTCTCAGGATTCACAGCCTGCTTGGTAATAGCATCGGGTATGAAAACCATGATGCGCCAATATTTCCCGTCTACCAAGGCATAAAGCTTTGTGTTGTCTTCTTTTAAGGGGATGAATGTCAGCACTTTGCGATCGATATCCTTCTCGCCCTTTTCTTCCAGTTTCTTGCGGATATGCCCTGTAACGGCGGCAATGTTACGCATTACCATGTCTACATCGGGGAAGACAATATGGTTCACACGTTGCAGCACATAATCAGGCTGATCTGCCTCAGCTGTCAGCACCTTATAGGTATCATTGATAAGACCTTCGCCCAAAGGCTTGATTTCATTCACAGTACCACGTATGGCAAATTTTGAAACAATGTTGTTTAGTTCGTTCATAATAAAGCAGTTTTTTATAGTATTTGTTTAGGCAAAGATAAGACTTTTTCTTTACATACTCTTGTGTAACCCATTTTTTTCAGCTATTTTTGCACAATTCATTGAGTTTGTCATGACAAAGGTTGCAGAAAGCGACATATTACCCTATCAGCTTCAGACAGCGGCAGAGATTTATGCCGACATAAAGTTAATTCTCACAAAACAGAATTCTGATGCCGACAGTTATGTTCGTCTGAATCGTTTGTTCCTGCATCTATTGGATGAACACACCTCACGGCTGCCCGTTCATCTGGTAGGTCCGTTTGCTAAGACGGACTATCTTCTCAAGGAACATAATGCTTCCAAACGACTCTCGTGCATGGTCAATGATTTGCGCGTCAGACTTAACCGATTCAAAAACGGTGAACTTCCTGCCGTGGAACAGCAAAAGATGCTGCGTGATGATGTACAGGCTCTTAGCCTCTTTGTGAAGCTTCTCTATGACATTCCCATTCCCGACGCGCTTTCCGCACTCTTTCCCGTTCGCAGACATCGTCGTCCGAATCGCTTATTGTTGGGCGAATGTGTTAGAATGATTGTCGACAGATGGGATGATGTTTATATCTTGGGAAGAATAGAAACTGACGGTGTAGACGAGGTGCGTGTCAATTACTCACAAGAAAACGAGAACTATCCTTTCGACTGGTCGTATCTTACGCCTCTATTAAAAGCAGGTACACAGTTGCACCTTATCCGACCGCGCGTCAATACGGAGGGGGTGCTCTTTCCTGAACTAGTCATCCTAGAGCCAGATTATCTAGTGGACATCTCGCAGATAGCCCGATGCATGGACAGCTTTTCCGATTCGCCACTTGTCTATTTGCTACGCATGATAGAGCCTCCAGCCGAATCAGAAGCCATTATGTTAGGTAATTTAGCCGGGCAGTTGTTGGATGAGACACTTCATACTCAGACCGAAGAACATACATACGTCAACTCTGCACGACAGTTCTTTGAGCAGAATGCGCTCAGTCTGCTTTCTACCCCACCCAATGCGCAATTTCATGCCAATGCCCAGATTCAGTTGCAAAACATACAAAAAGCCATTAAACACGACCTTCCTGCACAAATAGGTAGTTTCGATGCCACGAAAGTTATGGTGGAACCGTCCTTCTTTTCACCCATGTTAGGATTGCAAGGACGTATGGATATGCTACAGCTTGACCTCCGCGTGTTAGTAGAACAGAAATCGGGCAGTGGTGCCTTTGTCCCAAGTGATGCCGACCCCTCTACACCTAAACCACAACGGGCCCATTATGTGCAACTATTGTTATACATGGCACTTTTACGCTATAACTACCGCAAGCAATATGAACTCAATAATCATCAGTTGCACGCCTTCCTGCTTTACTCAAAATATCCCCATTCGCTATTAGGATTAGGTTTTGCTCCAGAGTTGCTTTTTCATGCTTTCCGGCTGCGCAACCAATTGGTCTGGCATCAGTTCCGTCTGGCAGAAGGCGGCTTTAACATATTGGACACCCTTACTCCTGAGCAACTGAACAAAAATGGTGTACAGAATCGTTTGTGGAAAGATTTCCAACGTCCTAAGATAGAAAAGCTGTTGGCACCTATCCGTCAGGCTAATCCTACGGAGAAAGCATACTACTACCGCATGCTCACCTTCGTCGCCAAGGAACATCAGCTCAGCAAGTTAGGCAATCAGCAGAAAGAAAACTCCGGCTTCTCCAATATTTGGATAGACAGCTTGGAAGAGAAACTCTCGGCAGGCAATATCTACCACCAGTTGCGATTAGAATCACCCGCAGAGGGTACAGAGGGACAGGTTGAACAGGTGATACTGCGCTTTCACGGAATAGTGCAGAACGATATGAGCAACTTCCGCCCGGGAGACATTGTTATCCTCTATTCATACGAGCCTAATAGTATTCCCGATGCTTGTAATACGATGGTTTTCCGTTGTAGCATTGTCAGTATTACGCCAGAGACTATCACATTGAATCTGCGTAAAACTCAGGTGGATGCCTTTGTCTTTTTACGACATAAAGACTACTTTTGGGCTGTAGAGCACGACTTCTTCGAATCTTCCTACACGGCATTATACAAAGGTATGCATACCTTTCTTTCTGCACCACCAGAACGACGTGAGCTACTTATGGCAGCCCGTCGTCCGAAGGTAGATGAAAGTCTTTCATTAAGGGGAGAATATGAGTCGTTCAATGAGCTTACGCTACGTGTCAGACAGGCCCGCGAACTTTTCCTGATTATCGGTCCTCCCGGCAGTGGAAAAACTTCCTATGGTATGCTCAACACCCTTCAGGAAGAGTTGCAGCATCCAAACACCCAAGTGCTGCTACTCTCCTATACGAATAGGGCGGTCGATGAGATTTGCAGCAAACTGCATGGTGCCCGGATTCCTTTCCTGCGCATCGGCAACGCATTGGCTTGTCATCCTCAGTACCAGCCCTATCTCCTCGATAATCAGGTAAAGAAGTGTTCCTCCTTGACTCAGTTGCAGGAACTGGTATGCCAGACACGTGTCTTTGTGGCTACCGTTACTGCAATGAATAGTGCCCCGGCCATTTTCAAATACAAACAGTTCTCGTTGGCTATTATAGACGAGGCTTCTCAGATTCTTGAGCCGCACATCATCGGTCTGCTCAGCGCTAAACATGGGACAGAGCCGGCAATAAAACGGTTTGTGATGATTGGCGACCACAAGCAACTTCCGGCTGTCGTGCAACAGACAGAACAGGAGTCTGCCGTCAATGACCCGTTACTTCATCAGATGGGTTTGTACAATTGTAGGTTTTCACTCTTCGAACGGCTTCTTCATCTTTATGGCGATGACCCTTCCGTAACCTATATGCTAACACGGCAGGGACGTATGCACCAGGAGATTATGAACTTACCAAACCGACTCTTTTACAACGACAAGTTGCAGGTGGTTCCCCTACCCCATCAAGTTGCAGCCTTACCCAAAGAAGGCGGAACAGAAGATGCGCTTACCAACCAACTGAAGACCCACAGAGTGATATTCGTGCCCAGCAAGTCTCCCAAAGATTCGCCATCCGATAAGGTAAATCAGCCTGAAGCAGATATCATTGCCTCTTTGGTGGAACGTATTTATAAACTGAAAAAGGATTGCTTCTGCGCACAAGATACCATCGGCATCATCGTGCCATATCGAAACCAGATTGCCACCGTGCGCAATACCATAGCGAGATTGGGCATTCCCGAACTGATGGATATAACCATAGATACTGTAGAGCGTTATCAGGGAAGTCAACGACGATACATTATTTACGGCTTTACCATTCAAAAGCATTATCAATTACGCTTCCTTACCAATAACACGTTCGTAGAAGACGGGAAACTTATTGATCGCAAGTTCAATGTAGCCATGACAAGAGCACAGGAACACCTTATTATAATAGGTAATCCGGCAATTCTTGAAAGCAATCCTCTTTTTAGGGAGATGATTTCTTCAGTTCACAATTTCACGATACCACATTCTGTGGCTTCCCATCCATGAAAGCTTTTACGTTTGCTACGGCAATGTTCATCAAGCGTGCTCTGGCAGCTTGCGTAGCCCATGCTATGTGAGGTGTGATGAAACAATTGCGGGCACCTATAAGTGGACTGCCCTTACGTGGAGGTTCCTCCTGTAATACATCTACACCTGCAGCCATGATATAACCCTGATTCAAAGCTTCCGCTAATGCCGCTTCGTCTATCAAGGGGCCTCTGCCAGTATTTATCAGGATTGCCGTTGGCTTCATCAACGAGAGTCGTTCATCATTCACCAAATGATGCGTTTCTTCTGTTAAGGGACAATGCAGACTCAGAATATCTGCCTCACGGAAAAGTTGTTCGTAGCTCTCAGCCTTTTCAATTCCTAATCCTGACAATACCGAGGCGCTCTTACTGCTGTACGCCAACACTCGCATACCAAAGCTTTGCGCTATGCGGGCAGTGGCTGTACCCGTATTGCCCAAACCGACGATACCAAAGGTCTTACCGTCCAACTCTATCTGCGGGGTGAGTGTGAAGGTAAAGTCCTTGCACATCTGCCATTTACCTTCTGTTACCGCCTGACTATGTAAGGCTACCCGATTGGTGATGTTCAGCAGATGAGCCATTACCATCTGAGCGACCGACATGGTGCTATATGCCGGAATGTTGGTTACCACAATGCCGCGCTTGCGGGCTGCAGGTATATCCACCACATTATAACCTGTTGCCAAAACGCCTATATAGCGAAGTTCTGGCAGTTGATCCATCAGCTCCGCTGTTATGAGCACCTTATTAGTAGTTATCGCCTGTGCTTCTTTGGCACGCTCCAACACCTCATTAGGCGCAGTCCGCTCATAGACTGTCAGTTCGCCTAATTCCCTTAAGCCATCCCAGGACAAATCACCTGGATTAGCTGCATATCCGTCTAAAACTACTATCTTCATTTTTCACTTTTCACTCTTTCATTTTTGACTTTGAAAGTTCCCAAAATGCGATGCTTGCTGCTGCAGCTACGTTTAGCGAGTCGACATTATTATACATCGGTATACGTACTACATAATCGGCTGCATCGATGGTGGATTGCGGCAAGCCCTCTCCTTCTGTTCCCATGATGATGGCTAATCGCTCTGTCTGCTTCAGAACGGGTGAATCAATGTCTATGTTATCATCGCGCAATGCCATAGCTGCTGTTTCAAAACCTAGTGCATTGAGTTGCTGCAAACCCTGCATGCCTGTTGGAATCCACGTCCAGGGAACCAAGAAGACACTTCCCATAGAAACCCTGACAGCACGACGGTTCAACGGATCGCAGGCATCCTCCGTCATGAGTACGGCATCCATTCCCAAAGCGGCAGCAGCACGAAAGATCGCCCCTATGTTGGTAGTGTCACATACGCTGTGCACCACCACTACCCTACGGGCATCTTTCAGAATCTCGGTAAGTGAACGGGGTGCTGGCCGATGCATAGCACAAAGGACACCGCGTGTCAGTTGATAACCCGTCAGGCTGGCAAGCAATTCACGGGGGCCAGTATATACCGGTACATCCTCAGGCACCAAAGACAGGATATCCTTAGCATCACCCTCAATATGCCTTTCCTCACAGAGGAACGACTGTGCCTGATAGCCTGCCTCTAACGCCACCTTTATTACCTTGGGACTCTCTGCAATAAAGACTCCCTTCTCCGGCTCCAACCTGTTCCTTAGTTGCGCTTCCGTAAGCGAAGCATAGGGAGCCAGTTTTTCGTCAGCCAGACTTTCTATTCTAATTATTCTCAATGAACTTAAATTTCAGTTTACAACTGAGTTTGTCCGATGCGTCGCCAGCCTGAGCGATGAATTCTCCTGGCTCTGCTTTCCAATCGTTGGTCTCCTCATCCCAGAAAGAGAGGGCACGCTTATCAATTTCCAGTGTAACAGTCTTGGTCTCTCCTGGTTTTAGCATCACTTTCTTAAATGCCTTCAGTTCCTTTACGGGACGATCCACGCTGCACTTTACATCGGTGATATAGAGTTGTACCACGTCGGATCCTGCTCGGTTGCCGGTATTCGTAACATCAACCTTAAAGGTCATGTTGCCGTCGGTAGTCTCGTTAGACGCCGAACTTAGGTTGCTTACCTTGAAGGTAGTGTAGCTCAGGCCGTGGCCAAAGGCGAAGGTGGGTTTCAACTTATGCTTATCTGTCCAACGATAGCCCACATAGATACCTTCCTTATATTCCTCGTCGATAATCTTCTTCTCACCATTACGCCATATCCCAGGGAAGGCCTCCTCGTCAAAAGAATGGGCACCTACCTGCTTCAGACTCTCGTACCAGGTGAAAGGCAGTTTGCCACTGGGGTTACTATCGCCCACCAATATGGCAGCCAAGGCTTTACCAGCTTCGCTTCCTAAGAACCAGCCTTGCACAATAGCAGGCACCTGCTTCTTCCAAGGCATGCTGACAGCATTTCCGCTAATGTTCACGTAAATGGTATTCTTGTTCACAGCTGCCAACGCTGTGATAAGATTATCTTGTCCATAAGGCAAGTCCATATTCTTACGGTCGTGTCCCTCGCAGTCCTGATAGTTGCTCTTGTTCAAGCCACCGAAGATAATCACATAGTCGGCTGTCTTTGCTTTCTCCACAGCCTCTGCGATAAGCACCTCGGGTGAGCGCTCTTCTTTTAGGTTCTGACCGGTTGAAACGCCATTGTAATTACCTGACACATCGCCTACATAGCCACGGGCAAACTCTATTTTGCAGTTGGAATCCTTCAGACGTTCCTGCAAACCTTGCAATGGACTAATCTCGTGCTGAGCCTTCAACGAACTGGAGCCGCCGCCAACGGTCATCATCTTGATGGCATTCTCTCCTACCACCAGAATCGTCTTTCCTACAGGGTCGATGGGCAATATATTTCCCTCGTTCTGCAACAGCACAATACCATCCAGCGCAACCATCTGTGCAACCATATAGTGCTGCTCATTGCAAAGGAAACCGTAAGGCTTTTGTTTGTTCATGGTAGTACGGAAGAAGGTGCGCAAAACACGACGGACCTTCTCGTTCAGTTCCTTCTCTGTATACTTACCTTCCAGAATGGCTTTCTGATACTGCTTGGAGAGGTAGTACATGTCGTAGGCATTCGATGCACCCTCGCTTAGGCCGTTGGTCCAGGTTCCGAACTCCATATCCAGTCCGTTCTTAACTGCCTGGTCCAAATCGTGTGCACCGCCCCAGTCGCTTACCACCACACCGTCGAAGCCCCATTCCTGCTTCAGAATCTTGTTCAACGTGATGCTGTTGTGGCAGTTGTGCTCATCCTTATATAAATTATAGGCACCCATAATGCCCCAAGCCTTACCTTCCTTAATAGCAGCCTCGAAGCCAGGCAAGTAAATCTCACGCAGGGCACGGTCAGAAACCTTAACGTTTACCTGATGGCGGTATTCCTCTTCGTTGTTCAGGCAATAATGCTTTACACAACTGGCCACACCCACGCTTTGCAAACCTTGAATGTAAGGTACTACCATACGTGAGGTGAGATAAGGATCCTCGCCCATATACTCAAAGTTACGTCCTCCTAAAGGTGTTCGGTATATATTGATGCCAGGACCCAGCATCATGCTTTTGCCACGATACAATGCCTCTTCGCCCAATGCATGTCCATATAAATAGGAAAAAGTAGGTTGCCAGGAAGCAGCCAAACATGTCAAAGCTGGGAAAGCCACACACGAGTCATTACTCTGACCAGCCTGCTCCCACTGATCCCACAGCACATCGGGACGCACACCATGAGGCCCGTCGTCTGTCCAGAAGTCAGGCATTCCCAAGCGTTTCACACCTGCGCTGGAGAATTTGCTCTGTGCATGGATTACACCTATCTTCTCCGCCAGCGTCATACGCTTCAACGCATCTTCAACGCGTTCTTCAATGTCTTTACTCTCGTCTAAATAGATAGGTTTTGAAACTTGTGCATAGGATGTCACTCCTATAGCCATTAGGCATAAAAACAGAATCTTTCTCATACGATTATCACTTATTTCCTGCAAAATTACTGCTTTTCTTCTTAGCTTCAAAATTCTATCGTTCTTTTCTTGAATCATAAAAACGCAAAGCTCGTCACGCTATGAAAGAATCTCCGCCTGCCATAGCTTAGTTTCACGGCAGGAAACAGTTAGTTTCACACGTGGAAACAAACAGTTTCACGGCGTGAAACTCTAGTGTCACCGTAAAGACAAACCAAGTGACACTTGAATAATTTGCGTTTTTTAACCGCGATGTACTCCATTTATTGCAAAAAGAGCAAAAAATAATGAAACTGTTACATTGAATTATGTTAAAAATGCTTATTTTTGCACAATCACAAAAACGAAGAAAAAATGAAAGGCAAAATACATGCTACAGGGATGAAGAAGTTAGCCATATTTATAGCTTGCATGCTAATGTGCAGTATGGTAAATGCACAGGAAGACAGCACAGTTGTTAGAAGGAAAAAAGTGGCCGTTGTTTTAAGCGGCGGCGGTGCCAAGGGTATGGCACACATCGGTGTGCTGAAGGTTTTGGAAAAAGCAGGCATTCCTGTTGACATTGTAACCGGCACATCAATGGGAAGTATCATCGGTGGCTTGTACGCTATAGGTTACAATGCACATGCATTGGATTCTGTAGCACGAGCTCAGGACTGGAGCTACGTCATCAGCGACAAGGAGGACCTGCGTAATCAGAGTCTTCGTGACCGACTGAAGCAATATACTTATGTTTTTACCACGGGTTTGACCATCGGCAAGCGCGATAAGAATGCCGGAGGTTTGATTAAAGGAAAGAATCTGGCAGAATTGTTTCAGCATCTTTGTACTGGGTATACCGATTCTCTTGATTTCTCGAAAGACCTTCCCATACCTTTTGCCTGTGTAGCAACGAACATTATAGACAACTCAGAAGTTGACTTCCATAGCGGTTGCTTGCCTCAGGCCATGCGTTCCTCTATGTCTATTCCTGGTGCATTCTCACCTATCAGGATAGGCGACAAAGTGTTGGTGGACGGAGGTCTGAAGAACAACTATCCTGCCGACATAGCCAAGGAAATGGGAGCCGACATTATAATAGGCGTTACCGTACAAGGCGCTCCTAAGGTGGCCGAAGATATGGGCGGCACCATGAGCATTATCAGTCAGATTGTGGATGTGAACTGTAAGAATAAGGTTGAGGACAATCTAGCAATCACTGACCTGCACATGCGGGTAAACACTAAGGGCTATGGCTCTGCCAGTTTCTCTGCTGCTGCCATAGATACACTTATCCGCCGTGGCGAGGAAGAAGCCATGCGCCATTGGGATGAAATAATAGCCTTAAAAAAGCGTATAGGTATTGACGAGACGTTCCGTCCTACTATCCTACATCCTTTGCGTCCGCAGGCAATGACAGAAAAACAATTTGTTACAGGTTATACTTTTGAGAACATGAACCCGCAGACGGAGATGTTCCTGCGCCAGAAGTTCCACCTGCAGAAGAACGACAGCATAGATGCAAAACTAGCCGGGGAGATTACTACCTGTATGCGCACCGACCTCTTCTACCAGTCAGCCGAATGTCGTTTAGTACCAGATGGGGATGGCGTGCGCGTTATCATTACAGCCGGCAACCGTAAAACAGTACAGTTGCATGCCGGTATGCGTTATGACATAGAGGAACATGCATCTCTGCAAGTTGGCGCAGAATTCCCGTTCAAAACAAAGATGCCTATGAATGCCGACGTGACACTCCGTTTGGGCAAACGCATAATGGTTAATGGTGCCTGGACTTTCCACCCGCTTAGTTTTACACGACCTACAGTATCCTATACCTTCCGCAGGAACGATGTAGATGTCTATATCGGCGGAGACCACGACTACAACATTGTCTACCTCCAGAATCAGGCAGAGGTTTTACCATTTAATTTCGACGTTCGACACTTTAATCTGCAAATGGGTTTGCGATGGGATTATATAAACTACCGTGACAAATTGGTTTCAGACAAATCAAACGCTAACATAGAATTTGATAACGGACATTATTTCAGCTATCGTGCCCGTGCAAACTATAATAGTGAGGACAATTGGGTATTTCCTACCCGCGGTGCAAGCTTCAAGGCTGAATATGCCTACATAACCGACAATTTCCTGCGTCTTGACGGCCAGACTGGATTGAGCGAAGTAAGTGCCAATTGGCGCATGTCGTTTACTTTCGGCAAGCGTTTTACCCTTCAACCCCTGGTATATGGACGTCTGCTCTTTGGCGATGTGATTCGTCACATATTCGGAAACATCATTGGCGGAAACTGGTTCGGACACTATGTTGAACAGCAGATGCCTTTCGCTGGTGTCGGCAACATGGAGTATGTGGGGAAACAGTTTATTGCCGTTCAGTTGCAGGGACAGCAGCGTATAGGCAGAAACCACTATATTCTTCTACGCTTTGCTGCAGGACAGCAATCCAACAAGTTAAAGGAGATATTTGACAACCGTACACTTCTTGGCGGGCAGATTGCCTACTACTACAACACCATCTTTGGTCCGCTTGGTGCCTCTTTCGGTTACAGCAACCACACCAAGAAACCATACTTCTTCCTTGATTTGGGATATGAATTCTAATGAAGAACAAATTAAAATATTA
The DNA here is from genome assembly GCA_017525235.1 of Bacteroidaceae bacterium. Lineage (GTDB taxonomy): Bacteria > Bacteroidota > Bacteroidia > Bacteroidales > Bacteroidaceae > Physcousia. The sequence continues at coordinate 38,680 of JAFXTC010000057.1, read as the reverse complement.
TTATAGACATGAAAGTTATTAAGAGTTTTGTCATTTCACTGGCAGCAGTGAGTTTGCTGACAGCTTGTGGAGGAAACGACAAGGAAACCAACGAAGTAAAGGTGCGTAACGTGATGACCGTGCTACCGCTGAACCGCCAGGAGGCTGCTGTAAAGAATTTCTCCGGTGTGGTAAAGGAGAACAGTACCGTGAGTCTGAGTTTCCGTACTCCGGGTCAGATTATGCGTATTCTGGTAAAGGAAGGCGCACATGTCAGCAAAGGGCAATTGCTTGCCACCCTTGACACAAAAGACTACCAGTTACAAGTTGATGCCGCTCAGACACAGTACGACCAATTGAAAAACGAGGTAGAACGTATGCGTAAATTGCACGAAGCTAACAGCCTTTCGGGAAATGACTTTGAAAAAGCAACTAGTGGACTGGAACAGCTGCGCATCAAACTGCAAAACGCCAAAAACCAACTTAGCTACACCCAACTAACAGCTCCCGTTAGCGGAACCATCCAGAAGGTGAACTTTGAGCCTTCAGAGATGGTTAGCGCAGGACTTCCTGTAATAGACCTTATAGACACACGCAGCATAGAGGTGGATGTGAACATCCCCAATGATGTGTATCGTTTCTTGAGTAACACAACCGAGGCCTATTGCATAGCTGCCGGCGAGCGCTATAATCTTCACAAAAAGAGCGTATTGGCCAAAGCAGATGCCAACCAGTTGTTTACTGTGAAATATACCATCGACGGGCAACTGAGCCCTGGTGTGAATGTTGATGTTTACATAGAGGTAGGTGGAGGCTTGACCGTCAGCGGTCTGTCTATTCCTGCCCATGCTATCTTTGAGGACGGCGGCAAAACCTACGTATGGGTTGTTGAACAAGGCAATATTGTAAAGCGCCATGCCATCACAGTCAACAAGGTGGATTCTGAAGGTATGGCTGTAGTGGAGAGTGGTCTTTCTGCTACTGACCAAGTAGTAAAAGCCGGTGTGAAAGCACTGCATGAGGGTGACAAGGTGAAGATTGTAACACAGCACAACACTAACGTAGGAGACCTATTGTAATTCATAATTCACAATTTTTAATTGAAGATTTTAATATGAATGCAAGAGCACTGACAGAATTCTTTGTCAAACGACCGATAATATTTTGGAGCTTTGTTGTGGGCATTCTCTTCATGGGCGTTTTCAGTTACATCAAGATGCCTAAACTGGAAGATCCCGCCGTTGCTGTAAAACAGGCCTCTGTGGCATTGGTTTATCCCGGTGCTACAGCACATGAGGTGGAACTGGAGGCTGTACAGGTAATGGAGGATGAACTGCGCACACTGGCCGATGTTAAGGAACTGAAAACTGACTGTCGTCCTAACATGGCTATAATAACTGTGAAGTTCCAGGATAAAGTGAAGATGTCTGAGATGGAGCAGCACTTCGACCAGCTACGTCGTAAGGCAAACGATGTACAATCTAAACTGCCCTCAGGCTGCTACGCTCCTATCGTGGTGGATGATATGCTGGATGTATATGGTTTGTTTTATGCCTTTATGGGTGATGGCTACAGTTATTCCGAAATGGAGAAGTATGCCAAGCTTGTGCGCCGTGAGCTACTGACGGTGAAGGGTGTGAAGCGCATCAACATCATCGGCACACGTTCAGAAGTCATCAACATCATAATCGACAAGGAGAAACTGGCACGTACAGGTATTCTCCCTACGCAGATCATGCTAGGTCTCCGAAACGCTGGCATGACGGTAAATGCCGGTAACTATGAGAATGGCGACGACCGTCTGCAAATTCGCGTAAACAACGAACTGGAAGATGAACATGACATCGCTAACTTGTTCATCAGCACCACAACTGACAAGCAGATTCGTATTGGCGACATCGCCAAGGTGGAGCGCAACTACAAGGAACCGCAGACGGGCGGCTTCTTCGTCAATGCCAAGCCCGCCCTTGGTATCTGTATCACACTGAATGATGATGCCATTGTGCCCGATGTGGGTAAGGCTATTGACAAGAAACTGGCCGGGGTAATGGAACGTGTCCCCGTTGGATTTGAAACCGACAAGATATTCTTCCAGGCTGACCAGGTGACAAATGCTGTCAACGGTTTCCTCATCAACCTGCTGGAATCTGTGCTCATTGTAATTGTTGTACTGATGTTTAGCTATGGCTTCCGTGGCGGAATGATTATTGGAACCAGTCTGGTGCTGGCCATCTTCGTAACGTTCCCCATCCTACTTCTGGCCAACAGTACCTTGCAGCGTATTTCACTTGGTGCTTTCATTGTGGCAATGGGTATGCTAGTGGATAATGCTATTGTGGTGATGGACGGTATCCTGGTGGACCGAAAACGAGGACTGGGACCAAAATCCTATCTCTACAATATCGTTAATAACACAGCATTGCCTATGTTGGGCGCAACAGTAATTGCTGTGCTGACATTCTTCCCCACTTATATTTCCAAGAGTACGGCCGGTGAATACTGCCGCGACCTTTTTTTGGTACTCTGCATCTCGTTGCTGGCTTCATGGGTAATGGCTATGGTACAGGTTCCATCCTGTGTGGTAGCATGGATGCCCCTACGGTCGAAAGAGAAGTCTGATGCCAACGATGTAAAGGAATCGAAGTTGCAACTTGTAATACGTAAATTAATTGGCAAACTCATCGATTTCCGCTATACCACCATCGCTGTCATGGTAGCTTTGTTAGTGGTTTGTGCTTTCGGTTATACGAAGGTAAAGCAGGTATTTTTCCCCGACTTTGACTACGGCCAGTTTGTTGTGGAATACCATCTGCCCGACCAAACCAGTCCCGACCGTGTTCGCGAAGACCTGTTGGCAATTACCGATACGTTGCTGAAAAACCCAAGGATTGATCGTGTTGCTGCCTCAATGGGTTCATCACCTGTACGTTATAGTCTGGTGCGCCCCATGAACAGCGGTTCCGGTAATGATGGTGAGCTTATTGTAGATTGCAAGGATTTCCAGACCATGAAATCCGTCATTAAGGAAATCCGCCCACAGCTACGTGCCGCTTACCCCGATGCCTATATCCGATTCCGCAATTATAACTTCAGCATCAGCAGCACCCACACGGTGGAAGTGGAATTTCAGGGGCCAGACCCCGAGGTCTTGCGCAATCTGTCGCATCAGGCCGAGGCCATCATGCGAGCCTCGAAGTACGTAGATACCTACTCTGTACAGAACAACTGGCAGAACAAGGGCAAAGCCATTGTGACCAACTATGTGCAGACGGATGCCCTACGTAGTGGATTGAACCGAGATGATGTAGCAAGTGCATTACTCGCTGCCACAGACGGACTGCCCGTAGGTGTTATCAGCGATCAGGACAAGAAAATCATTGTCCAAATGCAGGTGCGTAATGAGGATGATTCTAAAATCAAAAACGTAACAACTATACCAGTCTGGAGTACCCTGAATCTGCACATCACCCCAGAAGATGTCAAAGGTTTGATGATGGGCACCACGAGTGTCGAAGAAATAGAAAGCCGTCTGACCAACAGCATCCCGCTAAGCACGGTAAACAGCGACATTCACTTGGAATGGGAGGAGGACTATATCTTCCGTCATGACGGACAACGCACGATCCAGGCCGAATGTGACCCGAATCCCGATCTTGAAGATGCTACGCCCAAGAAAGTGGAGGCCGACATCCGAGAGGCTATCAAAGCCATCAAGCTGCCACAGGGCTATTCTATGACCTGGCAAGGCGAAGGGGGCAGCTCTGGTGAAGCTGCCAGTTCCATATTGGGTCTCTTCCCCATTGCCTTCGTGTTCATCCTTGTCATTATGCTCTTGTTATTCAATAGCTGGAAGCAGGTGCTGACCATTGTCTTCTGTCTGCCCTTCATCCTTGTCGGCATCGTACCAGCACTACTGCTCTTAGGTATGCCGTTTACCTTCATTGCTATTTTGGGTGCAATGGGTTTGATTGGCATGATGATTAAGAACGGTATCGTACTTGTGGATGAAATCAACCGCCTGATAAACGAAGAGAAACTTCCCGCCTATGATGCTGTGGTAAATGCCACCGTCAGCCGAACAAGTCCTGTTATCATGGCATCGCTGACTACCATTCTGGGTATGGCTCCCCTTATAACCGACCCCATGTATGGGTCCATGGCTGTTTGTATCATGTCAGGTCTGGCAATGGGAACGCTCATTATTCTCGTGTTCTTGCCCATCCTGTATTCCACAATCTTCAAAGTTCAGAAACCTCAGCCCACCCCTCATTTCAGAAAGGCGTAGGCAAACAGAAAACCTATTTGATATTATATGATGTATAAGATGAAAAAGACAATATTGTTAACATTGATAATATGCTGCCCGGTCTTTGGCCAAGCAGCTACCCTCGCTTCAATGGAAGACGGCCAAGGGGAGAGGCATCTGAGCTTACAGGAGTGCCGCCAGATGGCACTTGAGCAGAATGAGAAAATCAAAATAGCACAAAACGCAGTAGATAAAGCCAAGCTGGACCGACAAATAGCCTTTGCCCAGTACCTGCCAAAGGTGGACGGTTCTTTTACGTTAATCCACATGAAGACGATAGACTTGCTAGATCAGGATTTTTTTGGCTTAGCGTTACAAACACGCGGCACCTTTCTGGCAGGTATTAGTATAACCCAACCACTCTATGTTGGCGGGCAGATAACTGCTGCTAACCGATTGGCGAGTATCGGCCAGACCGTAAGTCAGGAAAAGCAACGTAAGACACGTATGCAGGTTATTGCTGATGTAGATAATGCTTATTATACACTCATAGCCGTACGCTCAAAGGTGCAGATGTTGGAGGCATACGCCCGACAAATGCAGGAACTCTACGACCAAGTGAAACTGGCTGCGAGTGTCCAGATGGCAACCGATAACGACTTGCTCCGTATAACCACCAAACAGAACGAAGTCAGCTATCAACTGCAGAAAGCCCGTAATGGAGAACAACTTTGCGGACTGGCATTGGCAAACGTAATCGGCACAGATTTTGAACAGACCATTATCCCCACGGACACCGTCTTTAATTCAGAATCCACCATTCATAATTCAAATTCATTTGAGCTTTCCGAAGACATCTCAACCCGTCCCGACCTGCTTTTACTTCAGCAACAGGTGAAAGCTAACGAAGCGATAGTGAAAAAAACGCGTTCCAACTATCTGCCCACGGTAGCATTAATGGGTAGATATTCATATTACGACAATCTGAGACTGAAAGGCGACCTGACCCTACCTAACATCGGTTCTTTGGGTTATAACCACACACTCAACGGCGGTAACCCTATGGCGCTGCTTTCTATTAGCTTGCCCATCTTCCACTGGGGCGCTGAACTGAAGAAGGTTAAGAAAGCAAAATTCGACCTCAGCGATGCAAAGTTACAACTGCAGCAGAACGAGCGCGGTATGCGTGTTGAGGTGCGCAGGGCTGTCCAGAACGTTACAGACAGCCAGCGTATGGTTGAGACCGCTACGATAGGTCGCCAACAGGCCGACGAGAACCTGCGTGTGATGCGACAGAAATTCGATAACCAAATGTGCACTATGACCGACCTTCTGGATGCTCAAAGCCAGTGGCAGCAGGCGCGCAGTAACCTTATCGAGGCACAGACACAACAGAAGATTTATGAAACGGAATATCTCCGTGTTACCGGCAGACTCGAATAAAATATCATCAAACCAATCAAATTAAATTAATAATACTGTAATTATGGGAAAAATAAAGACTATAGGCATTCTTACTTCCGGTGGAGATGCCCCCGGCATGAACGCAGCTATTCGTGCCGTGACACGCGCCGGCATATATAATGGTTTCGTTATTAAAGGTATCTACCGAGGCTATGAAGGTCTCATCAACGATGAAGTAAAAACATTTACCACAGAGGATGTATCTGGTATCATTGATCGTGGTGGTACCATCCTGAAAACTGCCCGAAGCAAGGATTTTATGACACCTGAAGGCAGGCAGAAGGCATACGAAACCTGTCAGCGTGAAGAGATTGATGCACTTGTCGTCATCGGTGGCAACGGTTCATTGTCCGGTGCCCGTATTTTCGCTGAGGAATTCGATTTTCCCATCATTGGACTACCTGGCACCATCGACAACGACCTATATGGCACCGATGCTACCATCGGCTATGATACTACCATGAATACCATCATGGAGTGTGTCGACCGCATCCGCGATACAGCCAACAGCCATGAACGTATCTTCTTCGTTGAAGTAATGGGGCGTGAAGCTGGCTATTTAGCACAGAACACAGCCATCGCTTGCGGAACAGAAGCCGCCATCATTCCCGAGGATATGACAGATGTCGACCAGTTGGCTGATTTCATGCATCGTGGTATCCGGAAGTCCAAGAAATCATGTATCGTCATTGTTTCCGAAAGCCCCAAGTGCGGTGCTATGTACTATGCCGAACGTGTTAAAAATGAGTTTCCTGGGTTTGACGTACGCGTTTCCATCCTCGGTCACTTGCAACGAGGTGGAGCACCATCAGCCCGAGACCGTATTCTGGCTAGCTGCATGGGTGTAGGAGCCATCGAGGCTATCAAGCAGGGACAACGTAACGTCATGATTGGCTCCCGATTCAATGATGTGGTATATGTTCCTTTCAGTGAGTGCATCCGCACAGATAAACCTTTCGACAAACGTCTCATCAAGGTACTTGACGAACTAAGTATCTAACTAATATCTGAAAACATGGATAAGGCATTATGGTTTAATAATATCCGTATTTATCATCTGTTGATTGACAGATTCAACGGAGGTTGGCAGACACCACCAAAGAGTGAGAATGTTTTCTGTGGTGGCACGCTGCAGGGTGTCATAGATAAGTTGGATTACATCAAGGGGATGGGTTTTAACGCCGTGATGCTGTCGCCCATCTTTGCATCGGCAAACTATCATGGGTACCACACTCTGAACTTCGACGAGGTGGATCCTCACCTAGGTACATGGGATGATTATCAGCGGCTTCTGGATACGGCTCACGGAAAGGGGATGAAGATTATCTGTGACTTCGTGCCCAACCACTGTTGGTATCAAGCCCCCATGTTCCAAGAGGCGCTATTGAAAAATGGCGGCAAACATCGCAACTGGTTCTTCTTCGAGAACAAAGATAGCGATGCTTTCGTATCATTTCTGGGATATGGTGACCTGCCTAAGTTCAACCTCACAGACTCCGAGGTGGTCGGGTTCATGATTGAGAAGGCTGAGAAGCTTGTCCGTATGGGAGTGGATGCCTTCCGTATCGACCATGCGTTGGGTCAGCCGCACAGTTTCCTAAAGAGCCTGCGCGAAAGCCTCCAAGCCATTCGCAGTGACATTGTCGTTTTCGGTGAAGTTTGGGCATTCGGCATCGGTCCGCAATTGGCTAGTCAACTCTATTTTAAGACAGAAAGCAGGTTGAATGAGTTCCTGGCACAAGCAACCCAGCCATTTAGCCAAGATGACTTGCAGGCCGACTATGTAGGCACGCTGGATGGCGTATTGGATTTTGCTTACCGCGATATTCTATTGGAAGAAGTCCATGCAGGCCGCAGTATCAAGGGCAATGCAACGCTCAAGAGCAAGGTAGAGGCTCACTTTGCCAAGTATCCCAAGGACTTCAAGTTGGTGCTGTTCTTGGATAACCACGACACAGACCGCTTTCTATTTGACTGTCACGATGATACAACAATTTTGCAGCAAGCTATCGATTTCACCAAGGAACTTCCGCATCCCTTCTCATTCCTTTACGGAACAGAGCAATTGATGACGAATAACCCGTCAATCTTTAACGCTGAGCCTTATGCCGACCTGCGCGTTCGTAACTGCATGGATTGGAGGAGGTAGAAAATCGCTTGCAAGCCGCATTAGCTTGTGGGTTGTGCTTTCCGTGGTGCTTATCCTTAGCATCACAGCTCTCATTGGCAACTATTATGTGGTAAAGAGCATTAAGTTGGAAGAGAGCGTAAAGGCTAACGGCATCCTATACATTGTAGGTCAACGCATTGATGCATCACTCGTCACCGTCGAGATTGCTGTACGCAACCACATAGGCGATATTGTTGAGAATATTGATAATCCCGAAGCTCTCTACCACATCACGCAAAGGATGCTGGAGGACAATCCCGGTATCGTAGGCTCAGCCATAGCCTTCCGGCCTTATTTTTTCCCCGACAAGGGTCAATGGTTTGCACCCTACAGCTATCGTGAGGGTCTTACCATTCACACCAAGCAGTTGGGTGGGCCTGATTATGACTACCACACTATGGATTGGTATCAAACAACCGACACCATGCGAAACGGATACTGGAGCGAGCCTTATTTCGACGAGGGTGGTGGCGAAATGGCAATGACCACCTACAGCTTTCCCCTTTTAGACACTGGTGGTAATACAATTGCTGTAGTAACGGCCGATATCCTGCTCGACGACTTTTCGAAGTTACTTGAAGTGAAGTATTACGAGAATGCCTATGCCTGCTTACTTAGTCGTAATGGCACCTTCATTTCGCATCCCATGAAGGAACTTGTGCTCCGAGAGAGTATTTTCTCCGTGACCGACTCAACAAAATATCCCGAGTTGAAGGATCTTGCGCAAGATTTTGCAGAAGGGAGAAGTGGTATGAGGAAGTGGACTTCACCTAGGTATGGTGAATCATACATCTTCTTCGTCCCGTTACAGCATACCGGTTGGTCAATGGCTATTGTATGCAAGGCTTCTGAACTATTCAAGGGAGTACGAAAGGCCGGCTTATTTCTAACGGCACTTTTCTTGATAATGCTGGTGCTGCTCACCTACCTCCTGAGACGAGGTGTGCATCGGCTTATTGCCCCACTCACCACGTTCACACAGGCTGTGGATCAGGTAGCACAAGGCAACCTGCAAGCAGAATTGCCTGTTATTCATTCGCAGGACGAGATGCAGCAGCTACACCATTCGTTCAGCATCATGCAGCAGTCACTGGCTCAACAGATGGAGGAACTTAAACAGGTGAACGAAGCAAAGGGTCGCATTGAGGGAGAGTTGAAGGTGGCTAGAGAGATTCAGCTATCCATGCTACCAAAGGCATATCAACCTTCAGACCACAGCAATCTCGACATCTACGGTCAATTATGTGCCGCCAAAGAGGTGGGTGGTGACTTCTACGACTTCTTTATTCGTGACGAGAAGCTTTTTTTCTGCATTGGCGATGTATCGGGCAAAGGCGTACCTGCAGCGCTGGTGATGACAACTACGCTCAGCCAGTTCCGCAATGTAGCCACCTATGAGGACGATTTGCAGAAAATTATCAAATCCATTAACAAGACCGCTTGCGCTGACAATGAGACGGTCATGTTTGTAACTTTCTTCATGGGTGTGCTGGATTTGCGCACTGAACAGCTGCGCTATGTCAATGCTGGGCACAATAAACCTTTCTTTATATGTGACGGTATTACCGAACTGCCTGCCAAACCCAACCTTCCCCTGGGCGTTGACGAAAACGCACCTTATATAGTAAGGGAATGTACCATGCAGGCAGGCACTATGCTGTTCCTCTATACTGACGGACTGACGGAAGCCAGGAATACACAGCGCAAGCAGTTCGGTATTGAACGAGTCATCAGCCAACTGAAGAACGGAGTTGATAGCAAAAACCAAATAGACAAAATGACCCAAGCGGTGCAAAAGTTTGTTGGCGATGCCGCCCAAAGCGACGACCTGACTATGCTGGGAATTAAAGTGAAAAATCAGTGAGTGAGAATGAAGCCTGAATTCGAGGCGTTTGGAGCCTAAATACTCCTCGAATTTAGGCTTCAAACGATTAACAATAAACAGTAAACTATAATTGGAGATAGTGATGAATACAGAAGTTTATAAACTAGGAGAAGAGTTGGATTCATTCAACTACCAAGAAGTCCAGGATGGTATTCTGGCCATTCTAGAGAAGGGCAATAATGTCTTGCTTGATATGACCGCCTGCAACTACGTTTCCAGTACAGGTCTGCGTGTATTACTCTATAGCAAGAAAGTGGCAGCTTCCAAGGGGCTGAATTTTTCTTTGAAGGGTGTAAGTGCCGAGGTTCAGGACATCATGTCTGTTACAGGTTTTGACGGTTTCTTCGATTATGCATAGAGTCGATATATTTCCCACACATGAGTACCAAGGGTTGAAACTGCGCACAGGCAGACCGTATCCCTTTGGAGCCACAGTTTTTGGCAACGCCGTTAACTTCTCTGTGTATTCCCGCTATGCCACATCCTGCACGTTGGTACTCTTCCACAACCGCGAGGAGGAGCCCTTCCTTGAAATCCCCTTCTTTCCTGAGTTCAGGTTGGGTAATGTGTTTTCTATGATGGTTTTCGACCTCGATTACGAGAACATCGAATATGGTTACCGGATGGATGGCCCCTTCCAACCCGAAGAGGGGCATCGCTTCGATAAATCGAAAATCCTGCTCGATCCTTATGCCAAGCTGATTGCAGGACGTGATGTCTGGGGGAAACATCCCAATTGGGACAGCCTTTACCAGTACCGTGCACGTGTAGTGTTCGATGATTTCGACTGGGAGAACGACCTTCCATTGGAAACACCCGTCAACGATCTTATTGTCTATGAGATGCACGTGCGTAACTTCACGTGTGGCCAAGCTGCCGGAGTGAAACATCCCGGCACGTTTGCAGGTATCGTGGAAAAGATTCCATACCTGAAGGAACTCGGCGTCAATTGTGTGGAGCTAATGCCCATTCACGAATTCGATGAGTTCGAAAATTCCCGTATATCGCCTGTCGACGGGCGCCAACTTTACAATCTATGGGGTTACAGCAACGTAGGATTCTTTGCCCCCAAGGCCGCCTACGCATCATCGGGAAGGTTTGGCATGCAAGTGGATGAATTAAAGAATCTTGTGAAACGATTGCACGCTAACGGCATTGAGGTTATCCTTGACGTTGTTTTCAACCACACTGCTGAAGGCAACGAGCAAGGCCCATACATCTCCTATCGCGGCATTGACAACAAGACTTATTACATGCTGACTCCAGAAGGCTATTACTTTAACTTCAGCGGCTGTGGCAACACATTGAACTGTAATAACCCCAACGTACGCGATATGATTGTGGAAAGCCTGCGCTACTGGGTTTCTGATTATCATATTGATGGTTTTCGTTTCGACCTTGCTGCCATCCTTGGACGCGATCAGAACGGAAATCCCATGTCTAACCCGCCACTACTGGAATCGCTGGCTCACGACCCAATACTCGGCAAGACAAAACTCATTGCCGAGGCATGGGATGCTGGTGGACTCTATCAAGTAGGCTCATTCCCATCTTGGGGACGCTGGGCAGAGTGGAACGGAAAGTTCCGCGACAGCATGCGTCGTTTCTTGAAAGGCGACGAACAAGTGCTGGCCGATGTGAAGGAGCGTATCATCGGTTCACCCGATCTCTACGCTTCACAGAAACGAGGCATCAAGGCCAGTGTGAACTTCATCACGGCACACGACGGATTCACACTGATGGACCTCGTATCGTATAACAACAAGCACAACGAAGCCAATGGCGAAGACAACCGTGACGGCGAAAATCACAACAACAGTTGGAATTGTGGCTGGGAAGGTGAATGTGACGATGCGGGTATCAATCGGCTGCGTCATCAGCAAATTAAGAACGCCATCACGCTGCTGATGGTCAGCCAGGGCATCCCCATGGTACTTTCGGGCGACGAGATGGGAAACTCCCAACAAGGCAACAACAACGCCTATTGTCAAGACAACGAAATCGCATGGCTTGACTGGAATAATCTGGAGAAGAACGCTGACATCCTCCGCTACTTCAAGCAGATGATTCAGTTCCGACGCCAACACAAGGTTCTCCGCCACGACGAACACTTGAGCCACACCGACTACCGCAATCTCGGTTACCCCGACTTCTCGTGGCACGGCGTTAAAGCCTGGCAACCATGGGCCGGTTACAACAATCTCACTCTAGCCTTCATGTTGAACGGCCAATATGCAGATAACGATGACTTCATATATGTAGCCATGAATATGCACTGGGAGATGCATGGCTTCGAGCTGCCTCAGTTGCCCGATGGTTTGGCTTGGCACATCTTTGCCAATACAGGCATGGAGACTCCCGAAGATATCTTCGAGCTGGGTAAAGAACCTGTGATTGAGAATCAACATGAAGTGCTGGTCGGTCCACGTTCCATCATTGTTCTGGTAGGGAAAGGGTAAGTTATGAGCGAACTGCATTTCCAGCCCATAAAAGGAAAGGCACGAGAAATACTCAAAGCCATCCTGCAGGCGCCAGAGGTCTCCTCGTGCAGCCTAAAGAATGTCTTGGTAATCCGACTGGCTTGTGAGGAAATTGTTATGAATATCACCTCCTACGCCTATCCCGATGGCTCCGACGGCTACCTCGATGTGGAAATAAAAAAGATAGACAACCGCATCATCATCTGTTTCAAAGATGGCGGTGTACCTTTTAACCCTTTGGAACATAAAAATCCCGACACCACCCAATCATGGAAACTGCGTCCCATCGGCGGTCTCGGCATCCTGCTTGCCATTAAAAAGATGGATGCCATCCGTTATGCCTACGAGGACAACAGGAATATTCTGACTATCGAAAAAATAATTAAATGATAAAGGCAAGCTTTCGAGCTTGCCTTATCCTTTATTTTAATTGCTTCACTGGGAAGTTGAAATAAGTCTCTGGGAAGGGTTCATCATTTAAGGTAAAGTGCCACCATTCGCTATCTAAAGCTTTAAAACCGTGGCGGAGCATGGCTGCACGCAGAATCATGCGGTTGTTGAACTGCTCGGGAGTGATGAAACGACCCGCAGGGCTCTTACTGTTGTCGCAGGTAAACTCACCATTTTCTGGGTTGCCGCAGAAATCTGGATGACTCTCAGGGCCGAACCAATCGAACGTGCCACCCATATCCAATTCCTTCTCAGTTTCCATATCAAAGAGTGTCAGGTCAACGGTTGAACCGCGCGTGTGTCCGCTTTTAGCCATTATGTATTCCTGGTCAAAAAGCACACTCTTGTCAAGGTCGGGATAGAAATATCGCTTCATTAGCGTATCAGGCACATTAGCCGCCCAACGCACAAAGTGGTCTACAGCCTGCTGAGGGCGGTAAGCATCGTATATCTTCAGTCGGTAGCCAAGTGCCATCACATCGTCGCTTACTGCCTTAAGGCTGTCGGCAGCCACCTTAGTAAGTAATGCTGTTGGTTCCAGATAACCGTCTATACGTGTACCGACAAAATTGTAGGTTCCAAAGTAACGAATCTCCAGGATGGCATCAGGGACAGCATCAGTAAGTGTTACAAACTGGCTGGCATCCTCCGAGAGTTCAGTGTCAGCCACCCCCTTCTGCTTCTTGCTGTCAATGCCAATGGTAACAACAACAATACCAACAGTAAGCAATGTAAGGGCAATAAGCATCCCTATTTTTGATCTGTTCATATCAATCATTGGTTATCGTTAATCATTCATTGCCTCATTCTTACTGCTTTGCATTCACAATTCGTCGTCCGCTAAGATCGAATTTATTTTTCCCATCAGTAATAATAACTTGTGATTGCTGAAGAACCTTGCGCATAGAGCCTTCGCCATCTGTAGTTGCCTCTGAACGCTCAACCTGCTTAATGTCGGTGGTATTAGGAAGCAAGATCAGCATCTGATATTCTTTCTCTGTAATGGGGATAACGGTACCATGACGAGGAGTGAAGGCTCCCTGAGTGGTGGTATTCTTACGGAAGGTGAACTGGAAGAGGTCGGGCGATGAGCAGAACTGGTAGTGCCCGTTCATGTAGCAGTCGTACATCAGAATCCAGTCGTCGCTGTCAATGAGTCGGAATATACCGGCTCCCTCTACTGCCTCGGTGGTTTGTTGAAGTGTACCTGAAGGCGCACTCCACTGACTACCCTCCTCCCCTTCTGGGGCAGTAAGACTGGTGGCTGTTACTTGGCAAATACCGCCAGCACCTTCGTTCTTGTAGAAAGCGTGATAGAGGCTGTCGTTCTCATTGAATACAATATCCATATCTATGGTGGCACCACCTCGGTCATAGAAGTAGGTGGGTGTACCCTCAAGGTCGGTAAAGTCTTCATTGGCATAAGCATAGAAAACCTTATCGTATGGCACGGTACCTTCGTTGGTCAGGATAGAGAAATAAATCATATACTTCCCAGCCACAGGGTCGTAAATGGTCTCAGGAGCCCAGACACGTGTTACGTTGGCAAAATATGTGCCAGCGTATCGCGTGGGGAAGTGTACGGTACTGGTCTGCCAGTTAACAAGGTCGTCTGAACGCATGAGCACCATACCGCGGTTGCTGCTCCAGCCCAGTTCACTGCGCATATCGGTAGCCACCATATAGAAACGTCCATCCTCACCTCGAAGAATATGCGGGTCGCGAAGTCCGCCCATAACAGTGATATCCTTAGCAGTAACCACTGGCTTGTTATTATTAACGACCGTATAGTCGTATCCGTTGTCAGATACAGCATAATAAATATTCTCATCACTGTTACTGGGGAAGAAGGTGAAGAGGTAGTGCGAGTATGGGCTGTCCTTCTGGCGAACATATACATCGAATGTCTTGGTGGCAACCTCTTCTCCATTAGTCAACGTGGCAGTGAGGGTAACGTGCTGGCGTATTTCCTCTGGCGTGCCGACAACCTTTCCCTCATTAGAAAGCAGGGCGGTGTTGTCAGACGCCCAGGTAATAGCAGACCCATAAGTGCCCTTTGTGGGCAGCGTGACTCCCTCGTAAAGGTTGTTGATACTGCTGGGCAATGTCAGTGCCGCAAGGTCCATACTGATGGCTTCCGTGCTGCTGAGGTGATTCAATGTATTTACTTGTGCTGTCAGCTCTGCCAGTTCGTCGGCACCGATAGCAGTATTGTAAATTCGGAAATCGGCATAGAGGGCGTCCTTGAGGAAGGCATCACCGTCATAGCAACTCTTGCCGAGATAGTTTTGTACCAGTTTGTTCAGATAGGCTGGGCATAGCGTCATGTTGGTGTTCTGACCCTTGGATTGACCATTCACGTAGAGCGTACCTGTTTTGCCGTTCTGCACGTAGGCCACATTTACCCATTCTCCCTGAGCAATAGGCATAGCGGCGCTCACATTAACCTCACCGCTCCAGTTTGAAGGAGAGATAGAATAACGCGTGTCCTTGGCGCTGAGGAAGAGGTAGCCCTGACTGGAACTCTTGGAGAAACACCAGATAAAGTTACCTGCACCAGAAACTGAAGTGGTCTTCGGCACATAGAGCGTAGTGCTGATGGTGAACGCTTCATCCAAGCTGTTCACCGCCTCGCTGAACGCTTCACCAAATTCGAAGTAGCCATCTCCTGAGCCAAGACTGAGCACTGGTGTAGAGCCGAAGGTCGTAAGCGATGCACCGTTCTTCAACATACCAGTGAATTGCATCTCTGCATCGTAAAGAGTAGAGAAATCAAAAATAATTGGGAAAGTGACTTTTGCCTGCGTCTCCTGCCCGGGGCGTGCATCGAAAAGAATCTTAACCTCTTCTGCCGTAAGTGCCTTCTGGAAAATGCGGAAGTTATCCATCATCGTATTCGTCATATAGGCATCGGCACTATAAGGAGAGCGTCCGAGCCAACTCTGTGTAATGGAAGAGGCGAAATCGGCTGGGTGCCTGCTGACGCTCGACGTAGCTTTGCTTTCACCATCGATGTAGATGGTACAGTTGCTGCCTTGCTGAACAACGGTGACGGTATGCCACTTCTCGGGTACGAGTCCCTTGCCAGAATATACCATATTAGCACTAGAGTTCTTTATCTCGTAGTACCAGTCGGTATTTCCCCCCTTATTGACGAGAGCCGTGTACTGATTAGTACCATTACCTAGAGCCCAAGCCCAACAGAAACTGCCGAGGGAATTGTCTGCACCCACTTTAATGTCGAGTGAAATGGTATAGTCACCTGTGAGCTGTCCCAAAACCTCGCGAGCCATCTCTGTACCAAGATCCAGATAACCCGCATTATTTCCTGTGAAGAGAACGCGATTTTCATCTTCAAGGGTCACAAAAGAAGCTGAGCCCTTTAAAGAGGCAGCATAAGTACCGCTGTCATCACCGTCTTTATCAAAGCTATAATTAATCAACTGTTCACCAATCTCATCTATGGTGTTTGTTGCCTGTAACGGCAATGCCATGCTGGCACCAAAGGCACAGCAAATCATAAGGAGTAGTTTTCTATTCTTCATTCTCATGGTTAGTTTTTTTATTATGTTCGCCGCAAAATTAGACAAAAATTTTTTCCTGTCAGCACTTTTGTAACAAAAATAACAAAAAGAAAGCCCACTTGAAACAAAGTGGACTGACTTTAATGGCAATTTTCCCCTATTTTTTAATAACGTTCAATGAAGTCGCGTACCAGACGGAAGACGGGTTCATAGCTATCGAACTTCACGGTCTTGTACGTATCATAGATAGTATGGTAATACTGGAAAGCATCACCTTTCTCGTTCTCTAGGAAGATGCAAGGCACGTGGCGTGTAGCGAATGGGTAATGGTCGCTATTAGCAGCCAAATCACCACGGTGCAGACTGGTAAAATACTTCTTCTCCGTGTTTATCTGCTCGAAGAGTTGATAACCGCGCATACCCTCATCACTCACTTCGCAATACTGAACGGGATTGTTGTCGCCAATCATGTCGATATTGAAAAGGTATTTTATCTGGCTCAGTGGCACGATGGGGTGCTCGGCAAACCAAGTGGAGCCACGCAGGTTGGCATCCTCACCCGAGAAAGAGAGAAAATACATATCGTATTGAGGCTTATGTTTGGCATAGTAAGCAGCCAACGTAACAATGGCAGCAGTGCCAGAGGCATTATCGTTGGCACCAGCATAGAATATTTTCTTACCTAGGTTACCCAAATGGTCGTAGTGTGCTGTGAAGACATAACAACTGTCGTGACGCTGTCCCTCGACCTTGGCTATGACATTGAAGCATTCGTAGTCCTTCAGGAATTTGTTATCAACATTCACCTTGACATGCTGCACATCTTTTATAGCCTCTGGTGTTACCCAAAGGATAGGTTTGTCAACTACGCGGTGACCGTATGCTTTGAAGAACTTAATAGGTGACGGCCAAGTGTATATGAGTCCGGCATTGGCACATTCTCCAACCTTTTGCAAACGCTGGAAATCCTTGCCGTGACGGTAGGTGAACCAGAATTCGCAAGCCACTAAACAGTTGGCGTACTCAGGTTTTGCCAGATCGTCAAACATACGGTCGGCATCGTAGTTCAGCGTATCCACATGGTAAACAGGAAACTCGCCGTGAACACCAGAGGAATACTCTCGCATGGAAAAGTCAATACCTGGTCGAAACCTTTTCGACCCGCTTTCCATCTCCATCTTACCACAAAAAGTGTTGATGTCCAACTTGAAGGGTTGCAACGTCACTTCATCCACACCCGCCTTTTGATATTCTTTCTGCAGGAACTTACCCGCCTTGTTAGCTCCGTCCTTGGCATAGCCACGCCCTTGGTACTTGGCCGAACTCAATGCCTTAATCACCCGTTTATAATGCGCTATGTCCTGCGCACTCGCCTGCATGGCAATCAAAGCCAGTAGTACAATAAATAACTTTCTCATAATGTATTTTTCATTTTCTTCACTTTTCACTTTTTAAATCGGTTCCACATGAACCGCAATGTGTGTTTCTTCTCCGTAGTGGTTTCTTAACAGTTCCTCCACCTCCGAGGCTTTGTCGTGGGCCTCACATAAAGTGATGTTGCCATCCATCAGGATGTGCAGCTCAATAGCATAATGGTTGCCGATACGACGGGTACGCAGGTCGTGCGGTTCCGTCACTCCCTCTACGGAAGCTGCCAACTGCAGAATCTCGTCCTCCACCTCATCGGGCAACGAATGTTCCATCAGATCGCCAATACCGTCACGCAGTAGAAAGAGCGATACTTTTATAATGAATAAGCCTACAATAACTGAAGCTATCGGATCGAGAACCGTCCAACGCTGCCCTAAAAAGATGGCACCGCCAATGCCGATGGCAGTTCCGATTGACGAGAGTGCATCACTTCTATGATGCCATGCATTGGCCTCCACGACTTGCGAATTCAACTGGCGGGCTTTCACCATCGAATAATGAAAGACTCCCTCCTTCAGTACGATTGATAATAAAGCAGCCCATAAGGCAAGCATGCCAGGAGCCCGCAACTGTGCTCCATTAGCCCACCCTATTATCTTCACGGCACCGCCATAAACAATCCCTATAGCAACGGCCAACAGGGCAATGCCAATGATTGTCATCGCCAAGGTCTCGTATTTGCCGTGACCATAGTCGTGCGACTTATCCTTGGGCATTCCACTGATATGCACAAAGACAATGACAATGACATCCGTAACGAAATCGCTGAGCGAGTGGACGGCATCAGCCACCATAGCAGCACTATGCCCAGCAATTCCCGCTACAAACTTGAAGATAAGCAGTAATACATTTACCACCCCGCCAACAAGCGTAACCTTATATATCTGACGGTTCCTTTCTATCACAAAATGACATTTTTGCCAACAAATTTACCACTTTTATATAATATTAGGCAGCAAAATCCAGAAAAAGTACTAATTTTGTTGCCATATTTCTAAACTTAACATAATTAACTTACAAAAATAACACTATTATGAAACAACGTTTCCTTAGCTGCCTGTTGGCAGTATTCTTGAGCCTCACCGCAATGGCGGAGGTGAAGTACGTATTCTACTTCATTGGCGATGGTATGGGTGTGAACCAAATCAATGTTACAGAAACTTACTTGGCTGCACTGAAAGGCAAGATTGGCTTTGAACCCTTGCTGATGTCGAGTCTTCCTGTTGTGGGCATGGTGAATACCTATTCTGCCACTAACGGTGTTACCGACTCAGCCGCAGGCGGTACTGCTCTGGCAACAGGTAAAAAGACTAAGAACGGTGCCATTGGGGTGCTGAAGGATTTGGAGACTCCTTGCTACAGCATCGCACAATGGGCAAAGAACTCCGGCAAGGCTGTGGGTGTAGCTACAAGCGTAGCTGTTACCCATGCAACGCCTGCCTCTTTCTTTGGTCATCAGCGCGACCGTAACATGTATTGGGAGTTGGGTAAGGACCTCTGCAAGAGCGGATTCGACTTCTTTGGCGGTGCCGACTTCCACCGTCCTTATACCAAGGAAGGTGAACCCTCTCTGCACGAACAGGCTAAGGCTGCAGGCTACACCATTGTAAAGGGTTACAAGGAATACACCAAGAAAGGTCGTCAGGCAGAGAAGCTTTTGCTTTTCCAGAGCGACAAGGCAAATGAAAAGCTGGGAAGCGATCAGATTCCTTATGCACTGGACCAGACAAAGGACGACTTGACACTGGAACAGATTGTACGTGCCGGTATCAACTTCCTGAGTTCAAAGAACACCGACGGATTCTTCTTCGAGGTTGAGGGCGGTATGATTGACTGGGCTTGCCACAGCAACGATATCGGCAACTGCATCAATGAAGTGATTGATTTTGACAAGGCCATCAAGGTAGCTTACGAATTCTACGAGCAGCACCCCGATGAAACTATTATCGTCATCAGTGCCGACCACGAGACGGGCGGTCTGGTAATGGGTGTCGGTCCTTACGAGATTCATACCGACTTGCTGAAGTACCAGCGCAAGAGCATCAACGAACTGAAGTGGATACTGAGAGAGCAATACAAGAAGGCTCCCAAGAAGTTCACTTGGGAAGCTGTTGAGAAGGTGCTGAAAGAAGAGATGGGCTTTGGCGCAGGTATCGAATTGAAGGACAAGCAGAAAGAGCGTCTGCAGAACCGTTGGAAGGAGATTGAAAAGGCTATCAAGGAAGACAAGAAGGTAAACGACCGTATTGGCGACCTCTGCGAGACCACCAAACACATCCTCTCCGAAGTTGCTATGATCAGCTGGGCAAGTGGCGGACACTCCAATGGCTACGTACCTGTTTATGCAGTAGGTCCTGGCACAGAGATTTTCCAAGGTCGTATCGACAATATCGAGATTGCCCCTGGCATGGCTAAGATTGCCGGCTACAAGACAGAATAAGTCAGAACCCTACTATATACAACATGAAAACTGTTCTGCTTTCAATTGCACTGGCTGCTACATCGCTGTGCATGTCAGCTCAGACACCTCAACAGCGCATTGTTGAGGATGGCGGCCAAGGGCCTTACAAAGTCATCATGAAAGAAGAACCGACACTTGCGGCACATACCATTTTCGTGCCGCAAGACCTGTCGGTATTCAATAGCAAAAACCCGCTGCCTGTACTTGTATGGGGCAACGGAGCCTGTTCCAATTCGCCTTGGGAGCATTACAAATTCCTTAATGAGATTGCCAGCTATGGCTTCCTTGTTTTGGCTACCGGATATATTCCCATGGACGACAATCCTTATCAGGGACCGATGTCTACCACACAGCAACAGATTGAGTCTATCGACTGGGCAGAGGCGCAGAATACTAATCCTGCCTCGCCTTTATATCAGAAGATTGATGTGAAGAACATTGCCGTTGCCGGTATGTCATGTGGCGGACTTCAGTCACTCTACAATTGTGCCGACCCGCGTATTAAGACACTGATGATTTGCAATAGCGGTCTGTTCAACCAACAAAATGCTCATCAGGCTGTAGGCGGAATGCCTATGCCTCCAAAAGAGAAACTTACAGATATACACTGCCCGGTCATCTATATCCTGGGTGGCGAGACAGACATTGCCTACCAAAACGGCATGGATGATTTCCATCGCATCCAGCATGTGCCGGCTGTCGCAACAAATTATCCTGTAGGTCATGGCGGCACTTATCGCGAGCCTCACGGAGGTGAATTCACAGTTGTTGCTTTGGCATGGTTGCAATGGCAACTGAAGAACGACAAGCAAGCAGTCAAAATGTTCAAGGGCAAGAAATGCTTGTTGGCCAGTCGTCCGAAATGGACAATTGAGAAGAACAAAAAGTTCGGCAAATAAAACCAGAAAATTTTTGAACCACACACTTTAACCAATTATTTCTCATGAAACGATTTCTTTTATTGATGGCGGCATCATTCAGCGCCGCAATGATTCTGGCAGATGTAAAACTTCCAGGGTGGATGACCTCAAACATGGTTTTGCAGCAGAAGACTAATGTGCACCTCCAGGCCACGGCCAAAAAGGGAGCAACGGTTAAGATAACCACCTCGTGGGATAAGAAAACGGTTAAGGTGGCAGCCGACAAGACGACGGGAGCTTTCTCTTTCGACCTTCAGATTCCATCAGCAGGAGGTCCTTACACGCTGACCTTCGACGATGGTAAGAAGTTGATGTTGGAGAATGTAATGGCTGGCGAAGTGTGGTTCTGCAGCGGCCAGTCAAACATGGAGATGCCCGTAAAAGGATGGGGCATGGTGAACAACTACGAGCAGGAAATCGCAGATGCCAATCATCCCCTTGTTCGCTTGTTCCAGGTGAAAAAGGTTGTGGCCCATTCGCCTCAGACAGAGGTGCCTTTAGGTTATACGAATGGATGGGCCGTCTGTTCACCCGAAACGGTGGGAGAATTCTCCGCAGCCGCTTATTTCTTTGCTCGCGAGGTATCGCAGAAACTGGGCATTGCCATTGGTGTGGTAAACAGTTCTTGGGGCGGCACTCCTGCCGAGAGCTGGCCAAGCCTCGAAGCGCTGCAAGGGGTTATAGGCTTCCAAAGTCATGTAAAACGACTCTTCGAGACGGGCTTCGACGAGGAGAAGATTGAACAACTCTATCAAGACGAGCGCGCCGAATGGATGCAAGAAGTCTATAGTGGAGACCAAGGACTAGAGAAGGGCAATATCGACAAGGCTATTTGGGCTTCGGAAGATTTTAACGATAGCGGTTGGAAGACTATAGCTCAGCCTCTTTCTTGGAACAAGATTGATGAGCTTAAGGAGTTCGACGGCATTGCTTGGATGCGTAAGGTGGTTGAGATTCCCGCTTCTCTTGTAGGAAAGGACCTGAAGCTTGAGCTTGGCGCCATTGACGACGAGGACATTACATATTGGAATGGTGAGCGTGTGGGCATGACGTCAGGCTGGATGGCAGGTCGCACTTATACCGTCCCCGGTAAACTGGTAAAAGCTGGCAAGAATGTTCTTACCGTTCGTGTCAACGATACAGGCGGCGACGGTGGTTTCCTCAAAGAAGCCAAGGACTTTAACATCACGGCAGGAAGCACAACCATTTCCCTTGCTGGCAATTGGACCTGGAGGAAAAGTCTCAAAGCCTCTGACATTACCAGTTCGATGAATACAACTGAACCTGTGGCTCCTAACAGCTCGTGGTATCCTGCTGGTCTATACAACAGTATGGTGGCTCCTTTCCTGACAATGCCTATTCGCGGTTTCCTCTGGTATCAGGGTTGTTCCAATGTGGGCAGAGCTGTTCAGTACGAGAGCCTTTTCCAGGCTTTGATTCTGGATTGGCAGGCGCGCTTCAACAAGAATTCTGAGGTAGCACCCTTCCCCAAGCCAGAGCCACAGGATAATCGTCGCAGATGGATGCAGAATACAGAGCCCAAGGCACTGCCCTTCTACTTCGTTCAGCTTGCCAACTATCTGCAGCGTAAAGATTTGCAGCCGCAGTCTGGATGGGCTGCGCTGCGCGAAGTGCAACGCAAAGCCCAGCAGTTGGACGGTGTAGGTATGATGGTAAACATTGACATCGGTATGGCTAACGATATCCATCCCAAGAACAAACAGGAGGTGGGTCGTCGTTTGGCGCTGTTGGCTTTGAACCGCACCTACGGTCGCGAGGAACCTTGCTCTGCCCCAGAATACATGCAGATGCGTGTCTCCGACGGAAAAGCACTCCTTTCTTTTATGCCTGGCTTTGGTGCCGACATGTTGGCAGAGAACACAAATATCAAGGGATTCTCTGTTGCTGGCCCCGACCACAAGTGGTATGTGGCTAAAGCCCGTACAGAAGGTAACGGCCAGTTTGTTTGGCGTGTTATTGTAGAATGCCCCGAGGTCCCCCACCCCGTAGCTGTCCGTTATGCATGGGCCGACAATCCCGACTGTAACCTCAAGACCGTCTCAGGTCTTCCCGTAGGGCCGTTCCGCACGGATGATTGGGATGACATCAGGTAATTATTCATGTTTGGAATAAAGAAATCCCATCACTATGCTAGCAATGAGACGCCTTTTCCTTTCAGATGAGCCATTATTGCGCACTTTATGCCATGAAGTTCAAGAATGTCTTACACAAAATATACTACCGTTCTGGCTCAACAACATGCTTGACACAAAACGGGGCGGTTGGTATGGTCGGATGACGGGAAAGGGCATGATAAAGGAGGATGCGCCACGCGGTGCCATCCTCTATGCCCGGTTGCTTTGGACAATGAGCGCAGCATACAGAGTGCTTTTAGACCGCTACTATCTGGATGCTGCCACTATGACAAAAAACTATATCCTTGAACATTTTGTCGATAAGGAATATGGTGGCACGTTCTGGAGTATCACGGCAGATGGACAGCCACTTGATACCAAGAAACAATTTTACGCTCAAGGATTCATACTGTACGGCTTTTCGGAATACGCCCGTGCCACAGGTGACGAAGAAGCCATGCAAATGGCCTTGCAACTCTTTGAGCTTATTGAACGCCATGCATGGGACAAGGAACATGGGGGGTATATTGAAGCCTGCACTCGCGATTGGCAACCCATTGCAGACATGCGTCTCTCTGCCAAGGACGAGAACTATCCCAAGAGCCAGAACACACACCTGCACATCATTGAACCATATACAAACCTGTTGCGTGCAATGCGCAAAGCAGGAATGAAGGACGAAGAATTAAGATTGAAGGTCGAAAGTCTTATTGGAATCTTCTGTACTCATATTCTTAATCCAGAAACATATCACCTTGACCTTTTCTTCGATATGGACTGGACGCGCCGCAGCACTACTGAAAGCTACGGCCACGACATAGAATGTTCATGGTTGATGCACGAAGCGACATTGGTACTGGGCAACGAGGCTATATTAAATAAGGTAGAACCTGTTGTTCGCAAAGTGGCACGAGCAAGCGAAAAAGGATTGCAACCTGATGGTTCTATGATATATGAGAGCGATGACAACGACCGTCATTGGTGGGTGCAGGCAGAGGCGGTAGTAGGTTTCCTGAATATCTATCAGCATTTTGGTGATGAGGATGCCTTGCAGAAAGCTCTCCGCTGCTGGCAGTACATAAGGGAGCACTTGATAGACCACAAACACGGAGAGTGGTATTGGAGCATCCGAGCAGACGGCAGTGTTAATCTTGATGATGACCATGCCGGCTTCTGGAAATGCCCCTACCACAATGGCCGCATGTGTTTGGAAATTATTGAACGTATAGAATCGATGCTCGCGAAGTAAACGTCCAAACCCTTTTCTTTTTTCCTCCACAATTTTAGCCACCGCTGACACATTCTTAACCAGGTGTTAGTGATGGCTAAAATTGTGTCAATCCTTATGTGTTATAATGTTGTCCTTTGCGGTCAAAATCAACCAACTTAAAATAAAGCAAGCTAAATGAAAAAGAAATTTACTATTTTAATGATGATGCTCTCGGCATCTGTTGGCGTTGGTGCAAAGATCACAGAAACGACCTTGTGGGAAGACACTTACACGGACGGAGTAGGACTCAACTCAGAGACGGTCACCGCTTTGAAGGCTGGCAACGTGCTGCGTGTCTATGTAACAGTCCCTGTAGGTGGTGCCAATTTTAAGATCTGCTACAAAGGAGCAGGCAATGGTTGGAGTGAAACGACCATTCCCTCTATCGACAACCAGTGGCCTTGGGTCAACGGCGGCGAGACATACAAGGATTTCACGTTGACCGACGATGACATCACAGCCCTCGCTGGCATGAACATTTATATATACAAAGGTGAAAACAGCACCATTAACAAGGTGTCAAAGTTGGTAGACAATCCTAATATCGTAGAAGTAGTTATTGGCACAGACGGCATCTGCACTTGGAGCTGCGACAAGAAACTGAATTTCGCAGGAACAGGCATCACGGCATATTATGCATCTGCCGTCACCAAGGGTCAGGTTACCTTGACATCTACGGAAACGACATGGGATTGGCAGGGGTACATACTGATGGGAGAAACAGGGACGTATGATGTTCCCGTTGCAAGCGAAGCCCACTATCCCTCTGTGAATTACTTGAAACAATGCGTAAACGGCAGTTCGGTGACTGCTTCAACAGAAGGCATATATCACTACATCTTTGCAAAAAACAGCAGTGATGACATTGCCTTCTACAAACTCACTAAAGATCACACATTAGGTGCGAAGAAAGCATACCTTGAGACAACAACAGACATTACTCCTGCCGCTGGAGTCAAAGGCGTGAGCCTTATCTTCTCCGATGAGGAAACGGGCATTAGCACACTCCAAACTTCCGTCCAAGACAATGCCATTTACACCCTTAGCGGTGTGCGTGTGTCAAATCCCACACGTGGTTTGTACATCGTTGGTGGCCGTAAGGTCTACTTTAAGTGAACATCATTAGTTGATAACGTATTAAAGATAAAGGCATGATGAAACGTACATATATTATACCCAATGTTACTGTTGTGGAAATTCATTCTCATGGAATGGTGGCGATAAGTACTATGGATGTCTCTGATAAAACTTACGAAGAAGAGGATGTCATGACAGACCTCGTTAAGGAGAAAATGGGCCATTCCGTATGGGATGATGACTGGAACAATGAATAAAAAATGACTTGACATTCTGAACGTCTTAAAGGTCGTAAGTTAATATCTATGTTAAAAGAGAGGGGAACTGCTGTGATGCAGAGTTCCCCTTTTTATCTAAGGGATATAAATAAGGTAAAAAAAGAGGTGTTGTGCGACTTTCGTGCCACTTTATTTTGCAAAGTTAAAGAGAATAAGTACCTTTGAAGCACGAATCAATATCAACAAACACTATGAGCCAAGACTTCAATCCAACAACATCTGTCATGCGTGAGATTACGCCTTTGTCTGAGCGTGATTGTTTTTACATTGCCGACCGACACAAGTCAGCTTTTGATTTCCCCATTCACAGTCACCCTGAGTATGAACTCAATTTTCTAACTAATGCCGCTGGTGTACAGCGTACGGTTGGTGACCATAGCGAAGTAATTGGCGACTACGATTTGGTGCTCATAACCAGTCCGAACTTGGAACATGTATGGGAGCAAGGGGAGTGTACAGGCACGGATATACGCGAAATAACAATACAGTTCACCTCTGATGTGCTTCCGGAAAGTTTACTCAACAAGAACCAATTCCACCCTATCCGCAAGATGCTAGAGCGTGCCCAATGCGGTCTTGCCTTTTCACAACTCACCATTATGAAAATATATGGGAGATTAGACGAATTGACACATCAACAAAATGGTTTCCATGCCGTTTTAAACTTCCTTGAACTGCTATACGACCTATCACTATCCGAGGACGCACGAACACTCTCCAGTTCTTCTTTTGCCCGCATTGAAACACGCAGCGAGAGCCGTCGAGTAGCAAAAGTTCAAGAGTATATTTCCAGTCATTTTCATGAGGACGTGCGCCTGGAGACACTAGCGGATTTAACAGGAATGACACCTGTTGCTTTTTCTCGCTTTTTTCATAAACGTACAGGACGTACACTGTCTGACTACATTGTGGATGTGCGAATCGGTATGGCAGCCCGTCAACTTGTGGATTCAACCGACACGGTGCAGGGTATCTGTTATGAATGCGGATTCAATACACTATCCAACTTTAACCGTCTGTTCCGCAAACGAAAGGGGTGTTCTCCAACAGAGTTCCGAGAAAACTATCAGAAGAAAAAGATTATCGTTTGACATGATGTGTCATTAATGGCTAAAATTGTGTCGGCATTGATTTTAAGAAGAGCATATCTTTGCAACTGTATTTTAACCCTCATAAACACCATATAACTATGAAATGCCAAAGATTTTTGCATGTCCTGCTGATGCTATTCTTTGTGGGTGGCATTTCGGCACAGGAAACGCGTCAGTTGTCGGCTGAGGCCGAGGCCCTGCTGAAATGCTTTAATGAGATCTACGGCGAGAAGATCATCTCCGGATGCACCGCTAACGTCAACTGGAACATCAACGAAGCCAAATGGGTGTATCAGCACACGGGTAAGTGGCCTGCCATCAACTTCTTTGATTTCATACACCTGCCATTCTCGCCATCCAATTGGATTGACTACAGTAATGTCACCGAGGTTGTTAACTGGAATAAGAATGGTGGCATCGTAGGTTGCATGTGGCATTGGAACATGCCGACCAACGACGGTCAGGACTGGACCTGCACTCCAGGCACAGGTGACAATCAGACCAGCTTCGACGTGCGTAAAATCTTCGAGCCGGAGTCGGCAGAGTACAAGCAGATGATGAAGGACATCGACAAGGTGGCCTCCACCCTCAAGAAACTCAAACAGCGCAAAATACCTGTATTGTGGCGTCCGTTGCACGAAGCTGGTGGCCGCTGGTTCTGGTGGGGACTCGACGCCGACGCCTGCAACGAGCTGTGGCGTGTGATGTACGACCGGTTCACCAACCACCATGGTCTCAACAACCTCATCTGGGTGTGGACATCGGCAGCAGAGTGGAACAAGCCCTACAGCGACGGATACAAATGGTACCCAGGCGATGAATATGTGGATATCGTGGGCATTGATATCTACAACAATAGCAGCGCCAGCAACATCCGCACGAAGTGTTTCAACATGTTGAAACAAAACTCTCCCGACAAGTTGATTGCCCTCACCGAATGTGGAAGTTTGGCTAAAATCAGTGCTCAGTGGCAAGGCGGCAGCAGGTGGTTGTACTTCGCGCCGTGGTATGACTACGACCGTACTAAAGACCCCAACAGTGTCGACTTCCAAAGTACGGACCACACCCATTGCAATGCTGCTTGGTGGACAGAAGCTTTCTCCAACGATTATGTCCTCTCGCGTGAAGACTTCAAACGGGAATTGCAAACAAGCATAAATGCTGTTCAGACTGAGCAAACATTCGCGCCCTCCGGTGTCTATGACCTCTTTGGACGCCCTTGTACGGAGGGCCAACGTGGCATCTATATTAAGAATGGAAAGAAATATATTGGAAAATGATAAGAAGATATCTATTCATTGGGGCAGTATTGAGCCTTTTATTTGGTGGCGCCAAGGCACAGACCATTCAGTTGGACGCTAGCGCCACAGGCAAACAGTTCGACGGCATCGGAGCCGTGAATGGTGGCGGTGCCACTTCTGTATTATTGAAAGACTACCCAGATCCTCAGCGCTCACAGATCATGGATATGGTCTATCGACCAATGTTTGGCGCAAGCGTCAGCACACTACTGGCGGAAATTCCCGGTGACGGCAATAGTACGCAGGGGTCGATGCCATCACACAGCCACAGTCAAGGCGACCACAACTACCTGCGTGGCTATATGTGGTGGGTGATGCAGGAGGCGAAACGGCGTAATCCGGCGCTTGCCCTCGATGCTACATCGTGGAGTGCCCCTGCCTGGGTGGGCAATTACTGGTCAGACAATATGGTGGATTACTACGTGGATTGGCTTCAGGGACTGCGTGAGGTGCATGGTCTAGAGCTGGATGCTTTAGGCTGCCACAACGAAAAGGGATGGAACTCCGACTTCGCCAAGCACCTGCGCAGAGCCATGAACGAACGGGGCTTCCGGGACGTAAAGCTGCACGGCTTCGGCAATTGGGGCGACAAGAAAATGGACTTTCTCAAGCGGATGCAGGAGGACCCGGAACTTAGGGATGCGCTCGATGCCGTTTGTGCTCATACGTTCAGCGAGATACAATTGACTTCTGAAGAACGCAAGATGGCAGAGGACATGGGCAAGCCCATTTGGAACAGCGAGGACCACGTGTATCTCCCTGGCTTCGACTGTCTCATCAGCATCGTGAAATGCTTCAATCTGAACTACATCATCAGCGGAGCAACCAAGGTCGTTAACTGGTATGATATCGGCGCTACATATCCGTTGGAGCCTTATAGCAAGGAACCACCGATGCTCCTTGCTCAGGAACCGTGGAGCGGCCACTACCTTGTACGTGAAGCGCTGTGGGGCTATGCCCATTACGGCCAGTTCACAAAAGTAGGCTGGCGTTACATCGACGATGGTTGTCTGAATCTGCCTGGTGGTGGCTCGATGGTGACGATGCGCGACCCACAGACGGGCGACTACAGCATCATTGCCGAGACGAAGGGGGCGAAGAAAGCACAGAAGATTAAGATAGAGGTGACCGACGGGCTTGCCGAGGGTAAGCTCTGCGTATGGTATAGCGACTCGCTGCAACAGTTCGTGCGCTTGAAGGACATCACTCCCAAGGGCCGTGGTTTCTCCATTACCTTGAAGCCCGATGCTGTCTATTCCCTCTCCACGGTGACGGGGCAGCAGAAAGGGACGTTTGACAATATTCCAGTATCCCAACCCTTCCCTATCCCATACGAGGATGACTTCGAGCAGTACGAGAATCCTTCCGAGTGGGGATATCTTCCCCATTATCTGGCAGATTTGATTGGATGCTATGAACTAGAGCCAGCACCCTCACGTGATGGCCTTTGCCTCCGTCAAACCGTCGGTTCCCATACCCTCAGTTGGGCCCCGGAATGGCATCACTACACCATCCTGGGCGATGCAGACTGGCAGGACTACGAAATCAGTGCTGACGTATATCTTAATCCTGGCGACGAGGCCGGCGTGATGGGTCGCCTCTGCGACGTGGGTTCCGGTTACGGCATCTGGGCCAAGGGTTACTACCTGAAGATGGATGATCAGGGGAAGGTGACACTCGTCCTCACCCGCGGAAAGCTCGACAAGAAAGAGCTCATTGGCGACAAGGAACAGCAAGCTATCATCCTCGCCCGAAAGGACGTAGAGGTTGGCGGCGAATACACGTTGGCAGAGGCCGTGCTCAGCAATGTCTCAGGCCTCGAATGGCATAACCTCAAACTGCGCTTTCAGGGTGACCGGATTACGGGATATGTCGATGGCACTGAGGTCGTGCAGGCCACTTCGGACCACTACGGCAAGGGCATGGCAGGCTTAATAGCTCCTTTGAAAGAGCGCCGTGTCTCTACTCCATATTTTGACAATCTGAAGATTACGCCCATCGGTCGTACACAGGCCACGCAAACTGTTGTTCCTGCAATTCAGCCACTCTACCCGACGAGTTCGCATGGCAGAGAAGCATTGTTCCTGCGCCTGAAAGACCTCAGTACCCGTGGCATCATGTTTGGTCATCAAGACGACCCGTTCTATGGCCTCGGCTGGAAGTGGGACCGCGGCCACTCGGATGTGCTTGCCGTCTGTGGCGACTACCCCGCCGTGATGGGCTTCGAACTTGGCGGTATTGAAATGGGCGATACCAAAAGTCTGGACAGTGTACCTTTCGTGCGCATGCGCGAAGAGTTGCTAGCACATGTGCGTCGCGGCGGTATCGCTACTATCTCGTGGCATCCGCGCAATCCACTAACGGGTGGCACAGCATGGGACAACAAGAATGCCAGCACTGTTCGAAGCATCCTCCCTGACGGCAGCCAGCATCAGAAGTTCCAACAGTGGATGCAACGTCTCTCTGCTTTTCTCCGTTCTTTGAAGGACGAACACGGCCAGCCTGTACCCGTTATCTTCCGTCCCTGGCACGAGAACAGCGGCGGTTGGTTCTGGTGGGGCAAGGGACTCTGCACAGCCAAGGAATACAAGGCACTATGGAATATGTTGCAAGACAAGCTTTTGGCTGATGAGCTAACAAATATCGTTTGGAGTTGGAGTCCTAATTACGGTATGAAAGACGATGACATGGATTCTTACCCAGGTGATGACCGCGTGGACATCATCGGCCTTGATGCTTATCAGCAATCCAGTGACGAGGATGCTTTCACGGGCACGCTGAACAAAGACCTTACCATGCTCTGCGAGTATGCCAAAAAAACGGACCGCCTTGTGGCCCTCACGGAATGTGGCTATCAGAATCTTCCCGACCCAACGTGGTGGACACGTGTGCTAAAGCCACAAATTCAGAAATACCCTCTCAGTTACTTCCTTGTCTGGCGCAACTTCAGCGAAAAACATTATTTTGCCCCAGCACCATCTACCAAAGATGCTCCCGACTTCCGCAAGATGGTCGAAGACAAGAGGATTCTCATGCTTAACGATATAAAGAAGTAATATGGATTTTAAGGAAAGAATGATAAAGCTACGCCAACGCCACGAAGATTTGCTTGCAAGAGAGAACAAACCTGTAGAATGCTTTGGTAACGGAATATACCAGAAGTATCAGTTCCCGATTCTGACAGCCGAACACACGCCTTTGGAATGGCGCTATGATTTCTCGGAAAAGGACAATCCCTATTTGATGCAGCGGATCATGATGAATGCCGTGCTGAATGCTGGTGCCATCAAACTGAATGGTCGCTACTTGCTGGTATGTCGTGTAGAGGGGGCAGACCGCAAAAGCTTCTTTGCTGTGGCCGAGAGTCCTAATGGCATCGACAATTTCCGCTTTTGGGACGAACCCATCACGATGCCCGAAGACCTCATCCCCGCTACCAATGTCTATGATATGCGACTCACACAGCACGA
This sequence comes from Bacteroidaceae bacterium, assembly GCA_017525235.1. Taxonomy (GTDB): domain Bacteria; phylum Bacteroidota; class Bacteroidia; order Bacteroidales; family Bacteroidaceae; genus Physcousia. The sequence continues at coordinate 7,048 of JAFXTC010000057.1, read as the reverse complement.
GGACGGTTGGATTTACGGCGTGTTCTGTGCCGAGCGTCACGACGACTCACAGCCCAGCAATCTCAGTGCTGCCACTGCTACTGCCGCCATTGCACGTACGAAAGACCTCAAGAGCTGGGAACGACTGCCCGATCTCAAAAGCCACAGCCAGCAACGCAATGTTGTGCTTCATCCTGAGTTCGTGGATGGCAAGTATGCTTTCTATACCCGCCCGCAGGATGGCTTCATCGACACCGGCAGCGGTGGAGGTATTGGTTGGACACTGGTGGAAGACATTACACATGCAGAGGTCAAGGAGGAAATCATCATTAATCCGCGGCACTATCACACCATCCAAGAGGTGAAGAATGGAGAAGGACCGGCACCGCTGAAGACACAGAAAGGCTGGTTGCATCTGGCTCACGGTGTACGCGGAACGGCTGATGGCCTGCGTTATGTGTTGTATATGTATATGACTGCCCTCGATGACCCCACACGTGTGATTGCGCAACCTGGTGGCTGGTTCCTGGTACCCGAGGGAGAGGAATACGTGGGCGACGTCATGAACGTAGCCTTCTCCAATGGCTGGATCCTCGACGATGACGGTCGTGTCCTCATCTATTATGCCACTGCCGACACCCGTCTCCATGTGGCTGTCAGCTCCCTCGACCGCCTCATTGACTATTGCATGAACACCCCCAAGGATAGACTGACAACTGGAGCCAGTGTAGAAACCATCAAGCAACTCATCCGCAAGAATCATGGCATGCTTAAGTGAAAAGATTGGTTACGGCTTCGGCGATATGTCATCGTCGATGTTTTGGAAGGTGTTCTCATACTATCTGCCCTTCTTCTACTCCAATGTCTTTGGGCTGAGCCTTGTAGATGCAGGTGTATTAGTGCTCGTAACCCGCATCTGGGATGCCATCAGCGACCCCATGATGGGGGTCATTGCCGATCGAACGCAAACCCGCTGGGGCAAGTATCGCCCCTATCTGCTGTGGATGGCACCGCTGTTCTCTATTTGCGGCATCTTGCTTTTCACCACCCCTGATTGGGGCTATGGTGCAAAACTCACTTATGCCTATATTACCTATATTCTGATGATGACCATCTACACGGCCATCAATGTACCATATGGAGCTATGCTGGGTGTAATGACAGCAGATCCTCAGGAGAAGACCGTATTTTCTTCGTTCCGCATGTTCTTTGCCTACGGCGGCTCGTTTATTGCGTTGGCGGCGTGGGAACCACTTACAAAATGGATGATTGATAATGGAAAATGGACAATGAATACCGCTGGTGCATGGCAAGGAGCCATGATAGTCATTGCTACTGCATGTTTCGTGCTTTTCATACTCACATTCACCCTCACACGCGAGCGGCTGAAAACCGTCTCCACCGTCAGCATCGGAAAAGATTTCCGTTCGCTCTTTTCTAACCGTCCGTGGTGGCTACTCATCGGTGCTGCCCTCTGCTTTAATCTCTTCTGTACCGTCCGAGGAGCCACAGTCGCCTATTACTTTGCCGACATTATCGGCTTCGACAGGGTTCTCAAATTATCAATTGTCAATTGTCAATTATCAATTATCTTCTACGCGGGACTTTTCCTCAGCGTAGGCGAAGTTTCGAACATGCTGGGTGTGGCTTGCACTGTCCCCCTTGCTCGTCGGCTTGGCAAGAAGTCGCTGTTCATGGCCGTCAATGCCGTCCTCTTGGTGTTGAGTATCGCTTTCTTCTTCACCCCCATTTCGCCAGCAGGTTTCTGGCTCATGCTCCTCTTCCAAGTCCTCATTAGCATTCTCACAGGTATCATGTCGCCTCTTGTTTGGTCGATGTATGCTGACGTCAGCGACTATGCCGAATTGCGATACAAGACAGCCTCCACGGGTCTCATTTTCTCTTCCAGTTCTATGGCACAGAAGTTTGGGGGTGCCATTGGCGGTGCTGCTGTTCTATGGCTACTCTCTGCCTGTGGCTACGTTCCGCGTACCGATGAACAATTAGTCAATCAGGTCCTTATCTCACAGCCTGAATCAGCTCTCCTCTGCCTCCGCTATCTCATGTCCTTCATTCCGGCCACCGTTGCTCTCATTGCCATTCTTACTTGTCATTTTTATCCCTTGACAGCCGAACGGATGACAGACATCAACCGACAACTGAAAGAAACCCGTCCGTACCGTCTGAAGTGAGCCCCCGAAACTTTCTCAGTTATCACTCATCTCACTCCCAGGTGTAAGATCGGCAATCTGGTCTAAGGCCTCCTGATATTGGCGTTTGCGTCTGTAATAGCCCCAGAGAAAGAGGGCGATTCCTAATGGCAGGCCTATCACTATCATTCCAAAATGACTAGGTTGTGGCCCAAATATACACCATTTCTGATATATTTCCCACACCAACCATATGGGAAAAACAATGTTCAGTATCAAATCATACCTAAAACCTTGGGTGAAATGATTCTTGGCCAGAATAAGATTCTTCTGAACTTCTACCAGATTACCATCAAAAAGATTTTTCTGGAGCAGTTTGTTTCTATCTCTATGAAAATATAACAATCTAAGCGGCATATAAAGGCACGAGAATATCCCAAAGGGTATAGAGAAACCTAAATGATGAACAAAAAAGAAGTAAAATATAGGTACACTTAACAAAGCCATAACCCAGTTGCTCTTATACCCGCGAGTCAACTGTTCCACCTTCTTCTCCAGCGCCTCCTTAGCCTTGCTGGTCATACGGTCGTTCAGTATCTCCTGCTGATGCAGCTTCTCTTTCAGAATTGCCATCTGCTGGCGCATCTCCTCCAATTCAAAATTATCGTTTGTCATAATGAACAAGGATTAATCGTTAGACATGTTTTTGAGTTGTTCACGGATTCTGAACAGACGAACGCTGACATTCTTGGCTGTAATGCCCACTATCTGCCCAATCTCGTCGTACGAAAGGTTCTCCAGCCACAGCAGGACGATGGCGCGGTCAAAGGGTTGCAACTTGGATATACGCTTGTGCAGCATATCCACCTGACGCGTGTCCTCGTCGCGGTCCTCAAACAGATTGATGTTCATGTTCAACCTTTCTGTGGCCGTGCGGCGTTTCTTCCTGTCGTAAGAGATACAGGTGTTCAGGGCTATACGGTAAACCCACGAACGGATGTTACTACGGTTCTCAAAGCCCTCGAATCCGTTCCAAAGGTTTATCAGCACCTCCTGAAAGAGGTCGTTCACCTCGTCTTCGTCCTTCGAGAACATGTAGCACACCGTAAAGATAGTGTCTTTTTGTTCCTTCAGCGTTTCTTCAAACGTTCTTTCTAAATGGTCCATTGTAATGTCTGTTGTTGAATCTCACATCCATTAGACGCAGCAAAGGTACAAAAAACTACACGAAATCAGAAAAATCTTCAGAAAACCTTTCACTCCCCTCGTTTGGGACGCTTTTACTTAACCTTCAGTGCACTGTAGAAAGCATCCAGGCGTTTGATTTCCTCAAGTTGGGCGTTTATGGTGGAGGCATCTTTCTGCTTGGCAGCTTCTGCAAGTTTATCCAGCAACTTGCAGACATCGCCATTAGTATTTTTCCCTACTCCTCTGCTTGTAACCATGTGACAGGGAACATACCCGTCAATGATGTTGTAGGTGGTGCCATCCATGACCTTGGGTAAGTCAAACGTGAGTTTGGCAGACTCAACAATATTGTCCATCAGACTTCTAAGCGCCTTGCACACATCTTCTGAGGCTTCTGTTGCAGAAACATTCAAAGGACCTGACTCTAACTTCTTATAGTCCATATATACCACCTTATCTTTCTCTACCGCAAAGCCGCGAGTAGGTTTGAGCGTTGGGCGGATAACCACCACATAACCGTGCCTTGGGAATGGGTTTGGCTGGTGATTAAGTTCGTAATGCTGATGTTTCCATTCCTCATCTAGACTGTCTCGTACATCCTCATCCTCAGTCTTTTTCATCCTCTTCTTATAAGCCTTGTCCAACTTTTGGCATTTCTTTTTAATCTGCATTTCCCATTTGCAGTATTCCTCAAACTGTCCCTCATAGATAAAGGCGTTGGCTCGCGCCTGAACCCTATCTCTGTCCAGATAGTAATGCACGGCAGGTTCAGCATAAAAGCGGGAGTGCTCATCTTGCGCCCACAATTTGCCGCTCATGGCGAATACCACGAACAGTCCAAGAACTACTCTCAATGTGTGTGTACTTTTCAAAGTCTTCATACCTTTCTTGTATCTTTTAACTAATAAGACAATATATTCCTGGTGTAAAGATACGGCTAATTTTTAGAAAACAAAGGAAACACACAAAGAATAACCTTCATCCATGCAATATTTACTTTCTGTATGACAGAATGACAATAAAAAGGCCTGCAAGATTGCTCCTGCAGGGCAGTTACTAACAAACCTTATTACCTTACTATTTACATGAAAACAACTGAAAAAATGTTATTTTTAATGATAGCGGATTAAGATCATAAATGAAACGCGGGACGTTTTTCTGCGCAATTCTCTGCCTAACGCTTGGCTGTTACTGAGAAAAGTTGTACTTTTACGGCGTAAAAACATTCAAAAGAAGAAAAGAATATGAGTACGCAGGCATTAACAGGACTCCGCGATTATCTTTACGGAACGCTTTCCACTAACGATATGATGTGGCTTGTTGAGGAATTGCAGAATTATATCCGTAAGGAAGATTCACCTGAGCCTTATACAATGGAGGAACTTCATGCTAGAATTGCAAAATCAGAACGTGATGCTAAAGAAGGACGCTTCAGAACACACGAAGAGATTTTTACAGAACTACTAAATGAAGAATTGCAAGAGGCTGTATGAGAGTAGTCTGGATGGAACAGGCAGATGAAGCGTTAAGCAGAATTGCCAATTTTATAAGTAACACATTCGGAAAGAGAGCATCAAACAAGTTGATGAAAGAAGTATATCATGTAGGATGCTTATTAGAGGATAATCCATATATGGGGGCAATTGAGCCATTGTTGTCCGATTTACCAAAAACATATCGTAGTATCGTAGTCAACCGCTTAAACAAAATTGTCTATCGTATTGTTGAGAATCAAATAGAAATTGCCGATTTTTGGGATGTTCGTCGCGAACCACAAAAGCTGGCAAAGGAAATAAAATAAAAGCCCTGCAAGATTTCTCCTGCAGGGCTTTCGTTATATAAGACACTCGTTTCTTCCGATGTGTCTTGTTACTTCTTGAAGATTTTTACAAGTTTGTTTCCTATTTTATCAATAAACGAATTACGGGTGGTAGTATCAGGAGAGCACTTTTCTGTCGACTCTTTACGCTTCTTACACCATTCCAGAATAGCATCGTAGCCATCTCCATTGGGAAATCTTAAATAACATTTATGGCCTTTGCTTTTTGCCACCATAATAATGGCAACTGCTTCTTCTTCACGATTATTATGGAGTAAAGCCATGATATAATCTAATCTATCGTAATTAAAGGCCCTGACTTTGCTTTCGTCAGGAAAGAATGTGTTGGCATCTGGATTCTCCTTGAGGAATTGAAGAACGTCTGCTGCGGCTTTTTTGAAAATCCCATCCCAAATTCCCTCTAAGTCCTCTGCTGTATAACTATTTGTGTCATTTACAAAAGCATCATATGTGGCAATCATCTGAGCGCTAACGGCATCAACTCCATTACCTCTCAAGCTCATGGGCGGTTTCTTTTCATTCTTAAATATGCCTGTTATCTCCCACCACAGGTCATCAAAATAAAGCGGCTTTACTTCTAACCATGCATCTTTTGGCTCACAATGACACAAAATGAAAATATAGCCTTCTTCTACTTTCCAGTCAAGATAAGATCTCTGACGCCATCCATATTTCTTGGCAACATTCTTACGGGCAGCATCGTCTAATTTCCGAAAGTCCTTTTTTGTCATGATTCTATTTTTCTACGCAATAGCGTGTTCTTCATCATAGGCAGCAACCTTTACCACATCGGCATTCAGTGCTGAGGAGATTTTGCATATTGTTGCCATAGTAAGGTTATGGGTACCAGACAGCCAACGACTTACTTCCGTTTCTGTCTTACCCATCAGCCTGGCAAAGTCCTTCTGAGACATTCCTTTGGCTTCAAGAATATCATAAATACGGTTGGCAATAGCCACAGATAACTCCATCTGTAACTTTATCTCAGGAGTAATGGTGCTCCTGATTTCATCCATAATTCTGTTCGTTTTCATAGTAGGTCCTCCATTATGTTATTCATCATCAATGGTAAAAGATAATTCGCCTAACAATTCTGTTCCGGTAACTACAATCACCTTATTCTTTTCTCTTTGTTTCAATTCAATGTCGGTCTTCTGCTCCATCGCGCTTGATAATATCAAGTCTGTATACCAATTGGCGTACATCATCAGGATATGTATCTTTTATGTCAACAAGAATTTTTCAAACTCAGAGTACTCCTCACCTTCAAAGTGAGGAGAGTATAGGCTTACCTTCTCGCCATCCTCCAATAATTCTATCAGTAAATTCCTTTCCATAATCTCATTATAACTACGACGCAAAAATAAACATAAAAGTTTATTCTGCAAAAAATTTTGTCCACAAAATCAACTTTTATGCTTATTTTGTTAGCTGACAATATAGTAATGAAGGAAATAAACATAAAAAGCCCTGCAAGATTTCTCCTGCAGGGCCATTTTCTGATATGTCTGCTACCCCTTCTTTGTTGAGAGGCTCTCCATTAAAACAACAGCTAAGGTCTAAAGTCTAAGCATTTTTTCCCATTCTGGATTGTATATTCCTTTATTCTGTTGTTTAACTCCATTTTGCCCCAAAAATGATTTAATTTGTACGTTTTGGGGCAAAAATATGCGAACTAATGGTTCTTTCTCAATCAACGCTGTTGGTTGGCTTTATAAGTTGCAATACGCTTAGCCACGTTCTCCTTGAGGTTGCTGTAGAAGAACGAGTAGTCGTTTTCGTGGAAGCTGGCCGGTCCGAAGAAATCTTTCCCTTCGGTGACGGGAGCTGGCGTGTTAGTCACGATGACGCCGCGAGCGAGGTTTATCTGTGCGTCAACGCCGAGGTCGAC
>JAFXTC010000056.1 GCA_017525235.1 Bacteroidaceae bacterium | reverse complement strand
CTATGCTACAGAGAAGAACGGAACATCGAGCACAGGACTTATCTTCTCATCGGGTACAATGGCGCAGAAGTTCGGTACAGCCATCTCTGGTTCGCTGGTGGCTCTGTTCCTGGGCTTGGCTGGTGCAAGCATGATTACCGACGATATGGGTAACACAATGGTTGACCCTGCATCGATTACCGACTCGGTACTTACGATGGTGTGGAGCTTGTTCTCTCTGTTCCCAGCTGTTATAGCTGGTCTGATTATTCTGCTTACATGGATTTATCCTATTAAAAAATGAACGAAGAACATTTGGATATGATGAGGCTGGAGATGCAGGATGTGCTGGAAAACAACATCCTGCCCTTCTGGCTCGAGAAAATGCAAGACAACGAGAATGGTGGCTTCTACGGCCGTATAGACGGTAGCGGAGTGTTGCACCCCGATGCCGAGAAAGGCGCCATACTCAATGCCCGCATACTGTGGACCTTCTCGGCTGCCTACAGGGTGCTGGAGAAGGAGGAGCTGCTGGAAGCTGCCACAAGGGCGAAAGACTACCTGGTAGACCACTTTATAGACCCAGAATACGGAGGTGTGTATTGGAGCGTGGACTACAAGGGTGAGCCGCTGGACACTAAGAAGCAGTTCTATGCCATTGCCTTTGCCATATACGGTCTTTCGGAGTATGCACGCGCTACGGGCGACAGAGAGGCTCTGGAGTACGCCCTGGACCTGTATGACTGCATAGAGGAGCACGCCTTTGACGACGAGCAGAACGGCTATATAGAGGCCTGCACGCGAGAGTGGGGCAAGATAGGGGATATGAGGCTGTCGGAGCTTGATGCCAACTATCCTAAGTCGCAGAACACGCATCTGCACATTATGGAGGCCTACGCTAACTTGCTGAGGTGTCTGAAGGAGATGCGTGCGCAAGAGCAATGTGACTACGTGCCCGCCATTGGATCGGTGCTCCCAGTGGGCATAAGCGTGCCACCGGAAACGATGGTGAGCGTGGAGGGTGCGCTGCGAAATATTATTAGTATATTTATTGACAAGATTCTAAATCCCGAGACTAATCATCTTGACTTGTTCTTTGATATGGACTGGACGCGTGGTGCTGGTCATTTGGAGAGCTATGGGCATGATATAGAGTGCTCGTGGCTGCTGCACGAGGCTGCACTGGTGCTTGGCGACGAGAATCTGCTGGAAAAGGTGGAAAACGTAGTACAGAAAGTGGCAAAAGCATCGGAGAAAGGACTGCGTAAAGACGGCTCGATGATACACGAAGCCAACCTTGACACGGGGCATGTTGACGACGATTTGCACTGGTGGGTGCAAGCCGAAAATGTGGTTGGATGGTTTAATATTTGGCAGCATTTTGGTGATGAAGAGGCTTTTAAAAAGTCGGAAAAATGTTGGCAATTTATTAAGGATAAACTCGTGGATTGGGACAATGGCGAGTGGTATTGGAGCAGGCATCCAGACGGTAGTCTGAACACCATCGACGACAAAGCCGGATTCTGGAAATGCCCCTATCATAACAGTCGCATGTGCCTCGAAATAATTGAGCGTACTGCAGAGGAATAGACAACTAAAAGTTGTTATACAAAATTTTTCGCCAAAGTATTTGGAGCTTTGGCGGAATTTTTGTACCTTTGCACACAATTATGAGGAAGATATTACTATTTATTGCTATAGCATTGTGCTATGTGACTGATTGTCAGGCACAAACAAAGTTCAACGAGCGACCGAAGCTCGTGGTGGGCATCGTAGTTGACCAGATGCGTTGGGATTACTTAGGCAGATATTACGACAAGTATCAGGAAGACGGTTTGAAGCGTCTGATAACAAAGGGATACTCGTGTAATAACTGCCTAATTAATTATCTGCCAACAGTTACTGCCATCGGGCATACAAGTGCCTATACTGGAACAACGCCAGCATTCCATGGTATCTGCGGTAATGCTTTCTACATCAACGGTGTGAAGCGCTCAAGCTGTGAGGATCCAAATGTTCAGACTGTTGGAACCAACAAGAAAGATGCATCATCGCCCGTCAACCTGTTGGCAAGCACTATCGGCGACCAGCTGAGACTGCATACCGACTTCAAGTCGAAGGTCGTCGGTGTGAGCTATAAAGACCGTGCGGCCATTCTGCCTGCAGGTCGTAGCGCTAACGCTGCCTACTGGATTGACACCAAGAATGGGCAGTTTATCACCAGTACCTGGTATATGCAGGAACTGCCGAAGTGGGCTAAGGACTATAATGCCCAGCTGAAGAAGAACAAGGAACTGCAGAAGGTGGGAAAGGACATAGGCTTGTATCCACTCTGCGGTCATATCACAGCCGATATGGCTATAGCTGCCCTTAAAGGCGAACAGCTTGGTAAGGGCGAAGAAACTGACATGCTGTGTGTGAGCTTCTCGCAGACCGACGTTATCGGACACGAGTGGAGCACACGTGGCGAGCGTACCGACGAGGCTTATCTGGAACTGGATAAGGACATAGCCAAGCTGCTGAAGGCTTTCGATGAGCAGGTGGGCGAGGGTAACTATCTGGTGTTCCTCACAGCCGACCATGGAGCTGCTCACAACTTCAAGTTTATGGAAGACCACAAACTGAATGGTGGCGCTTTCAAGTGGGACGAGGTGTTCTCGGTAGAGGCTGCTAAGAGGTTGGCTGCAAAGTTTCATCTTACAAAGAATGTGATTAAGGATTGTCTGGACTATCGCATCGTGCTTGACAAGGAGGCTATACGTGAGCAGGGTGTTGACGAGCAGGCACTTCGCGATGCTATCGTAGAGGAGTTGCTGAATACCCCACACATCGCATTTGCCTTCGACTTTAAGAAAGCTGCTACGGCGCCTGTGCCTGAGATGCTGAAAGAGCGCGCTTTGAAGGGATATCATTACGACCGTTCGGGCGATATCATCTTCATGCTCGAGCCAGGTTGGTACGGGTTCAGTAAGTGGTCGTCGCCAATAGGCACTACCCACGGCGAGTGGAATCCATACGACGCCCATATACCCCTGCTGTTCTACGGCTGGAAGGTGAAGCATGGCGAAACAAGCAGAGAGGTACACATTACTGACATTGCTCCAACGGTGTGCCAGAAGATGCACATACAGCAGCCAAACGCATGCGTTGGGGAGGCAATCACAGAGGTGATAGAATAAAGTATATTAGTATAACATTATATTTAACTTTTTATGAACTTTACTTTGTTGATTACCGTCTTGGTGACGGCTTTGACATTGGTGGTAGCGGCCTACGTAGTAGCCAAGCTGATAGGACCTCGGTCTTACGCTAAGGTGAAGGGTGAGCCGTATGAGAGTGGTATCCCCACACGAGGCAGCTCATGGTTGCCTATCTCTGTGGGATTCTACCTCTTTGCCATCTTGTTCCTCATGTTTGATGTAGAAACGGTGTTTCTGTATCCATGGGCAGTAGTAGTGAAGGAGGCTGGTGCTATGGCTTTGTTTAGCATCGGATTCTTCTTGGTAGTTCTAGTTTTAGGCCTGGCTTAT
>JAFXTC010000055.1 GCA_017525235.1 Bacteroidaceae bacterium | reverse complement strand
GCCGCCGTCCATCGACGCAGGCGTACAGACGATGTGACATCGGGCGCAATGGCATTGGCCCGTCGGAGCAGCAGATAGCAACTGGCCATCAAGGACATCATTGCCACTGCTCCATAAAGCATTATATAGAAAAGATCTTCCTGTATCTTTTGATCGTACATGCTTGATTACCTTTAAGGAGCACTTTGCCCGTCTACGTTTTGTAATTATCGGCAAAAGTAGATAAATTCCATTAAACCGCCAAACTTCTCAGTGAATTTTTTAACAAGTGCAAAAATTGAGCCGTTTTTATATTATGCACAAGATTTACACGTTCTTGTTGGGAAAGCGTAATTGCCGATGCTTGTCACGCTGTTAGGTATATTGACGGGAGCGCCCACGCGCATGATGCCGTCGGCATCCAGCAGTACTTCATTTGTTTGTGCTTTCGTGCTCAGCGTACTCAGCAGGCAAAGCAGTAATAAGATTCTGTTCTTCATAATTTCGCTAATTCTTTAAGATTTTCTTGCCATTTACAATATACAAGCCCTTTGTAGGTTTACTTACGCGCTGCCCTGCAATGTTGAACACTGATCCCTCTTTCCCCTCGGCAAGAGGAGATTCTATGCCATCCGGGTCGGGCTCGCCGCCATCAAGTGTGAGGATCTTCCCAAATTCGCTCCAAGGCTCTGTCGTCTGATAAACTCCGACGGAAACTTCAGGCACGTATAGCGATACACTACTCAGAGGAACATCGTGAAAAGCATTACTTTCTGTTGACGGTACAGATGTTGCCTTGCAGCTTACCGATTTCAGACTTGAGCAGCAAGAGAAAGCACATTCGCCAATGAATACCACGCTGCTCCCGATAGTTACAGATGTCAGACCAGAACAATTAGAGAAAGCATAGTTTCCCATTGATGTCACGCTATTGGGAATAGTGACCTCTGTCAGACCACGGCATCCCCAGAAAGCATAGTTTCCTATTGTTGTCACGCTGTTAGGGATGGTAACAGATGTTAGACTTGAACAACGGTCAAAAGTAGAACTTTCTATTGCTGTCAGGCTGTTGGGAATATTAACCGATGCCAGATTGGAGCAACCCAAAAAGGCTCCAGCACCTATTTTTTTCACATTGTTGGGAATTATTATTGATGTCAGGTTGGAGCATTTATAGAAAGTCTGGGTTCCTATCGATGTCACGCTGTTAGGAATGTTAATTGATGACAGGTCTTTGCATTCAAAGAATGCCTGATCTCCTATTGATATCACGCCGTTGGGGATGGTCACTGTTGTCAGGCCTGAGCAATAGCTGAATGTCATGTTTCCTATTAATTTCACTTTGTTAGGAAGGGTAACAGATGTCAGGCTAGAGCAACCACCAAAAGTTCTGTCTCCTATTGAAGTCACGCTGTTGGGGATAGTAATGGATATCAATCCTGAGCACCCGAGGAAGGCTTTACTAACAATGGTCACCGTTCCTTCTTTTATTGAAATAGAAGTATTTTCAGGCATCGTTCCTACGTATCTGTATACAACCTTTCCCGCATACAGCAAGCCATCGGGCAGGTTATTATCCCATACTGTTCCCGTAAAAGCATCATCTCCTATATATTCCACGCTGTTGGGAAATTGGATGGATGTCAAGCCAGAACAGTTATAGAAAGCTTTTTCTGCAATAGTCGCAGTACCTTCTTTTATCAAGATAAATGAATTTTCCGGCATCGTTCCTTTGTATTTGTAAGCGACCTTTCCTGCATACAGCAAGCCATCGGGCTGATTATTGTACCATGCTGTTCCCGTAAAGGCTTCACCCCCTATATATGTTACGCTGTTAGGAATTTCGATGGACGCCAGACCAGAACAGCCATAGAAAGCATAGCCATCTATCGATGTCACGCTGCTGGGGATGGTCACCGCTGTCAGACCTGAACATAAAGCGAAAGCAGCATATCCGATTGTCATCACGCTATAAGTCACACCATTGTAGGTTACGGTTGCGGGAATAGTCACGTTGCTCGTGTAAGAATTGTTGGGGAGGGATTCATAAGTCACCTCTGCCTGTTTTGTTTCAGAATTAAGGTTGTAGTAGATGCCTCCAATCTGAGCATCATAAGCACTTGCCAACCCTACAAGCATGAAGAAAAGAGATGTAAGAGTAAATCTTTTCATTGAATGATTATTAGTGTACATCATTGAATATAATAATATTTCAGCCACAAATATACATAATATTAATAAAAGTGACAAAATATAAAAACAAAAAAGCATACCTTACACCTTCTATCACCTCACAACCAAATCTTCATAAAGGAACAAAATAAACGACCCAACGATAATAATGGGCCAACGGTTTGGTAGGCTCATTATTTTTTTGTATCTTTGCAGGCGATTTAGGAATGAGTTTTTTCAAGGATAACATTTTATTATAAACAGACATTAAATTTCCGACTATGAAGTTAGAGAATTTACAAACCGACTTTCTGGGAACATCGTGGAAGCGCGAGATAGATGTTCGCGACTTTATTCAACACAACTATGAGCCGTATGATGGCGATGAGTCGTTCCTTGTGGGTCCAAGCGAGAGAACAAAAAAACTCTGGGATATACTGACAGAGATGTTTAAGGTGGAACGCGAGAAGGGCGTTTATGATGCAGAAACCGTAATTCCCCAGAGCATAGATGCATACGGCGCAGGATATATAGATAAGGAAAGCGAGGTGATTGTAGGCCTACAAACCGATGCTCCCCTGAAGCGAGGCATTTTTCCCCGTGGAGGCATACGCATGGTGGAGGCTGCACTGAAAGCTTACGGCTATGAGCTGGACCCTCTGACAAAAAAGATTTACACCAAGTATCGCAAGACGCACAACGAGGGTGTGTTCTCTGCCTACAACGATGACATTAAGGCTGCCCGTCATGCACACATCATCACGGGACTGCCAGACGCATACGGACGTGGCCGTATCATTGGCGACTATCGAAGAATCGCTCTATATGGTACTACAAACCTGATTGAGGAGAAGAAGCGCTTCCATAAGCGTATTGACATCAATGAATTCACAGAAGAGATTGTACGTTGCCGTGAGGAGATTACCGACCAGATTAACGCCCTGAAAGAATTTGAGCGTATGTGTGCCAACTACGGCTTTGATGTTACCAAACCTGCCACCAACGCTCGCGAGGCTATACAATGGACTTACTTCGGTTATCTGGGCGCTGTGAAAGACCAGGATGGTGCAGCCATGAGTTTTGGTCGTGTGAGTGCCTTCCTTGACATCTTTATCCAGCGTGACTTGAAGAAGGGCCTTATCACAGAGGTTGAGGCGCAGGAGATGATTGACCAGTTGGTAATGAAACTGCGTATCGTCCGCTTCCTGCGTACTCCTGAGTACAACGATCTGTTCAGCGGCGACCCCATCTGGGCTACTACCAGTGTAGGCGGTATGGGTGTTGACGGACGTAACATGGTTACCAAGACCGACTTCCGTCTGCTGAATACCTTATACAATATGGGGCCTTCGCCCGAACCCAATCTTACTGTACTTTGGAGCTGTCGTCTGCCCGAGGCTTGGAAGAAATTCTGTGCCAAGGTTTCGATGGACACCAGTGCCATCCAGTATGAGAACGATGACCTGATGCGTCCTGAGTTGGGTGATGACTACGGAATTGCTTGCTGCGTAAGTCCGATGAAGATAGGTAAGCAGATGCAGTTCTTCGGCGCGCGTGCCAATCTGGCCAAGTGTATGCTGTATGCCATCAATGGCGGTCGTGACGAGATGTCTGGCGAGCAGGTAGCTCCTCGTTTCAGTCCCATCACAAGCGATTACCTTACTTTTGAGGAATTCTGGCCTCGCTTTGACCAGATGATGAGCTGGCTGGCAAGAACCTACGTAAATGCACTGAAGATTATCCACTACATGCATGACAAGTACGACTACGAGGCATTTGAGATGGCTCTGCATGACGGAGATGTACAGCGTACCCGTGCCACAGGTATTGCAGGTCTGTCTATCGTGACCGATTCTATCGCTGCCATGAAACATTGCAAGGTTCGTATCATCCGCGACGAAACAGGTCTGGCTGTAGACTATAAGATTGAGGAAGGCGAGTATGTTCCCTTCGGCAACAACTACGACGAGACCGACCAGATTGCCGTGATGCTGACAGAGAAATTCATGGAGTACTTGCGTCAGCACCGTACCTACCGTGATGCCATTCCAACACAGTCGTTGCTGACCATTACCTCAAACGTGGTTTACGGACGCAACACAGGTGCTACTCCTGACGGCCGTAAGAAGAGTGTTCCCTTCGCTCCAGGAGCTAACCCCATGAACTCACGCGACATGAAGGGTGCCGTTGCTGCCCTGGCTTCTGTGGCCAAGTTGCCCTTCCATCACAGCAAGGACGGTATCTCATACACGTTCGCTATCAGTCCCAGCGCATTGGGCAAGGATCGCGAGACACAGACAGAGAATCTGGTAAACCTGATGGACGGTTACTTTACCCCAGACGGTGGCCAGCACCTGAATGTAAACGTGTTTGACCGCGAGCTGCTCGTTGATGCAATGGAACATCCCGAGAAGTATCCCCAGCTCACCATCCGTGTCAGCGGTTACGCTGTTAACTTTGTGAAGCTGACACGTGAGCAACAGCTGGATGTACTGAGTCGTACCATTAACCACTGCATGTGATTGGTCGCATTAATCAGTTAGAATCCTTCGGGACCGTTGACGGACCTGGCATCCGATTTGTGGTATTCTTTCAAGGATGCCCGCTCAGATGCCAGTTCTGTCACAACCCCGATACTTGGTCAGCAGATCTTGACGGTGTGGAGAACAACGGAAAAGGGTCAGGAGAGTTCACGCCCGAACAGTTGTTGACCGAGGTTCTACGATACAAAAACTATATACGCACAGGCGGTGTTACAGCCACAGGCGGTGAACCGCTTATGCAACCAGAATTCCTCAGAGAATTCTTCAGATTATGCAAAGAAGAGGGCATTCACACATGCCTGGACACTTCAGGTGCTATCTTTAATGAAAAAACCAAGGTCGTAATGGAGTTTACGGATTTGGTGATGCTGGACCTGAAAACACTTGATGACAATCTGCACAAACCATATACGGGAGCCACACGCGAGAACAACCATCGTTGGATGGAGTATCTGCAGGAAACAGGCAAGCCCACTTGGATACGTCACGTAGTTGTTCCTACCATCACAGACAACAAGGAAAGACTGCAGGCTGTTATCGACTATATCTCACAATACAGTTGCATTGAGCGCGTTGAACTTTTGGGCTATCATATCATGGGCGAAGCCAAATACAAGAAAATGGGGCTCCCATACCCTTTGGAAGGCATCCCGCCCTTACAGCCTGAGCGACTCAATGAAATACGGGAGATGTTCCGTCAAAAACTAAGCATAAAGATACTATAATCAAAAAAAAAGTGTATCTTTGCAGCGCAAATATATTATATATGATGAATATTGGTAATAATAAAGCGCTGAAGACACGCTTTTTGATAACAAGTTTTGTCGCCACCTTTGGAGGTGTTTCCATGCTGGAAGCACAGTCGATGAAAGAATGGGATGACGTTTCAGTCTTTCAGTTGAATCGTGAACTTAGCCACGACCTTAGCATACCTTTTGCTTCTGCCGAAGCAGCAAAGACACTGGACTTAACACAGTCGCCATATTTTCTGGACTTGAACGGGACATGGAAGTTTCATTGGAGCGGCATGCCCACAGGTGTACCTTCAGGCTTTTTCGCCAAGGATTTCAATGATGGCTCATGGGATAATATTACCGTCCCCTACCCTTGGCAAGTGTATGCCGTAAGGAACGGGAAGAGTTGGGATAAACCTCTGTATGTCAATACGTCATACCCATTTGCCTATACAGATACTTATAGTGTGATGGCTGAACGCTGGGGCAATTGGACATACAGCGGAAACATGATGAACCCTGTTGGTTGTTATCGGCGTATCTTTACGTTGCCAGAGAGATGGAAAGACCGCAAGACCTTTATCCGTTTCTGTGGAGCAGGACATGGTTATTACGTATGGGTAAACGGTCAGTTTGCCGGATATGCCGAAGATTCTTATTTGCCAAGCGAATGGGACATAACAGACAAGGTGCAAGAAGGCGAGAACACCGTTGCCGTACAATGTTTCCGTTTCTCAAGCGGCTCTTTCCTGGAGTGTCAGGATTACTGGCGACTCACAGGTATCACGCGTGATGTGTACCTCTATTCTACCCCTAATGACTACATAAAAGATTTTTTCTTTACCACCACTTCATTGAAGTCTGGCAATACAGCCGCAGCTGTTAAAATACAGTACGACATTGCTGCCGAGAACACAACGGGTTTGACATTGCTGACCACCATTAGTGACGAAGCAAACGAACTGAAACAAGAAAGCAAGGAGCTGACTGCTACCAGCGGAACTCAAACCTTCAACATAGAAGGCATAGAACCTTGGAGCGCAGAGACACCTAAGCTGTACGACCTTACGCTTACCCTTATGCGCGGCGAAGAAGTAATTGACTTGCGTAGCTGCAAGATTGGTTTCCGAACCGTGAGCATACGTAACGACGGAGCGCTGCTCATCAATGGCAAAAGAGTGATTTTCCATGGTGTAGACCGTCATGACTTTAGTCAGGAGACAGGACGTACAGTAAGCAAAGAAGAGATGTTGCAAGACGTGATGACTATGAAACGCCTGAATGTGAACGCTGTTCGTACCAGTCACTATCCCAACAATGCTTACTTCTATGAACTCTGCGATAAATACGGTCTCTACGTCTTGGCAGAAGCTGATGTGGAATGTCACGCCAACATGGGACTGAGCAGCGTAGGGCTTTTCCGCGCTCCTATGGTAGAGCGAAACGAACGTCAGGTTCGCACACTCCGCAATCATGCCTGTATCTTTGGCTGGAGCGGAGGAAACGAAAGTGGAGGTGGCAACAACTTCCAATATGTAATGGAAGCTATCAAGAAACTGGATACCAGTCGCATCACACATTATGAAGGTAACAGCACCTGGAGCGATGTTACCAGCACGATGTACGGTTCTTATGGAAGCATGCTCAGCACTGGCGTCGGTCGACTGAAAGACTATAAGAGCGGAAAGAAGCAAAAGCCTCATGTACAGTGTGAGAACACACACTCGATGGGAAACGCTATGGGTAACCAAAAGGACATGTACAAGGAGATATATGAGCCCTATCCCGCCATGACAGGCGAATTTGTCTGGGACTGGAAAGATCAGGGATTGCGTATGCCTGTCTCGGGAAAAGCTAATCAGTACTATTGGGCGTATGGAGGCGACTTCGGTGACATTCCCAATGATGGAGCTTTCTGTTGTAACGGTGTGGTACTGCCCGACTGCACTCCTACAGCCAAAAGTTATAACATGAAGGCGGTATACCAGCCACTTGACGTTATCATGAAAGACAGTCTTGCCGGCACTTTCTGGCTCAAAAACAAGTTGCAGCAGAAGAATCTCAAGGACGTAGATGTACGCTACAGCATTCAGCAGGATGGAATAGAGATCAAGGGCGGCATGTTACCTGATATAGACATTGCTCCATACGACAGTATACTTGTTACTGTCCCCTTGGATGATGTGGAGATGCTGCCCGAACATGAATACTACATACGATTCAGTACCACACAGCGTGAGGCTACTCCATGGGCAGAAGCCGGATATGAGGTGGCTGTTTCAGGGGCAGAGTTACGCAAGACCATAGCACGTAATGTGTATCAGTATCAGGGAACCGATTCGCTAAGCATTACAAAGGGCAGCGCGACATGCACGGTCACAGGAAAAGATTTCACTGCAACTTTCTCACAAGGAACACTCTCGAAGTACGTATACAAAGGCAACACACTTATCAGCACAGCCTTAAAGCTTAACACATTCCGTGCCCCAACCGAGAACGACCATGCACAGGAAGGCAACTGGGAGGCGTTAGGTGTTCGCGCACTTAGCCTGACAAAGGGCAGCCTCAACATTACGGAGGATGAGCATCACAAATGGGTGGATATACAAGTTACCAACCAATACAAAACCAGCACAAGTGCCATAACGTTTAGCGTGCAACAACGCTTCCGTGTATATCCCGATGGAACAGTTGTCGTAAGCACTATTACAACACCTAATGTTGATGGACAAATCCTGCCAAAGTTTGGGTTCCGATTTGAAATGCCCAGTGCATACACGCAAATGACTTGGTTCGGACGTGGACCCCTTGACAGCTACGCAGACCGTAAAGACGCTTCTCTCCCTGGCATCTATCACAGCACAGTAGCTGAACAATGGACTAATTTTATCCGTCCTCAGGAGACAGGAAACAAAGAGGATGTACGCTGGTTAGCCATTCAGCGCACAACAGGAGAGGGACTTCTTATCTCTAATCCCCAACAAATGGCAACAACCGTAGGAAACTGGCGGGCAGAAGAGATTTATAAAGGAAGGGGCAACCGTGTAAAGCATCCGTATGAGATGACTACCGTCAAGAATACCGTTGTCTGTCTGGATGCCTGGAACAGAGCTTTGGGCAATGCCTCCTGCGGTCCTGATGTACTTGACAGATATGAACGCAAAAACGCACAGACCCCATTCAGCATTATCATTCAACCCTTAGACAGTCTTACTTCCGATCAGGACCTTACCGCTCTTGCAAGTGTTACGGGTCCTGTATGCGAACCTGTGATTATAAAGACTGACCGTAACGGTTATGCACATCTAAGCACAGCCACACAGGGCGCTACCATACATTATAAAAAGGTAAGCAAGGATGGTACGGAAGAAGAAGGTGCCTATACAGAACAAGACAACGAACCCATAGACATGCGTATGGGGGGTACGCTTACTGCGTATGCAACCTGTGAGGGACTGGCAGACGGTATAGAGACCACACAGCAGTTCGGACTTCATGTGGATAAGCGCGACTGGAGTATTGTTTCATACGATAGTCAGCAAGGAGGTAAAGAGATTGCAACCAATGCCATTGATGATGACGAGAATACTATTTGGCACACCATGTATAATCCCAACACGCCTGATTGCCCTCACGAACTTGTTATTGACATGGGCCATACCTATCACGTCAATTCATTCAGCTATAAAGGGCGTATGGATGGCTCTAACGGTCGTGTAATAGACTATGAAGTTTATTTCAGCAACAATTCAAGAATCTGGGGAGAGCCTGCCGCAAGCGGTAGTTTCAATGACGTAAGCGACATACAGACTGTTGCCATAAAAGGAATTGTTGAAGCCCGCTTCTTCCGCTTTGTAGCAAAATCTGTTGTAGGTAACAACAAATACGCCTCTGCTGCTGAGCTTTATATTGGAGCAGACAGCATGGTGGAAGACAGGCCTTCAGAACTTACCCCCATCGTTTCCTCACATAAATATCGCATTCGCGAGGTGGACAGCAACCTTTGCCTTCATTATAAAACGAGTGATAACGAGGGACACTTCTGTCTGGGCCAGTTTGATGAGAGCGACAACAGCTATCAGTTTGGCTTTACCCTTGCATCAGGCTTTAGTGCCTTATACAAGTTAAGGGGCGGCGGCCGTTACATGTGCGTAGACAGCTCTAATTCTTGGCGTATCATAAGCACAACAAAGGCACCTACCGATGCCAACGGTTACATGCAGCTTGAGCAACTTGATAATGGCAAGGTACACTTGCGTGCTGCATGGCAGAACACCGCTCATGTCGGTTTCGACAAAAAGACATCCGGCTCTTATATCTATGCAAACAAAACCACACCAGGTGTATTCGTACTTGAAGATATTACTTTGGAAAAAGAAACAGCCATCAAGGAAATGACTGCCACAGAAGAACTGGGATTGCGTCAGAGTAACGGCATGTTGCAAATTGTTACCCCAGGTGTAAGCACCCTATCTGTGTACAACGTTACGGGTCGGCTCGTTAGCACCCAGCAACTGACAGGTAACTGCTATCTGCCACTTGCCTTGCAACCGGGAACTTATATCATCGTGCTCAGTTATGGCTATGAAAACCGAATTATGAAGATTCACAAATAATGCAGAAATAATAACATACGTTAATAATGATACAGATTATTTATGTTACAGACACAGGCAGAGAGATTGCACAGCTACTGCTGAATGAACTGCCGGAATCACATCTACTCCCTGCAAAGGCTTTTGTTTCAAACACTTTTTCACGCAATGATGCACTCATCTTCATTGGTGCAATGGGTGTATGTTTACGCACAATAGCCCCCTTTATGAAAAGCAAGAAAACAGATCCTGATGTTATCTGTGTAGACAGCGCTGGCAATTATGTCATAAGTGTTCTGAGCGGACGTATTGGAGGTGCCAACAAACTTACCCGCCGTATAGCCCGTATCCTAGGCAGCCTACCCATCATTACCACAGAAAGTGATAATGAAGGTTTCTGGGGCTTAGATACACTGGCTCCACACTTTGGTTGGCAAGAAGAACACAGGAACGGACGAATGAACCACATAATCTTCCACTTTGTGAGTGGAAGACCCACGGTACTGAAACTGGATGTTCGTGGCAGCAGAGGCGTAGAGTATCTAAAACGGACAATGCCTGCACATGTTGAACTATATGATGCCGAGACAGAAGTCGAAGCAGATATCCTACTTTTGGCCGTAAGCCCTTTCTGGAATCCCACAGTTCAGCAGTTCAGCAAATCGGTTCTATATCGTCCGCAAGTACTTCATTTAGGCATTGAATGTATACGTGAATGTCCTGCAGGAGAGTTACCCCGTAAGATTCGCGACCTTTTGCACCAGCATAATCTTTCTGAGAAGAGTATTGACACCATAGACACTACAGCACAACGAGCCGATGAGATGCTGATTCAGTCGCTTCTCATGGCCTTCCCTTGGGCAAAACTTTGTGTTCATGAGTTGGAAGAAAATAATACAAACATCTGTGAAGCTTGTGCCAACAGCTATGGACCCCTGCTTATGGAGAAACAGGAGTTGGATGATGTATGTGCTGTCAGTGTGTCCATTTCTCGTGAGGCACAGTTGGGTGGCCATATAGAGTTTGTAGGAGCAGGTCCAGGCGATCCCGATCTGGTTTCTGTGCGCGGCATGCAGTTCTTGCAACAGGCCGACCTTATTCTCTATTCTCCCGATATGGTTTCTGAACGCCTTACGCATTATGCCAAGAAAGGCTGTACGGTTCGTTCAACGGACAACATGAAGCCAAAAGATATCCTCCCACTCATGAAGAAATATTATAAAAAAGGATTACAGATTGTACATCTGTTGCCTGGCGACCCCACCCTCAGCCCCATTTTAGCAGCAGAGAAATCCTTGCTCGAAAAAGAGAATATGCGTTATCACATCACACCGGGAATAACATGTACTTCGAAGGACTCATAATAGCCATAGCCACCTTTCTTATAATAGGCATGTTCCATCCTATTGTCATTAAGACGGAGTACTACTGGGGTGTACAATGCTGGCCCCTATTTGCTGTGGTCGGATGTGCACTACTCATAGCATCACTCTTTGTTTCCAACACACTTCTGGCAGCGCTTCTTGGTGTAACAGGCTGTTCTTGCCTATGGAGCATACTGGAACTCTTCCAACAGCGTGAACGCGTACGCAAAGGATGGTTTCCCAAGAATCCGAAGAGATCGTCATAAAAAATGAACAAACTTAAACTATTCATAACAACATGAGACAAATTTATCTATCTGTCTTTGCTTTCAGCCTGACCATATCCAGCATTCAGGCACAGACACAACCATACCAGAATCCTAATCTTTCTGCTCATGAGCGTGCTGTAGACTTGTGTTCCAAGTTAACCTTGGAAGAAAAAGCCCAATTGATGCTTGACGAAAGTCCAGCCATCCCCCGCTTAGGAATAAAAAAGTTCTTTTGGTGGAGCGAAGCCTTGCATGGTGCCGCCAACATGGGCAACGTAACCGTGTTCCCTGAGCCTGTGGCTTTAGCTGCATCTTTTAATCCTGATATGGTTTACAAATGCTTTGATGTGGCCTCTACCGAGTTCCGTGCCCAATACAATCATCGCATGCATGACCTAAAGGGCGAGGATGAGAAGTTCCACAGTCTCTCTGTTTGGACTCCAAACGTAAATATCTTCCGCGACCCACGTTGGGGACGTGGTCAGGAGACATACGGAGAAGACCCTTATCTGACAAGTGTTATGGGTACACAGGTAGTACGCGGTCTGCAAGGTCCTGAATCAGCCAAGTATCGCAAGCTATGGGCCTGTGCCAAACACTATGCTGTGCACAGCGGTCCGGAATATACACGTCATTCTGCCAACTTGAACAATGTTTCGCCGCGCGATATGTGGGAGACTTACATGCCGGCTTTTAAGACATTGGTTCAGGATGCTAAGGTGCGCGAGGTGATGTGTGCCTATCAGCGTTTAGACGACGATCCCTGTTGCGGTTCACAACGTCTATTGCAGACTATCCTACGTGATGAATGGGGATTCCAATATTTGGTAGTTAGTGACTGCGGCGCAGTAAGCGATTTCTATACCAGTCATAAGTCATCATCCGATGCTGTTCACGGCTCCGCAAAGGCTGTGCTGGCAGGTACCGATGTAGAGTGTGGCTACGGCTATGCCTACAAGAGTATCCCAGAAGCCGTAAAACGCGGTTTCATTACAGAGGCAGAAGTTGATAAGCACGTAGTTCGTTTATTAGAAGGTCGTTTCGACTTAGGTGAGATGGACGATCCCTCACTCGTGGAATGGTCAAAGATTCCTTATTCTGCTATGTCAACCAAAGAGTCGGCACAACTGTCACTCGATATTGCACGCCAAACCATCGTTCTCCTGCAGAACAAAAATAACATCTTGCCTCTCCAAAAAGGAAAAGAGAAAATTGCCGTCATTGGTCCAAATGCCGACAATGCCCCTATGATGTGGGGCAATTATAATGGTATGCCTAATCACACCATTACTATCCTTGATGGTATCAAAGCAAAACAGAAAAAACTTTTCTATGCTCAAGGTTGCGACTTGACTTACGACAAAGTGTTGGATTGCCTCATGGCTTCACAATGTAGCTTTGACGGCAAGAATGGTTTGAAGGGAACCTTCTGGAACAATCGCAAGATGGAAGGTCAGCCTGTTACCACACAATATTATACTACACCTTTAGCTGTTACTACCGCTGGTATGCATAACTTCGCACCTGGTGTTCAATTAGAGGACTTCTCGGCCAGGTACGAGACGACCTTCACGCCAAAAGAAGCTGGAGAATATGTTGTGAACGTGGAAGGATGCGGACATTTTGAACTCTTCATTGACGGTGAGCGTAAATTCCGTCATCACACATGGCGCACCACACCCAACCGTGTTGCCATACAGGCAGAGGCAGGCAAGAGCTACAACATAGAGGTACAGTTCTCACACATCCATACATACAATGCTAACCTAAAGATTAATGTAGCCAAAGAATTCCCCATTGATTATCAGCAGATTATTAGTCAGCTAAAAGGCATAGATAAGGTGATATTTGTTGGTGGTATCTCTCCTGCTCTTGAGGGTGAGGAAATGCCTGTAAATATTGATGGTTTCAAGGGTGGAGACCGTACACATATAGAACTTCCTGCCGTTCAACGCAATTTCCTAAAAGCATTAAAGGAGGCAGGAAAACGTGTAATCTTTGTCAGTTGTTCAGGCTCATGTATAGCTTTACAACCTGAAACAGAATCCTGCGAGGCTATTGTTCAGGTGTGGTATCCCGGACAAGAAGGCGGTACAGCTGTTGCCGATGTTCTCTTTGGCGACGTGAATCCCAGCGGCAAGCTACCCGTCACGTTCTACAAGAACAGTGACCAGCTACCCGACTACGAGGACTATTCCATGAAGGGACGAACCTACCGTTACTTCGAGGATGCTCTCTTCCCCTTCGGCTATGGACTAAGTTACACTAATTTCGACTTAGGCGAAGCCAAAATTTCCGGAAATTCCGGTATAACAGTTTCCGTGCCCGTAACCAACACAGGCAAGCGCGACGGAACAGAAACATTGCAGCTCTATATCCGAAATCTGCAAGACCCTGACGGACCGCTTAAAAGCCTCCGCGCTTTCCAACGTGTTAGCGTAAAGGCAGGAAAGACTGTTACAGTTGAATTGAAACTTACCAATAAAAGCTTTGAGTTCTGGGATCCTGAGACCAATACCATGCGTGTGAAACCGGGCAAATATGAGATACTTGTAGGCACAAGTTCTCAGCGTAAAGACTTGAAGAAGTTAGATGTTACGATATAACAGACAGAGAACGTCCAAACAGAAAGCCATGAAACAACTGACTTTTCTCTTCCTACTTGCTATAACGATAGCATCAACAGCACAAAACCCCATTATACATGATCAGTTTACAGCTGATCCCACTGCACGTGTATTTAATAATAAGGTATATCTTTTCCCTTCGCATGATATTCCTGCACCTGCAGGACAACGGCAAGATTGGTTCTGCATGGCCGACTATCATGTCTTTTCGTCGGAGAATCTTACCGAATGGACTGATCATGGCATGATTCTTTCACAAGAGAATGTTCCCTGGGGAAAACCCGACGGCTACTCAATGTGGGCACCAGACTGCGTGTTCAAAAACGGGAAGTACTATTTCTATTACCCTAACGCTCCGCGAGAAGGAAGAGGATTTGCTATTGGTGTGGCCATTGCCGACCGTCCAGAAGGGCCTTATACGCCTGAGAAGGAATCCATAAAAGGAGTGGGAGGCATTGACCCTTGTGTACTTATCGACGACAATGGTACAGCCTATCTCTACTGGAGCGGTATGGGCATCCGAGGAGGCCGACTAAAAGAGAACATGACAGAGTTGGAAAGCGGCAGTCAGGTTATGGAAGGCTTACCAGAAGGTTTCAAGGAAGGCCCGTTTGCCTTCAAACGCGAAGGTCGTTATTACCTCACATTCCCTTGGGTACGTAAAGACAAAGGGACAGAAACGCTGGCATATGCCATGAGCGATTCACCCCTTGGTCCTTGGCAGTTCAAGGGCATCATTATGGCAGAACATGACAACAGATGCTGGACCAACCACCATAGTCTGGTGGAATACAAAGGTCAGTGGTATCTGTTCTATCATCGCAACCACTACTCGCCACAGATGGATAAACGTCGGTCTGCCTGCATAGAGAAAGTTTCGTTCAATGCCGATGGAACTATACAAGAGGTGAAACAAACCCTGCGTGGAGTAGGCATAACACAGGCAACTGATAAGATAGAAATAGACAGATACAGTTCTGTTAGTGATGGCGTTACTATCGCTTTTAACGACACCACAGCAACCTTTAACGGATGGCACGCCATCCTACCAAAGAAAGGCGCATGGGTAAAATATAACGATGTGGACTTTAGCAACATAACTGACGGCTATGTTGTTGTTAAAGCCAAAGCGAACGCTAACACCTGTTTCACAATTAAGGATAAATCAGAGAAAGGCAAAGTAATAGCCAAGCTTACAATAACTGTCGAAGGCGAAACGGGACCTTTCCGTCGCAGTATGAAAGGACAATGGATGACGCTTACAATACCCGTTGAGTATGTGCCAAAGGGAACCTCGAACCTATGTGTTGTATGTGAAGGCCCTGAAGTATGCATCGACTGGTTGCAATTCAAGAACCGCACAACCTACATGAAGCCTGCTACTGCAACGAGTGCAAAACCAGATGCTGAAGGTTTTATCCGCAGATGGATGTTGTTGGAGCCTATCAAACAGGAGATACGTTCAAATGTTGTTTTCACAAATACATGGTTACGTGAAGCTTTTGCCAAACAATATTTCGATTATCAGATGACCATTTTACCCAACGACGGGCAGAAGGTGAAGGTCGGTAATCAGAATTTAACGTGGCACTTGTTAGACAGCGAGACATACAACGTGCGGCTTTTCCGCTTTGCCGAAAAATGGGGTCAACAGACATACGGCTCATTATTCTGGGCTGTCACAGTTATTGATTGTCCAGAGGAAATCCATGATGTAAGACTGGCTGCAGGAAGCAATGGTGCCTCTATGTGGTGGCTGAACGATGAAGAAGTATTGCTGTTGGAAGGCGATCGTCGTATGGTACAAGACGATGGTATGTCACAACGACTGACGTTGAAAAAAGGTCGTAACACTCTAAGATGTGCAGTCATCAACGGCCCAGGCCTAAGCGATATGTGCGTCCGTTTCTTGGATGAAAAAGGCAACCCCGTAACTGGTTATTCTTTAGACTTTAGACCTTAGGCTTTAGATATTAGTATAGATTAAAAATATGAAAAGATTATTCTTGATATTTTCAATTCTCAATTTTCAACTTTCAATTTGTCTCGCCCAGGTTGGTGCGCCCTATATTCACGACCCCTCAACCATTGCAGAATGTGATGGCAAATATTATACCTTTGGTACTGGAGGTGGAGGTCTCATCAGCGAAGACGGCTGGTCGTGGCACGCTGGTGCTGAACGTCCAGGAGGCGGCGCTGCACCAGATGTATTGAAGATTGGCGAACGATACCTTATTATATATGGTGCAACAGGTGGTGGACTGGGAGGAGGTCACAACGGTCGTATCCTGACTATGTGGAATAAAACGCTCGACCCCCAATCACCCGATTTCAAATATACCCAAGCTGTTGAAGTTGCATCAAGCGATGGCATGGAAGATTGTGATGCCATTGACCCTTGTCTCCTACTCGACCCAACAACAGGTCGTCTTTGGACTACTTACGGCACTTACTTTGGCAGCATCAGACTCATTGAATTGGATCCTAAGACAGGCGAACGTGTTAAAGGCAATCAGGAAAAAGACGTTGCCATAGACTGCGAGGCTACTGATCTTATCTGGCGCGACGGATGGTATTACCTGTTGGGCACACATGGCACGTGTTGCGATGGAGTAAACTCCACCTATAACATTGTGGTTGGTCGCTCACGTAATGTAGAAGGTCCTTATATAGACAATGTAGGTCGCGATATGCTGCATGGTGGCGGGCGAATGGTGATTGCTGCTGGCGACCGTGTTTGCGGTCCTGGTCACTTTGGTCGTACCATTATTGATGAAGGTGTAGAAATTATGTCGTGCCACTTCGAAGCCGACTTCGAGCGAAGCGGTCGGAGTGTGCTTGGCATCAGGCCTCTGCTTTGGAAAAACGGATGGCCTGAGGCTGGTGAACGATTCAAGGAAGGCTGCTATGCTATTCTCTCGGAACGTAGAGGTTACAGCTTGGAACTGACTGTCGATTTCGTTCGCATACAACAGGAAAGACAAGCCTTCTGGCGTATCAATCCAGATGAACCAGTGAAGCCCTTACCTAACCAGACACTTGCAGAAGTTAAAGATACATGGCCAAAAGGTAACATTGCAGTCCGTTGCAGCGATTATATGTTCCGTCCACATCAGCGTTGGGCTATTACTCCTTATGCTGAGGGCGGAGGTTTCTTGGGAGGCCCCTATTGTAAGATTGTTATCGAGAACACCAATCGCGCCCTCACAGCCACCGAAAACTTAGAACTCACCACCACAGAAGAGTTTTCTGGAGCTGACGAACAGCTATGGCGCATAGAACAACTCACCGACGGAACCTATCGTATTATGCCTAAGCGCCTACCTGGTAAGAAGGAGCTTAATACCACCTACTGCCTCTACTCTTCAGGAGACAGTACCCCTACCCTTGCGCCTTACGATTTCAAGAGCGATAATTCTAAATGGCGCTTTACAGAGCGCAAACATTTCTGAAAGTGAAAGTTAAAGCAGGCCGCAGATTTCCTCCAAGT
The DNA here is from genome assembly GCA_017525235.1 of Bacteroidaceae bacterium. Taxonomy (GTDB): domain Bacteria; phylum Bacteroidota; class Bacteroidia; order Bacteroidales; family Bacteroidaceae; genus Physcousia. Next base: position 21,259 of record JAFXTC010000055.1, on the reverse strand, counting down.
ATTTGCGGTCTGTTTCGTCAAAAGTTGCCAAGTGCTCGCTGTCAATGTCGAGCACCGCAATCACTTTCTTTTCTTCTTCATGCGAGAAGACTGGAACCACAATCTCAGAGCGCGACTGACTGCTACAAGCTATATGCCCAGGAAATTGTTCCACATCTGGAACAATAATTGTTTCTGCTTTCTTCCATGCTGTGCCGCAGACACCTTTTCCGTAAGCAATATGCATACAGGCAATGGGACCTTGAAATGGCCCTAGCACCAGTTCATCACCTATCACACGATAGAAGCCCGTCCACCAGAACCCCATAGTCTGATGGATTTCTGCTGCCACATTGCTCATAACAGCAATCATATCCGTCTCACCCTCTATGAGTGCCTTAATGCCAGTCACCATATCTTTGTATTTCTCTTCTTTCGTCATTGCTGTTATGTTAGATTGTCATTTTAAGAATAGCTTCAAAATTCGGTGCGAAGTTACATGTTTTCGAGAGATTCACCAAATAAACCAACTATATTCTTTCATCAGGGATATTCATATTTCCTAAGCCAAAAGATGAAAATAGCCGTTTCCTTTTGAATTATTCTCGTAAATCCGTACCTTTGTGGCATAAAAGCAAATAAACAGAACTGAACAATGATTGTGAAATTCAGAATGCCCAAGTTGCGACTTACCTTCATCAAGAGCTCTATGCTGAGGGAGTTGCTGATGACCTTTATAGCAACAACACTATCTATTGTGCTTACCTTTGGAACGGCTCATTTCATCGACGAGAAAAACAAGAAGGCCCTTGGACGCCAGACAGCCATGATGGTTATTCACGATATGGATAATACCATAGAGCTCTTAAAAGCTCTGGCCAAGGAGGAGGAGCTGGCAAATGAGATGGCAAGATACATAATAGAACATTATGACATGATAGATTCAATTGACGAGGATACTATCTGGACTTTATCAGATTACTTAACGGATGACAGCAACGAGGACCGTTTTTATAAATTTGATGAATCGACCGAGAAAGTATTCCTCAGCAGTCAGGAATCCTGGAAGAACATAGATAACGCTGTGTTCATAGATGCTGTACAGGATTTTTATACCGAACGACATGAATACTTTGATGTCATAAATAAATCACCCTACTGGCGTAAACCTATAAGTAGTGAAATTTATTATCAGTATCTTATGGAACATTCAGACCAAAGGTATAACGCACCCGAAATGCTAAAGCAATACATGGAAAATAAAGAGGTAATGTATTATCTGGATAATGCTTCCTTTAGACAGTCGTCGTTCAGCAATATCGCAGAAAGCCTTCAACACTACAGCGACCTTTGTAAATTCACCATTGGTATTACAGACGAAGAATTGGAGGAATATGTAAAGAACTGCGAGCGTAAAGGACGCAATATTAAGGATAATGAACTTATTGGTAAATGGGTTTCGTGGAATACAGAGTCGAGATACAACAGCTATGAGTTCTTTGAAGACCATACATATAAAGAGACTTTTATAAACCATTTTTCTTATCCCTTATATATTGGGCGCATGGATATTATATCCACCTCCTGTGGAACATGGCAACTGGAGGGAGATTCTCTATGCATGAGTTTGGAACCCAACCATAGCTATAAAATTGACCACAGCCACATTAAGGCAAAACCCGGCAAGGAAAAGGAGGTTGAAGATTACATAAAGGAAATTGAAGAGATGTGCAAACAAAAAGAGGAGGAAAAAAATAAAAAGAAAGATATCACCGAATCTTATGGTGCTACCATTAATCCTACTGGCAATAAGATAGAATTCGTTATGGTAGAATTAGATGAATCAGGCAAAAAACAAACACAGACCGTTTACTTTTCAAGAGCAAACGAAAACCATAACCATAACGATAACGAAAACCAAAACGAAAACCAGAAAGGGAATTAAAGAGATAAATGAGTGTAAATGAAGAGAAGAATCCTGAACATAATCTTAGGCTTACTTCTTCCTGCAATGCTTTACGCTCAGGAGGTTACGCTTTTTAAGCAACACAACATGAAGCGTTGGGGCATTCCTGCAGGAAACTATAGCGGCATTACGCATATTGATGGTGACCGTTATGCTCTCGTCAGTGATAAGCAGAGTGCTGACGGATGGACCGAGGTTAGTATCTCTTTTCTTCCTTCCGGTGATATAGAAAAGATGCAGTTTATAGCTCAGCATTACAACGCTCAGACTACTGGCAACGCACGTGATGCTGAAGGGATTGTATACGTTCCTGGCCAAGGTTTCTTTGTCTGTGCCGAGAATGATCAACAGATTCTGGAACTCTCAGAAGAAGGGACACCAACAGGCAGAAGCCTTTCCGTTCCCACCTGCTATAATGCCGACAACATCTTCTTCAATTATGGATTTGAAGCACTAACATACAATACCGATACAGGAATATTTTGGACAACAACAGAGCAAGGTTTGAAAACAGATGTGGCTGAACCGTCTACTCCAGCTTCTCCAACGCAAACCCTGCTACGCATTCAGTCGTTCAACTCCAATAGACAACCGCTCCAACAATACGCCTATAAAACAGAGTCGCCTAAAAGCAAGGGATCGTCCAGGTATTTTGCCTTTGGCGTGCCTGAGCTGTTATCTGTCAACGATACTACACTGTTGGTAATGGAACGTGAGTTTAACATACCCAAACACTACAATCGTGCAAAGTGCAACATACGTATTTATAACGTGAATCCTAAGCAACATCAGTCGATAACAAGCACTAGCCAATCACTTTCCGAGATGGACTCCTCAGTTTTTTTGCACAAGAAATTGATATGCGAGTTCAGTACAGGCTTCCGTATCTTTGGCAAGAAGAACTTTGCCAACTATGAAGGAATGTGCCTAGGACCAAAACTGACAGACGGACGACAAACAATTCTCATGATTGCCGACTCACAGAATCGAGCTGGAAATTCTCTTTTTCACCTGAAGGATTATATCAGAGTATCTATTTTAAATATATAAATATAAACAATTGAACATGAAAACAACCCTAACTTTATTTGTAGCATTCATATTTCCTTTGCTACCTGTCAACTCTCAACTCAAACAGGGTTATCCCATTACCCCGGTGCCCTTTACCTCTGTGAAAGTAACCCCTGGCACCTTCTGGGGACAGAGACTGGAAGCAAGTCGTAAGGTAACCATCCCTCTGGCTTTCTCGAAGTGCGAGGAGACGGGAAGATACACCAACTTCTCTAATGCAGCTGAGCACATGAAAGACCATTCCAAGGTGTTTGACATAAAGGAAGGAACCTTCCCCTTCGACGATACAGATCCCTACAAAACCATCGAGGGTGCCAGCTACATACTGCAAACCTATCCCGACAAAGCACTTGCCGCATACATCGACTCTGTGCTCGACATTATTGCATCGGCTCAGGAACCCGACGGCTACCTCTATACTGCTCGTACACAGAATCCCCAGAAACCTCACGGATGGTCGGGAATGACACGATGGAGTGCCGAGGAGCAAGGTAGTCACGAGTTGTACAATCTCGGACACATGGTAGAGAGTGCCGTTGCCCATTACCAAGCTACAGGAAGTCGTAAGTTTTTGGATATTGCCATCAGGTTTGCCGACTTGGTTTGTAAGGAAGTAGGACCCAATCCTGGGCAAGCATGTGTGGTGCCTGGTCATCAGATTGCTGAGATGGCATTGGCAAGACTCTATTTAGCTACAGGCGAGAAGAAGTATCTCGACGAGGCCAAGTTCCTGCTTGATTATCGTGGCAAGACAAAAATTAAGCAAGAATACTCACAAAGTCACAAGCCCGTTGTGGAACAAGACGAAGCAGTAGGTCACGCCGTCCGTGCCGCCTATATGTACGCAGGAATGGCAGATGTGGCTGCCCTCACGGGAGACAAGGATTACATCATGGCCATTGATGCCATTTGGGACAATATTGTCACCAAGAAACTCTATATCACCGGCGGTATTGGAGCAACCGGAAACGGCGAGGCCTTTGGCAAGAACTACGAATTACCCAATATGACAGCTTACTGCGAGACCTGCGCTGCTATTGGTAATGTATATGTAAACCACCGCCTGTTCCTGTTACATGGCGAGGGTAAATATTATGATGTATTGGAGCGTACCCTCTACAATGGGCTTCTCAGCGGTGTATCATTGGAGGGCAATGGTTTCTACTACCCCAACCCCTTAGCATCCGAAGGCCAACACGAGCGTCAGCCTTGGTTCGGCTGTGCCTGCTGCCCCAGCAACATCTGTCGTTTCATTCCTTCTCTGCCCGGTTATGTCTATGCTGTTAAAGAAAATCGTTTTAACGAAACTCCTGGGGTCTACGTGAATCTTTTCTTGACGAACACATCTACGCTAGAGGTAGGCGGCAAGAAGGTTAGACTGAGCCAGGAAACAGAATATCCTTGGAAAGGCGATGTCACGCTGAAAATAGAAGAGAACCAAGCAGGCGAATTCATCCTCATGATTCGCATCCCCGGCTGGACACGCAACCAAGTCGTTCCCTCCGACCTCTACACTTTTGCCGACGGAAAGCAGTCCAGCCTTCCAAGTGTTAGCGTAAATAACCGTCCATTTTTATATTTTAACTCAAATATAGAGCCCGACGGATATTTAGCCATGGGTCGTAAGTGGAAGAAAGGCGACAAGGTGAAGATTCACTTTGATATGGAGCCTCGCATTGTTCGTGCCAACGAGAATGTAGAAGCCGACCGTGGCTTGCTCTGCGTTGAGCGCGGCCCATTGATATATTGTGCTGAACATCCTGATAACACCATAAATATTAATGATGCACACATCTGTCCGGATACACAATTCAAAACGGGCAAGACCAAGATTGCAGGCACACCCATCACAACGCTTATAGCCGAGGACTCAGGCCTAACGCTCATCCCCTACTATGCGTGGTGCCACAGAGGTCGTGGTAATATGCGTGTTTGGTTGCCCCAGAATTCTCAATAACCGATAATGTAGCAAGAGAATGAAAAAGAATACAACCATAACCTTCCTGTTACTGTTGCTTGCAACTGGAAGTCTGGCAGAAGGCTACGACAAAGATGCTTGCACCAGCATCATGGTGGGTAAGAAAGCATCAACGGATGGAAGCGTGATTACCAGCCACACCTGCGACTCTTGGTATCGCACCTGGATGAATATCGTTCCTGAGAAGGATTATCCCAAAGATACCCTCATGAGCATATATGAAGGAACCATGCATACCGAACATGCCGGTGACCAAACCGGTATCAAAGAAAAAGGAAAAATTCCACAGGCGAAGCATACCTACCGCTATCTGAACACCGCCTACCCTTGCCTAAATGAACATCAGCTGGGTATTGGCGAAACAACATACGGTGGTCGCGACACGATGGAAAACAAGGCCGGTATGTTTATGATAGAGGAACTGGAGCGTATTGCCTTGGAACGTTGCACAACAGCTCGCGAAGCCATCCGTCTGATGGGCGAACTGATAAAGAAATATGGGTATGGCGACTCGGGCGAATGTCTGACCATTGCCGATCCCAACGAGGTTTGGATCTTTGAGGTTCAGGGCGAAGGTCCTAAAAAGATTGGCGGAGTATGGGCTGCTCAGCGTATACCAGATAACGAGATTGCTGTCAGCGCCAATGTGAGTCGTATTGGTCGTATCGACCTCAGCGATCCTGATCATTTCATGGCTTCTGAGAATGTTTTTGATGTGGCCCGTAAGATGAAACTGTGGGACGGTAAGGAGGAATTCTCTTTTTGGAAAGCATACAGTGGCGGAAACTATTCTAAAGAACCCAAGAACTATTCGGTTCGCGAATTATACATCATGCAGCAGTTGGCTCCATCAAAGGGATTTACGGCTGATATGGAGGAGCTTCCCGTAAGTGTGCAACCCGATTCATTGGTTAGCGTGGAGCGTGTAGCCAAACTTCTTGCTTCTTATTACGAAGGAACAGACCAAAGCCTCTCCTGCCGTATAGACAGCCTTGCCGCCAAGTCTGAGGTAAAGGGTAAGAGCATGATTACCAACCCATGGATGCGACCCGATGAGATAAAGCTCTACGGAAAACTGCTCAACGATTCAACCATGCAGAACATACGCACCGTCAGCGTTTCATGGTGCGCATACAGTACCATTATACAACTGCGTTCTTGGTTGCCAAACGAGATTGGCGGCGTAGCATGGATTTGTCTCGACAATCCTGGTCAGTCGCCTCGCTTTCCCATTTTCTCTGGCAATACCACCTTACCTATGATGCTGAACATCTGCGGCCAGCACCGTCTGCGTGACGATGCAGCCCTTTGGCATTTCCGCCAAGCTAACCGACTGGCTACCGTAAGATGGGCCAACTGTCGTGAGGCTATGGAGAAAGCCCAACAATACTTCTTGGACAAAGGTAAACGCGAACTGCCTTTTGTTGAGCAGACGTGGCAGTCGATAGATAACGATAAGGATAAGAAAGACTTCCTGAACGGTTATACACGCGACTTCTTTGGCGCTACCGTTACCCGTTGGGATGAACTATATAGAAAATATACTCGTCAATTATGGTCAGGATTCTAATTGCACTCTGTTTTATTCTGTTTTCCGTTGGTACGGCAACAGCACAACGTCACACCGACCGCCTCGACCGTGGATTGGTGGCAATGAAAGTAGGCAAAAACGTTTTCCTAAGTTGGCGCATACAAGCCGATGAATACTACGACGTATCCTACAATGTATATCGAGATGGGACGAAACTGAACGATACCCCTTTGAGCGTGTCGAATTTCACCGATTCTGAAGGCACCGCTAGCAGCACCTACACCGTGACTGCTGTAGTCAACGGACAGGAACAAGCGCCTTGCACTGCCCAATCTCCCTGGACATCGAGCTACAAGGAGATTTCTTTGAAGCACGAGGGCATCAAGAGTACGCTCATCCCCAACGATGCCTGCTGTGCCGATGTGGATGGTGACGGCGAACTGGAGATTCTCATGAAGTTCGACAACCAAAGCGAAATTGAACAATCGTACCCCAAAAACGGTCCCGTGATTGATGGCATTACCACCAAAGAATACAGCATCATGGAATGCCTGAAGATGGACGGCACCCGCCTGTGGTGGATCAACTGCGGTCCTAATATGGGCGACTTCCAGAACAACGAACAGAACATAGTGGCTTACGACTGGGACCAAGACGGATGCGCCGAGGTAGTGATGCGTGCCTGCGATGGAACAGTCATTCATCAAGCCAATGGAACTACCTATACTGTTGGCGATGCTTCCGTCAATGTCCGGGCTGCTACAGGTGGTGGAACTAACTGGTTTGTCATCACTACAGGCGAATATCTACTCTATCTCGACGGTCAGACGGGTAAGGTACACCAATGTCTGCCCTACCCCCTCAAATTACTTGAAAGTGGCGAGAGTGATGTCAACAAAGCATGGGGCGATGGATACGGACACCGTGCTTCGAAGCACTTCTTCGGTGCGCCCTATCTGGATGGTTGTAAACCCAGCATCTTCCTAGCCCGAGGCATCTATACACGTCACAAGATGATTGCCTACGATGTTAACCCCACCACACACAAACTGACCGAACGGTGGCGTTGGTTCAACAACACAAATGGCCCATGGAAGGGTCAGGGTTATCACAACTACTGCGTTGCCGATGTCGATATGGATGGGCGCGACGAGATTGTGTTTGGCTCAATGGTCATAGACGACAATGGTAAGGGGCTTTCCACAACAGGATTCGGACACGGCGATGCCGAGCACGTGGGCGACCTGAACCCTTATCATCACGGACAAGAGGTTTTTGCCTGCATGGAGGACGACCCAGGTACCAATTATCGCGATGCCACCACATCAAAAGTGTTCTTCCGCTATACTGCACCAAAGGATGTGGGTCGTTGTATGGCAGGTAACTTCTCCAACACCTATCCTGGCAGCATTTGTACCCCCACAGGTGGCAAGCCCTTGAGCAGTGTAACAGCAGCAGTGAACACCAACCTCGTAGAGGAAGGCATTAACCAGAACTTCCGCATATATTGGGATGGCGACCTGTGTGAAGAGACCTTTAATTATGTGAATGGCAAGAATACCGAAGGAGGTGTTGCCAAATACGGCTCGTGGACTCCCATATACACCTGTGCAGGATCTATGACCAACAACGATACTAAGGGCACGCCTTGCTATCAGGGTGACATTCTGGGCGACTGGCGCGAGGAAATTATCATGCGCACCTCCAACAATAACATCCGTATCTATTCTACCCCCACAGCCACCAAGTGGCGCATCCCTTCGCTATGGTACGACCATCAGTATCGTAACGCTATGGTATGGCAGATGTGTGGCTACAACCAATCCCCGCGTCCCAGCTACTTCCTGGGCGAATTGGAGGGCATCACCACAGCGCCTCCCCCATTGACTATGACGGGGCGCATAAATGTGCCCGACGGTTCTTCTATCGGGGCTTCCCACAATGGTAAGCACGTTATAGTGTGCGAGACACAGAACAGCAACATAAGTATCGAGGCTGGCTCAAAGCCACAGGTACTTACCTTCAATGTGCCCACATGGGTACAGGGAACGGCCTCCAGCGAGAGCACCAACCAGAATGCCAAGATTAACTACGCCACTTATACCTGCACGGTTACTGGCGCGGGCATTAGCGGTAACGGCCGATTGGTAAAGCAGGGCGACGGTATCCTTACGCTGCCCAAAGCCGACTTCACCCATACAGGCAATACCGATGTATGGGGTGGTACGCTGAACTTCGACGGAACCTTACAGCAGTCGCGGCTGTGGATGAACCGTCATACCGAGCTGAACTCTGATGGCGGTCAGTTCCTGAGCATCCAAGCCGATTATGGTTCCGTCATTCGTCCTGGTGGTGCCAACCATCAGGGCACAATCACCACTGATACCCTTTCGCTTGGTTTCGGCTCACGACTCTCCATAGATCTTTATAGCGCAGACATACAGTCAGATGCCGTTAAGACCAAAGTCTTGAAGATTGAGCGCAAGACGGGCACAGTTTGGACGCAGTTCGGTCCAGAATACCTGATGCCCGTCATAGAACTAAATGGACATTTAGCCAATGGCGAACAGTTGATGGCCGCTGGTAAATACGTCATTGCCGAATTTAATGAATTGGAAGGCGATGCCGCAAATCTCGTCATCGAGGGTTTGAACACCCAAAAGAAGAATGTATTCATCGAAGATGGCAAACTGATAGTCGAAGTTGTTGGCTTGCGCGATGCCGCTAATGTTACCTGGACGGGAGCAAACGGCAATGCCTGGGATGATGCCGAGACCCCTAATTTCTCGCTCGAAGGCGACGACACCCCATTTGTAGGTGGTGATAGCGTTGTATTTAACGACGAGGCTCAGAGCAGGACGGTCAACGTAAAAACCAACGTCTATCCCGCCTCTGTTACGGTGGATAATACCGAAAACTACACCTTCTCGGGTAGTGGAAGCATCAGTGGTAATGCTGTGTTTACAAAACTGAACACGGGAGCAATATCCATAAGCGTTGCCAATAGCTACAACGGGGGTAATCACCTGAAGGGCGGAACCGTACGCGTCAGTTCCCTATCCAATCAATACACCGAGACGGGCAACCTGGGTGGCCTAACCAGCAATGCCGATCTTTTCACCATGGAGGATGGCGCCACGCTGCAAGTCACTAAAGCCACAGAGACTGGCTCACCCATGAAGATGATTGGCGACAAAGGAGGCGTTCTTAATATAGCTACAGATTTTAAGATGAACGCAGCCCTTTCCGGTACCGTATTGACGAAGAAAGGTAACGGCTGCCTCTATCTCATGCAGGCTGGCACACTCGACTGCCTTGTTATGGCAGGAGGCGATGTAGCCATACAAAACAACACAGCCGTCAAGAGCATCGAGATGCAATCAGGCACCCTATACGATGATGTGCAAGCCACCAGTCATGCCATTATTGTACCAAAGGGCAAGAGTGCTACCTGGCAGCTGACTGGCACCTATTATACAGCCTATGCCAACAAGCTTACGGGTGAAGGTACACTTACTATCATACCCCGAAATACTGTGCAACGCGTGCGTATCACTGGTGACTGGTCACAATTCCAGGGCACTATTAAGCACACCACAAAGACCATCTGTCTGCCCTTCGACGGTTCTACGGGTATGCCCAACGCCACACTCGACGTTGCCGATGGTTGTAGCGTTTCAAATGTATGCAAATCGTTTACTATCGGTCGACTCACAGGCAAAGGCTCACTGCTCCAGCCCATCTCCAACTTCCAGAACCAGAGCGCCGTTAGCGGCAGTAACACATGGAATGTGGGCAACAGTTGGGAGACGGGAGGCGACTTCACCTTCGATGGTACCTTTAAGGACGACGGCGGTTCCAATAAGTGTATATTTAATAAGGTAGGCACGTGCAAGATGACCGTCAGCGGCAAGAGCACACATTCAGGAGCCACACGCATCAAAGATGGTGAGCTATACATAAAGAGTGGGGCCACCATAGGCACCGGATCTCTTGCCGTAGACAAGAACGCAATCCTTTCGGGTGTCACAGCAACCAACGGTAGCCTCACCAACAGCTCCTATTCCATTGCAAATGGTGGAACCTTGCGTGTAGGCACCTCCTCTACAGCCACAACGGGTATTATGCGTTTTGGGGGTAAAGACGTTACCTTTGCCAAAGGCGCTGTTCTGGATTTAGGTGTGTCACAGGCAGCCACCAGTACAAACACGGGCGGAACCTCTATACAGAACATTTCTAAACTCACCATGAACGGTACTATCCGCTTGCATTATGCCTCTACGGCAGCAGAGAATTTGGCTGTTGGCGACAGTATTGTTCTTTGGAAAGATGTTACTTCATTTACAGGAACACCAGTACTCGAAGACAACATCATCGACGATGCACGATGTCTTGTTTGGAGCACTGCCGACATACATAAAGGAATACTTCGTGTAGAATATGATAACGAATTGGATATCATGCCAAATGTAAATGATGTTAAGAACAAACAAAAGACCATTTACACCCTTGATGGACAACGTATAAACAGCATTCGAAAAGGACAGATAAACATTGTTGACGGACAGAAAATCTACCCGTTACATTAGGGGTCATTCCTTACATCAACATTAACATACAGAAGAAAAAGAACAGATGAAACAGATATGTAATTTCATAGCGCGATGGATGGGCGCGATGGTATTGTTGGTAGCAGCCTTGGCATTAATCGTTCCAACCTCATTCTCGTGGATTGACACATGGGCCATCAATCCTATGCTGGGCGTTATCATGTTCGGCATGGGCTTGACGCTCTCGCCGCATGATTTCAAAATTGTATTAAGCCGTCCCAAGGACATTCTTATTGGTTGTCTGGCACAATTCACGGTGATGCCGTTGCTTGCTCTGGGGCTGACGTGGGCATTCGCACTACCAAAGGAGTTGGCACTGGGCGTTATTCTCGTGGGCTGTTGTCCTGGTGGAACTGCATCAAACGTCATTACCTATCTGGCCAAGGGCGACCTTGCCCTCTCTGTTGGTATGACAGCCACCTCCACACTGCTTGCTCCCGTGCTTACTCCCCTATTGGTGTGGCTGATGGCAGGAACGATGGTCAATGTCGATACGCTGGGCATGCTGCTGAGTATTGTCTATGTGGTTATTGCTCCCATCATCGTTGGTCTGATATGCCAGCAATACTTTTCAAACATTACAAAAGCCATTACGCCCTACCTTCCTGCTTTCTCTTCTGTAGCAATTGCGCTGACTGTTGGCATCGTCGTGTCGCATAATGCCAATCGTCTTTTGGTTGGAGGTTTCTTGGTTGTTGTGGTGGTAATGCTACACAATCTGCTGGGGTTGAGCATCGGTTATTTCATTGGTAAGTTTTTACGACTGCCCAAGCCCAAGTGTGTGGCGGTCAGTATCGAGGTGGGTATGCAAAACTCCGGTCTCGCCTCGTCATTGGCCGTCATTCATTTCGCTGCTTTTCCTCTCGCCACAATCCCGGGAGCTATTTTCAGTGTATGGCATAATCTCAGCGGAGCCTTGGCAGCCAAACTATATCAGAGCCGCCCCAGCAACACACTTGATGAGCCGGTTTAGGTTTTCCTGACTGTTGGCAGCAAGACAACCAGAGGGCTTTGTCTTGTCGAGTGGCTGCCCCTCACGATTGCAGAGCACCCCACCCGCCTCTTCAAGAATCAGGGAGGCAGCGGCAAAGTCCCAGGGTGAGAGCAGGTATTCAAAATACATCTCACAACGTCCCATAGCCAGATAGCAGAGTTCCGCAGCGGCAGCTCCGAACCTGCGGATATCGTTGCACTGCAAGAAAACATCACGAATAATCCGGGCACAGACGTTAGCATATTCCTTATGATAGACAGGCAGCGCCGTACACATGATGCTGTCTGCAAAGGGACGATTACTCACATGAATAGGCTTCGACGGTTTGCCGCTTTGCGGATGATGCAGGAAGGCACCCTTGCCACGCTGAGCCGTGAAGAGCTCGTCGGTACGAGGCAGATAGACAACAGCCGCCTCCATAAGATTCCCGTGTTTCAGTCCCACACAGATGGCACATTCACGAATACCCCGACTGTAGTTGGCTGTTCCGTCGATGGGATCAATAATCCACACATATTCATGCGAAAGGTCATGTGCATCTTCTTCTTCGCAGAGGAAACCGCAACCAGGAAGGAGTACGCTGAGATGCTGGCATAAGAAATCCTGTACTGCGATATCCGACGATGTAACGATATTGCTGACGTCTCCCTTTTGGGAAATGCTAAAATCCTCGGTCTGCATGAGGCAAGAAGCCTCAATAACGATTTTTACAAGTGAATCAATCATATCTTAAACTCTTAAACACCTTATTTTCCGACCTCAAAATTACGAATAAGCAAGAGATTCTCCAAATTTATTTGAGGGAATCTGGATGTGAATAATTAACTTAGAAAATTTATTATTTAACTTGGATAATTTTATATCCAACTTACTTTTTATTCATAATCAAGTTAAAAAGTGATATTAGCTTTACTTAACCATCACTTTTTCCCATTCTGAATATTATACACCGCTCCTTAATCCATTGTACATTCTGCGTCCTTGGAGGTCGTAAACGAGACCAAAGGGCTTATCTTCAGCCAAAGTATTTGTATGTTATTTTATATCAACGATTTACGTGTTAAACGGTAGAAAAGTGATGGTGTAGATTCAAATTTATAGAGAAAAGATAAAGATTTAACATTTTTAACTTCCATTTTATCAAAAACGTTATGTTTGCTTTGCAATCATAGATTGTTCAGGGCCTCTCTGCCCTTGTTCGTCAAGTAGTATGACTGCATTGGATGATTGGGAGATTCTGGGTATAGCATCGCTATATACCCTTCTGCCAAGTTTGGGGTTATGTAAGCATTAACAAAGCTCGACCTGTTGCGCAAGTTCATTTCTTCCATCAAAGTTTTCAGGTTCGCACCTTTTTCGCCAACTACCGACAAGAATTTCTTTAGGCGTTTAGCCTTAGAAGGGTGCATAGAGGTTGTATGGTGAGCTTGTATGGTTGTATGGTTGTGTGGTGAACTTGTATGGTTGTACGGTTGTATGGTGTTTCTTTTGAATGTGACCCATACAACCGATGTGTTCTGGTTGTATTCTGGTTCGGGAAGGTTCGCCTCTCTACAAGCATCCATGATGCGACCGACACCGCTACCCCAGTTCTCCAAGAATGTGGTTTTGAAGAGCACGTCGGCAATGGTTGGGTTCTGTGGGAAGGAATGATGTGACTGCTTGATGGTCTCTGTGGTTAACTCCTCTGGCAAATGGCCAGAGTTCTCAATCTCTATACGGTCATCATATATGGCGATACCTACAGAACTGCTTGTATTGTGGAAAAACCGATGGCAGAGCGCATTCGTCAATGCTTCACGTAGGGCTTCAGCAGGAACTTCCAGTTTCTCCTCTCTCGTAAAACCAACAATCTTTCCGCTAATAGAGAGGTGCTTGAAGAAGAATGCCATGCCAGCATCCAGGAGAGTGAAGAAGTTTCCGTAGGCACGCTGGTTGTCGATAAACTCATTCTTGTCGGTACCTCGGAAACGAGCCATGCGAAGCAGGAACTGGGGGAACTGACTGGTGTCATGAAGGAACAAGGCAGCAGCAGCATTCTTCAATTTCCTGTCAGAAGTTGTAAGTTTCAGTTTCTCAACAAGGCTCTCAGTCGTTTCCATTAACGAAGATGCTGGCATGCGACCACGTTCAACACCTAAACGCACTCCGCCACGAATACGCTGTTCCTCCAAGTCTGCAATGGTGATACCTTCACAAACTTGGTCTTCCCATTTGTAGCGGTTGTTTTTGCTCCGCATCAATCTGTCCTCAAACATATCACGGGGCATAACAACGGTAGTGCTTTCTATCCGTATGTATGGTTTACTGTCGTAAGTATAAGGCGTACTCCAATACCCCGCAGCATCCACATGGATAGCTATAACTTGACAACCTGGACGGTCTGGTACATCAATGTATTCTACTGGCAGGTCTATCAGTGGTTCCAATTTAGCAATCTCACGAGCAATCTCCTTTCGTGTATTGTCGGTCACTTCCTGACCAAGAATCTTCAGGGTTGTTGGTGCAATGCCGAAGAACAGCCAACCGCCTGCCGTATTGAGGAAAGCACAAACAGAACGTATTCCATCCTTCAACTCGCCCGTTGTTTTCTTTAGTTCCAACGTGCGAGTCTCATCACCATGTATCAATGCCTGTATGTCCTCTATAGTCATATTGGTCATTCGCTTAAAAAAATCGGCACAAAGATAAACTTTTTTATTGAGAAGAAGGCATATAATCATCGTTTCGCGCATACTTTAAGCAAATTTTGTCTAAAGTATGCCCTACTTATAACAAAAAGAAACGTTTTCTTGGTAAAATTCACTACCTTTACAATCGCAAATTCATAGGACGATAGTACAAATAAACATTTCAACATTTTCAAGGAAGGGTTCGATTTGGAGGTGAGACGTTAAATTAAACAAGGTCGAGGCGGGCGAGGATGAAAATCATGCATTCTCGCCCGCTTTGGGTAGAGAAAAGGGCCTAAAAAAAGAAAAATGAAAGAAAAAGCGAAAAAAGTTGTTTGGATAGCGTGACATTTTGCCAAAAGAGGTAATATATAGGTAGAAAGTCCGTTATTTATATATGCAAGCAGAGAAGAATAGAAGCGATGAGGTACTCATTCGGCGGGTACTGGAAGGTCATCAGGAGGACTTCACTCTCTTGGTGGAGCGGCATGCCAATCCACTGTTGCACTTCGTAGGCCGCATGATTCCTGTTCGCGAAGAAGCAGAGGAGGTCGTGCAGGACGCAATGCTGGCAGCCTACCAGCGGCTGCACGACTTTGATGTCCGGCGAGCATCCTTTACCGTGTGGCTGCGGCGCATCGCCTTCAATACCGTTACACATCACTTGCGTAAACATCATCCCACGTTTATTTCCATGGACGAAAGCCAGGACAAGGCCAGTGCTACTACCGATGCGGCGTTGGACCGTCTGCTGTCAGAAGAAGGCCCAGACCTCAGGGAACTCTTGGACCAAGCACTCGAACATCTTAGGCCCGAGGAGCGCATGGTCCTGCATCTGTTTTATAACGACGGACAATCATTGGACGAGATTGCCTTTATCCTCGGATTGAGGGAAGAAGGAAATCCCGCCCGTGCAGTGTCGGCTCTCACCAGTCGCCTGCATCGCATCCGTAAGAAATTGTTTGTGACCATAAAACGACTGCGCTATGAATACCAATGAAATCCCCAAGGCACATCCCGAGCTGCTCGATGCCCTGCACCGTCAGGATGAGAAGGCCCGAGAGATGAAGCTCTCCAAAGGCTTCACGGAGAAGGTAATGAATAAAGTGAAGAGTGAGGAATCTCGCTTCTCTCGGAATGGAGAATATAGGATATTAAGAAGGATAGCCGCCATCTTCATCGCCGCCGCCTTCATCGGCGGACTTGTCTTCGCTGCATGGCAGGCTTTATCTTCAACAAAAGAACAGCCGACGGAGGAAGCAAATTGTCAATTGCCAACTGTCAACTATCAATTATCAACCCCCGTCCGCTTCTCCGACGTGCGCCTCGACAGCATCCTTTCCGTCGTATCGGCACATTACGGCAAGGCGGTTCGCTTCCGTGACGAGGAACTGCGCGGCATGAAGCTTATCACGACGTGGAACCCCGCCGACTCGCTCTCGGCATTCATCGAGCACCTAAATACGTTCGATTATCTGCACATGACGCTGCAAGAGGACACCATCTTTGTGGAATCTGCTAACGACGAGGAGGACGAGTAATGAGACGAATGCTATTTCTTGTGGCTCTTTTGTGCTTAGTGTCGAATCCATTGTCCGCACAAAAGGCCGTTTCTCTCCTTTCCGTTCTCCAGACCATTGAGCAGAGCCAGACCGAATACTCCATCGACATCGTTTCGGACGGGCTGGAAGGCCTGACGACGAAGGAAAATGTAGAAGGCCTGGATGCGGTGACAGCCGTAAAGCAGGTGTGCAAGGGCTTGCCCGTGAAGGTAAAAGTGAACGGACAGCACATCTACGTCCAGCATGAGCGGCAGAAGAAGGTACGCAACTTGAAGCTGAACTGCGTAGTGCAGGACATCCGTGCGCACAAGGATCTCCTCCGTGCCAGCGTGGAGCTGCTGAGACCTGACAGCACCGTCATCGAGCAGAAGGAAGCCTATCGCAAGCATATGGCAGAGACATTCTCTTGGGAAACCAGTGAGTCCTCGTTCATCGTGCCTGCCAAGCCCGCGAAATATCTTTTCCGCATCAGCCTCGACGGCTATCAGACGGCCTACGTCGATTATACGCTGGAACGCATTGGTCGCCGCGAGCACGAGCGGAATCTGCCTCCCTTCTATCTCTACCCAGCACCGAAGGCCAAGATGATGCAGGAGGTGACCGTTACGGCCTCGAAAGTGAAGTTCTACTACAGGGGCGACACCATCATCTACAATGCCGATGCCTTCATCCTGGCCGAAGGCTCCATGCTCGATGCTCTGCTGCGCCAGTTGCCGGACGTGGAGTTGAAGTCGGACGGACGCATCTACCATGAGGGCAAGTTCGTGGATGCCCTGCTGCTCAACGGCAAGGAGTTCTTCCGGAACGACCGCAAGCTGATGCTGGAGAACCTGCCCGCCTACGTCGTGAAGGACATTGCCATCTACGACAAGCAGACCGACGAGAACGAATGGCTGGGCATCAAGGACGAGAGTACGCAGAAACACGTCATCGATGTGCGGCTGAAAAAGGAGTATATGGTGGGTTGGATCGCGAATGTCGAAGCGGGAGGCGGCACCCACGAGCGCTATCTTGCCCGCCTCTTTGCCATGCGTCATTCCGACTTCTCACATCTGGCCATCGTGGCGAATGCCAACAACCTGAACGATGACACCAAGCCGGGCGAGAACGATAACTGGCAGCGCGGCAAGACCAACGACCTGCGGCGCACGGAGCGGGCCGACCTCGATTTCCATGTCAGCAACCGCAACAAGCGGTGGGAAATCTACAGCAACGCCTCCGTCAACCACCAGCGGACGGAGGGTGAGACCAATACCGTGCGGCAGAACTACCTGCCTACTGGCGACACCTACGACTACAGCTACAGCAACCGCCGCAACGAGGACCTGCGCCTCTCTTCCCGTTTTGATTTTATCCGTAGCGGAAAAACTGTTCGCTGGAGCATTACGCCCGACTTCAACTACCATCGCTTCGACCATAGTTCCGACCTCGCCTCGGGCACCTTCAACGCTCCCGTCTCCGATGTCAGCCGCCGGTTGCTCGATGACCTCTATAGCCCCACGTCCTCGCGCATCAACCTCCGCGATACCCTGGTCAACCGCATCCTGCGACAGGGCGTCGGCAGCGGCCATTCGTGGGAAGGCACCTTCCATACCGGCGCTACCATCAAGATTCCGTACTCCAACGAAAACATCCGTCTGGGCGCCACCATTAACTACGCCGACCGCGACGAACGCCTCTTCGACCGCCAGACCGTGAACATCGGCAGCGAGGCGACACCTGCCAGCTACCAGCATCAGTTCTATGACAATCATCCCCACCGTGATGGGAGTGCCCAGTTCACAGCTGGCTATAACATTCCGTTGGGAGAAGGCTGGCGGTCGCTACACACCACCTATTACTTTACACATCGATGGCGCCACCACCAATCGTCACTCTACCTGCTTGACCGCTTGAATAATCAGCCCTCTGCCATCGATGACCTGCCTTCCGTCACCGAATACCAGCAGGTGATGGACCGCAACAACAGTTTCGACAGCCACTTCAAGGAGAACAGCCACAGGCTGGACATCAACCTCGGTTATAAATGGGACAAGAAGAGCTACGGTCAGTTCTGGACGCTCCTCAACGGCAACATCACGCTACGTAGCCAGGACCTCGACTACCAGCGCGGCAGCATCGACACCACCCTCTGCCGCACCGCCTTCACCATCAACATAGGTAGCTGGACCTACCTCAACTTCGCACACGGACAACTCGGGTTGGAGTTAGGTGTCGAGGAGAAGCTGCCCGATTTGGAGCAGCGCATCGACCTGCGCGACGACACCGACCCCATGAACGTCCGCTTGGGTAACCCCGACCTGCGCACAGCCGTTACGCCCCACTTCGGCCTCCGCGGCGTAAATAGGCAGAAACATGGTTATCACGCCCTCGAAGGGAGCTACGAACCCACCTTCAATGCCGTTGCCATGGGCTACGTCTATGACCCGCAGACAGGCGTGCGTACCTACCACCCTGAGAACGTCAACGGCAACTGGAATACCGACGGCAGCTACACCTTCCATTGTGATCTCGACACAGCCAAAAAGTTTAACCTCGATGTTCCCCTCAAAGTCAACTATAGCCATAGCGTGGATCTTGTGGGCGTGACATCAGGGGAAGAACTGGGCATGGGGGAGTCTGTCGTCAACCGCCTTGCCCTCTCCATGTCTCCTACCTTCAAGGCCGACATCGGCAAGCACCACTTCGAACTGACCTGTCAACCCGTATGGGAGCGTTATAACAGCGACCGCCCAGACTTCCAGAACTTCAGCGCCTTCACCTGCCGCACGTCTCTATCGGCCATCATGAAGTTGCCTTGGAAGTTCGACCTCTCGACCGACCTCAGCCTATACTCCCGAACGGGCTATGCCGACGACGCGCTTAACACTAACGACCTCGTATGGAATGCCCGCCTCTCGCGTCCGTTCTACAAGGGCAAGTGGGTTGTCATGATCGACGGCTTCGACATCCTCGGCCAACTCAGCAACGTCACACGTACCCTCAACGCCCAAGGCCGCACCGAGACATACACCAACGTCATGCCCCGCTACGGCCTCCTGCACGTGGTATATAGGTTCAACAAGAATCCAAAGAAGAATTAATAATTCACAGCCTCATGAAGAAGCAAACCATCATCACCGCATTGCTTGCACTCATCGCTCATTGCGCTTTTGCTGTCGCTCCTGACAGCTTGAAGAAAGACTTGGAAGATTATGACTATCTGGTCAGTTTCGTGGAAAAGAACTATGCTCCCTTCGGGGCCATCATGCAGAAAGGCTACAAGGGGGAATACAAATCCATGAAGAAGCAAATCAGAGCGCAATTGCGCAAAGGAGAAACAAATTTGGAAAAAGCGGCCATCGATTATGCCCTGTGGTTCTATAGTCAGTTCGACAGGCACATAGGAGTTATGACAGAAGCATTTGGAATGGCACAAGCCAAGATTTACAATGAAGCATTTCTGAAGATGGACAGTACTTTGGCGACTTTGACGCCTGACGATGTCGAATACGCCCCTAAGCCCGTCTCCTGCAAAGTGGATTCCCTAACCTGGCTCATCCGCGTCCCCTCATGCAGTCTTGATTCCCACGAATGGACAAAAAATGCCTTGCAGCAGTTTGACGAATCTGACTGCGAGAACCTGATTATTGATGTGCGTATGAATGAAGGAGGTTCTGATGCTGCATGGAACAAGTATTATGATATACTGTACGACCACCCCGACAAGCCTTATATCTCCTGGTTTCGTAACACCTCTGAAAACAGAAACCAGAACAATTGGAAAACATATGCGAAAGGCTTCATCGCCACATGCGAAGCTTCCAAGAAGAAATTTCTGAAGAATTTTGAATGGACAGGTGATACAGGACGTAAGCCAATAATGCGCATCAGACGGGCTGCCATTTTGGTCGATATTTTAACGGTAAGTGCAGGGGAAAGTATTGTTGACTTTGCAAAGAAGCATAGCAACCGCGCCAAAGTATATGGAAGAAGTAACACCCTGGGTAGCAATTTAACCGGCAATGTTGGCGAGGGATTCTTGCCAAACAGTAAAATTAAATTTTATTATGCTACCACCGTAGATTCCGGATTTTACGAGAAAGACTTCTCTGAAGGTCTGGGCATCGCCCCCGACGTTATCATCCCATTACCATTACCCAGAAAACTCACAGACAACATAGACGAGTGGGTGCTGTGGGTGGCGGAGGACTTGAAACGATAGAAAACATGAAGCAAACCATCATCACCGCAAAAATCCACACGTTTCTATGATGTATCCTTCTTGCGTCCTTTCAGTAGTAAGCGTCTCCTAACGTCGCCGAGTGCCCGCTCGCCCAGTCGCCCAGTCGCGACGGACGACGGGTATTATAGAATCCAGTGGAAATACACATAGAAAGCAATCTCCATTGCAATCGTTATGATTGACAGAAGGGATAATGAACCTACAACGTAAAACAGTTTCGTAGAAATCCATACGCCCTCGTTATTCTTCATAATATCTGTGAGTCGTTGGCTATGCTTCTGCCAATTCGTTTCTTGCTGTTTGTCGTGGTCGGCATGCATCTGTTTCTCCTGTTCCATCCATTGGTTATGGAATTCTTGCATCTTCTGCCAGTCAGCGTCGGCAACCCAGACTATTTCATTTCCGAGCGAGAGTATCATTAGAAAATTCTTCAAAAAAGAATTATGCGTGCAAACGCCTCGAATTTACGCAGAATTCGAAGAGAATTATGCGTGCAAACTATCCGAATTCGGCCATCTTCCCTCAGCTGTTTGTAGTTCGCTGATTTAGGTTGTCAGTTTTCTGTCTTACGACTAGAGCAAGTTGACGGGTTAATACTTTAGGACTTCTTTCAGTTGACAGCCGTCCGCGGTACGACTGTTTTCTGTTTACTACGATGCGTCTCGTTGTAT
>JAFXTC010000054.1 GCA_017525235.1 Bacteroidaceae bacterium | reverse complement strand
TTTGATTTTGCAGAGACTCAGGCCCTTCGTCATCGACCTATGTATATGGAAGACTATGTTCGTCAGTTAGACAACATCTTGTCTGCCAATGGCGATGAACTGCTGGAAGGGGCAGGCTCTGTATCTCATGAGGAAGCAATGGATAAGGCTCTGATTGAGTACAGGAAATTCCAAGTGAAGACATTGTCGCCAGTAGAACAGGATTATCTAGAGGCTATCAAACTCATTGAGAAGAAAACCAAGAAGAAAGGCAGCAAGGGTGGTATGTAACATTTTCGTGTTTTCCATACAATAATAAGATGTAAGATGTGAGATGTGAGAAGGAAGAAGTAAGATGTGAAATAAATTGTGTATTTTTGCAAATAATATGGAGAAGATATTAACAGAAGAAGAGCAGAGTAGGTTTTCACAACTGATAGATGATGCTAAGAATGTGGTGATTTGTGCGCATGTGTCCCCAGATGGAGATGCGATAGGCTCTACATTAGCATTGAAGCATTGGCTGACCCGTAAGGGAAAGCAGGTTACGGTGGTTGTGCCCAATATATTTCCGGATTTCCTTCATTGGATGCCTGGAGCTGAGGATGTGAAGGTGTATCTAAAGCATGAAAAGGTGGTAGAACCTATTGTGGCGCAGGCTGATCTGTTTCTCATTACCGACCTTAACGATTCTTCGCGAATGCAGGAATTGGAAGCTTGTGTGTTGGCTAATCCTGCGCCCAAGATTATGATTGACCATCACCTTAACCCAACTGATTTCTGTCAGTTGGTGATATCCCGTCCGGATATGTGTGCCTCAGCCGAGGTTATCTGTCATTTGCTGTATCAGTTGGGCGAACTGGAGCATATTACTGCCGACGAAGCTACTTGCCTGTATGCTGCCATGATGTGTGACACGGGCGCTTTTACCTTCAACTCGAACAGGGCCGTTGTGTACGAGTGTATCTCTTATCTGCTGAATAGGGGCATCGACAAAGACAGGATATACCGAAATGTGTTCTGGACTTATTCCCTTGCCCGTATGCGACTTATGGGCTATCTGCTTTACGTAAAGATGGAGACCCTTCCTGGATTGCATGCCAGTATTATAACGTTTACCAATCAGGAGCGTAAGATGCTTGGTGTTAAAAACGGCGACACCGAGGGAATCGTAAATATGCCATTACAGATATCCGGTATGCGACTGAGTGTTTTCCTGAGCGAAGATACTGAACATGCGGGTGAGGTTAAGGTGAGCCTTCGCAGCGTTGACGATTTTCCTTGCAACGATATGTCGGCTCGATTCTTTAATGGAGGAGGGCACAAGAATGCCAGTGGTGGAAGGCTTTATTGCAGCATGGATGAGGCAATCCTAAAGGTTAGAGAAGCTATAGAATCCTATGCTCATTTGTTAAAATAGATTATGTGAGGAGCATTTTATTTTGTATTCCGCTCACTTATTCGTATCTTTGTGCGCAAATTAGAAGTTTATGAAAAGGATTCTGTATATATTCCTGAGTTTAGTTGTGGTTTTTGCAGGTCTTGAGTCTTGTTCTGATGACCAAACGTATGCCGAGCAAAAAAACAAGGAGCGTAATGCTATAGATGCGTTTCTAAGACGTGATGTGACCATAGTAGGTCCTGCTGGCGATACTATTTGCAATGTGGGTGTTATTAAGGTTATCTCTGAACAAGAGTTTTTTGCCCAGGATTCTACCACCAACGTTGATGAAAACGAGTATGTTCTCCTTGCCAGTTCAGGCGTTTATATGCAGATTGTCAGGCAGGGCGTAGGTGAGAAGATTGCCAAGGGCGAGACCCGTCAGATTGTATGCCAGTTTGTGGAGTATAATATATTGGGTGATAGCTTACAGCTGCGTAGTAATGTAAATTATTGGGCAACAAATCCAGATATTATGTCTGTAACCAATACGTCTGGAACTTTTTCTGCAAAATTTGTTACGAGCAATCAATCGGGACCTATGTACCAGACATATGGCGAGGAAAAAGTGCTGGATGGCTGGCTGTCTCCATTCCCCTATATTCGGGTCGGCAGACAAAATTCAGAGGATGCCGAGATTGCGAAGGTTAGGCTGATTGTTCCTCATACTGCCGGTCAGAGTAATGCCGCCTCTAACGTTTATCCTTGTTTCTATGAAATCCTTTATCAGGAAATGAGGTGACGAAAGCGGGTGGTATTTATATTCATGTACCTTTTTGTCAGAAGCGTTGTATTTATTGCGACTTCTATTCTACCACTTATGGCCAGGAATGGAAACTTTTATATATCTCTGCCCTTAAGCGCGAGATGTGCCTGCGTCGTGCAGAGATAGATTTCGCGCGCGTACCTTCTTTATATATAGGTGGCGGAACGCCCACTCAATTGCCGCCATCTTTACTGGTAGAGGTGTTTCAGGCAATAAGTGAAAATTTTACGTTCACAAAAGATGCCGAGGTTACCATTGAAGTTAATCCGGATGATGTGACACCTGAACTGATTAACACGTTACGTCATACTCCAGTGAACCGTATTAGCATGGGTGTGCAGACGTTTTCAGATTCTATCCTGCGTTTTCTGAACCGACGCCATACTTCGCGCCAAGCCTTGGAGGCGGTACAGTTGTTTTTGGATGCTGGCTACAATAATATCAGTTTGGACCTGATATACGGGTTGCCGGGGCAGACACTTGAAAGTTGGAAACGTGATGTCATGCAATTGCTGACGCTTGATGTGCCACATCTTAGTGCTTATGCCCTGTCTTATGAGGATAACACTCCTTTGGCTGAAATGCTTCGGGATGGGCGTGTGGCAGAAGTGTCTGATGAACTTTCCTGGCAGATGTATGAATATCTGATGGACGAAACGGCAGCAGCGGGATATGAACATTACGAAATCTCGAACTTTGCTAAGCCAGGGCTGCATTCCAGGCACAATAGCAGTTATTGGGACGGCTCTCCTTATCTTGGATTAGGACCTGGGGCACATTCTTATGATGGAGAAAGTGTCCGTAGATCCAACAACACATCATTAGACAATTATGTTAAGGCATCGGCAGATGTCCCGCATCAGACAGAGGTCCTTGCCTCCGAAGAGCGGTACAACGAACTGGTAATGACACGTTTACGCACCGCTTCAGGGCTGTCTTTGCAACTTCTTTCGCCTCAACAGAAATCACATTGTTTGCAGATGGCGGAGCCTCATGTTTTTAATGGTGACTTGTTGCTTGAAGATTCTGTTTTACGCCTTTCCAGAAAGGGTATATTTATCTCGAACAGTATCATCAGCGACCTAATGTATTAACTTTTTCTTCATTTCCCGGTTGCCCCTCTCTTTTTCTTTCCAAAAACATGTTGTTTAACATGTTATTTTCCTATTGTCAGTTCAAATATTATTGCTAATTTTAACCCCTGAAAACTAAAACTAATAGCAATAATATCTAAAAATATGAAAGTTTACAAAACAAATGAGATTAAGAATATTGCCCTGATGGGCAATGATGGTGCGGGTAAGACAACCCTTACAGAGGCCTTGCTTTATGAAGCAGGCATTATCAAAAGAAGGGGTCGTATTACCCAAAAGAATACCGTGAGCGATTACTTCCCAGTAGAGCAGGAATACGGTTATTCCGTTTTCTCTACAGTTTTCCATACAGAGTGGAACGGTAAGAAGCTGAATATTATAGATTGCCCGGGTAGTGATGACTTCGTAGGCTCTGCCATTACCGCACTGAATGTAACAGATACTACCGTTATTCTTATCAAGGGAGGTGCTGGTGTAGAGGTTGGTACCCAGAACCATTTCCGTTATACGGAGAAGTTGGGTAAACCCGTGATTTTTCTTGTAAACCAGTTGGATGATGAGAATTGTGATTATGATACACTGCTTGAGCAACTGAAATCAATATATGGTCCGAAGGTTGTGCCTGTTCAGTATCCTATTGCTACAGGTCCTAACTTTAATGCCTTGATTGATGTCCTGCTCATGAAGAAATACTCATGGGGTCCTGAGGGTGGCGCTCCAACCATCGAGGATGTTCCTGCCGACCAAATGGATAAGGCAATGGAAATGCACAAAGCTTTGGTTGAAGCTGCTGCAGAGCACGATGAGAGCCTGATGGAGAAGTTCTTTGAAAGCGAGGAGCTTACCGAGGATGAGATGCGTGAGGGTATTCGCAAAGGTTTGGCTTCACGCGGCATGTTCCCTGTATTCTGTGTAGATGCTGTTAAGGATATGGGCGTCCGTCGTTTGATGGAGTTCCTGGGTAATGTGGTTCCCTTTGTTGATGAGATGCCAAAGGTGTTCAATACCCGTGGCGAAGAAATTACCCCAGATCCTGCAGGTCCTACCAGTCTGTTCTTCTTCAAGACTGCTGTTGAGCCCCATATCGGTGAAGTTCAGTACTTCAAGGTAATGAGCGGAACTGTTAAGGAAGGCGATGACCTTACTAATGCAGACCGTGGCAGTAAGGAGCGTATGGCTCAGCTCTTTGTATGTGCAGGTGCTAACCGTATCAAGGTAGAGGAGTTGGTAGCAGGTGATATAGGTTGTACTGTAAAGCTTAAGGATGTAAAGACAGGTAATACCCTGAATGGAAAGGATTGCGATAATCGCTTCAACTTCATTAAGTATCCTAACTCTAAGTACAGTCGTGCTATCCGTGCTGTCAACGAGAGTGAGACGGAGAAGATGATGAACGCTTTGCAGAAGATGCGCGAGGAAGACCCCACATGGGTAATTGAGCAGAGTAAAGAGTTGCGTCAGATTCTTGTTCACGGTCAGGGTGAATTCCATCTGCGTACCCTTAAGTGGCGTATGGAGAATAATGAGAAGATTCAGATTGTCTTCGATGAACCAAAGATTCCTTATCGAGAGACTATCACAAAGGCTGCCCGTGCAGACTATCGTCACAAGAAACAGTCTGGTGGTGCCGGTCAGTTTGGTGAGGTTCATCTTATTGTAGAACCCTATTATGAGGGTATGCCTGCTCCTGAGGTTTACACATTCGGTGGTCAGGAATACCGAATCAATGTCAAGAGTACTGAGACTATTGATCTGGAGTGGGGTGGTAAGCTTGTATTTATAAACAGTATCGTCGGTGGTTCTATCGATGCACGTTTCATGCCTGCTATCCTTAAGGGAGTTATGCAGCGTATGGAGCAGGGACCTTTGACAGGATGCTATGCCCGTGACGTGCGTGTTATCGTATATGACGGTAAGATGCACCCAGTAGATAGTAATGAACTTTCATTTATGTTGGCAGGTCGTCAGGCATTTGCTTTAGCATTTAAGGAGGCTGGTCCGAAGATTCTTGAGCCCATCAATGATGTAGAAGTATTTGTCCCCAGCGATAAGATGGGTGATGTGATGAGCGATTTGCAGGGTCGTCGTGCCATGATTACCGGTATGACCAGTGAGAACGGCTATGAGAAGCTTACGGCAAAAGCTCCTCAGAAGGAAATGTCGAACTACAGCACAGCACTCAGTAGCCTTACCGGTGGACGCGCTAGTTTCATAACCAAGTTTGCTTCTTACGAGTTGGTTCCTGGCGATGTTCAGACTAAGCTCATTGCAGCTTATCAAGCAACACAGGCAGAGGACAAATAATTGTCATTTTGACAACTATGTAAACACAATATTGTTAAATATGCTAAAAGCTGGTACGTTTTGTGCCAGCTTTTTTTGTTTTCTTTAAGAAAAGCATTTACCTTTGCCTGTATGAAAAGGACGTATATTTTTATAATCTGCATGCTGGTTGGAATATCTTTCCTTGTCTTGCTTTACCTGCAGGGAAGCTATGCCGCCGCCATGGTGAAAATGCGTGAGGAGCAGTTCGATGAGGCGGTTATTCGCAGCCTTGATCAGGCATCGCGTGATTTGGAACGGTCAGAGACATATCGGTATCTGCAAACTGTGATGAACCATCATGAGCAGGAGAATCGCGAGAATGTTTTCCTGAATCCATTGGATTCTGTTTCTGCATCAATAATCCTTGACTCAACAGCATTAAAGACTGGAGGAACCATGCAGTTAGTCGGGCGTAATCCCGGCCAATTGCCTAATTCTTTAACTTTGCCTCGTCCTAACCGTTTGGCGCAGGCTATGAAACAGCTTCGTAAACAAGTGCAGAATGCTTATATGTATGAACGTGGCGTTCTTGAAGAGGTTATCTATGCCGTTATGTATACGGCAAGTGACCTTCGTTTCCAGGACCGCATTAATGTACCCGAACTGGATAACAGTTTGCGTGGCGCGTTAGTGGGTAATGGTATAAATCTTGATTTCCACTATATAGTATATACTGCAGACGGTAGAGAGGTGTATCGCTGTGCGGACTATACGGAAGAAGGTAATACGGATGGGAGTTATCGCCAGCTGTTGTTCCGTAGTGACCCTACGGGGCAGATGGGGTATGTCTGCGTTCATTTCCCCGGACGTAAGGAGTATGTTTCGGGTGTTGCCAACTATGTGCTTCCTGCCATGATATTTACCTTCATCCTTTTTGTCACTTTCCTGGTAACGGTATATCTGATTGTAAGGCAGAAGAAGATAAGCGAGATGAAGAACGATTTCGTTCATAATATGACACATGAGTTTAAGACTCCCATCTCTACCATCTCCATTGCCGCTCAAATGTTGTCGGATAAAAGTGTGAACAAGGATACCGGTACCTATGAACGTTTGGGAGAGGTTATAAATAATGAGACGCGACGTCTCCGTTTCCAGGTAGAGAAGGTATTGCAGATGAGTCTTTTTGACCATAACAACATAGCGCTAAAATTACAGGAGTTAGATGCCAATGAGCTTATTGACAACGTTGTACAGACATTCTCTCTTAAGGTAACGCAGAACGGCGGAACGTTAGAGACGCATCTGGAGGCTTTTAATCCTTTTGTGAATGTTGATGAGATGCATTTCACAAACGTCATATTTAACCTTCTTGACAATGCGGTTAAGTACAAACGTGAAAATGAGCCCCTTCATCTTGAGGTATCGACCAGAAATCTGGGAGAGGATAATATCAGCATTACCATCAAAGATAATGGTATAGGCATGCAGAAAGATGACTTGAAACGTATTTTCGATAAGTTCTATCGCGTGCATACTGGTAATACACACAATGTTAAGGGCTTTGGCTTAGGACTGGCGTACGTAAAGAAAATGATAGACCTTCATCATGGTACAATAAAGGTCAGCAGCGAGATAGGACAAGGAACAAAATTTACAATAACATTACCAATAGTAAAAGATTAAATTATGGAAAACAAATTGCACATTCTATTATGCGAGGACGAGGAGAGTCTGGGCATGTTGGTTCGTGAGTATTTGCAGGCAAAGGGTTATGATGCTGAGCTTTACCTCGATGGTGAGGCTGGTTACAAGGCTTTCATGAGAACAAAGTTCGATATGTGTTTGCTTGATGTAATGATGCCCAAGATGGACGGCTTTGCGTTGGCACGCGAGATACGTTTGGTTAATGCTGAGGTGCCAATCATCTTTTTGACAGCTAAGAATCTTAAGGACGATATTCTGGAAGGCTTCAAATTGGGAGCCGATGATTATCTTACCAAACCATTCTCTATGGATGAGTTGGTGTATCGTATGGAGGCCATCCTGCGTCGTGTAAAGGTAAAGTCTACACGTGCCGTCACTCAGTATCAGTTGGGTAAGTTTATGTTTGATACTCAGCGTCAGATACTTTCTATTGGCGACAAGCAGACTAAGTTGACTACCAAGGAGTGTGAATTGCTTACTATGCTATGTGCACATTCTAATGATGTGTTGGAGCGTGAGTTGGCATTGAAGACAATCTGGATAGACGACAATTATTTCAATGCCCGCAGTATGGATGTTTATATCACCAAGTTGCGTAAGCACCTCAAGGACGATCCTTCTATAGAGATCAATAATGTTCACGGCAAGGGTTATCGTCTGATAGTACCCAACCTCATGACGGAATAAATAAAAGCAGAGTTAACAATAAAGCGGGGCAGCCATTTCGTCTGTCCCGCTTTATTTGTTCTATGTTTTATATTGCCGTTCAGAAACAATAACCCACATGAATGCTGGATTCATGCACGTGAGGGTTTTTTGACTGGTCTGGGAAATCACGGGCATAAGAGATACCCATAAATACCTTATTAATATAACACTTTAGTCCTGTTTGCCATCCTATCTGAAAACTTTTCCAGTTGTCTTCTTTTCCTACAGCAATGGCACGCATATGAACACCTGCATAAGGAGCCAGTGCGATATCCTTTGTCTTGGAGAGATAGAATTTGTATACCGCATTTACAGGAATTCTGAAGGTCAGCAAGTTGTAATTTGTGTCGTTTTCTTTAGCGTGTGAGTATTTGATGTTTGCTCCCACCTCCACAAAATAAGGTTTATTCTCCAAAATCTGGATGGAGCGAGCATATCCTAAGGAGAACTCGTGAAACTTTTGCTTGACATCATTTGTGATGTATCTGCTGGGTGAATATTGCAGATAGAGGAAGTTCTTGTATTCTTTGTGCTGAGGCTTGGGGACTTCTTCTTCCACATCTTCCAGGGTCCAGTCCTCAATAGTATCGTAATTGTCATATTGGGCATAGGTTATGGAACTTATGCACAAAAACAAAACGGTCCCGATATTTCTTCGGAAGATTTTCATTAGGCGCAAAGGATTTGGAAGGTTATTGTTAGGAACGTTTGGCAATGACAATGTGTGCAACGATGCCGGCAATAATCAGCAGCAATGCAAACATGTTGAACCAGTTGTAGTCAATTAGTTCTGCCATAAAACCAAGGTTGAGTCTTGCTGATGCATAGCCTATAATCATCAGTAGTGCACCTAAAACAATCAGGATAATACCTAAATTCTGTTTTTTCATAATAGATAATGTCTTTTGTTTGTTTATACTTTTGCAAATACAAAGTAAGTGATTTTTCTTGATGTGGCGAAATGTTTTGATGTAAAAAATACAAAAAAGGTGTAAATCTTTGGCAGTCTCACTAAAAAGTAGTACCTTTGCAGCGCATTTTTGCAAAATAGTATTAATTAACTTATTTAACGTATTATGAATCAATACGAAACCGTTTTCATTTTAACTCCCGTTTTGTCTGATGATCAGATGAAGGAAGCGGTAAACAAGTTCAAGGATGTTCTTGTAAAGGCTGGTGCAGAAATCATCAGTGAGGAGAACTGGGGCTTGAAGAAACTGGCTTACCCCATTGAGAAGAAGAGTACGGGTTTCTACGAACTCGTTGAGTTCAAGGCAGCTCCTGAGACTATTAAGAAGTTGGAGATTGCATACCGTCGTGATGAGAGAGTTCTTCGCTATCTTACAGTAAAGATGGAGAAGTATGCAGCAGCTTATGCTGAAAAGAGAAGAAACAACAAATCAAGTAAGGAGGCTTAAACCATGGCAGATCAGTCTGAAATCCGTTATTTGACCGCTCCCGCAATTGATGTCAAAAAGAAGAAGTATTGCCGTTTTAAGAAAAGCGGTATCAAGTACATTGACTACAAGGATCCCGAATTCCTGAAGAAGTTCCTGAATGAGCAGGGTAAGATTCTGCCCCGTCGTATTACTGGTACTTCTCTGAAATATCAGCGTCGTGTGGCTCAGGCTGTTAAGCGTGCACGCCATCTGGCTTTGCTGCCTTTCGTAACTGACTTGATGAAGTAAAAAAGGAGGAATAGATATGGAAATAATACTGAAAGAAGACGTTATTGGCTTGGGTTACAAGAACGATATTGTAAACGTAAAGTCTGGTTACGGTCGTAACTATCTTATTCCTTTTGGAAAAGGTGTAATTGCCAGTGAGAGTGCAAAAAAGCAGTTGGCTGAGACACTGAAACAGAAAGCTGTTAAGTTGGCAAAGATCAAGGCTGAGGCTGAGGCTAAGGCTGAAAAACTGAGTGCAGTATCTTTGGTTATCTCTACTAAGGTTAGCAGCAGTGGTGTTATCTATGGTAGTGTTAATAGCCTGCAGATTGCTGATGAATTGCAGAAGCTTGGCTTCGATGTAGACCGCAAGACAATCATTGTAAAGGATGTTAAGAGTGTTGGCGACTATGTTGCTACAGTTAAACTTCACAAGGAGGTTTCTGCTCAGGTTCCTTTCAAGGTAATTGCTGAAGGCGCTCCTGTTGTTGAGACTCCTGTTGAGACTCCTGCAGTTGAGGCACCTGTAGCCGAAGCTCCTGTTGAGGCTCCTGCTGAGGAAGCATAATAAATACAAGATCATATTATTAAAAAAGCGTAGCCCCAAAGCTACGCTTTTTTTGTATTCGTGATTCAGCACAACTCAGTGCCTTTATTTTTTTATCTTTAGTACTGGGGCTATGTTGTTGCAAGGCTTGGGAAGTTGAACCTCCAACCCTTCAGGTGTTTGGTGAGCCTTGAGCTTGCCATAGCCTAATAGTTGGACGGAGGTAATGGGTTTTGTAAAGTCGGAACTTCCTTTGGCAAGAGATTTGATAAAAAGTTTGCCGTCCTGAGGCCATCCCATGGCGGTTACGTACAAATACTTTTGAGTTTGGTTAAAGCGAATGTCTCGATAATCCATTCCATTATACTGGCCTTCGTTAAAGCCTTGCGAGTTGATTTTGATATCTTTTTCTGCAACAGGTCCTTCGCCAAACTTTACCCATGGACGGGTACCAAAGATGCTCTCGCCATTCTGTTTCATCCAAGCTTCCAATTCATCCAGAAAACGGGCAGCCTTTTCATCATACGTACCATCTGCACGTAAGGGGATGTTGAGTAGCAGGTTTCCGTTCTTTGAGACGATGTCCACAAGTTGCTTAATCATATTAGTGGCCGTTCGGTAACCATGCTTATAGGTTTCTGTGTTGTAATGCCAGTCTCCAATGCAGTTACAGGTTTGCCAAGGCTGCTCCACCATCTGATTGGGTGCTCCACGTTCAACATCCCACGTTAGTGCCTTTTTCTGGTTTTCGCTGAGAATCTTGCCAAACACCACACCGCGTGGATTTTTGTTATATAGATGGGCTGCAATCTTCATACCACAGTCGCTGACAGGAAAGAAGGGCAGGACGGTTACATCAAAGTAAATTAGGTCTGGATTGTAGCGGTTTATGGCATCAAGAGTACGATTATAGAAATTGGTGACGAATTCCTGTGATGGCGGACAGGCTCCGTGGCTCCAGTCCCATTGCCCGTGAATGGCTCCATTGTCCCAAGAGCCTTTGCTCATGGGATGGTTCTGTTGGTAGAGCATCTGTGGGTCGAGACCTTCCCACCATTTGCCTTTTCCGTCTTCTTTTGTTAGGTTTCCATCATAGTAGACACCAGCCTTGGGGCCTTCCAGATCATATCGTTGAGAGGGTTCAAACCAAGTCCATGCATGATCAGCATGGAAAGAGATTCCCAAAGGAAGACCGTATTTCTTGGCTGCAGCAGCCCATTCTGCCAAAATGTCTCGTTTGGGACCGATATTCATGCTGTTCCATGGCTGGTATTTAGAGTCCCAAAGGTCGTAATTGTCATGATGGTTACCTAAAACAAAGAAATATTGTGCTCCACAGCGTTTGTAGCGGGCTACAAGGCTGTCGGGTTGCCAACGTTCGGCTTTGAAGAGTGGCAGGATGTCTTTGTATCCGAACTCTGAAGGATGTCCGTAGTGTTCGCAATGGAACTTGTACTTATAGCCACCCTCCATATACATTTCACGAGCCATCCAGTCGCCGCTACCCTCTACACATTGTGCTCCCCAATGTGCCCATATACCGAATTTTGCATCACGAAACCACTCTGGAGTCTGATGCTGCTCTAACGACGACCAAGTGGGTTCATACTGTCCAGTCTGCATTTTCTCATCCTTCTCACTGACAGGTATCCTGTACGTCTCTTGTGCTATGCCAACAGTTGCGGTGCATATGAAGGCCAATGTTAATAATGTAAATTTCATGTTATTATGTAACTTTTTCTTTTTATTAGTGTGTTAGTTTAAGGAAGAAAAAAGACGGCATCCTAAGGATGTCGTCTCTTTAAGACTTTTTTTGTTCAATCGTCTTGATTACTCTGCTGCGGGAGCAGCAACTGTGTCAGCTGCTACAGTGTCAGCGCAAGTAGTGTCACAAGTCTCAACAGCGGTAGTGTCGATAGTATCGGCAGACTCCTCATTCTGAGCGGTAGTGTTACCACAAGAAGCGAAAGATACAGCTACTACAGCTGCGAACAAAAATGCTAACTTTTTCATTTTTTTTTGCTTTTTAAAATCTGTAAAACAATCAATTGCTTATTAAAACGATGCAAAGGTACGGAGTTTTTCAATACGTTGTATCTATTTTTGCGTTTTTTTTTCTCTTTTTTTGAATGTTTTTTTGTAACTTGCTGAAAATCAGCACACCGATTTTTGCATTATTTTATTTAAGTATACATTTTTTTCGAATTCTTTTTGTTTTGTTGTCGCTTATTCGTATCTTTGTACCCATGTATGATTTCAAAGGCAGAAAGGCTGCATATTTTACTTTGGGCTGTAAACTGAACTTTGCCGAGACAAGTTCGGTGGGTAGGTTGCTAACGGAAGCCGGAGTGAGAACGGTGACCCGTGGTGAAGCGGCCGACATCTGCGTTGTTAATACCTGTAGTGTTACTGAGGTTGCCGATGCCAAGTGTCGACAGGCTATCAGTAAGATGGTGCGTCAGCATCCTGGTGCGTTGGTGGTGGTGACGGGCTGCTATGCGCAGCTAAAACCAGAACAGGTGTCGGCTCTGGAAGGTGTGGATCTGGTCTTGGGAAGTGAACAAAAGGGCCAGATTCTGCAATATATAGCCGAGCGTTTACCCATGATGCCAGAGGAAAGGGCATTGGTGTCGCACGAATATCATACTAGCAAGACTGCAGATATCCGCACTTTTGTCCCAAGCTGCTCATGTGGCGACAGAACCCGCTATTTCTTGAAAGTACAGGATGGTTGCGATTACTATTGCACTTACTGTACCATTCCCTTTGCGAGAGGGAGAAGTAGAAACGGAAGCATAGCATCTATGGTGAAGCAGGCTCAGGAGGTTGCTCGGCAAGGCGGTAAGGAAATAGTGATAACTGGCGTAAACATAGGTGATTTTGGTAAGAGCACAGGAGAATCATTCTTGGATCTGATAAAATCCTTGGACGATGTTGGGGGTATAGAGCGTTACCGCATCAGCAGCATAGAGCCTAATCTGCTTACGGACGAAGTGCTGCAGTTCTGTGCACAGAGTCGTGCCTTCATGCCGCATTTTCATATTCCCCTGCAAAGTGGAAGTGACGAGGTGCTAAGGCTTATGCATCGTCGATATGATTCGCTATTATTTTATAATAAGGTAACGCGCGTGCGAGAACTCATGCCGGATGCCTTTATCGGAGTGGATGTAATTGTGGGAACTAGGGGTGAGACGGATGAGTTGTTCAGTGAAGCGCTTTCCTTTATGGAAAAGATTGATGTAAGCCAATATCATGTGTTCAGCTACAGCGAACGACCAGGAACCAAGGCTTTGCAGATTCCCTATGTGGTATCACCTGAGCAGAAACATGAACGCAGCCAACGGGTTCTGGCACTCAGTCAGGCCAAACTGCGTGGATTCTATGAGCGTTTCGTGGGACAAGTCAGACCTGTTCTTTTGGAGCATAGTCGTACCAAGGGCATCATGCATGGTTTTACAGACAATTATATCAGAGTAGCGTTACGAACTACCGCAGAGATGGATAATAAGATCGTGAACGTTCGTCTAGGTAAGTGGGACGATGTAGAAGAATTAATGACAGCCGAATTAGTATGAAGCACATAGCAATAGTTATACTGAATTGGAACGGAGCTTTCATGCTTCGTAAGTATCTGCCCTCTGTGTTGAGATACAGTCAGGAGGCGGAGGTGATTGTTGCCGACAATGCCAGCAACGACGACTCGCTGAAGATGATGGAGCAAGAGTTCCCAGAGGTAAGAACCATTGTTCTGGATAAGAACTATGGTTTTGCAGAAGGGTACAATCAGGCATTACGTCAGGTGGAGGCGAAATACTATCTGCTTTTGAATAGTGATGTGGAGGTGACAGAAGGATGGCTCCGGCCCTTGCTCTCATATATGGAGGCTCACGAGGATGTTGTGGCCTGTCAGCCTAAGCTGAGATGTGAGTGGGATCGTTCCATGCTGGAATATGCCGGGGCTTGTGGAGGCTACATTGATTGGCTGGGATATCCCTTCTGCAGAGGACGGGTCTTTACTACTGTAGAGAAGGATCAGGGACAATATGATACGGTGACTACCGTAGCTTGGGCAACAGGAGCTACGCTGATGATTCGAAGCCGAGAATATTGGGAAACTGGCGGACTGGACGGTCGTTTCTTTGCCCATCAGGAAGAGATAGATCTCTGTTGGCGATTGCGTAGCAGAGGATATCGGATAGTCTGCATTCCTGATAGTGTGGTGTATCATGTGGGTGGAGGAACGCTTCCTAAGGACAATCCACGTAAGGCATTCCTGAACTTCCGCAACAACATGATTCTGTTGTACAAGAATCTGCCAGCAGAGCAGTTGGCACGTGTCATGCAATGGCGTTTCTGGCTGGATGCTCTGGCAAGTGTGTATTTTCTGTTGACTCTTCAGTGGGGCAGTTTTCTGGCAGTATGGAAGGGACGTAGTGCTTTTTGCAAGATGAGATCAGACTTCCGCGCAGACCGTGAGAAGAATCTACAGGCTACTGTGGTTCCGGCAAGTGAGATACTGTTCCCTAAGAGCATACTATGGCAGTATCACATAAAGGGAAAAAAGACGTATAAAGAATTGAAAAGATGACGAGTTACTGAAAAGAAAGTTATTGTATTATGAGGAAACTTCTGATATTTATCGTATTGTTACTGGCATGTCTGATGCCTGCAAATGCCGTATTGAAGGAAAAGGATTTGGCCCGTACCCTTGGCGTGTTAAAGGCTGAGTTGCAGACAAAATATGAGCAGCAGCAAACCTTTATGGCCATGTATGAGCAACAGGGAACCCAACAGCATCAGCAGTTGGTTAGCTACATGCATCAGTGTGAGCAGATAGGACTTATGCTGTACTCGCAGACAACAGATAACACCTTTGATATGGCATATGCCTGTCAACAGGCTACCGATTTGTATCACGACCTGAATAATCGTGATAGCAAGATGCACCAATATGATAAGATTATTACGCGCATAAAGCTGGAAATAGAACGATACGATGCATTGATACAATCGCTCAAAAGTATGCCTCCTGTAAGTAGTGCCGATGCAGACAGTGTGTTGACGGAGAATGACAGCATTCTGATGCAAGCTATTGATTCTCTGCAAGAGAAAAAGGACTCTCTGCTTGAAGAAAGAGAGAATATGCAGGAAAAGAATATGGTGTTGATAACTCATGGTGAACAAGAGGAAGAGGTGGAAAGTACGGAACCTCTGTACCTTACGGGGCAGCAACTGAAAGACAGGGCAGACTGTTTGAAGTATTCTGTTACGCTACGTGAGAATATGCAGCGTTTCCTGGAAAAACTGGAAGCAGAAAATACATATTACAAAAGTGTTATCGGTAAGGTTGAAGAACTAAACGAGTTTGCCAAGGGGAGATATAAATTGCTGCAGGACAATATCTTCAAAAATGGCAGCGACAACTATTTCAAGATTCTCAAGAACTTTCCTGTTCAGGTTTTAATTGCAAGGAATTCGATAGAGACCAAATACATGCCTTTTAAGGGATATGAGCGGACGTATTCGGAATGGCGTGGTGCAACAGTGCTGTTTATCAGTGTTTTCCTGGTGTTCTATCTGGCACTGTCGCTTCTTGTCAGTTACGTTATTCTCAGATGGCTGTTACCCAGGAGATGGCGTAGCGATGCTTTTAAGTTGAAACGACAAATGTTGAACAATGTTGTAGGCATAGCCCTGTTTGCAATCATTGTCATGACCGTTCGTTCTTTGGCTCATCGTAATTTCATACAGATGGGAACAGCACAGATTATAAATATGGCTTGGTTGCTCGAGGTGATCTTCCTGAGCCTTTATATTCGCCTTAAAGGAGAACAGATGCGACATGCCGCTATCATTTATATGCCTCTGATGGTGTTGTCGTTTGTGGTTATCCTTTTTAGAATAGTGTTGATTCCGAATACGCTGGTTAATCTGATATTCCCACCAGTTTTGTTATGCTTCTGCCTTTGGCAATGGTGGGTGTCAAGGAGACACCGGGAGAATTTGCCAATGTTAGATATAATGTATACGCATATCACCAGCCTGGTTATATTTGCATCTTGTTTTGCTTCATGGGTGGGCTATACATTGATGGCTGTGCAGATATTGATATGGTGGACATTCCAATTGGCTGCCATCATGACAGTAACGTGTATCTATGATTTGCTGGAGATGTATGAGGAGCGTATCATGATATATAAGTTATGTCCGGAATTAAAAGAGAGACAGGATGACGGAGAGGATGTTTCAGAGGAAATAGCTGCGATAAAGAAGAAGATGCTGCGCGGAGATTACATTTCCGTAACATGGCTTTACGATTTGTTCAATCGTACTTTGGTTCCCATAATAGGTGTGGCATCGGTCTTCTTTAGTATTTATTGGGCATCTAAGGTTTTTGAGATGACAAGTCTTTGTGAGGCATTTTTCCGTATGGATATTGTAAACCAGCAGAACCTCATTCGTATATCTATGGATCGCTTGTGTATAGTGGCTGCATTGTGGTTTATATTCCGTTATATAAATTACAGTTTACGCGGTTTCTATTGCCATTTCAGACGCAAAGTGCTTGTCGAGAACGAGATGCTGAACCTTACCTTGGCTCGCAATGTGATTGGCATATTGTGTTGGGGCCTATATATCATTATTGTTTTGGTAGTGCTGGATGTGCCAAGAAGCGGTATAAGTATTGTTGGAGCAGGTCTGGCTACAGGTCTTGGTTTTGCCATGCAGAGTATTTTGGAGAATTTCTTCTACGGTATCTCGCTGATGACGGGACGCATTCATGTGGGCGACTATATAGAATGTGACGGTATCACCGGAAAGGTGGAAAGCATTACCTACCAGAGTACACAGATTGTAACGGCTGACGGTTGTGTGATTGCTTTTCTGAACAGCGCCTTATTCAGCAAGAACTTTAAGAATATGACGCGTAATCATCGTTACGAACTCATAAAGATTCCTATTGGTGTAGCATATGGTACCAATGTAGAGGAAGTCCGCAAAATGCTGACGGAAGCATTAATGCCTGTATGTCTGGAGAAAAACGCAGATGGGCAGTGCATTACCAACGTCGAGGAGCAACCTATGAAGGTGTCCTTCGTAGATTTTGGCGACAGCAGTGTTGATTTGGCAGTTTGTATCTGGATGCTGGTAGAGGAGAAGGTTGCTCTGACAGGACGTGTGAGGGAAATTATCTATAACACGCTGAATGCAAACAATATAGAAATCCCCTTCCCGCAGAGAGATGTTCACATTATCAACAACTGATTATAAGTATTCGGGTAGCTGAAACAGTTTAGTTCCGTTGCTGCCTTTTATAAGAATGGTCTTGCCAGTAATTGGATGGCTGTGGATTTCTTCTTTCACAGCCTCCACATCTTTATAATATTTGGCATTTATCGGCTTGTTATTGTAATTGAGAGAAGCAAAGTTCTCTCCAACCAACCATATTTCTTCTAATGGCATTCCTGCCAAAATATCCATAATCTTGCGATGCTCAAACTCACTGTCAGAACCCAACTCGCGCATGTCGCCAAGGATAACCATTTTATGCTTAGAGTCAATAAACTGGAAGTTGGTTAGTGCTGCAATCATGCTGCTTGGATTGGCATTGTAGGCATCCACAATCAGGTGGTTACGTCCTGTATCACGGAACTCACTTCTGCTATTGCTGGGAACATAATGCTCAATGGCGTGGCAGATTTGTTCGGGCGTAACACCAAAGTATAATCCAACTGTTATGGCAGCGCGCAGGTTAGAAATGTTGTATGCTCCAATAAGGTGTGTCTGGATGGTATGCCAGGGGTCATCGTCATCTTTTCTCCATTGTATCCTGACAAAGGGATTGCAATCATCAATGCGTCCTTCAACGTATGGAATGGCATTGTTATAGAGATGGAATCCACGTTCTTCTGCCATCTGCATCAAATCCTCATCTAGTGCATTCAGGAAGATAGTGGCATGGCTTTGTTGCAAATCATCGTAGAGTTCCCCCTTGGTTTTCTTTACACCTTCGAAGGAGCCAAAGCCTTCCAGGTGAGCGCGACCTACATTGGTTATCAGTCCATAATTGGCTTTTACCATGTTGCAAAGGAAGGCTATTTCACCAGGATGGTTGGCACCTGTCTCTATAATGGCAATATCATGATCTTTTGAAATACGGAGTAGTGTGCGTGGTACACCCAGGTGGTTGTTGAGATTGCCTTCTGTAAAAAGAACGTTGTGCGCTTTTTGCAGTACGCTGGCAATAAGTTCCTTGGTTGTGGTTTTCCCATTTGTACCTGTTATTTGCAGCACAGGGATATTAAGTTGCTGACGATGATATGCGGCAAGGTTCTGAAGTGTCTTTTCCGGATTTTCTACAGCAATATATCTTTCGTCGCCTTCAGGGGCATATTCTTTTTCAACTACTGCATAAGCACATCCTTTGTCTAAGGCAGAAGCAGCATAAAGGTTCCCGTTGAAAGAAGCTCCTTTTAATGCGAAGAAGATGGAGTCTGGAGGACAATCTCTGCTGTCTGTTGTTATTATGGGGTGCTGTAAGTAGATTTCATATAATTGTTCAGTCTTCATAATACTTGTTTTTTTACTTTTTATGCTACAAAGTTAAGCCATTTTTCTGATAATTTGTAAATATTGTATAACTTTGTGCCAAAGTTACCAAGAAATATATGAAAGGTCTGTTGCCCTATACCATAAATGTGGGAGGAAAACTCATGGATTTGAGTAATCCTCACGTTATGGGTATCCTAAATATTACACCTGATTCATTCTATTCGGAAAGCCGCAAGAATTCGAAGGCTGAGATTGAGGAGCGAGTGAAAGCTATATTGGCTGAGGGAGGTTCAATAATAGAC
The DNA here is from genome assembly GCA_017525235.1 of Bacteroidaceae bacterium. Lineage (GTDB taxonomy): Bacteria > Bacteroidota > Bacteroidia > Bacteroidales > Bacteroidaceae > Physcousia. The sequence continues at coordinate 19,813 of JAFXTC010000054.1, read as the reverse complement.
ATTGGTGCCTATAGCAGTAGACCTGGAGCAGATAATATCTCGACAGAAGAGGAGATGAGGCGTCTGCGTGGTGCCTTACAGATTCTGCGCAATGTTGCCCCTGATGCTGTGGTGAGCGTTGACACGTTCAGAGCTGATGTGGCCAAAATGTGTGTAGAGGAATATGGCGTACAGATAATAAACGACATAAGTGGTGGTGAGTTAGACCCTAAAATGTTCGAAATGGTTGCCGCTTTAGGCGTTCCTTACATCTTGATGCACATGAAGGGTAATCCCCAGACCATGCAACAGGAACCGCATTATGACGATTTGATGACAGAGATGTTGCAGTATTTCGGAAGTAAGGTGCAGCAACTGCACGAGTTAGGCGTGAAAGACATCATATTAGACCCTGGCTTTGGATTCGCCAAAACGCTGGAGCACAACTATGAGTTGATGAACCGTATGCAGGACTTGCAGGTGTTGGGCTTGCCCATACTGGCAGGTGTGAGCAGAAAATCAATGATATACAAGCTGTTGGGTGGTGTTCCTGAAGGTGCACTTAATGGTACTTCGGTACTGAATACTTTGGCATTGTTGAAGGGTGCAAGCATCCTAAGGGTGCATGATGTGAAGGAAGCTGTTGAGGTGGTGCAGATAATAAAAAAGGTGTTAGCATGCTAGAATTCGGAATAAAGGACTTGATTGATATCTTACTTGTGGCAATAGGGCTGTTCTATTGTTATAAGGTAATGAAGCAGTCACGCTCTGTAAACATCTTCTACGGAGTATTGTTCTTTATAAGTTTCTGGATTATTGTCAGCAAGGTCTTGGAGATGAAACTGGTGGGGGGTATCCTGGATAAACTGGTAAGTGTGGGAGCCATAGCCATCATCATTCTGTTTCAGGAGGAGATTCGGCATTTTTTCTATAAGATGGGTGCCCGTCAGAGATTTCACAGATTCATAAATTTCTTCAGGCCCGACAGAAAAAAAGATCTCTCAGAGTTTGTGCATGAGAGAGAGACCATCTTTCCTATCGTTATGGCTTGCCTGAATATGAGCAAACAAAGGGTAGGGGCCTTGATTGTGTTGCAGAACAACCTTCCGCTGAACGACTTTGTGCGTACTGGCGAGTTGGTAAATGCCAAGATAAGTCAGCGTCTAATAGAGAATATCTTCTTTAAGAACAGTCCGTTGCATGACGGTGCCATGATAATCTCGAACAACAAGATTACGGCTGCTGCGTGTATCCTGCCCATCAGTCACGATCTGGATATTCCTAAGGAATTTGGTCTTCGCCATAGGGCTGCCAAGGGTATCAGTCAGGAAACGGACGCGTTGGCTATTGTGGTTAGTGAGGAAACGGGTAGCATCAGTGCTGCCTATAACGATGTGCTGAGGGCTCATATCTCGGCAGAGGAACTGGAAAATCTGCTGATGAGAGGAAAGTTCTGAGAGTGAAAAGTGAAAAATGAAAGGGCGGCCCTAAAAAATAGATAATTTAAACTTATAAAAACAGATAGTATTATGACATTAATGGAGAAAATCATCGCTCGTGCCAAGAGCAACAAACAGCGCATCGTGCTGCCTGAGAGCTTGGAAGAGCGAACACTGACTGCCGCTGATAAAGCTCTTGCCGACGACCTGGCAGAGATTATCCTGATTGGCAATCCCGATGAAATTTTTGCCTTGGGTAAAAAATTGGGTCTAACGCATCTCGACAAGGCTATTATTATTGACCCTGCTACAAGCGATGTAACAGATGAATACGTAGAGTTGCTGTACAGTTTACGTAAGAGCAAAGGTATGTCTAAAGAGGAAGCTCGCGATAAGGTGCTGAATGACCCTCTGTACTTTGGCTGCCTTATCATCAAGAGCGGACATGCTGACGGCCAGATTAGCGGTGCCCTTTCCACAACGGGTGACACCTTGCGTCCTGCCCTGCAGATTATCAAGTGTGCTCCTGGCATTACCTGCGTAAGCGGTGCTATGCTACTTATTACCGATAAGCCTCAGTATGGCGAGGATGGCGTGGTTGTCCTTGGCGATGTTGCCGTAACACCTGTTCCTGATGCTTCACAGCTAGCTCAGATTGCCATTTGTACAGCTCATACAGCTCGCAGCGTGGCAGGTTTTGCTGATCCACGTGTGGCTATGCTGAGCTTCAGTACCAAGGGAAGTGCCAAGCACGAGGTAGTAGATAAGGTTATCGAGGCTACAAAGATTGCACACAAGATGGAGCCTACTCTGAAGTTGGATGGCGAGTTGCAGGCTGATGCCGCTTTGGTTCCTTCAGTAGGTGAGAAGAAGGCTCCAGGCTCGGAGATTGCCGGTCATGCCAACGTTTTGGTAGCTCCTAGTCTTGAGGTTGGTAACATTGGCTATAAGCTGATACAGCGTCTGGCTGGTGCCGATGCCCTTGGTCCTATTCTGCAAGGTATTGCTCATCCTGTAAACGACCTCTCACGTGGTTGTTCTGTAGATGATATCTACAAGATGGTGGCTATCACCGCTTGCCAAGCAATGGATGCTAAATAAAGTTTAGAGTTGATAGTTTATAGTTTAGAGAAACATGAAGATTTTAGTCTTGAACTGCGGGAGCAGTTCCATTAAGTACGCATTGTATAACATGGATGACAAGAGTGTCATCACAAGTGGAGGTATAGAAAAGATTGGTTTGCCAGACAGCTTCATCACTGTTAAACTCAACGGTGAGAAGCACAAGATGGAGCGCCCCATTGCAGAACATACTGCTGGTGTGCAGTGGATTTTCGAGGTGCTGACAACAGGTGAGTACGCTGTGCTGAAGAACCTTGAGGAGTTGGATGCTGTAGGTCATCGTATGGTACATGGCGGCGAGAAGTTCAATCAGAGTGTTCGCCTGACCCCAGAGGTTATGGAGGCTTTCGCAGCCTGCAACGACTTGGCTCCTCTGCACAATCCTGCCAACATCAAGGGCGTGAATGCTGTTTCGGCTTTGCTTCCTAACATTCCTCAGGTAGGTGTGTTCGATACCGCTTTCCATCAGACAATGCCTGATTATGCCTACATGTACGCTCTTCCATATAATCTGTATAAGGAGTTTGGCGTGCGTCGTTACGGCTTCCACGGAACTAGCCACAGATACGTTTCACAGCGTGTTTGCGAGTTTCTTGGCGTTAAGCCCGAGGGCAAGAAGATTATCACTTGCCACATCGGAAATGGTGCCAGTATAGCAGCCGTTAAGGATGGCAAGTGTGTCGACACTTCTATGGGTCTAACTCCGCTTGAGGGTCTTATCATGGGAACCCGTAGCGGTGATATCGATGCTGGTGCTGTAACCTTCCTGATGGATAAACTAAACCTCGATACCAAGGGCATTAGCAATCTGCTGAACAAGCAGAGCGGTCTGGCTGGTGTTAGCGAGGCAAGCAGCGACTTCCGCGATATCCTTGCTGGTATTGCTGCAGGCAACGATAAGGCTCGTTTGGCTAAAGAAATGTACACCTATCGCATCAAGAAATACATTGGCCAGTATGCTGCCGCTATGGGTGGTGTAGATATCATCCTCTTTACAGGTGGAGCTGGTGAGAACCAATGGGAAGTACGCGAAGGCGCTACCAAGGGGCTCGAGTTCATGGGTGTTAAGATGGACGAACAGAAGAACCGTTCCTGTCGTGCTACTGAGGCCATCCTTAGTGCTGATGACAGTAAGGTTATTGTCTGCTGCATCCCAACGGATGAGGAACTGATGATAGCCCTCGACACACAAGCACTCTGCTAACAGACGGCTTATACATTATTATTAATAATAAAGAGGGTGTGTCTGAAATCGGCACACCCTCTTGTTGTTTTCTTATCCTCGACGTTCCAGATAGGGAAGTTTGTACGGACGGCGATAATCGTAGTAGTAGAGGCGATGAGCAAAGGCCTCCTTATCGTCGCCAAAGCTTAGTGTAGCTGGATTCCAGTGCACAGGACGATTCAGCTCACGTGCTATGTTGAATATGCAGCATAGCGTGTTGGTGCTGCAACCGTACTCAACAGGGGCAATGGGGTCTTTGTGCTCACGTATGGCATCAATGAAGTTTTGCATGTGTGGTGCGCTTACCTCATATTGTCCGGCAGCGATAGTCTCCTGATGCTTCTTCAGTTGTTTGCTGTCGGAGCATTCTATGTAACCGCGTGCTACCTTCAGCCATCCCTTGTCGCCAATGAACTTGATACCTTTGTCATTAGCGTTGTCTGTGAACGGGCGTTCTTGCATGATAATGCCGTTGGCATACTTCATGGTAGCATATTTCGCTCCGTTATATCCCTGAGGTATGAACTCTACTGGGCCTAGTCCGTCCATACCTATGGCAGCCTGGGCAATGTCGTACATGTGGGCTCCCCAGTCAGCAGGAAAACCGTTACCCGTTTCCGAATACCAGCGCCAGGCACCCCATAACTGCTCGTTCCTATCTGGGTCGAGTGTCACCACAGGGCAAAGGTCTGAGTGGTAATGAATCTTAGGATCATTCAGCGGACCCATCCATAGGTTGAAGTTCAGGTTGTCAGGCACGGGCATCTCTGGCAAGTCCAATGGCTTTGGAGGATCTCCCACGCGAACGTATATTTCCTTAATGTCTCCTATTGCACCACTTTGTACCAATGCTATGGCTGTCTGGAATTCCTCACTGCTACGCTGCTGGCTTCCCATCTGCAGGATGCGGTTGTTGGCACGTACTGCACGCTGAATAGCCAAACCTTCTGTAATAGTGTATGCAAGGGGTTTCTGCACATACACATCCTTTCCAGCCTGTAACGAATGTATGGCTACCAGAGCATGCCAATGGTCGGGCGTAGCTATCTCGATGGCATCTATGTCCTTACGCTCCAGTAAACGCTCGTATTCTTCATAAACATCGCAGCGTACGGGCATCTTCTTTTCTTGTTGCCATTTTGTTACATACCTGCGAAAACGTTCGCGTTTGATGCTGTCAACATCGCAACAGGCTGCAACCTGTACTCCGGGACATTCGGCAAAACTGCGGAAGTCACTGCATCCTTGCTGGCCCAGTCCAACAAAGCCAAGTACCACTCTGTCACTTGGGGCAATCCTAACCCCGTCGATTGTAAAGCTGGGTAGAATCATAAATCCGGCAATGCCAGTAGCCGTTGTGGTCAGAAACTGGCGACGCGACATGGATTTCTTCTCTTTCTGATTTGTTTTGTTTGTGTTCTTAGTCATAGTAAACGTTGGTTGTTTGTTCATAATTCAGAGCACAAAGTTACAAAAAATAAAGAAGAATAGCAAGAAAAAACGTTTTAGTTTACCGTTTTGCTAAACAATAACCAATAACTGCTGATTGCTAATCGCTTTGTCACGCATAGACAAAACTTTGTCAGCGGTTTGACAATCTTTTGTCTACGTTTGACAGAGGCCAACGCGACGCGTGACATCGGCCAATGCGACACGTAGCTTGAGAAAAGACGACGTGAGAGATTAGACTTTTCCCCTACTTCTTTGTAGTAGTCTTCTTGGCTGTAGTAGTCTTCTTGGCTGTAGTAGTCTTCTTGGCTGTTGTGGTCTTCTTGGCTGTTGTGGTCTTCTTGGTCGTTGACGTAGCCTTCTTTGTTGTCGTTGTAGTCTTCGTGGTGGTAGTAGTTACAGGAGGCGTGTAGTACTTGAGCGCCTCGGGCATAAGTTTCTGCAGAGCAGCTATGCGCTTTTCGTCAGAAGGATGATCGCTGAATATCTCGCTCTTGTTACTGCTGCCTTGTTGTGCCATGCGCTGCCAGAAGGGTATGGCTAATTGTGGGTCATAACCTGCCAATGCTGCAAAGATGAGACCAAGGTGGTCGGCTTCTGTCTCGTTGTCGCGCGAATACTTCAGGTTGGCAAAATTGAAGCCTATCTGTCCCACCATGTCAAGAAGGGCTGCGGTGTTGCTCATTCCTTTTGCCTGTGCTACTTGTGTGAGCACGCTACCGCCTATCTGTGCGGCATATTCCTGACGCATCTGTTTGGAAAGCTGCTCGGCAGAATGCTTGGCAACGGCATGTGCAATCTCATGTCCAAGCACGATAGCAAGGCCGGTATCGTCCTGAGTGAGGGGAAGCATACCTTCGTAGACAACAATCTTGCCACCAGGCATACAGAAGGCGTTGGCTTGATTGTTGTTGACTAGATTGAACTCCCACTGAAAATTCTGCAATTCGTTGGCGTAGCCATTTTCTTTTAGATATTTCTCTACGGCAGTAGCAAGGCGCTGACCTACGCGTTTCACCATAGCGGTGTTGTTTTGATTGGTGGATAGCGTAGCCCCTTTCATGTAATCCTGATACTGCTGGGAGCTGAGGCTGAGAACCTGTGCGTCGTCGACGAGAAGATTTGTTTTGCGCCCTGTGATGGGCACTGTGTTGGTTGTGCCGCATGCTGCAGTGAGCAGCGTAAGGGCAAGAAGGAGCAGTGATTTGATAGTTTTCATGTCTTATTAGTTTACTTTTGTTGAATAATTATCCAGAGTGATTTGACCGTCTGAGAACTCTGCGTAGGTAAACTGGCTTATCCAGTCGCCTAAGATAAGGAGGCGGTTTTGGCGTGTGAGCATAAGGTCGAGCTCAATATGGCGATGACCAAAGATGAGGTAGTCCGTTTCAGGATGTTTCTTCAGGTATTCCTTGGCAAACAGCACTAAAGGCTCTTTATCTTCACCCATGTAGGGAGGCTCACCCAGAGGATTCTCTGCTGACGGGGCATGCTTGAGACGGCTGTGTTTGGCCCATCGCAAACCAAAAGCCACGCCAAGGTCTGGATGCAACCAACGGAATGCCCATTGACAAGGTCTGTTATGGAAAATGGCACGCAGGAACTTGAACGATTTGCTGTCGTCGCCCAGCCCGTCACCATGCGCCAAGAAGAATGTCTTTCCTTCTATCTGAATGGTCTCTGGCTGGTAGTGCATGATTATTCCGCACTCTTGGGTAAGATAGTCTTTGCACCAGATATCATGATTGCCAGTAAAGAGGTGAACGGCAACGCCCATATCAGTAAGCTCTGACAATTTACCCAACAGGCGTGTGTAGCCTTTGGGAACCACGTTCTTGTACTCGAACCAGAAATCAAACAGGTCACCCAGAATGTAAATGCTCTCAGCCTGTGTCTTTATCTCGTCGAGGAAACGGCACAAGTGCTTCTCTTGTTCTCTGGAGTTAGGGATGGCCCGGCTTCCCAGATGTGCATCGCTTATGAAATAGGTCTTTTTCACTCTTTAAAGTAATCCAAGTTCTACTTTTGCTTCCTCTGACATCATATCTTTGTTCCATTCGGGTTCAAAGACAAGCTGGACGTCTACTTTGGTGAGTCCGGAGATGGTTTCCAGTTTCTGGCGAACATCCTCGAGGATGAAGTCGGCAGCAGGGCAGCTGGGAGCGGTGAGTGTCATATCTACAGACAATTCGGTGGCATCATCGTTCAGCTCTATACGATAGATGAGGCCCAGATCGTAGATGTTGACGGGTATTTCGGGGTCGAAGACGGTACGTAATACCTCTATGACGCGCTCCTGCATTTGTAATGTATCGTTCATAATCTTCCTTGTTCTGAATAGCTGTAATATTTATCGTCTGCGACAATAATGTGGTCAAGAAACTTGATACCCATTGTCTGACATGCCTTGGAGACTTTTTCCGTAAGGTGGTCGTCTTCTTTGCTGGGGTTCAGATTTCCGCTGGGATGGTTATGGCAGAGAATGACGCTTGTAGCCTGAGCCAAAAGTGCATGTCTGAGCAGTTCTCTCAAATCAACAGATACGCCAGCAATGCCTCCATGACTGAGCATAACGCTATTGATGATTTGCAATCCAGGGCTGAGCATCAGCAGATGACATTCCTCTGTGGTGAGGTCTTGCATCCTGGGGCGGAAATACTGGAAGGCATCTCTTATCTGTTTTATTTTCTGACGGGGCTGCAATTCTTCCTCGAGACGTTTGTTTGCCAGCTGACATGCAGCAAGAATGGTGATGGCCTTGGCCTTTCCCATCCCCTTGTAGCGAGTGAGGTCTTCTATGGTAGCTTTTCCCAGCAGTTTCAGACTGTCGTTATAGTCAGCAAGTATTTCCCGCATCATTTCCACAGCACTCTTGCCAGGTATGCCGCTTCCAACCAGAATGGCCAGCAACTCGGCTTTGCTCAGCACATCGGCTCCGTGATTTTCCATCTTCTCACGTGGCCGGTCGTCTAATGCCCAGGTTTTTATACTCTCCATCGTTTACTTATAGAAATTGTTCTTGAAGGCCTGTAACTCCTCGTTTCTGCCAAAAACGCATCTTAGCCACCAAGCGCGTAGGAATCCTGTTCCGTAGCCGATAAGTTGGATAAATGCGGAAGGAACTGACAACAAACCAACCCAAAGGCTTCTGTTACGTATACTGGAGTCAACGAATATCAATCCGCTATACAATAATAATGGTGAAAGACCCAACAGAAAGAAGAAAAAGCCTATGCCTTGGTGCATGTTATCTGTAGGCCGAAGTCCGTTGGCATCCAACCATTCACCTTCTATCCATAGAGCGGCTCCTGCTAAAATGAGCAGCAGGCAGGCAAAGGTTCCCAGGGTAAAAATCATAGGCAGTAAATGCACCAGTTTGAGTGTACCGGGGTGACGCTTCGTCAGGTTAATGCGTGCAATGCCGCTGTTGTGAACCTGCTTGAAGAACTTCTTGAAATCTGTTCTGCGCTTGTGCCAAACCCATGCGTCGGGGAAGAGTCGGCAACTTGCTCCGCTCTCGTAAATACGTATGCTGAAGTCGATGTCTTCGCCAAACCGCATTTCGGAGAAACCGCCCAATTGCTGATAGAGCGACCTGCGGATGCCCATATTGAAAGAGCGGGGATAGAACTTCTTGTCCATCTGCTTCTTTCCACCACGAATGCCGCCGGTGGTAAAGAAAGACGTCATGCTATAGTTGATGGCTTTCTGAACGTCGGAGAAACTTTCGTGAGCACGGTCGGGGCCGCCCCAGGCATCTACTTGAATTGAAAATTGAGAATTGAGAATTGAGAATTCGTTTTCGATGGCTTGCAGATAACCTGGAGGCAGGACTACGTCGCTGTCTAGGACGATGACAAATTCACCCAGGCTGCGTTCAACTCCGTAGTTGCGTGTTTGCCCAGGACCGCTGTTGGGCTTGGTAAAATATTTTAAATCCAGACGGTCGGCATACTTCTCTACTATCTCTTGGCAGGGAATATCCGACCCGTCTTCTACTACCACTACTTCAAAATCCTTGAACGTTTGGGTAGTCAGGCTTTGCAGCAACTCGTTAACCTCATCGGGGCGGTTATATACTGGAATTATAATGGAGTATTTCATTTATCCGTATAATTTGAGCACAAAAATAGCATTTTTTCTGAAAACATCAAAATGGATTGTTACCTTATTTGTTTATAAGGAAGATGGCGGGCACCTTGCTGAGGTCGGGAAGTTGAATCTTTTCCCATTCGGCAATGGTGTGTGTGTGGATATATTCATCTTCGGTAGTGATGCCTGCAGCAATGCACATACGGGTTTGTGGGCGAAGGGTTGCCAATAAAGTCTGGAACATCTTGAGATTGCGGTAAGGCGTCTCTATGAAGAGCTGTGTCTGATGCTCGTTCCATGCGCGGGTTTCCAATGTTTTCAGTGCCTTAGCTCTGTCCGAAGTGTCAACAGGCAGATAACCATTGAATGCAAAACTCTGTCCGTTCAGGCCACTCCCCATTACTGCCATTATCATACTGCTGGGGCCAACAAGGGGAATCACACGTAGGTTCTGCTTCTGGGCAATAGCCACGATGTCGGCTCCCGGATCAGCAACAGCAGGACATCCAGCCTCGCTGATGACGCCCATTGGTTTTCCGTCCCTGAGAGGTTGCAGATACTGACTAAACAGACGCTCGTCGGCATGCTTTCCCATCTCGTAAAACTCGGAATCATCAATAGGGAACTCGCGGTCTACTTGACGCAGGAACCGTCTGGCGGAGCGTATGTTTTCAACAATAAAATGTCTGATTCCCAGTATTATATCATGATTATATGAAGGTAATACTTTATCAATGCTGGTGGGGCCTAATGTTACGGGTATAAGGTAAAGGGCTATTTCCATAATTGTATTTTTGCTTGGGTAGAATATTGTGCTACGCTTATGATGTAGCCACGATAAAGATTAGGGGTTGTTACGATGCTGATGCCTTTGGTGTTTTCGGGGGAAAGGATGTTTTTGATATCGTCATTGATGCCCGTTCCCTTTAGTTTGAAAACGGCCTCTTTCTTTGTCCAAAGACTAATGAATGCTGCATCTGGGTTAGGGGAGGAGAAAATCTGCCGACATTCCTCCTCGTTCATGCAATAGCGAACCAACGAATCCTTGGCAGGACGGAGACATTCTATGTCCAATCCGCAGGGTACATCACTAAGAAAGCAGCCGACTGCCTCTTTACAATGACTTAGACTAAAGTAAATGTGAGGGTAGGCATGAAGGCTGGGCTTTTGGTGATCGTCATAAGAGAAAAGTGGCATTTCGGGAATGTTGTATTCAAGTCGCAGCCCTCTGCAAAACTCCATGTAAGCCAAGGCGCACTCTCTTTTCCCCTCAAAATACTTGAATCTTAATGCCTGTTCTCTGCGCCATGAAGGCAGCATGCTGATGGCTTTCTCCACCAGTTTTTCGGAAATTTGCTCTAAATGGTCGTTGATGTACAGCATACGCAACAACAAAATTAGGCATTATATTTCAATTGTGAACACGAAAATGGTAAATTTCTTTCTTATGCTGTCTATTTGCCTTCTTTTATTATAAATAAGTTTGCGCACGAGAGTTTTATTTTGTAACTTTGCACCCACTTTAAGTAAAAAGATTAAAACAAACGACGTAAAATGAGTGACAGATTGTTTATTTTCGACACTACGCTGCGTGACGGCGAACAGGTTCCCGGATGCCAGTTGAATACGGTGGAGAAAATTCAGGTGGCCCGCCAGTTGGAGGCGCTTGGTGTTGATGTTATTGAGGCTGGATTCCCTATTAGCAGTCCGGGTGACTTTAACTCAGTAATTGAAATCAGCAAAGCTGTAACATGGCCCACTATTTGTGCGCTGACCCGTGCCGTAGAAAAGGATATTGATGTGGCAGCAGATGCCTTGAAGTATGCAAAGCATAAGAGAATCCATACGGGTATAGGTACCAGTGAAAGCCATATCCGTTATAAGTTCAACTCTACCCCTGAGGAGATTATCGAGCGTGCTGTAGCTGCCGTCAAGTATGCCAAGAAGTATGTTGAGGATGTGGAGTTCTATGCTGAGGATGCAGGAAGAACAGATAATGAATATCTGGCTCGTGTTATTGACGCTGTTACCAAGGCAGGTGCTACAGTATGTAACATCCCCGATACGACAGGCTTCCGTGTTCCCAATGAATACTTCGAGAAGATTAAGTATCTGTACGAGCACGTGGATGCCTTTGCAGCCGGTAAAAGTATCTTGTCAACTCATTGCCACAACGATCTGGGTATGGCTACAGCCAACACCATAGCAGGTATCTTGGGCGGTGCTCGTCAGGCAGAGGTTACCATCAATGGTATTGGTGAGCGTGCCGGTAATACCTCGTTGGAGGAAGTTGCCATGATTTTCAAGACACATCCCGACTTGGGCATAGAGACCAACATCAATACCACCAAGATTTATCCTACCAGCCGTATGGTAAGCTCGTTGATGAATATGCCCGTTCAGCCTAACAAGGCCATTGTTGGTAAGAATGCTTTTGCTCACAGCTCTGGTATTCATCAGGATGGCGTGCTGAAGAATGCATCTACATACGAGATTATGGATCCTAAGGATGTGGGTATCGATGATAATGCTATTGTACTGACAGCTCGTAGCGGTCGTGCTGCTTTGAAGCACAGACTGAGTGTAAACGGTGTAGAGATTGATGGCGAGCGTTTGGATAAGGTATATCAAGACTTTCTGGCTTTGGCAGATAAAAAGAAGGAAGTTACCGATGATGACATCCTGGTATTGGCAGGAGCCGACAGAAGTGCTTCGCACAATGTCAAGCTTGACTACTTGCAGGTTACAACTGGTAAGGGTGTGCGTTCCGTAGCTTCTATCGGTTTGATTGTTGCCAAAGAGAAGTTCGAGGCTGCTGCATCGGGTAACGGCCCTGTTGACGCTGCTATCAATGCATTGAAATGCATCATTAAGCGTAAGATGACGTTGAAGGAATTTACTATTCAGGCTATCAGCAAGGGTTCTGACGATATGGGTAAGGTACATATGCAGGTGGAGTACGACGGCCATCTTTATTATGGCTTTGGTGCCAATACTGATATCGTAACCGCCAGCGTAGAGGCATATATTGACTGTATCAACAAGTTTAGATAATATGGGAAAGACTTTATTTGACAAGATATGGGACGCACACGTTATTCAGAACGTAGAGGACGGACCAACACAGCTTTATATTGACCGCCTGTATGCCCATGAGGTAACAAGCCCGCAGGCTTTTGATACATTGAGGGATAAGAAGATAAAAGTATTCCGTCCCGACCACGTATACGCTATGCCCGACCATAATACGCCGAGTGACCAGCAGGAGTGTATTAATGATCCTATAGGACGTAAGCAGGTGGAAACTTTGGCAAAAAACTGTGCCGAATTTGGCATTACCCATTTTGCTATGGGTACCAAGGACAATGGAATTATCCATGTGGTTGGACCAGAAAAGGCTCTCTCTTTGCCTGGCATGACCATAGTCTGCGGCGATTCCCACACCAGCACGCACGGAGCTGTAGGAGCTATTGCTATGGGTATCGGTACCAGTGAGGTGGCTCAAGTATTGGCCTCTCAGTGTATTTTGCAGAGCAAACCTAAGACTTTGCGTATCAACATCGAGGGTACATTGCCTCCTTGCACAACAGCAAAGGACGTAGCTCTGTACATTATGGCCCAGATGACCACCAGTGGAGCTACAGGTTATGCTGTGGAATATGCCGGAAGTGCTATCCGGAATATGAGTATGGAGGGTAGACTTACGCTTTCCAACCTTTCCATCGAGATGGGTTCACGTGCCGGACTTATTGCTCCCGACGAAACGACTTTCGCTTACTTGAAAGGTCGTGAGTATGCACCAAAGGGTGAAGCCTGGGACTGTGCCGTTGAGGAATGGAAGAAATTGCGTAGTGATGATGATGCAGTGTTCGATAAGGAAGTGACCTATCGTGCTGAGGATATCGTTCCCCGTATCACTTATGGAACCAATCCTGGTGCAGGTATCGCTATTGACGAATGTATTCCTACTCTGGAGAGTATATCAGAAACAGATCGTCCCCAGTTCCTTTCTATGTTGGATTATATGAAGTTCCAGCCTGGCCAGAAATTAGAGGGCACCCCCGTTGATTATTGCTTCTTGGGCGCTTGTACCAATGGTCGTATCGAAGATTTCCGTGCCTTTGCCAGTGTGGTAAAGGGTAAGAAGAAGGCCGACAGCGTTATTGCATGGCTTGTTCCTGGCAGTTGGGCAGTACGTCAGCAGATAATTGATGAGGGTATCGATAAGATATTGGGAGAGGCAGGCTTTGAACTGCGTTTGCCCAGTTGCTCAGCTTGTCTGGCCATGAATCCCGACAAGGTTCCTGCAGGCAAACTCAGTATCAGTACAAGTAACCGTAACTTCGTGGGTCGTCAGGGACCTGGTGCCCGTACCATATTGGCCAGCCCGCTTGTTGTGGCAGCTTCAGCAATCACAGGTGTAATTACTGACCCAAGAAAACTCTAAAGAAATGGCAAAAGAAAAATTCAACATCATACAGTCAACTTGTATTCCCATCGAGATTGACAACAATAATACAGATAACATCATTCCTGCTCGTTATCTGGCTTTCACGACTCGTGATCCGAAGTTCTATGGCGATGCCTTTATGCACGACCTCCGTTATGATGCAAACAATCAGCCCATTGCAGACTTCGTGATGAATAAGCCTGAGTTTTCTGAGGCTCCCCATAAGGGAGTTCATGAGATTATTGTGGGTGGTCAGAACTGGGGTTCTGGCTCCAGTCGTGAGCATGCTGCATGGGCCATTGCTGGCTATGGGGTAAGAGTGGTTATTAGTAATAGCTTTGCAGATATTCACCGTAACAATCTGTTGAACTGCTTTGTACTGCCTATCATTGTCAGTCGTGAGTTTCAATTGGAGCTCTTCAAGAGCATCTCAGAGGACAGCAACACACTTGTTACTGTTGATGTGCCCAATCAGACGGTTAAGAATGAGAAGACAGGTAGTGTGGAGCATTTTGAAATCAATGCTTACAAGAAGTATTGTTTGCTGAATGCTTACGACGATATTGATTTCCTTTTGGCTAATAAGGATAAGATAGAGGCGTGGGAAAAGAATAAGTAATCCGTTTCGTTGATGGTAGAGAATCCTTATATAGAGATAATGGATACCACGCTGCGCGATGGTGAGCAGACCAGTGGGGTAAGTTTTGTACCCCACGAGAAATTGCTCATTGTGCGTATGCTGTTGCAAGAACTCTGTGTAGATAGGGTAGAGGTGGCTAGTGCTCGAGTGAGCGAAGGTGAGAAAGAGGCGGTAACCATGATTTGTCGTTGGGCCCGTCAGGCTGGAAAACTGGAGCAAATAGAAGTGCTTGGATTCATAGATGGACAGACTTCTGTTGATTGGATTAAGAATGTTGGCTGTAAGAACATGAACCTGTTGTGCAAGGGTTCCGAACGCCATTGCAAATATCAACTCAAAAAGACGCTTGAAGAGCATGTGGCTGATATTAAGCAAAGCATCCAGTATGCACATGAGCAAGGCATAGATGTGAACTTGTATCTTGAGGACTGGTCGAACGGTATGAAGGACAATCCTCAGTACGTCTTTGGATTTGTGGATGCACTTCGCACAGCAGGAGTAAAACGTTTTATGTTGCCTGATACGTTGGGTATACTGAATCCTATTCTTACAGGTCAATATGTTTCACAGATGGTGGAGCGCTATCCCGAATTGCATTTTGATTTTCATGCCCATAACGACTACGATATGGCAGCCAGCAATGTTTTGGCTGCTGTTACCTGTGGTTGTAGAGGCGTTCATACTTCTGTAAACGGCTTGGGTGAAAGAGCCGGTAATGCGCCTCTCAGTAGTGTTCAGGCCATCTTGAAGGATCATTTTCATGGTCGTACCGGATTGGTAGAGGAGAATCTGAATAAGGCCAGTCATATGGTGGAGAGCATTTCTGGTATTGCTGTTCCGCCCAATAAACCTATCATTGGCGAGAGTGTTTTTACTCAGGTGGCCGGTGTACATGCCGATGGTGACAAGAAACATAGCCTCTACTGCAACGATTTGATTCCAGAACGTTTTGGTCGCAAGCGCGAATATGCATTAGGCAAAAACTCAGGGAAGGCTAATATCCTGAAGAACCTTGAGGAACTGGGTTTGGAACTTACGCCTGAGCAGACACGTCGTGTAACAGATCGTATTATAGAACTGGGTGATAAGAAGCAATTGGTTACTCAGGAGGACCTTCCGTACATCGTCAGTGATGTGCTGAAGCATTCGGCTCCGGATGATAAGGTGAAGTTGAAGAGCTACATGGTTTCTACGGCTTACGGACTTAAGCCTATGGCCAGTGTGAAACTTGAAGTGGCTGGTGAGGTTTATGAGGAGTCTGCTATGGGAGACGGTATGTACGATGCTTTTGTGCGGGCATGCCGACATATTTACCGCGACCGTCTGAACCGCCAGTTCCCTTGGCTTGATAACTATCAGGTGAGTATTCCTCCAGGTGGCCGCACAGATGCTTTGGTACAGACCACCATCTCGTGGATTTGGAAAGATAAAACTTTCCGTACCCGTGCCCTTGATCCCGACCAGACGGAGGCAGCTATCAAGGCAACCATAAAGATGTTAAATATAATAGAACAAGAATATGAAGCTTAAAATTGCAGTTTTGGCCGGTGATGGTATCGGACCAGAGATTATGGAGCAGGGCGTGGCCGTTACAAGTGCTATTGCCGAGAAATTTGGACACGAGGTATCTTACAAGGAGGCTCTTTGTGGTGCCCATGCTATTGATGAAGTAGGCGACCCTTTCCCAGAAGAGACTTTCCAGACTTGTATGGAGGCAGATGCTGTGCTTTTTGCCAGTGTTGGTGACCCTAAGTTCGATAATAACCCAACTGCTAAGGTACGTCCTGAGCAAGGCCTCCTTGCTATGCGTAAGAAGTTAGGTCTTTATGCCAATATTCGTCCTGTGGAGACATTCGACTGTCTGGTTCATAAATCTCCTCTGAAGGACGAGTTGGTACGTGGTGCTGATTTCATTTGTATCCGTGAACTTACTGGTGGTATGTATTTTGGTGAGAAGAAAGAGGGTACGGATGAGGCTTATGACACCAATTTCTATAGTCGTCCCGAGGTGGAACGTATTCTCCGTGTGGCTTACCAATATGCCCGTCAGCGTCGTAAGCATTTGACTGTTGTCGACAAGGCTAATGTCTTGGCCAGCAGTCGTCTGTGGCGTAAGGTTGCTCAGGAAATGATGGGTGAGTATCCCGATGTCGAGACAGATTTTATGTACGTAGATAATGCAGCCATGCGTATGATTCAGGACCCCAAATTCTTTGATGTGATGGTAACGGAAAATACTTTTGGTGACATCCTTACCGATGAGGGTTCTTGTATCACAGGTTCTATGGGTTTACTGCCCAGTGCTTCAACAGGTGAGCATACACCCGTCTTTGAGCCTATTCATGGTTCATGGCCTCAGGGTAAAGGCTTGAATATCGCCAATCCCTTAGCTCAGATTCTGAGTGTGGCTATGTTGTACGAGTATTTCGGTATGAAGGCTGAGGGCGCTCTTATCCGTGAAGCGGTTAATGCCTCTCTCGACCAGAACGTTCGTACCCCAGAGATTCAGGTGGAGGGTGGTGCTAAATACGGCACCCGCGAAGTTGGTCAGTGGATCGTAGACTATATTAAGAATAAGTAAAAAGATTACCCATCAGCCTCACCTCTACCCCCTCTCAGGGGAGAGTGGAACTTTAGAAGTATGGAACAAGTAAAAAAGTTATTCTCCTTTCTCCTCGGAGAGGGGGTGGGCGTGAGGCTTCTTCTTCTCCTTTTTCTCTCTGTGACTTTGAGCGCAAGTGCGCAGCGGTATCAACAACTGGTAAAACGCGGTTTGGAGCAGTTGCAGGCCGATAGTCTCTTGCAGGCAGAAGCTACCTTTCGCGAGGCTTTGGATTTAGATCCGTTGATTAAGTCTAATGCTTTGCTGTATCAGCACATAGGTAATATTCAGGAGCGTAGGGGAGAGTATAGCCAAGCGCTGGATTCCTATAAGATGGGGCTCAATATCTCATCTACCACGACAAGTCTTTTACTTTGTCGTGCTTCTTTGTATATGCGTATGGATAATCAGGATCGTGCCTTGGCTGATTATAACGAAGTGCTCAATCTGGAGCCTAATCAGACCGAGGCGCTTTTCTTCCGTGCTTTTTTATATAGTCAACGCAGGGATTACAAACGTGCAAGGGCTGATTATGACCGTCTCATCAAACTTGAGCCGATGAATGAAAAGGCTCGTTTGGGGTTAGCTATTTTGAACGATAAGGACCGTCGTCCACGTGAAGCTATGGAGCAGATGAATACTCTTGTACAACTCTTTCCCCAGCATGCTTCTCTTTTTTTGGTACGTGGTGGTATGCTGTTGTCCCGTAAGCAGTATGAGATGGCTTTGATGGACATAAATCGTGCCATTGAGTTGGAACCCGAGAATCCCGATTGCTACGTCTCTCGTTCCCAGTTTTATAAGGTTATGAAAAAGAAAAAGCAGGCAAAGGAAGATGCCCAAAAGGCAATCCGGTTAGGAGCTGACCCTTCTTTTTTGAACCAATAGCAAAGCCAATTAACGCTCAATGGTTTGAGCACGATCAGGACCAACACTGACAATTGTGATGGGCGTTCCAGTAGCCTTCTCTATATAAGAAATATAGTCTTTCAACTGTTGAGGGAACTGAGTTTCAGATGTCATTTGTGTAAGATCGGTCTTCCATCCTGGCAAGTCTTCATATACAGCCTGCCAACCCTCTGTGTCGTATGGCATATCAGTAGTGGTAACACCGTCTTTTTGGTAGGCGATGCAGACGCGGATGGTATCAAAGGTATCAAGCACATCGCTCTTCATCATGATGAGCTGTGTTACACCATTTATCATGATAGCGTACTTGAGTGCTACCAAGTCTAACCAGCCACAACGCCTGTTACGACCTGTAACCGCTCCATATTCATGTCCTATCTCACGAATCTTATCGCCAGTCTCATCAAACAACTCAACGGGGAACGGACCTGAACCTACGCGTGTGCTGTAAGCCTTGAAGATGCCAAATACCTCACCAATGCTGTTAGGAGCTACGCCCAAACCTGTGCACACACCACCGCTTACAGTATTACTGCTGGAAACAAATGGATAGGTGCCGTGGTCTATGTCCAACATGGTACCCTGGGCACCTTCTGCCAATACACTCTTGCCTTCTGACAGTGCTTTGCCTAGTTCTATTTCCGTATCGGTGAGTTGGAATTCACGCATGTATTCAATGCCTTGCATCCAGAGTTTTTCCTCGTCGGTAATATCAAAATCAGAATAATGCAAATCCTGCAGAATCTGCATGTGGCGTGCCTTTAGTGTGGCGTACTTTTGTTGGAAGTCAGCCAGAATGTCACCCACGCGCAGACCAGTACGACTAGCCTTTTCACTGTAAGTAGGACCGATGCCCTTGCCTGTTGTTCCTACCTTGTTTTTTCCCTTGGCAGCCTCGTAAGCACGATCCAATACACGGTGAGTAGGCAGAATAAGGTGAGCGCGCTTGCTGATATGCAGACGACTCTTGAGGTCGTAGCCTGCAGCTTCAAGTTCCTTGGCCTCCTGCATAAAGAGGTCAGGAGCAATAACACATCCATTACCGATGATATTGAGTTTCCCTTCGTCGAAGATTCCAGAAGGAATACTTCTGAGAACAAATTTTTTTCCTTCAAATATGATGGTGTGACCAGCATTTGGTCCACCAGCAAAGCGTGCTACTACATCATAGCGAGGCGTGAAACAATCCACGACCTTACCTTTACCTTCATCGCCGAAAACGATACCTAGCAGGGCATCTACTTTTCCTTTTTTCATTTCTTTTGTATTTTTGTTTTTGCTTTTTTCTTTTTGATGCTGTTTTTGACCATACAACTTCGGCATAGACCGTGGAAGTACAGTACAGGCTGCGTGATAACGAACTGCTTGCATTTTTGTTCACTTAACCAGTTCTCTATCTTGCTACTTTCCAGTTTTCTGACTATTCCGCATTTCTGACATACCAGACATATCATGGGGTGGGGCGTAATACAGCACTCGTAATGAGCGGCACGTGTTAAGGTATGTTTGATAATCAACTGGGCATCCTCCAGAAGTTTCATGGTGTTAAATAGGGTAACCCTGCTTACCTGAAACTTGGCTTTTTTTTTCATAACCTCTTGCAACTCATCTATGCTGAAAATGCCTGATGTTTGGCATATGATACGCAAAATCTCAAAACGCTCTGGCGTCTTGCGTACGTTTTTGCCTTTCATGTACTCCGTGAGTCGCTGGGCTGCAATGGCGTATATGTCTGTATTCTCACTCATTAGCGGGTACAAAATTACGAATAAGTGAGCGGAATACAAAATAAAACTTGTTTATTTTTATTCCCGAATGAAAGTAATTTCGAGACGAAAGTCTCAAAGTTTCGAATAAGTGAGCGGAATACAAAATAAAACTTGTTTATTTTTATTCCCGAATGAAA
>JAFXTC010000011.1 GCA_017525235.1 Bacteroidaceae bacterium | reverse complement strand
CTTTGCATGACCAACAGCCTCGTAATGGTCGCGTAGCGGTTTGCCTTCTATCGTCAATCCGTCCTCGATAACCACTTTGGTTTCAGATTCAGTCAGGCTGTTGCCCTCCAGGGCATTACTGGTATAGGTCAGCCCCACACGATAGTATTCACGCAGCGACTTTAGTGTCTCTGGTGGCAGCGGACGATAAGCAGATAGTATTCGGTTGTTCTCGTCTGCCTGACTGTATTTTTTTTGTAAATCTGTCATGTATCTTTTCTTGTTTTATTTCTTTGGCAGTTTCTGGGTCTCTTTCTGCATTTCCTTCTCGTCTTTTGCCACACGACGCTCCACCTTCTTGATGTCCTCTGCTGTAGGAAGAGATTCAGGCCTGATGCCTCGTTGTCCTAACATGCCACGTACGCTGCGGTTGTTCTGCACATGTTCAGCCGTGATGTCACTCTCGCCATAGAGGTCCTTCTGCTCTACGTTATAGTTGGTCATCTCCGTTGCCAAATTCTTGGCAGCGATGGTAAGCGTAGGTAGATAGTCGGCCAAAGAACCGCTCTTGATACCCAACCGCTTCTTCATTTGCTCGGTAGAGAGTCCACCAAATAGCAGGCATATCGGGTGAGCATAAAGTCCTGAATATCGCGTTGAGAACCACTACCAAGAGAGACCATTTTCGTGACCTCACGAAAATGGTCATCAATACTGATTCCCAGCGTCTTACACGATTCCATTGCACGACCTATAGCCCCCACGAAATTCTCCCAACGGGCATAGCCCAGTACCGTTTGCAACTCACGAGCATACCACACCTCTATGGTATTGCCGTCGTCATCCTTAACACCTTTTGTAATTGCATCAAAACCTAATTTGTATTGTTGTATCTTCTGAATATCCATAATTAATTGTTAATCATCTTTTCTCTTGCTTCTATCCCACTAAGATTTGAAGGGCACCTCCACTGAGGGTTTGCTGCTCCAAAGGAACATTTATGCCCTATCTTTTGCAAACTTATATAAAATTTGGGAAATATGGAGTGAAAAACGAGATTTTTTTGTTTCCGAAAGGCAAAAAAATGGGGTTGTTTTACCCTTGCTGAATGCCTTTCATGCTGAGCGAGATACGGTCGCGCTGCATATCCACCTCTAACACACGTACCATTACGTGCTGATGCAGACTGACTACGGTAGTAGGGTCTTTCACGAACTTGTCAGCCAACTGGCTCACGTGCACCAAACCCTTGGTATGCACGCCCACATCGACGAAGGCGCCAAAGTTGGTGATGTTGCTGACGATGCCGGGCAGAATCATGCCTGCACGGAGGTCTTCCAGTTCGTGCACCGTGGGGTCGAAGGCGAACTGGGTGAGCGGCTTGCGTGGGTCGCGACCGGGTTTCTCCAGCTCAGCCATGATATCCTGCAGGGTAGGGAGGCCCACCGTATCGGATACATAGCGGTTGATATCTATCTGACTGCGCTTGGCGCTGTCTGTGAGCAGCGTCTCGACGTTGCACCCGCAATCCTTTGCCATCTGTTGTACCAGGGCATAACGTTCGGGGTGAACAGCGCTGTTGTCGAGCGGCTCCGTACCGCCCTGAACACGCAGGAAGCCTGCACACTGCTCGAAGGCTTTGGCGCCCATACGGGGCACCTTCAGCAGCTCACGACGGGTGCGGAAGGCTCCGTTCTGTTTCCTGTAGTCTATGATGTTCTGTGCCAGGACGGGGCCTAACCCGCTCACGTAGGTGAGCAGGAACTTACTGGCGGTATTGAGGTTGACACCCACGCGGTTTACGCAGTTCTCGACTGTCTGGTCGAGACTCTTCTTGAGGGCCCCCTGGTTGACATCTTTCTGATACTGTCCCACACCGATACTGCTGGGGTCTATCTTCACCAGTTCAGCCAGCGGGTCCATCAGGCGGCGACCGATGCTCACAGCTCCCCGAACGGTGACATCCTCGTTGGGGAACTCCTCGCGTGCCACCTCGCTGGCGCTGTAGATACTGGCGCCATCCTCGCTGACGCTATACACCTCGGTGCCTTCGGGCAGCTCCAGATGGTTGATGAAGTCCTCCGTCTCACGACCGGCCGTACCGTTGCCTATGGAGATGGCCTGTATGCGGTATTTCTCTATGAGATTGCCTATGGTGAGCATCGACTGCACACGCTCGGCACGGGGCGGGTGGGGGAAGATTACATCGTGATGCAGCAGGTTGCCCTGTTCGTCGAGGCAGACCACCTTGCAGCCTGTGCGGAAACCTGGGTCGATGCCCATGACACGCTTCTGCCCCAAGGGGCTGGCCATGAGCAGTTGCTCGAGGTTGCGCACAAAGATGCGGATAGCCTCCTCGTCGGCTTTCTGGCGCGAGGATGCCGCAAACTCGTTGCTGATGCTGGGCTCCAAGAGTCGTTTGTAACCATCTGCAACAGCTTCCTGTACGGCCTTGCTGCTTTCGCTGTTGCCACGCATAAACTGACGTGAGATGCGCTCTATGGCACGTTCGTCGTCTACGCTGATGCTGATACGCAGGATGCCCTCGGCTTCGCCTCGACGCATGGCTAAAAGACGATGACTGGTGCAGCGGTCGAGACGTTCGGACCAGTCGAAGTAATCGCGGAAGTTCTGTCCCTCGGCATCCTTGCCCTTTATCACCTTGCTGCTGATCTCGGCATGCAGGCTAAAGGTAGTACGCAGTGTGTTGCGTGCCCGTTCGTTTTCGCTGACCCATTCGGCAATGATATCCTGAGCACCCTGCAGCGGGTCCATAGGACAATCCTTATAGGGAGCCAGGAGTGCAGAGAGCGGTTCGGGTCCTTGTCGCATCAGTCGTTTTGCCAACGGTTCCAAGCCTGCCTCGCGTGCCACCTGGGCACGTGTACGTCTCTTCTGTTTATAGGGCAGGTAGATGTCCTCCAGCTCTGTGCTGTCCCAACACTGCTGAATGCGCTCTGCCAGTTCGGGTGTGAGTTTTCCCTGCCCCTCGATGGTGGTAAGGATGTACTCACGTCGTTTCTGCAACTCTGTCAGTCGGTCCAGTTCGTTGCTGACCTGTGCCACCTGAATATCTGTCATGCCGCCAGTGGCTTCCTTGCGGTAACGACTGATAAACGGAATGGTGGCACCTTCCTGCAGCAGTGCTACGGTATTGGCAACGTGATGTTCTTTAAGGCCCAAACGTTGGGCAATTATTTTTATCATGGGTTAGCGGTTAGTGGTTAGCGGTTAGTGGTTTCGTTCAAAAAATTCTTCACTCTTCATTCTTCACTCTTCATTCTTTCTAACGCAATGGCAATCTCCTGTGCTACACGACATACGTAGGGGATGACGATGTGGCAGTTGGGTCGGTCTTCTATCAAGTTAAGGAACTCCTCGAACTCATAGCTCAGGCGATGACGGGTAGGGTCGGCCTTGAAGGTCTGCGGCTCCTGTCCGCGCAGGTGAAGGGTGAACTCCTGCAGTATGCTCACAGAGCCCTTGACTTCTATGTATCCCTTCTCGCCCTGTATGCAGGCAAAGCTCAGACCGTCGGAATCCTTGGCCGCTCCCATACTTACCACCGAGGTGGGGTATTGCATAAGCAGTGTGCCGCTGGTGTCTATTCCGTTATAGCCCAGGTTGCGGGCATAGCGGATGGTGCGAGGAGGACCGAACAGCCCAATGGTGAAGCAGAGATTATAGATGTTAAGGTCGCGAAGGCATCCACCCGACTGCTCAGGGTCGAAGACGGGGGTAATCTCGCCTTTCAGGTAACGGTCGTACCGACTGCTGTACTGCGAGTAACAGCCGTTTACCATACGTATGGTTCCCAGCTGGGGCAACAGTTCCGTAAGCTGGCGGAACATTGGCATGTAGAGCAGGCTGAAGGCAGGCAGACAATATACGCAATGCTGAACGGCAGCATCGAAGAGCGCATCGGTCTCTACGCGATCTACGGCAATGGGTTTCTCGACAATCACATTGTGCCCTGCCTCTATGGCCTGCATGGCATACTCGTAGTGCACGTGGTTGGCATTGGCGATATAAACAAAATCGGCCTCCGCCTCCTGCAGCATCCGTGCATAATCGGTATACACGAAGCCTGTGGGTGCGTAGGCCTGACAAAGGTCGATGGCGTGCTCCACGCTCTTCTCGCGCGAGAAGATGCCTGTGACCTCGATTCTCCCTGCAAATTCGTGCTGAAGCATTTTCAGCACCTCTTCAACAATTTTGCCTGTTCCGGCTATGCTAATCTTCATGTTGTAATCCGTATTTTATGGCAAATTACGGAAATTACGTGAAGAAAAACAACCGAAACAGGCAAAAAAATGATGAACTTGTATAAAAAGCTGTTAGAAGTCGATGTTCACACCACCCATGAAGGTTGCCTTAGGCATTGGGAAGCCTGCGTAAGTCTGGTAGCGTTCAGCCAACAGGTTGTCGCCCTTGGCAAAGACAGACATCCAAGGGAGCACCTTGTAGCTGACGGTTGCATTCAGCAAGGTAAAGTTCTCTTTCTGAGGGTTGTCTCCTGTTGCAACGTACAAACCGCTCACGTTCTGAAGTCCTGCAGCAACGGTCCACTTCTCGTTGTGATAGGTGGCTCCGAAATAAAGCTTACCCTCGGGAGCGCCGTCGATAGGCGTGTCCATACGCAGGAAGGAGTAGTTGCCGTTCACACTCCAGTGACGGTTAATGGTGTAGTCGGCAGACAGTTCAATACCCCAGTTCTTGAATTCTCCCACGTTAACATTACGGGGACGGCCATCAACCCTTACCGTATTAATCAGGTTCTTTCCTTTGATGTAGAAGATGTTGGCACCAATGTGTGCCTTCTTGCCGATACGCTGGGTGTACGCAATCTCGTAGTTCATCATACTCTCGGGCAACAGATCTGTGGTTGCGGGAGGGAACATGTACATCTCGCGGATAATGGGGTTGCGGAATCCCTTGCTCACCAGGGCCTTGATGTCGGCATTACGGGTGGGGTGGAAGGCGAGACCGCCCTGGGGAACAAGCTCTATACCAATGACAGAGTGCCAGTCGATGCGCAGTCCGGCATCTACGGTCAGCCATTTGCAGATATCCTGACGGAAATCGATATAGGTTCCAACCTCATCGCAATGCTGCTTCTCGACGAGATTTCCATTCGCATCTTTAACCAGATAGGTACGGTCGCCCGTCTGCTTGTCTTCATTCCAGGCACTACCGCCAAAGTGTTGCCAGTCGAGTCCCAACGTAACCGTATTTCCCTTAAAGAAGTTGGCACTCTGATACCATGTGATTCCTGCTATGTAATCGTCGTGCAAATAGAGTGCTGTTCTGGGTGTGCCGCCCACGTTGTAGCCGTCGTCTATGTTGTGATGGCCCCAGTCGCAATAAGCGCGCAGCGTACCGCTGGTATATTGGTAATTGTTGCTGACGCTAATGCTGGCCAGTCCGCGTGTAATCTTAGAGTCGTTGTCTATGAGGGGAGCTGTCACAGGACCAGGGTTGCTGGCATTGAAGTGTGTGACATTAGCATCGGCAAAGGCTTTCCAATGTTCCGAGAAGTCGTAGCCCAGCTTTGCATAGCCGCCAAACTGCTCAAACTCGCTGTTCTCGCGATGTCCGCTTGTACGTTGGTACTGGGCACCTACAACGCTGTAGAATTTTCCCATACGGAAACGGTTAACCCCATCGGCCTGAACAGTCCCGTAGCTTCCGCCCTGCAGACGGATATTGGTCTTGCAGCCGTCCTCGTTCATCTGGCGTGTAATGATGTTCACTACGCCACCCATGGCATTGCTTCCGTATAGCAGACTGGCAGGGCCGCGCAGTACCTCGACCTTCTCTGCCATCATAGTCTGGTAGGCATCAGGAATGGGATGTCCCATCAGGCCTGCATATTGCGGCTGACCGTCGATGAGGACTAGCAGCTGGGCACCACTTCCTACACCGCGTACTTTCAGACTTCCTGCGGCGCCTGTGCTAACGCCGTAGCCCAAGATGCCTCTGCTGGTGGAGAAGAGACCCGGGGTCTGCTCCATAACAGTGGGCAGGACAGAAGGGCGATAGTTTTCGTTTAGTTTCTCGTTGCTGATGCTGGTAACGGTGAGTGGAAGATAGCGAGCATCTGTGGCGTTACGTGTACCTGTTACTACCACCTCGTTCATCTGAGTGGTGTCTTTGAGTTCTTCGGCTTGGTTTTCAGCTTGCATGGTAAGGCATACTGCGCTGGCACCCAATAGTAAAAATGCGCGAATGTGCATGACTTAATGTGTTAGGGTTGTAACAATGTTAATAAATCTGGGTGCAAATATACTAACAATGTACGCACATGAACAAACCTAAATTTCGCAGGCTGTTACCAATATTTCCCCTAGACAGATGTGGCTTATTTTATGCTGTTGGGTGTAACTCAAAGATGTTCAGACACATATCGACTAAAATGCGATACGTTATCAAAGTTCAATTTTTCCGAAATTTCCTTTGCCGTTAGTTTTCTATGCATTAGCAGGTGGCGGATTTCCATTACCGTAAACTGCTGAATCCAGTAGCTGGGAGTACGTCCGCTTACTTGGGTGGAGATCTTGTGCAGATGCTTGGGTGTGACGCACAGTTCCTGTGCATAATAGGCAACAGTGCGGTGTTCCCTGTAGCTTCCGCCCTCCAGCATTTGGATGAAGCGCGACATGATATCGGCAGAGCGTAACGGAGCCTCCTCGCGTTCAAAAAGAGCGGCATGGGCGCTCATGGCATCCAGGTAGAGCGTGCGCATGCTTTGCAAAACAGCCTCTTGCCGGTAAGCCTCTGGTGTATGTTCCGAACGAAAGGCAACATCCTTGAAGTCGTGTTCCAGAATGACAAGCGCCTCCTCCTCTAATTGAAAGATAGGATGCATGAACAGGTGCAACCATCCGCAGGTTCCGTAACTGCTGTGAGGCATACAGCTGGCCTGTTGGTCGGCAGGGAGCAAAAGCTGATAGAGTTGGCAGTCTTCTGACGGTTGAATCCTGCCCACGTGACTGGCCATAGCTATCATGCAACAACCCGTCGTGAGTGTATGCTCATGCCCCGAGAAGTGTAGTTGACAACTACCGGCAGTACAGAGAAGATGGAGAATCTGTTGCATGATAATCTTGTTTTCTGAGGGCAAATATACTGTTTTTAATTTATAAATCATAGTACGGGATTGATAAATTTAGGGTTGATATGTGAATCTTCTCCCGATTTTTCGTAAATTTGCGGCACAAATAGCCTAAATATGAACCAACTATTATCCAAAAGCTGTTTTTTCCTTTTCAGCATGCTCTGCTGCGGAGTATGTTTTGCCGATGAGCAATGGGACCCGCAGGCCGATAGTGCAGCCATTGTGGTGAGCGGCAGGGCCCGGTTTACGTTGCTTACGTCCCGCCTGATCCGTATTCAGTACAGCAGCACTTCCAAGTTTGAGGACAGAGCCACCTTTGCCGTTGTGAACAGGCGGCTGCCTGTTCCCCGTTTCACCCAGCGTACCGAGGACGGCTATCTGATTATCGAGACCGACAGTCTGACACTCCGTTACAAGGTGGGCTCCACCATTACTGCCACGCAGAAGAACAGCAAGATCCTAAGTATTACCTTCAGGATGAACGGACGTACCATCCTATGGTATCCTGGTAAGGACGATGCCATGAACCTGCTTGGAACACAGCGGACGCTTGACGGCGATATAGGCGATACGCACCGTGTATCGCTGGAGAAAGGTTTACTATCACGTGACGGATGGGCCGTTTTGGACGAATCGCCTCAGACAAAGCGTGGCGATGAAAGCCGTTCCTTCCCCTTCGACGGTACGGTGGATGGTATTCCCTGGGTGGGGAAGCCTCTGGACAGTAAGGCTATAGACTGGTACTTCCTGGGCTACGGCCATCAGTACAAAGATGCGTTGGGTGACTATGTGCAGATAGCAGGTCGGCAGCCGCTGCCGCCCCTGTATATGTTCGGATACTGGTATAGTAAGTACCAGGCTTATTCTCAGAGCGAATTCCAACAGATAGTGAAGGATATGGAGAGCAAGAAGGTGCCGCATGACGTGCTGATGCTGGATTGTGACTGGCACCAAAACTCTTGGACGGGCTGGACATGGAACAAATCCCTCATCCCGACACCCAAGAATTTGCTCAACTGGATGCATACCCATAACACCCGTACAGCCCTGAATCTGCATCCTGCCGACGGAATAGGGAGCAGTGACGATAACTTTAGCAAGATTCGCGACGATATGGGACTGTCCGCTGATGTGACCACCGTTCCTTGGCAACTGGAAGACAGTACCTTCTACCGTACTTTCTTCAAGAACATCATCCGTGTGCGTGAGAATGAAGGAGTGGACTTCTGGTGGCTCGACTGGCAGCAGGACAAGACCAGTAGCTACATTGCGGGCCTGGGTCATACCTTCTGGCTAAATCATGTCTTCTACAATGATATGCGTCAGAACCGTCCCGACCGCCGGCCAGTGGTCTTCCACCGTTGGGGCGGGATGGGCAGTCATCGTTATCCTTTGGGTTTCTCGGGTGATACGTTCGCTACCTTCGGCACCCTGCGGTTCGAGTCGTACTACACAGCCACCTCGGCTAACGTATGCTTCGGCTACTGGGGACATGACGGAGGCGGTTACCTACAACCCAACAATATCAGTACCGATCCTGAGCTGGTACTCCGGTGGATGCAGTTCTGTGCTTTCCAGCCTATCTTCAGGACACACGGCAGCAGTCAGAGCGGCTGCGAGCGCCGTATCTGGAAGTTCTCTAACTTCAATCTTCAGAACCAGGTCTTCCAGTTCCGCTATTCACTTGTACCTTATATATATAATGCCGCCCGTGAGACATACGATACGGGTGTAAGCATCTGCCGACCCCTCTACTACGAATGGCCCGAGGAGAATCTGTCCTATACCACTGAGGATGAGTATCTCTTCGGCTCGCAGATGCTGGTGGCTCCCGTCTCTACCCCCGCAGGCAGCGATGACACCAGTGAGCGCGACATCTGGTTGCCCCGGGGAGACTGGTTTGATGTATGCCGCGGGTATATCCGTGAGGGCGATACACGCTTCTCAGACCAGTATGCCCTTAACGAGATACCCTACTTTATCCGCTGCGGCAGCATCATTCCCACGTACGAGCCCGGTGTGCAGCACCTGAAGAAGCCCGTTGACAAGCTGGTGCTCTGGGTAATCCCGGGCAGCGAGGGCGAGGGACGCTTCTATGAGGATCATGGCGACAACGAGGAGTACCGCAAGGGCGCCTTTGCCGTTACCAGGTTCCGTCAGCAGCGGACCGGCGATGCGGTAAAGCTGACGATAGCGCCCCGGGAAGGCAGTTACGAGGGTATGCCTCAGAGCCGGGATATGGAAGTGCAGTTCTGGGCACAGGAGCAGCCCTATATGGTAACTGTGGACGGGCATGAGGTGTCTGACTGGACCTATGACGAGGTCTTGCGCCGCCTGACCATCCAGCTTCCGAAGCGTGCCTGCAATACCTCAACCGATATTTGCCTTTATGCCGATGCTACGGATATAGCGTCGCGGAAAGCCGATGAGGCTCCCGTTCTGAGCTATCAGGCGGTGCAGGAACAGTTGCAGCTAAAGAGTCCTCATACATCCAGGCGCATCTGCCTGAGTGTTGTGGATTTGTCCGGCCGTGAACTGCTGCGTCAGGTTTATACCGATACAGCCCGGGCCGAGGTCAGTCTATCTGCCCTCCCTGCCGGAGAATATGTCTGCCGGGCCAATGCCGACGGGTTTGTTGTCACACGTAAAATCATTAAGTTATGAAAAGGATAATCAGTTTGCTCATTATACTCGTTTCCCTCAGTTCGGCCGCACAGGATATGTCGCGCCTGTTTGCGGTAGGCAGTGCTGTTCCGGGCGGAATCCAGGAACTTACGGCGTTCCCCAACAAGCAGTTCAAATATACGGGAACGCTCTATCAGGGAACCCTGGCGATACGTAACCAGGGGTCGATTAAGCGTTATCTGAAACCCACCTATGAGGATTCCTATGTGGTCAACAATACGTTGCCCTACACGCTTAGCAGTGACAGTGCAGCCTCCCAGTGGGTGGTTCCCGTAACAGAGGATATATACCGTATTACCGTTGACCTGAACGCCAAGACCCTACACGGTGAGCTCTTCACAGCCTGGAACGAGTTGTTCATAGTGGGCGGAGCAACGGAATGCGGCTGGGTGACCTATACCTTCCTGCCTTTTACACGTGACCCTGAGGAGGTCTGTGCCTGGGACTGGACGGGCGAGCTGAAGGAACGGCCCGAATACGGGGAACCGCGCCGCTTCAAGTTCAACGGGCAGAATGCCTGGGAACCCAAGGTACTGCATCCTTTCACTTCGGACGAGGATGTGCTGAAGAGTACGCAGATTCTGACGGGCGGTACCATAGACCATAAGTGGAGCATCACTAAAGAGGGCTATTACCACATACGTGTGGATGTGTTCCGCGAGACGGTGAAGGCTGAGTATCTGGGGGCTTCGTTGCCTGGTGAGGGTAATGCTACTGGATTGGACGATTTCTCGGCCCAGCCTGTTCTAAGTATTCGTGACAGGGAGGTGCTCTTGCAGAGTAATCAGCCCGTACAGCTCACTATCAGTAGCTTGGCAGGTGTGCTTGTTACAAGTGCTAAGGGTACAGACATCAGAACTTTCTTGCCTTCGTCAGGCATTTATCTGATTCGTATACAGGCGCCTGGCATCTCTGTCAGTAGGAAGATAGTAGTTAAGTAAGGTTAAAGAGTTAAAACTCCCTCCCTACAAGGGAGGGCTGGGGAGGGTCCTCTAACCTTATCTGACTTTATTCCTCTCGAAGTGGCCTTTGGCGTAGGCAAAATAGAAGAGGGTGCCCATAAGGTTACTAATCCAGGCAGCCCAGAAAGCGATGTTATAAGAGCTGTGTTCTACGATGATGCCACCCAGGATGATGCCTAATCCTACACCTAAGTCCCAGGATGTCAGCAGGGTGCTGTTGGCTGTTCCTCGCTGATTGTTGGAAGCCAGATTCAGGAACATCGTCTGGAAGGCAGGAAACATGTGGCCGTTACCCAAGCCTATTATCAGTGCTGCTCCGTAGTATCCTATGGGGTTATGGACGGCAGCAAAGAGCAGATAGCCGAAGAGCGATACCAGTATGCCGTGTGTGGCATTCTTTACTACAAGGCCTTTGCGCAGCGAGCGGGCACCCACCAGACGACTTGACATCAGACCCAGACTCAGCAGGGCAAAGAAGATGCCCGTTCCTGTGGTGATGCCCAGTTCCTCCTTGCCGTAAATGGCCAGATAGGTACTGATAACGCCATACGAGAAACTGAATCCTGCCATACATAAGGCTTGACTCCAACCCTTTAATAGAAGGAATCTATCCAGTTGAATCTTAGGTCGTTGTGCCTGTGAACATTCACGCGGTTTTAGCTTCAGAGTGCTGTTGATGAGCAGTCCTATTCCGGCTGTCAGCAACGACACGCAGAAGATAAGCGTATAGTTGTTGGTCCACTGATAGATGAGCAATCCTATGGTAGGCGAGATGGCCGTAGCCATGTTGTTGCTCAGTCCGTAATAGCCTATGCCCTCGGCTCTGCGTGTGGGGTGCAGCACATCTATGGCAACGGTGCTGTTGGCTACCGTTGTGGCACCCACAGGAGCACCATGCAGGGTGCGTATGATGCAGAAAGAGAGCAAAGAGCCTGCCACTATGTATCCGCCAAAGAGAATAAAGAACAGGAAATAGCAGATCAGCAGCACCGCCTTACGGGGGAAACTATCTACAAAGAACCCGCTGAAGGGTCTTATCAGCAAAGCCGTAAGGGCATAGCCGCTCAACACCAATCCTATCTGGTCTTTGTTGGCGCCAAACTCCTCGCTTAGATACAGCGGCAGCAGAGGTGTCAGAATCATGAAGGAGAAATACATCATGAAGTTGGCGCACCAAGCTTTGCGGTAGTTGCTGTTCCAGAGTTTTTCCATTTTCCTTTAGGCGACACTGTTTCGAGGTGCAAAAGTACGAAAAAAGTGCCAAAAGAAGGTGAAAAATCAAAAGAATCCATCTTTTGTGTACGACAAATAAAACAATTTGTGTACATTTGTGAAGAAATTAACTGATTTTATAACCTAAAAATAAAACAACATTATGAGAAGAACAACCTTATCCCTGTTGGCTTTTGTCTTTGGCCTTTCTACTCTGTTTGCCCAGCAGGCCATTTTTGAGCGCCAGAACATTGTTTCTCCACAAAAGAACGACGATGGTACCGTAACCCTCCGCCTTCGTGCCCCAGGTGCACAAAAAGTGGAAGTTATGGGTGATTGTATAGACGGATACCGTAAGGCTATGACCAAGGATGAGAATGGTGTTTGGACTTACACTACCCAGCCCCTTGCCCCAGAACTTTACAGCTACCGCTTCTATGCAGATGGAGTGGAACTTCAGGACCCCGCTAACTGGCATCGCAGTCGTGACGTACGCAGTTTCATGAGCACCTTTATTATAAGTAAGGAAGAGGGCGACTGCGGCTATCTTTATGAGAACCATAATGTTCCTCACGGTAACATTCAGCAGGTATGGTACGATAGTAAGACGTTGGGTATGGCTCGCCGTATGAGCATCTATACGCCTGCCGGATACGAGAAGGGTGGTAACTATCCTGTACTTTATCTGTTGCATGGCAGTGGCGGTGACGAAGATGCTTGGCTTACGTTGGGTCGCGCCTCACAGGTGCTTGACAATCTGATAGCAGCAGGCAAGGCTGTTCCTATGATTGTGGTAATGACGAACGGACATGCCGATAACGATGCCAGTCCTGAGTTTACTGCCTTGGCACGGCGCGAACGTCAGAAGGCTAGCTTCGAAGAAAGCTTCCCTGAGGTAAAGTCGTATATTGAGAAGAACTTCCGTGTGAAGAAGGGTGCAGACAACACTGCTATGTGCGGTCTCAGCATGGGAGGTTTCCATACTTTCCACCTCAGTCTGATGAATCCAGGCATGTTTGGCTACCTGGGTCTTTTCTCTGCTGCGGTGCGTATGGACCGTGGCTCCAACAAGAGTATCGACCAACAAATAGCTGATGATGCAACGGTAAGTGCTCAGATTGCTGCCGTTTTCAAAGCCAAGCCCCATCTTTATTGGATAGGTATCGGCAAAACTGACTTCCTATATGAGCAAAACAAGGGATTGCGTGCATATTTGGATAAGATGGGCTACCCCTACGAATATTACGAGAATGAGGATGGTCACATCTGGCGCAACTGGCGTATCTATCTTACCATCTTCTCGCAGAAGCTTTTCAAGTAGCCGTTTTGCCTGCCAGATACATACCCAATATCAGGGTGGCAGTTCCGCAGACAGCCATAAAAGTAATATGTTCGCCCAATATCAGGTATGAGAAAAACATGGTGAAGAACGACTGCAGATAAATGATATTGGTGGCACGTACGGTGCCTAGTCTTTTCAAGGTCCAGTTCCACGCAACAAAACAGAGCATAGAGGCCACCACGCCCAGATATAGCAGATTTACCCAGACGCTGGGCTTGCTTAATACTGCAAGGTCTGTCTGTAGAGGGCTTCCCGTCCACAGATAGGGTAGGATGGTGAGTATGCCGTAGATAAAAATCTTTCGTGTTATAAACAGAGCGTTATAATGCCTTGAAAGTTTTTTTATTATCAGCGAGTAGCAGGCCCATGTCAGCGAGGCACACAGGGCCAATATATCGCCCTTGGGGTTCAGGTGCAGCATTAGCTGGCCGTTCAGAATCACCAGTGCCATACCCCCGAAGGCTAGCAGTGAACCTACCATCTGTCTGGGGCGCATACGTTCATCTTTATAGAATAACGCCATCAGTACAGCTGTTATCAGGGGTGTTGAGCCTACCAAAATGGCTACGTTAGAAGCGGTGGAGTACATCAGCGCCATGTTCTCCGTCAGGAAGTACAGCGAGCCGCCCATAATGCCCAGTACCACCAACAGTAGTTCGTCTTGCCAGTTGTCTGCCCACAAACGTTTGTACGAGAAGAACCAGATGCATACATAGCCTAGCACAAAGCGATAGAAAAAAATGTCTGACGGCATCAGCCCGTCTTCCAGCAGTATTTTTGTAGATACAAAAGTCTCGCCCCAGATGGCACATACGCACAGCGCCACCACTATGGCAAGGTTTTGTTTTATATTGTCAATCAAATTACCCATACCTAAACATAAATTTTTGCGTGCAAAGGTATAAAAAAACGAGCGCAGAACAAAAGAATCGCTTCTTTTTTATACCGAGAGATAGCAAAAATAAATCCCGCGATACTCATAGGGAGTAGCGCGGGATTCTGTATTTCAAGGGGGTAACCCTTGGTTATGATCTTGTTACGATTTTAGAGTTAGTCGTCAAAGGAGTATTCCTTGCTTGAAAACTCACCATCGAATTCGTCGTTAGAAGGCGTAATGCTCTGTGAATCGCTATCGACGTCGAGTAGACTTGCAGCAACCAGCATTGCGCATTGTGCGAAATCGACCATTACCTGTGGTTTGATATATGACTTTTTCATGTTACTTCAGAATCTTTTTGCCGTTAATAATATTGATGCCTTTCTGCAACTTCTGGATGCGCTGACCCGACAGATTGTAGATAGCTCCTTCACTCTCGGAGAGGGCTGGGGTGAGGTTGATGCCCGTTGCTTCGTCACCGATGTTGAGTGCCTTAACCTCGGTGCCTGCGGGAATATCGAAGTATGCACGGAAGCCCTTGATGTTGGCATTGGCACCAGCCTTCTGGATATGACCGTCGGCGGTGACTCCATAGACAACACCGTTTGCACCCCATTCACCGGCAGCGATGGGAGCGTATGTGCCACGGAAGTAGGCGTTATCCTTGCGGGTATACCATGGGTCTGCATCGTTAGAGGCAATGGTGATGTCGGTCAGTTCTATGTCTTTTGTGATTGCTGCGGGAACATAGACGATATAGGGATAGCTTGCAGTGAGCGTCGTAACGGTTGTGAAACCGAGATTGCCATCAGTGAAGCTGTTGAACTCAAATGCCTTGGCACCAGTACCGAAGAAGTCTTCAATGTCGCTGACGGTAAAGGGCAGGCAGACAGTGTTCCAACCCTCGGCGAAGGTGCGCTTCAGGGTGACGTTGTCGTAAGTGCCAGCTACGACAGCCTCGGAAGAAGTCTCGTCGAGCGTCAGATAAGTGAGGGCTGCAACGTAGCGAGTTACAGGCTCTGTAGCCAGTGTGCCGCCAGCATACTCAACCTCGATATGCATCTGTGTACCTTCTGTAGCAGCTGTGGTGGGAGTGCAGGTGATGGTCAGGGTCTCGGAGCTATTGGCTGCAACAGTGCCTTTGGCAGCACCGATAACCTCCTCGCCCATGTAGAACTTAGCAGTCAGTTCCTCAGCAACGCCACGCATTTCCTTCACGGTAACAGTAGCTTCGAAGCTGCGACCTTCCTTCATGGTCATACTCCAGCTGGAGCTTGCAGGAATTGTGCTTGCAGTGATGGTGGCGATATGGTCGGGCAAGTTGAGCTTGAAGCCCTCGAAGTTGTCGAGTTCGTAGTCATCATTTGCGAAACGGAACTGGTAGTCGCCTGCCTCAAGGCCAGTGATGGTATAGGTTCCTGCATCGCCGTTGTTCAGACCAGAGATGGTTTGGAAGTCAGCAAATGCGCCGCCATCCTTAGACATCTGTATCTTGATGCTCACATAGTTAGCGGTTGCCTTGTAGTCGAAGTTCAGTTCTTCCTTGGCATCAGCAACGGTCAGGGCAGGAGTGGTCAGGTAGTTGGTCGTGCCGTAAGCGTATGCAGCCTTGGCAATGCCATTGGTGAACGACCAGTTAGCACCTGCGTCCCAACCTGTGGGAGCTACGCCAGCAGAGAAGTCCTCTCTCCATACATTTGGATCTTTCACAGTGGCAGAAGCCACGATGGTGGCAACAGCCTCCTTATCGTAGGTCGGGGTGACTGTGATGTTGGCAAAGAACGTGCCATAAATATCTGCCGTAGGAGTGAAAGTTACGTCGAAGGTCTTGCTTTCGCCTGCTGCGATATTCTCCAATGATTCAGCAGAGACGGTGAACATCTCGTTGTCGGAAGCAATATCAACAGACAGCATACCTGTACCGGCATTCGTCACGGTGTAGGTCTTTCCGACAGCCTCTGTCACAACGCCGAAGGCTGCATCCTCTGCAGGACTGATTGCCAATTCAGGAGCGTTGAGACCCTTGTCTGAGCCATCTACGTTGATGATGAAATCACCCTCTGTCGTGGTAACAGTAACGACAGCCTCGGAAACACCTGTACGCTCTGAATTGTATGTGCGAGAAATCACAAGGTCGAAGGGAACTTCTACGCTCTCGGTCCAGTTGGTTGAGTAGGCAGCTGCGCCTTCGCCGGTGATGGCGACATTGGTGATGGTAATGGTGCCTCCACCATAGTTGGTGAAGTTGAAGGTCACGGCGGCATCATCACTGCATTCGCCAAAATGGTGATATGCGGGCGAGGCAAAGCCCTGTCCGTCCTTATCGACTTCGAGGATAGGAGCGTATGTGAGACCTGCAATCTCATCAATGTTAACGTAGTAGCCTACGAACTTCAGTACGGTCACTGTCGTGGGGATGTCGGTGAGTACGATTGTGCCCCAGCCATCTTTGTAGAATGCGAGTCCGCTGCCTCCGTTAATCTTCTTGTCGTATGCAGTCCATGTGGAACCGTTATCATCTGAACCAATAATTCTAAGGTAGTCGCTCTTGTCATTGTCTGTACACTGTGCCTTGATAGCGACGATGTCACCTTCGGTGAATCTTAGGATGGGAGTGAAAAGCTGGGAAGAGCTGCTCTTGCCTGTAGCCATGCCTTCGTTGAAGGTCCAACCAGAATTGCTCCACTTTTCGGGCAGTCCCCCGTTGAAGTCAACAACCATCAAGCCTTCGGGCAGCACAACACCTGTGACGGTGAATTGTACGTCCTCCATGCCTGTAGCGCTGACTGTGATATCGCTGCTCAGGGCACCTGTCGTTGTGGCAGCCATTGTAATGGTCACTTCTGCGCTTTCGCCAGCTGCAAGGCTAGTGGGAGCACCTGTGATAGAGAAGATGCTGCTATTGGAAGAGGTTACGTTGATGCCTTCGAGGGTAGCCAAACCTGTGTTGGCGATGGTGAAGGTCTTGACTGTTGCCTCAGCGATTACGCCGAAGTCAAGAGACTCGGGCTGCGTAACAACCATTTTTGGTTCCTGAGGCAGTTCGCCGCCGTAGAACATACGGATGTCTGCCTGTGATACATTGATGGCAATGTAGTACTTGCCGGCAGGTACGCCAGTGAAGGAGAAGGTTTGCCAGTTTGACGGGTCGAGCTCAGGTTCGCTGTCGAAGTTCGTCCATGTGGTGCCATCAGCAGAATACTGCATCTGCAGGTGCTGGTAGCTGGTGTTACTGGTGCTATAGCCCTTAGCCTCGACAAAGAATATCTCGTCCTCGCTGATATTCAGCAGAGGTGTGATAAGGCGTGCCTCGCTTGTGAGATACCAGACAGTGGTGTATGCGCCGTTGGCCTCGGAATAGTACCAAGAGCCTGTTGTCGTCCAGTCTTCGGGAAGAGCAGTAAAGCCACTTTCATATACCTTATTCATATCGCGAACAACTCCAACCACATTGAGAATGAAATTCTCGATACCACTTCCGTCGGCTGGAGTGATAGTTATTTCGCTACCTGTTGAGTAGCCAGCAGAAGTTGAAGGCATTGTTACGGTGAGCGTCACTTCGCTACCTGCTGCAATAGTTGTTGCAGAGAGTGTGGCATTATAGTATCCTGTCTCAGAAATCTCAACGGTGAGGTCTGCTGTGCCAGGATTAGCCAGCGTGAAGGTCTTAGTTGTACCAGCTGCTGCCACTCCAAAGTCGTAGTTATATCCAGAAGTCAGCTTGGTTTCGCCATCCTTAACAACAAGGGCAGGACCTTCTGCATCTTCATAAACCGTTGCAGTAATCTGGTCGATTCTTGACTTTGTCAGGCGAATGGCAACGTACTTGCCTTCATCGCCCAATTCAAAAGACTTTGAAGCCCAGGCAGAACTGGTTGAGGTGCTAGCCAGCTGTGTGCTGGTGACTGTGAAGTCGTCGCCGTCTTTCGTGGCTTCAAAGAAGGTCACAGTTCCGTTGGAAGAGCTGGAACGCTTCACATAGTAGGTGAATGTGCCGCACAACTTTGTCGGGATAACCACATATTCGTTGTTGTCAGAATAATCACAGGAAAGAGAATTGCCTGATTCTCCGTCGTAGTTACCAGACTTAATCTGATAGTCGTATGAACCACCAAATCCTTGATAATTACCTCCGTTGTGAACCATCACCCATCCGTTAGAAAGGAGGTAACGGCTTGTTACAGTGACATTATCAAATGTCTCTGTCATTGTTTCAGCCCATATTGGGCTGGCACTTCCCGCAATCACTGCGAGAAGCGCTAAGAGTAAGCATTTACTCTTTTTCAGGTAAAAAGAAAGTTTCATAAATTTAAATATAATGTTTTCTTAATTGTTGTATCCAAAGCAGAGTCTTTACAGACGTATCTTCACTACCTTAGTTCCTATCTTAACGAGGTAGAGGGCATTGCTGTTGAGGCTGATGTCGGCTTCTGAACCGCTAAGGGTTTGCTGGCAAACCTTTTGTCCGTCTGCATTAAATACGGTGACGGTGTCGCCAGCATTGGCGTTGGCAATGTGTACTCCGTCCATGGTGCCGAGCACTTTAGGCTGTGTAGTAGGTACAACTTCGGGAACCAGGGTTGGATTCTTTTCCTCGAAGGTAACAATAAGTTTGTTGAATGCTGCGCCAATGGCAGGAGTGGTCACTGTGTTGTCTGTTACGGGCAGTTCATTGCCGTTGAAGGTTACGCTGTGTAGCTCCCATCCTTCGGCTGGCTGTATGAAGTAGGTGTATTGCTTTCCAATTTCCACCTTTTGCCAGATGCTACCGTTTTCGGCATGTTGCAGGGCTATGTAGATGCCCTCGCTGGGCTCCTCGCCGTTGTGGTTGAAGGGGTCTGTCTCAGCACCGTCGCTGGGGTCGTCGCCATCAATCCATAGGGCAGAGAAAATCCAACGGTTGTCTATTTTTGTTATACGGTTTGCCTCACCTGTGTTGATGTCAATCTCGTAGAGGGAAGTATCGTATTTGCCGTTTGTGCGCCATTCCTTGTCGCTCAGCGAGCTCCATGAGCCCCATTCGTTGACGCCCTTTCCGCTGTTGTAATAACCCACCCAGTACATCTTGTTGGGGTTGCTGTTAGCAAAGCAGGCTGCTTGGCGCTTGTACTGCGAGCAGTAACCTGTTGCAGGCACCAGAGGCTCATAGTCGGTGTATTTTTCACCTTCGTCGTCAATTTTCTCAACAGGTACCGTCTTCAGCAGACCTGTCGTTAGGTCAAACTCCCAAAGTTGTGCACCTGTGAGTTCATTGTCTGCGTTGCGCATCTTTCCGTTATCGTCAATGTAACCATTGGCACCGCCACTTGTAAGGGCGAAAGCGCGTCCTTCGCTGTTGATGGCGAAGGTGACGAAGTTATAGTAATAAAGCCCAGGGGTGATGGGTGTTACCTTCATGCTTCCCAGATCGATGGTGCAGAGGCAGTAGCCAGCGTCGCCGTCAGTCATGTCGTCATCTTCGTCAACAAAATAGTCTGGGTCGCTAGTGATTTCAGCGGGTAAGTCCTTGCCTGTCAGGTAGAAAAGTCCGTAAACCTTACCGTCCTTGGGATTGTAGCTCATGCCTGCACTCTCCAAGGTAGCGCTCTTCGGCTTGATTTCCGTCGAGAGCAGATTTCCTGTCTTGGCATCCCATACGCGTACGGAAAAGAGTTCTTCATCAACGGTCGACGACTCGTCTCGCGACATAATCGTCACCAGTTTTCCGTTCACATAGGCAGCACCGCTGTTGCCATACATCATGTTAAAGTTCGAGGCCCACATCTCCTTGGCGTTGTCGCCTTTTATTTCGGATGCCACCACTGGAGGCTCTTTTACGGGTGTGGAAAGTGCCGCCCCGTCGTAGTTCATGGCATAGATGCCATTGTCAACGATAAAAATGGCCTTGCCCATTTCACTGCTCCAACCCAGGTAGGTTGACTTCATCTGATCGCCGTCATCGTAGCGATTGTTGTGGCCAATGCCTTTCATTTTGAGGTTTTGTGCGTTCGTCGGCATGCATGACATAGCTGCCAGTAATGCAAACGCAACAAAGAAATGTTTGTTCTTCATTTTCTGAAAATTCATATATTGTTTTTGGTTTGTCTCATGGTGCTAATTTCAACCCTTATTTTTCATTCCAAAGGGTCGCGTTCGCGAAAAACGCGGCAAAGGTACAAAAAAAATGACAATGCGTCAAATAAAGAAAATAAAAAATAATGCAAAGGGTATGTGAATTGAAAATATTTCATAACTTCGCAACCAGATAATAAACAACAGAACAACAGAATACAATGGGAAAGGTCTATAAGGCTCATATTCTTTATACAAAGGAGAAAGAACGTTTTGAGGTACTTGAGAACGGCTACGTGGCTGTCGACACCAATGGACGCGTACTTGGCGTGGCGGCAGATTTGGCTTCACTCAACATTCAATGCAAGGATACGGAGGTAACGGATTTTGGCGACCGTCTGCTGATTCCTGCCATGAACGATTTGCATGTACATGCCCCGCAGTATCGTAATCAGGGCATAGCCATGGACTTGGAACTGTTGCCTTGGCTGCTGAACTACACCTTTCCCGAGGAAATAAAATATTCCGACACCGCCTATGCCGAACGCATGTACCGCCGTTTTGTGCGTGACCTTTGGCGCTTTGGCACTATGCGGGCCTGTGTCTTTGCCACCATCCACACCGAGAGCACCCGTCTGCTGATGCATATTTTTCAGGAATCAGGCATGGGTGCATTGGTGGGCAAGGTGGCTATGAACCGTAACTGCCCAGAAGCCCTTTGCGAGGGTGTAGACGCTTATGTTGAAGGGCAAGAGTCCTTAATTGCGGAAGCAAACTCTTCACTTCCTCCTCGAGTGCGCCCAATCATTACGCCTCGCTTCATTCCTTCATGTACCCCCGCGATGCTACGTGCCTGTGGTGAATTGGCGGCCAAGTATCAGTTGCCCGTACAGTCGCACCTCTCCGAGAACAGGGACGAGATAGCCTTGGTACGGGAACTCGAAAAAGACAGCACTTGCTACGGCGATGCTTATGACCGTTACGGCCTCTTTGGCCAGATACCAACCATCATGGCTCACTGCGTATGGACTGAAGGTGAGGAGTTGGAACTGATGAAGCAACGCGGCGTGATGGTGGCTCATTGTCCCACATCGAACTTCAATGTGGCATCGGGCATGGCACCCATCCGACAGTTCCTCAACGAGGGACTGCGCGTCGGACTCGGTAGCGACATCAGCGGTGGCCACGACCTGAGCATCTTCCGTATGATGGTTTATGCCATACAGGTGAGCAAGATGCACTATCAGCAGAATCATGAGCGACCATTCCTCACCCTGTCCGAGGCATTCTGGATAGCCACCAAGTCGGCAGGCAGTTTCTTCGGTCGTGTGGGCAGTTTCGAACCGGGCTACGAGTTTGATGCACTTGTTATAGACGACAGCGACCTGAACCACGACAATTACTCGTTGCTGGAGCGTCTGGAACGATTTATCTATTTGGGTGACGATCGGCAGATTGAGCACCGTTTCTGCCAAGGACGGGAGATAACAGAACCTCGCGTGCTTGTTGGTAACTGAACATTCTTCCGAGATTAATAATTAAAAGTGATT
This sequence comes from Bacteroidaceae bacterium, assembly GCA_017525235.1. Classification (GTDB taxonomy): domain Bacteria; phylum Bacteroidota; class Bacteroidia; order Bacteroidales; family Bacteroidaceae; genus Physcousia. The sequence goes on along the minus strand of JAFXTC010000011.1, from coordinate 5,326 downwards.
TTCTTTTGCTTATTCGTCAGCTTTACATTATCTTTGCACCCGAAAAATAAAGAAACACACGTGAAAATGAAAAAGCTTTTATTGGTTTTTATATGCGTATGGGGCGCGCAGCAGGTTAGCGCTCAAATACCTAAGATTTTGCTGAAGGATATCAATGGCAAGACCGTTCAGACAGATACGCTCTCTAACGGTGGAAAGCCGTTTATCATCGACTTCTTTGCCACTTGGTGCAAGCCCTGCAACCGTGAGCTGGATGCCATCAGCGAGGTGTATGAAGACTGGCAGAAGGAGACGGGTGTGAAAATCTATGCCGTGAGCATCGACCAAGCACAGAATATAAATAAGGTTAAACCGTTGGTGGATAATCACGGTTGGGAATATGAAGTGCTTCTTGACCCCAATGGCGACCTGAAACGGGCTCTGGGCGTTCAGATGATTCCATACGTGCTGATTGTGGACGGCAAAGGAGAGATTGTCTACAAACACAATGGATATACCGACGGGGATGAAGAAGAGTTGATTGAGAAAGTCAGGGAAATGAAGAATGAAGAATGAAGAATCTGCGTGTCATATTGCTGCTTGTTGCCCAATTATCAATTTTCAATTGTCAATTTTCAATTGGAACACTGCACGCCCAAGGCGTCAGTGTGACAGGTAGCGTTCAAACCGATATGCTGGTACCTCAGAACGATGCACGGACGGGTGCCAGAAAAGATGAGGCTTTCCAAGCCAATGTGTATGCCGAGATATTGTTACAGGGCAGCAAAGTCGATGCCGGTGTCCGATTAGAGTATCTGGAGCATCCGTTGCCCGGATTCGAAAACGATTTCCGAGGGTGGGGTGTTCCTAACTTCTGGTTAAAGGGACGCTTGGGCTGCGTTGAGCTTACTGGCGGAACTTTCTACGAGCAGTTCGGTTCGGGCTTTATCCTGCGCACTTACGAGGAGCGTTCTCTGGGTATCGACAATGCCCTGTTGGGCGGTAGGGTGGTAGTGAACCCATACAAGGGCATCACGGTAAAGGCGCTTTGTGGCATGCAGCGCTGTTATTGGGAGTGGAACAAATCGTTGGTCAGCGGTGCTGATGCCGAACTGCACCTCGATGAATGGATTCCACGCTTGCAGCAGGCTGATACCAGACTGACCCTTGGCGGCTCGTGGGTGAACAAATACGAGAAGACCGAAGACATCTTTGCCGACCCTACCCACAAGTACAACTTGCCCGAATATGTAAATGCATGGGATGTCAGAGCCACCTTGAACAAGGGACCTTGGAGTCTGCTTGCAGAATATGCACAAAAGGGGCAGGACCCCTCGTTTGATAACGCATACAACTACAATCGCGGTTCTGCGGCCATGTTCTCCGGCTCTTATTCCAAGAAAGGACTGAGTGTGCTGTTTCAGGTGAAGAGGAGCGAGAATATGTCGTTTCGCAGCAAACGTTCGCAGTTAGGCACCTCGTCGTTTATCAACCATCTGCCCGCCTTTACACAAGACCATACGTATGCCTTGGCAGCCCTCTATCCCTACGCCACACAGTTGGCAGATGGCGAATGGGCTTGGCAAACCGAAGCGGGGTATAACTTCAAGCGCAAGACACCCCTGGGCGGTAAGTACGGCATGAATGTGAAGGGAAACTTCTCGCATGTAAGGTGGAAAGGCGTTACTTATTATCAGGATATTGATGTGCAACTCTCGCGTAAGCTGAGCAAAAGCGTCAAGCTGAACCTGATGTATATGAACCAACGTTATAACAAGACGGTGATAGAAGGGGAGGGGGGTATGGTCCGCTCCAATATCTTCATTGGCGACGCACTCTTTCAGGTTGCTCCCAAGGTTAAACTGCGTACCGAGCTGCAGTATTTGCAGACGGGCGACGATCAGGGCGATTGGTCGTTTGGCTTGCTGGAGCTCTCCTTGGCACCCCGCTGGATGTTCACCGTCAGCGATATGTGGAACAACGGCTCCACCAAGACGCACTACTATCAGGGACTGGTAACGTTTAATATCAAGTCGCACCGCATACAGGCAGGTTACGGCCGTACACGTGCCGGTTTCAACTGTTCGGGTGGTGTATGTCGGTATGTCCCCGCTACTACGGGAGTAACATTGTCGTACAATTATAATTTTTAAAGGGTTCAAGGGTTTAAAGGTTCAAGAAGTTCAAGAAGTTTAAGGGTTTAAGAGTTTAAGGATTACGATATGAGCGGTAGCAAATTTTTCTTTTTTTTACTTTTCATTCTCTTTCTAGCGGCTTGCAGCCGTATCAGCGAGGATGAGCAGCTGATTTATGTTAAGCCCAAACCTGCCAAGCGCGTGGTACTGCTTGAAGACTTCACAGGTCAGCGCTGTGTAAACTGCCCCAAAGGTACTGAGGTCATCGAGGAACTGCAAAAGACATACGGCGACTCAGCTTTCATTGCTGTGGGCATTCACGGCGGAAACTTGGCTCACTATACCAATGCCAAATATCTTGGTCTTCGCACTCAAACAGGCGACACTTACTTTAATCATTGGAACTTTGAGTATCAGCCTGTAGGCTTGGTAAACAGGCACGGAGCGGTCAATTATACCGACTGGGCTGCCCGTGTCATCGAAGAGATGGCAAAACCCGCTCCTTTGGAGTTGTATGTGGATGCCGTGCCAGATGAAGGACAGATTAAAATCAGTGTTGGCGCATACGGAACAGACGGAGTGGTCGAGGGCAAACTTCAGGTATGGGTGGTGGAAGACAGCATCACGGCCATGCAGATGATGCCCGATGGTACAATTAATACAGAATATGTGCATAACCATGTGTTTCGAACAACCGTCAACGGACTTTGGGGCGAAGACTTCACAGTCAATGAGGGTGAATGGGTAGAAAGGTCGTTTACCCTCCAGCCCGATGCAGCATGGAACCTTGAGCATCTGAGCATCGTAGCTTTTGTGTATAACAACGAAGGCGTGCTGCAAGCATCGCTAACTGCTAATAACGAAAACGAAAAAGTCAATAACCCATAACCAATAACCAATAACCTTTACAGATTTCGCTAACCGATTAACAAAAGAATGAAACAAATACTACTTCTAATAGCATTTCTGCTTGCCAGTATTACTGCGGGGGCGCAGAATTTCGAGTTTTTGTATAAAGGCGAAAGCCTTCAGGACGGTGCAACGGTAATCATAGCTGCCGAGGAGGACGACTTTGGCGACCTGTCCTGCGAGACCAATCCTCCCTCTGATCCCGGCAACGGCCTTGTCCTGAAGCTGCTCACTGCTTCCAGTGCACAGGTCACAGCCTCGGCGCAGGTTATTTCAAATACCCTGAACCCCCTTATGGTGCAGTGGTGCATGGGAGGAACCTGTACCCCCATGATAGGCAACTTCGTAAAGACAAAAACCTTCACTGCCAAATCCATAGAGCAAGTGCAGTTCGATGCCACCAATATCCAGTCAGAAGGCACGCTCACCGCAACGCTTTCCGTACAGTTGGGCGGCACTACCCGAACGGTCAATATCCAGTTCGTGAACAGCGATACCGACGGAATAAAAGAAGTGAAAAGTGAAAAAGTGAACGCCGAAGGGGTCGCGAGCGAAAAGCGAGAACGAAGTGGCAAAAGTGAAAAATTTGCTGGCGTGTACGACCTCTCAGGAAGAAAAATCAATTCTCAATTTTCAACTTTCAACTCTCAACTGAGAAGTGGAGTTTACATCGTAAACGGAAAGAAATACATAAAATAAATTAAACACACACAGAAATGAAACAGAAATTTTTACTCATTGTTGCCTTCCTGATGGCAGTGTGCAGCTATGCACAAGAGAAGAACAGTGCCACCCCCTCAAACTTCGGTCCAGTGGTTGCCACCAAAGGCGGTACGGTAAGGGTACCCATTACCATCACCAATACAGGTTCCAACGTCATAAAGACCGTTGCGTACACCATTACCAAGGATGGTGAGGAATCAGCATCGAAGACGGTATCCCTCAACTCGCTTGCCGTTGGTGCAAGCGGACAGGTAAACATAGCCTTTCAGGCCGATGCAGAGCCTCGTAAGAGCACCCAGACCATCAACATCAACAAGGTAAACGGCGTTACCAACACCTCATCGCAGAAAAGCGCCACAGGCAATATCATTACCTTAAAGGAGAAACCCATTGTCATTCCCGTGGTCGAAGAGTTCACAGGCACCTGGTGCGGATGGTGCCCCATAGGGTTCGACGGCATGGAGCGTGCCCATGAGACATTCGGCGACAAGGCAGCCCTGATAGCCATTCATTATGGCGACCCCATGGAGACAAGCGATTTCTCGTTCGTTTTGCAAAGAGCCGAAGGGTTCCCCAGCGCCCTTCTCAATCGCGGTGCCAGCACCATTTACCCTGCAGCCAGCGAGCTAAAGAGCAAGATTAACAGCGAGTTACAGAATCAGGTTTCGCCCGTCAGTATTGAGGTATATGCCGAGTGGACCAGCAACGTAAAGCGCGTCATAAGGATAGACACCAAAACAACGTTTGTCTATTCCGACGACAATGCCGACTATGGCATCGCGTATGCCCTTACCGAGGACGGCATGAGCGGCACGGCCAGCGGATGGACACAGAACAACAACCTCAGCGGCGACAAGAATTACGCCTCCAGCATTCCCTACTGGTACAATGCGCCCCAGAAGGCAACAGGTGTAAAATTCAACCACGTGGGTGTGGCAGCCTGGGGGATTGAAAAGGGAATCGATGGCTCCATAAACCCCGTTGTTCAGGCCAACGAGCCACAGGAATATACCTACGAAGCCAAGATTGCCGGCAACAGCCTCATTCAGAACAAGGCCAACCTCAAGGTCATCGTCATGCTTATCGACCGCTCCACAGGTGCCATCGTGAATGCTGCCCAGACCACCATTGCCAATCATGACGCCACAGGCATTATCGGAGAGTCCATCGCACGGCCCGAAGATGAATCAGCTCCCTGGTTCACCCTCAACGGCACCAAGCTCAGCGCCAAACCCACCCGAAGCGGTATATACATCCAGAACGGCAAAAAAGTATGGGTTAGGTAAGGTAGAACCCTGTCTTAAAACAGTAAACGGTAAACAAAAAGAATATGGAAAAGAAAACAAGTGGTCGGTAATAATTAATGTGGTTCTCACCAGCATTACCGCAATTCTCAGCGCCTTGGGGCTTGTCTGAGAAATGGAGAAAATGACAGCTGTGTGAAGTGAACCCCAAAGTTTAGACGGTTAAACAATCGAAGCTGTAAGCATCTTCCTGTATTGTACAGGTGACTTGCCATTAAGCCTCAGTTTTATTCTCTCGTTATTATAATATTCAATATAATCTATCAGGTCTTTAAT
>JAFXTC010000053.1 GCA_017525235.1 Bacteroidaceae bacterium | reverse complement strand
CTTCATCCGTCAACTTTCCGCAGAGTTTAGGAATGATAGTCAACAAAAAAAAGTTTTAACGTTTAACAGAGTCTACTAATTTCAGGGGTAAGCAATAAGGTAGTCAACCTAAATCAGGAAACTACAGTGAAATGTTAAAAATGCCACGTGTAGACTTTGCCTTTTCTACACGTCGACTTTGCCTTTTCCACGTGTAGACTTTGCCGATGCGACGCGTCGCGTTTTCAACTTAAATATTTTCTTGTTTAAGTTACTTTTTTCTTGTAATTAAGTTAGAAAACAATCACAAATAAGCTTCAAAAAGTTTAGAGGCGGAATACTCCTCGAATTCAGGTTTCTTGTCCATCAGCTAACGTAAGCCTTTATATCTTACGAAATTCTGCATCAATAACATATAAATCGCCCTCACTATCTCTTAGTACATTACGAGGATGTAAATCAGAGACTTCAACAACCCCATTTGAGTACTTAGCTTCTGATATCTTTTGGAAACCAATTGCTGCCATATACATGTCAATCTCTATTGGAGTTGCCTCCCGTTCATTTGGAATAAAGTCCTGACGTAGAATTGGATATATACTACCATTGCTAAATCCAGTAAACCCACTTAGAAGATAACCAGTCTGCGGAAAAATGGAATTATGTAGGATAAGCCTATCAAAAAGAGATAACAAGGATTTGCTCGTCATTAGATTGTTAACCTTATAAATCAAATTGCCATGAGAGTTGAGATAAACTTTATTCTCCACCCCACTTGGGAATGGCGTTCCCAAAAGGGCAATCTGAGAAAACTCCACCCACATCCCTCTCTCGCGCGCAAGTTTCTCTGCAATCAATGCCTCTATCTTTGTATCTAAACCGGATAAAGTCTGGAGATTCTTCTGTGCATCTCCTGGGCTTTCTTGGATTCTTCTTCGCAATTCAGCTGCAAAGACTTCGATTGGGCAACTTTCTTCAAGCATCGTTCTACGCTCTGTCTATGAAACTGATTTAAATAGGTCATAGTCTCAATTCTTTTATGCAAAGATATATCTTTTATTATTCACCGCCAAATAACAATACAAAAAAGTATGTCCATCAAGTTGACAAAGTTCACGTGTATATGCCATTGCGACACGTCGACTTTACCTTTTCCACGTGTGGACTTTGACGATGCGACAACAACATAAAACCTGACGAGTGCATGACGGGTTAAAAACCACTCATCATATTATACCATGCTGAGTACCAGTCCCTTAACTGCCAAAACTGACGAGTGACGAGTGTTTTTGCGCACGAGAAAATTTTCGAGTCCAAACCTCCACAAAAATCAGAATTATCGCACAAATAAATTACAAAAAGTACGAAGCCTGAATTCAAGGATTGATTCAGGCTTCGTAGGCTATGTTATTCTTCTTCTTTCACCAACCGATACATTCCACTTATATCAGGATCATCTATAATAGAACGTACATTGTACTTCTTGGTTTGTGAATAGTATCCCTTTTTGCTAATCCTTATCTCAATTTGTACCAGACCAGAATTATTATAGGTCAGTCCCTTGATATTTAATGTCTCATTGCCCTCATAAGGAGTTGTTTGCAAGTATTTATAGTTTTGGTTCTTAACGTCAGGCGTATTGGAAATAACCCTCCATTCAACATCTGCGCCTTGTGGACGGGAATCCACATTCCAATGAACCACCAAATGTTCCAGAGCAGTATTACCCTCGCCCGCTACTTGTTTGTTGGCTTCCTGTTTCGGGTCTTTGGAGCGATGTAGGAAAAATGCTATTCGGTCCCAGTCAATATCAGCGAGAGCATTAGCATAAGCCTTGTTAATGGCTTGTTGGGCAAGGTCAGCAGACTTTGCATTACCATATATGCTTGCTCGTCCTGCAACTTCTGTCGAGGGATATACAACAGTACGATTATGGTCAAAGATTTTTACCACTAAGACTACGGTACCGTTCCAACCTATACCGGAAAGCCAATCGGTGTGAAACTCCTTTGTAGTTACTTGCATCAAATAATCTGTTGCCACATCAGCATCCATATTGAAACCCATAGTACGCATATAGCGACGCATGCTTTCAGGTATGAATGCGTTTATTTCTGGATAAGCATTGACTACCGGTTTGCTTGTTGCTGCAGCATCATATACCTGTATAATACGCATATCCGCCCTATTGTCCTCTACATTTAACCGAATACCATATTCAAGGTTTGCATATTTATCAGCTTGTGGGCTTTCTTCTAACGCCAGATTGATTTGCTGGGTTTTTACTGCAGTTTTTGATGAAGAACAAGAGACTGCAAGAATAGCAACTGCAATGAAAGGAAAAATTGATTTAATTCTCATAAACTTAAGTTTTTTAAGGTTAATAATGTTGTCGTTGATTATTTTGCATCAGCATTGAGTTTCATCAGTTTTGCTGTCACCGTTGTTCTAAAGACTATTTTATCCCCCTTATCCTCGGCTGATGTTGAAACGACAGGCTCAATAACCCCATCTGCTCCGCGTACCTTTGCCAGATTTATCAAACGATATATTGCAAGGTTACGGACAATGTATTCTGGAGCTACCACATCCGTGAATACACGCCCATAATCATTATTCAGGAAGCCAAAACGTGCAACACCTTTGTAATCAAACCTATACAATTTACTACCGTTTTCTTTCTTCCATTCAATTTCGAACTCTCCATTCTCTTCCTCAATTGAAATATGCCTACCTTTCTTATGTGAAGTAAAAAAGACGGCAGCTTCTGCAGATACCGTGTTCAAGATAGAATAATCCGTTCCATGCTGAAGATTTAGCTCCTTTAGGCCGACAGAATTGATAGTATTGACGGCTATTGGCATCTCCATGTCATCAGGTAATTTTTGAGTGCCACATGAAATCACCCCCAAAGAAGCGGCAAGCGTTGCAGCTACAAAGAAAAATTTTTGTTTCATGATAATAGTTGGCGGTTATATCCCATCGCCACATCGGTTTTAAATTATTGAAATATTTATGTCCATAAAAGGCATAAGAAAAACGTGGAACTATATGTCCCATCCTCAAGTCGAAGGTCCTAGGAAAACCCCAAATGAAAAAGATGAAAATCAGTTCCACGCTATAGCGTGAAGCTGCTATGTCTGTCTTCTTTCATTTGGATACCATATTAAAGGATTCCAGGAATTCTTTGCAATAGTGAAAATTTCCTAGGTTTTCGACTTGCAAGAAAAGAGCATAACGCTTCGTTTATTTACCAATAAGATTGAAGGGGCCCTCCGCTGAGGAATTGCTACTCCTAAAAGTGCATTTTGTGCCCTATCGAGTACAAAATTAACAATTATTCTAATACGCACAAAGAAAAAGGGAGTTTTTCTTACGAAAAAGGAGTTACGGAAGCACGGATTTACGAACTCACTTTATTTCAACGAAAACCAAAACGATAACGAAAACGATAACTCTAGTGTCACTAACAGCTAATCGCTAACCGCTAACCGAAAAAGGAAAGCGATTTTATTTGGTTTTTCGCTCACTTAATCGTAACATTGAAACTTCATTTCGAAGTTACTTCCGTTCGGAAAACTCATATGAATTTGGTTTTTCTCTCACTTAATCGTAACTTTGAGAATGTGTCTCTAACTTACTTCCGTTCGGATAAAGAAATAAATCGATATTTATTTCGTTTATCTCTCACTTAATCGTAACTTTGCAGGCGTTAAAGATATTACTATGACTACAAACAAACTTTTTTTCAAATCAGTCCTGCTTCTGGTGGTATCACTGGCAATGATGTCGTTCAAGACCGCCGATGAGCGCGCAGCCGAAGCATTGGCTCGCAGAGTGATGGGCGGCAAAGCCAAAGCCGTAGTTTTTGAGCAGACCAATGCAACGACGGATTCCTATGAACTGTCCCAAAAGGGTAAGAAAGTACTCATCCGCGGAAACAATGCCAACTCCATGGCTGTCGGCCTGAACCGCTACATCCAACAGTATTGCCTAGCTAACGTGAGCTGGTACGACTTCAACCCCGTAGAACTGCCCAAGACGATGCCACAGGTTCCCGAAAAGGTGTCGGGCAAGGTGGAAGTGCCCATACGTTTCTTTCTTAACTACTGCACCTTCGGCTATACCATGCCTTGGTGGAAGTGGCAGCAATGGGAACGTTTCATTGACTGGATGGCGCTGAACGGTGTAAACATGCCGCTTGCCATTACCGGCCAGGAAGCCGTTTGGCAGAAGGTTTGGCGCAAGTACGGTATGACCGACGAGCAAATCCGCGCCTATTTTACTGGTCCCGCCCATCTGCCTTGGCAACGTATGATAAATATCGACCGCTGGCAGGGACCGCTGCCTCAGAGCTGGATTGACGGACAGGCTGAACTCCAGAAGCAAATTCTGAAACGAGAACGCGAACTGAACATGACACCTGTTCTTCCTGCCTTTGCCGGCCACATTCCATCCGATTTGGAACAAACCGTCCCAGGCATCAGGACTTCAAAAGTGAATCGTTGGTGCAACTTCAACGAGAAGTACCGCTGCACCTACCTGAATCCCTCCGATCCCATCTTTGCCCGCATCCAGAAAGATTTCCTCGAGGAGCAGACCAAGATGTACGGAACGAACCACATCTATGGCATAGACCTCTTCAACGAGGTATCGCCCCCATCCTGGGAACCTGATTCGCTGGCCAAGATATCAGCTGGTGTCTATAAATCCCTAACAAATGTAGACCCCGAAGCTATCTGGCTTCAGATGGCTTGGCTCTTCATCAGCAACAAGAGAGCCTGGACACCCGAGAGAATCAAGGCCTACCTCACCGCCGTTCCTCAGGGCAAAATGATTATGCTCGACTACGAGTGCGACTACACCGAGATATGGCGACTCACCGAACATTTCTATGGGCACAAATTCATCTGGTGCTACTTGGGCAACTTCGGAGGCATGACAGAGATTGAGGGCGACTACAAACATAACGCCAAGTTAATTGCTGGCACAAAGGCAGAAGGCGGAAAAGAGTTCGTGGGCATCGGCTCCACGCTGGAAGGGTTTGGTGTCAACGAGCCCGTTTATGAGGCCATGCTGGCTCAGGCCTGGAACACAGGCATCGGATTTGATGAATATATCGACAATATTGCCGACCGTCATCTGGGACGCGTAGATGCAAACTATAGGGCATTCTGGCACACTATGGTGGATAAGGTTTGTACTACCCACACCAGCACAGGTGCTGCTGGCATCATCAACGCACACCCCAACTTGGAGGGCGAATGGAACTGGACAACAGAACTCCGCAAGGGGTATGACATCAACAATCTGGACGAGGCGATAGCCCTGCTGGACCAGGTGAAGGGGACTTCCAGTTACATTACGTTCGACTTTGCCAACACACACCGTCAGTCCATCCGCAACAGAGCTTTGGCAGTAAGGAAACGCTTTGCCGATGCCTATAAGGCAGGCGACAGAGACGGGATGGTAGCAGCTTCACAGGAGTTTCTGGGTATGTGCGACAAGATGGTCAAAGTGCTGAGGATGTGTCCAGAGTTCTCTCTCGACAACTGGATTCGCGATGCCCGCGCATGGGGTAAGACAGAAGCAGAAAAAGACTATTTCGAGATGAATGCCCGCACCATCATCACCGTATGGGGCGACACATATCACCTTGCCGACTATGCCAATCGCGACTGGGATGGGTTGGTAGAGACCTTCTACAAGGTTCGTTGGAAGATGTTCTTCGATGCTGTTCTGGCAGCCTTTGATGCCGGTGAGCCATTTGTCAACCTCAGAGGTCCGCGTGTCCCCACAGGCAAGACAAAGGAGGAAAGCCAGCGAGCCCTGAACTTAGATGCCGAAATCTGGGACTTCGAAACCAAATGGGCACATTGGAAGTAAAAAATGAGGTGTACTAGTTTACTATTCTTTTTTCCCCTTTTCCAACGACTATTTGTCGATGGTTCTTGATATATTTCGTATTTATCGGACATCCCTGTAGGTCATACCATTTAGAATCTGAAGACCGATTATTCTGGGTTTCTTCCTTTTCTTTGGAGAGAGAGGGATCAGCCACCCCCGTGATAACATCATCAGGAACTTCATCCAATGTCCAAAAAGAACGATGATTAGTTCCGGCGGCAGCAGCATAGGTCTGTACGAGGCAATCCGCCTGATTACTCTCGCCACGCAAATTCAGTCCGATAGTTCCTGCCGAGAAGTCGTTAGGTGAAACAGAGGTGCAGGCGAATCCGTATCGCCCGCCCTCTGTGTTCTGTGCTGCCACCCTATACTCTATGCCTTCAGTGCCCATTTTGACAATTGTGCCGGAGGTCTTTCCATAACCCTGAATATAGCGTCCGGTCTGTACATTGCGGATATGATAACAATGTGTATTGATTGTGGGCTCGAAGGTCCAGTGGGCAGCTTCGCCAACCTTTCCTTCACAGGAAATTCTGTTATCGCTCTCCATATTGTCCACCATATAGGCAGGCGTTCCGGAGAAATTGCGTATGGTGTAGGCATGATCCTTCAACGGCCAGTTTTCTGCAGTGGGGTCGTCTGTGCTTCCGCCAGGGAAATAGGGCGTTGGATCAAATGTGTTGTCGCGTAATTGTCTTATCTCCTCAGCAGAAAGTACTCCCTTGAAAAACCATGCATCATCTATGTAACCCCGAAAATAGTCTTTGCCCGTCTTGTGTCCCCCAATGCGGAATCCGCCGGTACAGGTCTCGAAAGCTCCAACTGAAATGGTGCAGTCACGCTCGCCATTGATATAATAGGTAATACTTTGGCTGACAGGGTCGCATACAATAGCCACATGCTGCCAAGTGCCGGGCTTCAGTGATCCATTCGTTGCCCTATGTTGGCTCCCACCAAGGAAATTGTTGTAGAAGAAGTTGGGTGTCCCTCCAGTTGTCGGAGCTTCGGCACGAGCATATAGGTAAATACGTCCCGTACCCGCATTATCTTTCTGGGCAAAGATTATCTCGTCACGAACATAGAAGCCACCTTCCGACGGGCTGCCCACACCTGGAGCTGTGGTATTCTCGTCATAAATCCAGGCACAGAAGGTGCTCTGAGTTACTCGGGTATCAAAGATGCCCGCAGTATTCAGATCAACATACTGCGCATTTCCGTTCAGATGCAAAGCATTACCGACCCTGCCAGTACCATAAGCTACTCCATTGGCTGCGGGAGTAAGCACATACTGGGAGGGCGAGGCATCGTCTAAATTATCATCAAAAGGAAAATGGAAGATAAGTTCTGTCTTTGTTTCAGGAATATCCTCTGGAACATTCAATCCTACGCTCTTGGCCCAAGTGTTCCAGAGACTCTTCATTTCACGAACTTTCTCAGGATATTCGGCTGCAACATTATTGGTTTCCGAGAGATCATGAGCAAGGTCAAAAAGCTGCCAACCACCGTTTGCAAGGGCGGTAAGTCGCCAATTTCCTTTACGGACAGCTTTACCATTCTCATGTTCCCAATATAAGGTACGCTCATCATCCCACTCGTCTTTTTCTTGAAGCAGGGAAACAAAGCTGCGCGCTTCGTTGCAAAGCGGCTTGATGCTATTGCCCCCATAAAAAGATGGATATGAAGCTTCAGCCAACTCCATACAAGTAGGCATAACATCCAAGAAAGTACAGGGTTGATTCATGATAGTTCCCTCCTTCTCCTTAGCCATACCGGCAGGCCAATGCACAATGGTGGGTGCAGCTGTACCACCATGGAACTGGGTTGTTTTCCAGTAACGATAAGGTGTATTGACGGCACCTGCCCATCCCGTGTGCAAGTAGTTATAGGTAAGCTGTCCGCCTGGCGTGGGTGAATCGTGCACTACCATCTGCCCACTTCGAGTACGATCATGGCGATCGAATTCACCGATGCTGTAGTTCTCGCTCGAGGCTCCGTTGTCTGAGGTAAAGATGATGATTGTGTTATCAAAAATTCCCCTGCGTTTCAGTTCGTCAATAATGCGTCCTATATTCTGATCCACACAATCTATCATGGCGGCATGTACCTCCATATTAGCAGATTGGAACGCCTTGTTAGTCTCGTTTTCCCACTCTCGTCCAGAAGCATTGGTGGCAATAGGCATCTCTTCGGGATTGACAAGACCCATCTCTATCATCCTTTGGTAGCGACGTTCACGCAACTTATCCCATCCGTCATTATACTTACCCTTGTATTTGGCAATGTCCTGAGGCTTAGCCTGAACAGGCCAATGGGGTTCCTGGAAGGCCACATACATAAAGAACGGCTTACCATCAGCGGTCATCTCGTCCATCATATCTATAGCCTTGTCTGCCACAAAGTCGGCATAATAAAAGTCCTCAGGAATACTCTCGGTAAAGATAGCCTCTTCGTTATGCACAAGCGAGAAAGGATCAAAATGGTCAGTAACGCCCCAAATAGTACCCCAGTGCTGGTCAAAACCACGGTTACAAGGATAGGTCTCAATGGGAGCAAACGGGCGATTGTTGAAATAACTCTGATGAGAGAGCCATTTCATCTGGTCTTCTTTGTTTCCGATGCCTTGGGTAAGTGACAAGTGCCATTTTCCACTCATGCCGGTGTGATAACCTGCATCACGGAGGACTTCAGGGATGGTAACGCAGTCGTTTGTAAGACTCTGTCCCATACCAGTAATACCAACAGTCTGTGCATAGCGTCCCGTTAGTAATTGGGCTCTGGAGGGACAGCTTCGCCCAGAGTTATAGAACTGTGTAAAGCGCATACCTGAAGCGGCAAGCGCATCAAGGTTAGGGCTTTCCACCTCGCCTCCAAAGCAGCCAAGGTCAGAATAACCCATGTCATCAACTACGATGAGCATGATGTTGGGCTTTTGCTGGGCCATTCCCACTGCAATCCCAACAGCAGGTAATGTTGCTAAGATACTTAATCTTCTCATTATTTTGCTTTTTAGAGATTGCAGGGGAACTCGCTCTTCAGGGGCGTTATCATCACCCCAAACAGCCCAGTCGGCCTCCTTTGTTAATTGAGTTTTTTATTGCGGGTATGGACCAATGGTTGGCAATTGAGATTTTGAGTTGTAGTTAAATTTTCTGCTGCAAAGTTACGACTATTAGACAACACGAAACAGCACTATAAAAAATATATATGCAAAATATAGCAATAATAATTATGTATATTACATAATATCAACAATATACGCAAATTATTGCGAACAGATTTTATCGGACTTATATATAGAAAATATAGATAATTATGCGCTCTTCACAACATATTTATAATCCTATTTTCATCACATCCTGCTCAAATGTATCAGGATTAAGGGACAGTGCACGCAAACGTGTCCTATAATTCAGTATGGTGTTGTATGAGTAATTCAGCACCCTTGCAATCTGCTGGTTGTTGGTTATTCCCAGTCGGATAAGGGCATATATTCGCATAGATGGGGTGAGCAACGATTCCACTTCTTGTTTTCTGTATTCAGGCTGTAGCAAGGCATTAAAGTCGGCAACAAATGTAGGAAACATAGACAAAATCAACTCATCGAACCTATCAAGCTGCTCTTTCTTGCTGAAGTTTTTTTGTAACTCCCTAATGGCTTTCTGGGCCTGCTCATATTGTGCCTTCTTCAGTTTCTGTTCAACCTTAATAGCAAACTCCTCAAACATATTTGTAAGTTCACTGTTCGACTCAAGAAGTTTTCCCAGATAGGCATCTTTCAGCTTGTTAGAGTCACGCAGCAACATGCAACTCCGAGAAAGTTTCTCGTTTTCATCTTTGAGAAGGCCATTTTCGTCCTTCACCTTCTTGTCCATAGCATGAAAGCCCTTCAACAGCTTTCTATTCTTCTCATAGCGGAACAAAACACGTATAAGATATATTAGGAATATGGTCAAAACAGCCGCAAATAAAATGTTTAGGTTACGGTTCTGCCTAGATTTCTCCTTTGTAATATCAGGTATAATTTTGTCTATATGCGTTATCTGCGAGCGCATTCCGTAGAACTCTCCGTTCTCTATAGCAATGTTAACATATTTGCTAACATTATAGGTCTGATGATACTGCCTGAACATGTGCTCCGTCAGGTCTATAATAGCTATGGAGGAATTTTGTGCATTCAGGATATCGTTCTTCGTAGCTTCCATGTAATATCGGGTAGCCTGTTCGTGTTTACCCTGATGCTTGAAGCATTTGCCCAACGAAGCATTTGCAAGAGTGTATAGGATATTATCCTCACGAGGAATGTATTTCAGCGCTTCCTCGAAATACTTTTGCGCCACATCGAATTTCCTTTGTCTGCCGTAGATTCTTCCCAGAGCAAAGTTGCTCATTCCTTGATCTTCGGAATAATCCAGGCACTTTCTGAACATCTCCTGGCCTATATTGTTATATTTGTTGGCATTGACCGAATCATTCACATATACGGCAAGCCGTTGGTAGACTATACCATAATAAAAATAATAAAGGGCTAGAATACTGTCATTCAACTCAGGAAAATCCAAATCGACAGACTTCAACATATCCAACGCCTCAACAAACAGGCAGGCCTGCGCCATGTTAAAGCTGGATAAAATACGCGATTCGGCCTTAAGGTTGCCGTCGCCAATCTGGTCAGATAATAGGCGCATCTTCTGAGAAAACTCGTTAGCGTAGTCATAAGAAAACATCTGGGCCTTCTGCAGCATGCGTCTGTTTGTATAATACCTGAATTCGTTATTATAATCCGTATTTTTGTGGAGTTGCAACATAACGGAGTCCATCTGATTCTTCAGGCTGTCCATGAAGAATTGCCTTTTATCAACCAGATCGTTCAGAATGTCAAATTCATAACGATTCGTATCACTCATCTTCCTTGGCTGTTCTTGTTTTGTAAGGAAGAAATAAGCGCCAACGAACAAAAGAATAAATGCGAGGATTCCAATATAACGTTTTGCCACGTATTGCATTGTCTTTTATATCATCAAACTATTTTAAATATCATACTAACCTTTTATCTGACTTAATTTCTGTCCAAAAATACGCTTTTATGATGGAACCGACAAAAAAAACGGGGAAAATTTGGTATTACGGCAAAGAAACTTTACTTTTGTTGGAAATATCCGTAAATTTAAAAAGAAAAAACATGAAAGATTTCTTTAAGTATGTATTGGCAACGATAGTAGGCGTGATACTGACAAGCATCGTCATGACCATTATCTGCATTGTTTCTATGGCCGGCATGATGGCCAGCGAAAGTATGAGTCAACCTGTTAAGGACAACTCTATTTTACGTATAAAGTTGCAAGGTACCATCTCAGAACAAGCGAGCGAGCAGAATCCATTGGACTTCCTTTCTAACGGAGAGGTACAAGAAATTGCCCTTGACCAGGCACTGGATGCCCTGAAAAAAGCAGCAAAGAGCAAAAAAGTGAAGGGTATATACCTTGAGGGAGGTGTCCTCTATGCTAATCCAGCTGAATTGCAAGAACTTCGTGAGGGACTTGTAGAATTCAAGAAAAGCGGCAAGTGGATTGTATCTTACGCCGATCAGTATTCACGTGCTGCTTACTACCTATGCTCAACAGCCGATAAGGTTTACATGAACCCCATAGGTATGCTCGACTGGAGCGGCATGGCTAGCCAACCCATTTTCTACAAGGGTTTGTTGGAAAAAGTTGGCGTAAAGATGCAGGTATACAAGGTAGGTACTTACAAGAGTGCTGTAGAGCCGTTCATCTGCGACCAGATGAGCGATGCCAACCGCGAACAGGTGACCAGTTTCCTTGGCAATATCTGGGAAAATATGTTGAAGGATGTTGCCAAGAGCAGAAAAACCACGGTAGAAGCGCTGAATAGCCTGGCTGACAGCCTTACCTTCCTTTCTGATCCCGAAGTAAGCGTTAAAGGAGGTTTGGTTGACAAACTTTGCTATAAAAGCCAAGTTAGAGAGGAACTTAAGACACGTATGGAGTTGGAAAGCGATGATAAGCTTACGTTTACCTGCCTGAGTGATGTTGCCAACTCGGAGGAACTGAACGAGAAAGTTGACGAAGAAATTGCCGTTTACTATGCATACGGCGAGATTGTTGACGACCGAACATCGGGTTTCAACCGCGAGCACAACATTACAGCTAAGGATATGACATATGATCTGCAGAAACTAGCAGAGGACGATGATGTAAAAGCTGTGGTTATACGTGTTAACAGTCCTGGCGGTTCAGCATATGCCAGCGAGCAGATTTGGCACGAGGTGGAACTTCTAAAAGCCAAGAAGCCCGTTGTTGTAAGCATGGGCGGCATGGCTGCCAGCGGTGGTTATTACATCAGTTGCGGTGCCAACAAAATCTTTTCTGAAGCTACGACTTTAACGGGTAGCATAGGCATCTTTGGAATGATTCCGGATGCCAGCGAACTGCTGACAAAGAAGCTGGGCCTTTCGTTTGACGTGGTGAAGACCAACGCCCTGAGCGACCTTGGCGCTACCGGCCGTCCCTTCAACGAAGAAGAAAGCCGTCTGATACAGGCACACGTCAACAAGGGCTATGAACTCTTTACCGGCAGAGTGGCAAAAGGTAGAGGTTTGGCACAGGATAGCGTTAAAGCAATAGCTGAGGGCAGAGTATGGACTGGTGAGCAAGCGCTGAAGATTGGCCTTGTAGACAAACTGGGTAATTTGGACGATGCCATAAAGGCTGCTGCCAAGATTGCCAAGGTAGAAAAATACACCATTGGACAGTATCCTAGTGCCGAACCCTGGTACATGGAATTTCTGGACAAGAACAGCAACGACTACATGGAAAGTCATATACGTACTTTGCTGGGTGACGAATATTACAGTGCCTTTAGTCTGATTCGCAACCTTAAGAACCAGAACCCCATACAGGCACGTTTACCTTTTGACCCCAATATTCGCTAACTCAAAATATACAGATGAGAGGAAACCATATTAAAATAAACAAGTGGCTGATGCCTTTAAGCTGGCTCTACGGAGTGGGCTCAGATGTGCGCAACCTGTTTTTTGATATGGGCATCCTTTCGTCTAAAAAGTATGAAATCCCCATCATCGGCGTAGGGAACATAACAGCAGGCGGGACGGGCAAGACACCTCATATAGAATATCTAATTCGCTTGCTAGCAAAAGATTATAAAGTTGCTGTGCTAAGCCGGGGATATAGAAGGCGGAGTAGCGGGTATGTGCTCGCCAAAACAGAGACACCCGTAGAAAAAATAGGCGATGAACCTTGGCAGATAAAACAGAAATTCCCTAACGTGTATGTTGCCGTTGACGCTAGTCGCAAGCATGGCATTGAAAGACTGAGGTCAGACAAAGAAACACGTGATGTTCAGGTAATTCTTTTGGACGATGCCTATCAGCACCGTTATGTGACCCCAGGGTTAAATATCCTATTGGTTGACTATTACCGTATGATAACAGAAGACCAGCTTTTGCCCGCTGGGAGACTGCGAGAACGGATATCGAACAAAATAAGGGCAAATATGGTGATTATTACCAAATGTCCACGCGATCTGACACCAATAGGTTTCCGCGTGGTGCAACAAGCCTTGCATTTGAAGCCTTTCCAAAGCCTGTTCTTCAGCACCTTCAAATACGGAAAGCTAACGAAACTGTTTGGCGAAGGAGAAATGCCCCTGGAACGGTTACGAAGAGACAACATGCATGTATTGCTTGTAACAGGGATAGGCAATCCGCAGCAGATGGAGCAGGACATGAGAAAGTTTGCACAATATGTTACCCCGCTTTCTTATCCAGACCATCATTATTTCACGTCCAAAGATGCCATGGAAATAAATAATGCGGCACAGAAAATGCCCAAGCCCATGGTTCTTGTCACAACAGAAAAAGATGCTCCCCGACTAAAAGACCTAAAGGGATTAAACGAGACGGTTCGTAGCAACACATACGTATTCCCGATAGAAATTGAGATTCTTAAAGATAAAGAAACAACACTAAATGAACAGATTATAAATTATGTACACAAAAATTCTTGAAACCGCAGCATGGATAAAGGAGAGAATGCCTAACACGCCTTTAACCGCCATAATTCTAGGTACAGGCTTAGGGCGCCTGTCTGAGAAAATAGAGAAAACGCTGTGCATTCCCTATAGTTCTATCCCCAATTTCCCCGTATCCACTGTTGAAGGACACAGTGGTCAACTTATCTTTGGTCAGTTAGGAGGCAAGGACATTATTGCAATGGACGGACGCTTTCACTACTATGAAGGGTACAACATGAGAGAAGTTACCTTCCCCATCAGAGTTATGTACGAACTGGGCATCAAGACGTTGTTTGTGAGCAATGCTGCCGGTGGCACCAATCCAAGTTTCCGCATTGGTGACATTATGGTTATCATAGATCATATTAACTACATGCCAGAGAATCCACTGCATGGTCCCAATATTCCCACGGGTCCTCGCTTCCCTGATATGAGCGAAGCCTATGACTCAGAACTGATAGAATTGGCTGATTCCATTGCTGCCGAGAAGAAAATAAAGGTAAGGCATGGCGTATATTTGGCAACGCAAGGCCCGACTTATGAAACCCCCGCAGAATATAGGATGTTTGCACACTGGGGTGCCGATGCCGTAGGCATGAGCACAGTTCCCGAAGTAATTGTTGCCCATCATTGCGGTATGCGCTGTTTTGGCGTCAGCATCATTACTGACCTAGGGTTAAACGGCAAAATTATTAAGGTCACTCACGAAGATGTACAAAAGGCCGCCAACGAGGCCCAGCCAAGGATGGCAGCCCTGATGGAGGAAATGATAAGACGCTCATAATTGAAAATTGAAAGTTGAGAGTTGTAAGTTGAAAGTTGAGAGTATATAGCCAGTTAAATGGTAGATAGTAGAATGTATGAAGAAAAAAATCACACTAAACTTTAAACTCATAAACTGACTCTAAACTATAAACATTAAACTATAAACTATTTGATAATTGGAGATTTCTGAATTAGGTGAGTTTGGTCTAATACGGCGACTCACAGAATGCTTAAAAATAGAGAATCCCACAACCCTGAAGGGTGTGGGAGATGACTGTGCCGTTCTTTCACCCACAGAAGGTACACAGACATTGGTGACTACTGACTTGCTGATGGAGGGGGTTCATTTTGACTTAATGTATGTACCCCTGAAACATCTGGGATACAAAGCTGTAATGGTAAACCTGAGTGATATCTACGCCATGAACGGCATTCCACGCCAGATAACAGTAAGCCTAGCCGTAAGCAAGAAGTTCACGGTAGAAGACATCGAGCAACTCTATGACGGCATGAAATTGGCCTGCGAGAAACATCACGTCGACATAGTAGGTGGAGATACCACCAGTAGCTTGACCGGACTGGCAATCAGCATCACAGCAATCGGAGAAGCCCTCCCGGCCGATATAGCATACCGCAATGGAGCCAAGGAAACAGATTTAATTTGCGTCAGCGGCAATCTGGGAGCATCTTACATGGGTCTGCAACTATTAGAGCGCGAAAAAGCGGTATATCTTTCACAAGTTGACAAGTCAGATGAAAAAACAACGAACAACTCATCGACTATAAATATTTTTCAGCCCGATTTTTCGGGTTATGAATATCTGTTGGAAAGACAGTTGAAGCCAGAAGCCCGCAGAGACATCATAGAAGCTTTGGCAAAGGCTAACATACGTCCCACCAGCATGATGGACATCAGCGACGGCCTGAGCAGCGAACTGTTGCATATCTGTTCGCAGAGTCAAGTAGGCTGCCGCGTTTACGAAGACCGCATCCCCCTAGACTACCAGACAGCGGCTATGGCAGAAGAGATGAATCTAAACGTCACCACCTGTGCCCTGAACGGCGGCGAGGATTACGAGTTGCTTTTCACGGTTCCCCTATCTCAGAACGATGCGGTCAACAAACTGGAAGATGTACGAGTAATAGGATATATTACCAACGAGAGCCTGGGTAAGGTCCTTATATGCAGAGATGGCAGCGAATTTGAACTGAAAGCACAAGGGTGGAATCCACTCCAATAATTTTCGCTCGTTTGTTTGGAGGTTTAACTAAAAATATCTATCTTTGCACTGCTCTTAGAGAAAAACCATGGTGCCATAGCTCAGTTGGTAGAGCAAAGGACTGAAAATCCTTGTGTCCCCGGTTCGATTCCTGGTGGCACCACAAATAGCAAAAAGTGTTTTTCATGGTATTAGATTTCTAAGGTGAGATTCAAGGTCAGGGATGATATTGAATCTCTTTTTTATCTCATTCTCCAAGAAAGAACAAGCTGACGCCAATAACGGATATGATGGCACCATGGTTAAAATTCGAGATATGGTTGAAGCTTTTCAATTTTCTGTGGGCTAAAGCCTTCCAAACCCTTTAAGTCCTCGACACCTTTTATCTCGCCATATGCCTTACGGTATTCCACAATGGCACGGGCCTGATAGAAAGAAATGTAGGGATGAGACATTAATCGTTGCAAAGAGAGCTTATTCACATTTACCTTTCTTACAGAAATATCCGCAGAAACCGTCACCCACTGCAAAACCTCATCTGGCATCTCACAAGCCTCCATCACCTGTTCCGCATGAAGGAAGCCTCCTAATTTTTGGCGGTACTCCACAATTTTATTTGACCGGTATGCTCCAATGCCGGGAATGCGCATCAGCTCTGCAGTATCTGCTTTGTTGACATCTACAAGAGTAACTGTAGCAAACTTACGAAAACGGACTGGTACGGAATCCGTTTCCTGAGGAACGACAGGTTTTTCGGATATCCGAGCCATTGAACTATTCTTCGAAGGAAAAGAAGGATGTTTTTCGCTTTCATCAATATATTGAAACTGACGGGCAATTCTTACTTGAGGGCCTAGCCGTTCCCATAACTCATACGTCATGCCAGGCAAACGCTTAAAGTCTTCTGGTGTATGATACCTACCGTGTTTTGCTCTGTACTTATACATCGCTCGCACCTGCCAAGGAGCTAGTCCCAGCCTTAACAATGTAGTACTGTCAGCAGTGTTGGGGTCGAAAGGAAAAGTCTCTACTTTTTCCACGGGCACCGCAAAGTTAGTAGAACCGGGACTTGCTTTTTTCCTCACTGTACAAGAAGATTTCAACGAAATCTCTTTCGTCTGCGGAACAGTTTCCTTTGGCTTATGCCACGAATAAATGAAAACCGCCAAAACAACAATGATGACTATCCACTCCAGAAAAAGAAGTCCCCTACGAGCCGAATTGGAAAGGAATGGGAGACGACGATTCATCCTAATAACTCGTTAATAAAGATGAGTATGATGGCTATGGGCACCACGTAACGGATAAGGAATACGTAAACACGGAACATACGGAAAGGAACAGTCTCTCCGTTTGTTAGTTCGTTGTAAACCAACTTCCTGTCAAGATACCAACCTGTGAAGAGACAGATAATAAGACCTCCTGCAGGCATAATAATCTTTGATGCACAGAAATCGAAAAGTCCGAAAATGGTAAGGCCACAAACAGTAAAATCACTTAATACACCAAACGAAAGACTGCAAAGTACGCCCAAAGCCATACAACAGAAAGACACCAAAGCCGATGCTTTCTGGCGACGAATGTTAAAGGACTCTATAACATAAGCCGTTACTGATTCGTGCAAAGACATGGCACTTGTCAGTGCTGCCAATAGCAAGAGTAAATAGAACAAGCCTGAGAAAAGATAACCCAACAGAGGGAGACTATGAAAGGCTGTGTTAAAGACGTGCGGAAGAGTGACAAACACAAGCCCAGGCCCTTCGTCAGGATTAACATTTGGAACGCTGAAAACGGCCGGGAAGATAATGAAACCACTCAGGATAGCTACGAAAGTATCTATGGAACAAACACTAAAGGCTGTCTTTACCAACTTGGTGTCAGGGGTAAAGTAAGACGCATAAGTGCAAAGGCAGCCCATAGCAAGACTCAAGGAGAAAAATGCCTGCCCCATTGCGCTTAGCACGACACTGGCAGTTACCTTGCTGAAGTCAGGCTTTAATAGGAATCGTAATCCCGTTCCTGCGCCAGGCATTCCAAAAGAACATACCACAAGAACACCGATGATAAGCAACAGTAAGGGCATCATAATCTTTGAGAACCGCTCTATCCCCGACTGTACGCCACGTGCAATAACCAGATGCGTCATCAGCATAAAGACAACAGCATATAACAATGGTATATAAGAATTAGAAACGAAAGAAGAGAAATAGGCGGAATAGTCCTGACTAACCAGCAAACTACCCTTCAGCGACTGCACCAGATAATAAAGTGTCCAACCGCTAATGATTGTATAATAAGAAAGAATAAGGAATGCCACGAAAACGCCTGCCACACCCTCTATGCGCCACCATTTGCCAGGTGCCAGCTTGGAGAAAGCAGTAATGGTATTGGCATGAGTATGTCTGCCTATAAGGAACTCACTCATCATGACGGGAACGCCAACTCCTAAAACACATAATAAATATATAAGGATAAAAGCCGCACCACCATTGTTACCTACCTCTGTGGGGAAACGCCACACATTCCCCAACCCCACGGCACTGCCGGCAGCAGCCAAAACAACGCCCAGTTTACTGGTAAAGTTTTTCCTTTTTTCTGCCATTCTTAATTAAACAGTTTTGCCAATTCGTTCAAGAATACCATCCCCACTCCGATTGGTGCCACCCATTTTATCAGGAAGATAAGTACATTCAAACCTTTAACTTTTAACATACCATTGTTGGTAAGTTCATTAGTCAACAGTTCACGTTCCAGACGCCAACCGACAAACAACGAGATAAAGATTCCGCCAACAGGCATAATAAACATAGCTGTAGCAAAATCAAACCAGTCAAAAACGGTCATTCCTGCCAATTTACAATCTTTCCACGGACCAAACGAAAGAGAACAGGCGGCACCCAAAAACAAATAAACCAATGTTACCAGTGTAGCGGCATATTTACGCTTAAAATTATAGTGCTCACTCACGAAGGCCGTACAGATTTCATGCATGGAGATACTGCTTGTTAGGGCAGCAAGTAAAAGTAGCAAGTAGAATAAGGTTGAGAACACATAACCCACCAAAGGCATTTGCGAAAAAGCACTGCTGAATACATGTGGCAGGGTAATAAATACCAGACCTGCCCCTGCATCAGCCTGCACGCCTTCCACACTGAAGACAGCAGGGAAAATTATAAATCCGCTTATGATAGCCACAATAGTATCTATGGCGCAGACATTAACAGCAGAACCGGAAAGATTCATGTCCTTGTTGAAATAGGAAGCATATGTTGCCAGACAGCCTATACCAACACTTAGTGAGAAGAAAGCCTGCGCCATCGCACTGAGCACTACGTGAGGTGTTACCTTGCTAAAATCTGGTTTCAAAAGGAAGCGAAGACCTTCTACAGAACCGGGCATACCTAAAGAACAACCCACCAAAATTACTATAATTAACAACAACAAAGGCATCATTAGTTTAGAGTACCTCTCTATTCCACCTTTGATTCCACGTATCACCACAAAATGGGTAAGCAGCAAAAAAAGAGTCATATAAAAAATGGGACTCCAAGTATCTGAGACAAAGTTGTTGAAAGTCTGAGCCGGGTCAGTACCACTGATTCGGTGTGCAATGGCATCAATCGTGTATTTCAGCGTCCACCCTGCTACTACACTGTAGAACGAAAGTACCAGAAAACCTGCAAGCACGCCCATAAAACCAACAATCATCCACCATTTGGTGGGTGCAAGTTTACGGAAAGCATGAACAATATTGGCCCCCGAAGAACGACCTATGACAAATTCGCTGACCATCACGGGAAGAGCAAGGAACAACACAAAGGCTATATAAACCAAAATAAAGGCTGCTCCACCATTCTGCCCCACTTCCGTAGGGAAACGCCAAATATTGCCGAGGCCAACGGCACTTCCTGCCGATGCCAAGACCACTCCAAGTTTGCTGTCAAAACGCCCTCTGTTGTTCATATTTTTAAACAAAAACGCTGATAAGCAGTGATAAAATCGCACAAAAGTACAAAGATTTTTGTAACTTTGCAACAAAAATACTTGTTTATACTTTCAAAATGGAAACAAAGTACATTTGCAAATACCCTCTAGCATTGTTCACAGCATGTGTTATTATTTGCCTTTCATTGTTCCCCATCCCCGATATTCCTCACGCCCAAGATGTACCGTTTATAGATAAATGGACACACATGGTTATGTACGGAGGCTTCTGTCTGGTCATCTGGTATGAATATCTGAGAACACATGAGAGCATTCATGTGGGCAAGATAACATTATTTGGATGGTTATGCCCCATCGTTATGAGCGGACTATTGGAACTAGCCCAAGAACATCTGACAACCTGCCGTAGCGGCGAATGGCTTGACCTGCTTGCAAACGCTACTGGTGCCACAGTGGCTTATGTGTTAGGGTGGTTTTTACTAAAGAAAATGGGTTCCATCAAGAAATAACAATAAAAATAAAATTTTTATTTTGTATTATCCTCACTTATTCGTAACTTTGCAGCGCAAATGGTGATACCTGCATCTCATTTTAAGTGAGAAATGCAGAGTAGAGAGGGAATCCGGTGCAAGACCGGAACAGTGCCCGCTACTGTAATTGCCTTCTTCGCAGCGCAAAAACGTCACTGGAAACACTCCGGGAAGACGCGCTGACGGGCAAAAGTCAGGAAACCTGCCATTTTGCATGTTAAAAAAGCATCCTCGGGACAAGGATGACAAAAAATCATATGGAAAAAGAAAATGCCCAGCCGGCATACCTTTAGGAAGATTGTGGCAATGTTCTGTGAACATAACATAAGGAATTACTATCTGCAAGCGATTCTGGCTACCGCATTGGCATTTGTTGTGAAAGCAAGTGCCAGTGCGCAGAATCCTAATAACGAGCTAGATACAATTAAGCAGATGCACGAGGTAACAGTTTCTGTCAAACTACCCACAAAAACCATTGCAACTTCTCAGACACTGAGCGGTGCCGACCTACAAGCACTCAGCACCACATCGGTAGCTGATGCCTTAAAATATTTTGCCGGTGTGCAAATAAAAGACTACGGCGGATTGGGTGGACTGAAGACTGTAAATGTTCGCTCGTTGGGAGCCCAGCATGTGGGTATTTATGTAGACGGCATCCGTATAACCAATGCCCAAAACGGAACTGTTGATCTTGGCAAGTTCTCACTCTCCTGTATGGAATCTGTAGCGCTTTACAATGCCAACAAACTTGACTACTGTCAGTCAGCTAGCGAGTACGCATCTGGCGCTACGGTCTATCTACAGACGCGTCGGCCTACCCACGATTCAATTTCTGTACAATTGCGCAACGCATCATTCCATACTTGGATGGCCAAGTTAAACGGACAGTTCAACTGGCGTGGATGGCAAGGTTTCATTGATGGAGAATACTGTAGTTCGCGTGGCGATTATCCTTTCCGCTACCACTCAGAATACGAAGATACTGTGGGCAGACGTTCCAACAGCGACATACGATACGGCCGCATTGAGGGTGCCTTGTTCAAGGGTGGCTTCTCTTCACATGTTTATTATTACGATTCAGAACGGGGCTGTCCGGGTGGTATTGTACGCAGGCTAAGTGACAAATACACAAATATTGGTCGCGAATGGGACCGCGACTTCTTTGTGCAAGCTAGCTATCAGGAGCGGTTTTTAAAGAAACTCTTATTCAAGGCCAACGCCAAGTACACCAACGAATCCTTGCGCTACTGTACTAATTTTCCAGAAAACCAGAATACGCCCCGCGTAGATAATCACTATTGGCAACAGGATGTCTATAGTGCTCTTTGTGCTGCCTATATGCCTTGGGACTGGCTGTCGTTCTCTTCAAGCTACGACATCAGGTATAGTATTTTGGAAGCCGACCTGAAGCGTTTTGACGATGTTAAACGAGTAGACCAAAAACTTGTGTTTGCCGCTCAGATGAATTGGAAGAACATACAAGCCGCAGTCTCTGCACTCCATCAACGATATTCCGACTGGACCTTTGCGCATGTAGGAGCAGCCGACCCACTAGACAGATGGACTCCTGCCGTATCTTTGGCCTACACTTTTTACGGGGTAACCGTTCGAGGCTGGTACAAGGAAATCTTCCGGGCCCCAACCCTCAACGATCTTTATTATACACAGGTAGGCAACCGTAACCTTAAACCAGAGTATACCAAGCAGTTTAACCTTGGCCTCGAATATCATTGTCAATGGCCAATGTTCAATGGTCAATGTTCAATGGATGTTCAAGCCGACATATATCAAAATAAAATAGAGAATCGCATTGTCTGCCTGCCGCTCAAGGGTACATATACTTGGTCGATGATGAATTACGGCTATACCTTCTGCCGAGGATTGAACGCAACACTCAAAGGACATTATCACACGAAAACGTGGAATTTCTCACTTCTCACATCTCTCACTTGGCAAAGGGATGTTGACCGAACAGATCCGACAGACGTAGATATGTATGATAAGCCGATTTGTTATTCGCCAGCCTTTTCTTCGGGGATTACTGGAATAGTTGGTTGGAAAACGCTCCAGTTTACCACATCGTATCTTTATGTAGGAGAGCGCATGTGGAGCAAAGCCGACCCCGATGATATCCTCGCACCTTATCATAACGTTGACATTAAACTGTCCTACACCCATAATATAAAGAAAGTATCACTTGGTCTCTGTTTAGAAGTCTGCGACGTACTCGATATTCAATACGAACACTTACCACGCTACCCTATGCCTGGTCGTAACTATAAACTCACTTTATCATTTGGCGTATGAAACGACTCTTGACATTCCTCAACCTTGCCCTATATATAATCGGTATGTACGCGCAAGAAAAGATTCTCCTCCTCAACGAAGGTCTTTGGCAAGCTGACAACGGTCGCCTTACTTACTTTGAGGACGGAACAATTGTAAGTAACCAATGGTTCCGTGACCAGAATGGTTACAAGCTTGGCGATACGCCCAATGATATCATACAGGTAAACGAAAATCTCATCGCCATCGCCATCAACTGGTCGAATATTGTTCAGTTCATTACACCTGAAGGTAAGGCTGTAGCTGCAACGGAAGATATTCCCAACAACCGCAAACTCTGTACCGACGGAAGATACGTCTATGTCACCAGTTATGGCCATGAGTGCGAGACAGTGAACGGGACCCAATACTTTGACAAAGGCTTTGTAGCAAAGATTGACATCAGCAACTTTAAGGTCGTTGCCACTTGTGAAGTGGGTTACGAACCAGAGGGCATTGCACTTTACAACGGACGTCTCTTTGTAGCCAATACTGGCGGTTATGCGATGCAAGAAGACCACGACTATGAGACAACGGTGAGTATCATCAATGCAAGCACCATGCTAGTAGAAAAAGAAATAGATACACACGTACCTAATCTTTATGGCAAAATGTCGCAGAGCGGGCAATATCTTTGCATCAACTCGCCTGGCGACTATTATGAGATGCCTGCTTCAGGGCTTATTTTCGACTGTGAGAAAGCGCTCAACGAAGAAGATTGCTATATCACATTCAACAAGCCCGCTACATATAACTGCACCACTCTTGACGGCAATTTCCTAGCTATTGGCTCCAGTTTCTCCTATATCACAGGCGGATATGAATTCTCCTATCTGACCATCAATCCAAGGCTTATGATAGAAAGCCAAGGAGAACTAGGCTTAGAGGAGAAACTGCCAGGTACATTGAAAGAGGATTTTGTCAATATGGACCAACCATACGGTATCTATGTAAACCCATATACCGGATACATCTACGGCACAGATGCCGGTTCATTTGAAGGGGCAGGATATCTTTTCCAATGGTCTCCCGATGGGCAACTCCTTGGCAAGCACAAAGTCTATATTAATCCCGGGCACTTTCTGGCGCTATCAACAAACGAATATATTGATGGAATAGGTTCTATTAACGTTAACGAAAACGAAAATTGGGTTGACGCTATGTATGACCTTTGTGGAAGGAAGGTCAAAAGTCAACAGAAAAAGGGATTCATATATATAAAAGATGGGAAAAAAATAATATACAATCAATAATGTTTAACTTTTTATAAATCTAAAAAAACATGAAGAAGTTTCTACTAAGTATCATGGCACTAACGCTGATTACAGCGAGCAATGCCTTTGCCACCCAAGTGGAGGTGACAATGAACGCTAAGAGTAAGCTTATCAAGTCGTTGGTCAATATGACGACCAGCGAAAGTGTGGCTGTGGGCGACCCCACCAGCAACAAGTACACCTTCGATGCTCCCGATGGCTCCTATCTGCTTACAGCCACCGCAGCCGACGGTGAAACCGTGAGCGGCACCATTCAGCTCGACATTGATGCCGACCACACAACCTTCGCCATCTTCTCGCCCGAGATTACCGTGAAGAACAGCGGTTGGGAGTATGGCACCGACTACACCTTCGACCTCAATGTCACATCGAAGGAAGGCCAACCCGTGAACACCACGATGGGCGAATACACCAACGGCCACAAGATGTTCATGGTGTTCAGCGGCAACACTTACTACCTCGACATCATCCCCTCCGAGGCTCGCCAGGCAGAAGGCTACCTCACAGCTTCCTACACAGGCACAGTGACCTTCAATGCCTCCATCAGTGCTGAGGCTCCAATGAGCGCGATGTACAGCATCACCGTTCCTGCCGGAGCAACTCTCTTCCTTGGTACAAAGACAACTCACTTCGTGACATTCAAGGAGGTTCTGCCTGAAAGCGTTAGCGGAGACGGCACAGTCTATACCTTCAAACTTGGTGACAAGCAGAAGTACAACTACCGCGTCAGCAAGGAAGGCAAGCTGACACTTGGCGGTCTCTTCACCATGAGCCTCGATGAGACCAAGCGTCCCGAACTCGTCTTTACCGACGCAGACATGGAGACTATGAGTCCGAAATTCATCGACCACGACGTAATGTCGAACTCGAAGTACAATGTTTGCGACCTCTTCCTCAACATCAACGAGCGCGGACACTTGCAGCTCGCTAACGTGGGCGACACCTACGACATCCTGCCCATGCGCAACTGGGAGCTTATCAACTCTATCACTGAAAACTACTTCATCGAACCTGACTACCATTTCACCGTCGTCAACCTAAACGGCGAGGCTGATGAAAGCGTCGTGAAGGTGGAGGATGAACTGCTGACGGCAGTAGGCGAAGGAACAGCCATCGTGCTTGTCACCTACGATGCCATCCACCTTGATTTGTATGAAGGTGCAACGGCGAAAACCTTCGTGGGCGGTAACGATTGGGGAGCCATCTGGCCAGAAAACACTGGTTGCTTCGTTGTGACTGTCGGCGCAGCAGCAACCGGCATCACTCCCAACATGACTATCAACGAGAACTATCTGACACAAGTTAACGGCGTTGACACAAAGGTTGCCAAGGAGAAGCTTGATGCAGAGTTCGATGTCCTCTACTATCTCGACACAGAAGATGGCTTCGACTACACTTTCACACCTGAGGGCGTCACCTCCGTCACTCTGGCCCGTCCCGTTATCGGCGAGAACATTGCTTCCTACACAGGCTTCTCTGCCGAAGGCGTTACGGCTAATGCCGATGGCAGCTACACTGTCCGCCTTACCGAGGGACGCAACATCGTCTGCCTCACCGGCGCTGACGGTAAGAGCGTTTATCAGGTTATCACAGCCAAGCCTTGCCACCGCGAGATTAAAGTGGGCGATGAAGTCGTGACTAGCGTGAAGCCCGGTGATGCTGTTACCGTGCAGTACTCCGGTCTCTATCACCCGGCAAACAAGTTGGCAGGTATCCACAACTTCAATGCTTTCCTTGACTATAAGCAAGCTTCAGAAGGCATAACTGTGACAAAGGGAAAGGCAAACCAGTACATGTTCGCTGCCACCCCAACCGCTCAGACCGTTTCCTTCACTGTGCCTGACAACTGGACATCAGCAACCGTTGAGCTCACTGACGGCGTTCTCGGCATTGGCTACTTTGGCGACCCCATCGGCAACCACCGTGCCACATCTAAGACGACAGGCCGTTCTCCCAACTTCACCGCTATCCAGCAGAGCGCAGTCTTCGGCCGTGTACCTGCCCTTGAACTGCCTGTTGACGTTCCTGCCACTTCTCCTGCTGTGGCTACCTTCGAGGACATTACAGACATCACAGACCCCGTTGATGGCCATATCAGCGTTGGCACAGAGGATGACGACGAGCGTGAGTTCTTTACCAGTGGCGACTATGCCTTCAATAGCGGTTGCATGAGCGATTGGGATTACTGGTACTGGTTCGGCTATGCTAACCGCACCGAGACGAAGTATGAGACGCTCGATGACCAATGGAACAATGTTGTTGGCGGCGGCTACGATGATTCCGCAACCTATGGCGTTGCTTTTGCTGCCGAATTCAACGGTCCTTGCTATGTTAACTTGCTGACTGAACCTGCTGTCGTTCCCGGCTTCTATATCACCAACAGCAGTTATGCTTACAACTCGATGACTGGCGGCGACAGCTTCGCCAAGAAGTTTGGAAAGGGCGACTGGTTCAAACTCACCATTATCGGCTATGATGCCAACGACGAGGTGACAGGCACTAAGGACTACTACCTTGCCGACCTGCGCGATGCCAAGAAAGCCTATATCATAAACGACTGGCGTTATGTTGATCTCTCTGGCCTTGGTGAAGTTGCCAAGATTGGTTTTACTCTGAGCAGCACGGATAATGGCGACTGGGGCATGAACACACCCGCTTACTTCTGCTTCGACAACTTTGGTGCTGAGGGCACAGAGGTGCTACCCGAGAAGAATGTAGCTCTGCCTCTTGAGATTGCCACCTTCGAGGAACTTGAGGTGCCTGCCGACGGGCACATCAGCGTCAGCACTGAAGAGGACGATGAGCGCACCGAGTTCGTGAGTGGCGACTATGAGTTTGCCCATGGCTGCATGAGCGATTGGGATTATTGGTACTGGTTCGGCTATGCTAACCGCACCGAGACGAAGTATGAGACGCTCGATGACCAGTGGAACAATGTTGTTGGCGGCGGCTACGACGGCTCCGCAACATACGGCGTTGCCTTCGCTGCAGAGTTCAACGGTCCCTGTTATGTAACGCTTAGCGAGCCTGCTGTTGTTCCTGGCTTCTATATCACCAACAGCAGTTATGCCTACACATCAATGACATTAGGCGATTATTCTGCCAAGAAGTTCGACAAGGGCGACTGGTTCAAACTCACCATTATTGGCTATGATGCTGATGACGAGGTGACAGGCACCAAGGACTACTACCTTGCCGACCTGCGCGACGAGGCAACGGCTTACATCATAAACGACTGGCGCTATGTTGACCTCTCTAGTCTTGGTGAAGTTGCCAAGATTGGCTTCGCTCTAAGCAGCACGGATAATGGCGATTGGGGTATGAATACACCAGCCTACTTCTGCTTCGACAACTTCGGAGCCAAGGGTGAAGAAATTCTGCCCGAAAAGAACGTTGTCTTCGTTCCCGCAGCAGGCTATGCCACATATATTGCAGAGAAGGATGTTGATTTCTCCAAGTCTTCTGTTGAGGCTTATGCTGTGACAGAATCTACTATGGAAGGTTATGTGCATCTGACTCCCATAACCGAGGCTCCTGCTGGTGAGGCGGTTGTACTGAAGGCAGCTGAAGGTGCATATGTATTGGCAACTGCAGCCGCTGCTCCTGCACCCGTTGCAAGTAACTTGCTGAAGCCTGCTTTGAAAGATGTTACAGCCGACGGCTCTCAGTACATCCTCGCAGAAGGTTCAGAGGGAGTCGCTTTCTATAAGGCAATCGCAGGAAGCACCATTGCAGCGGGCAAGGGTTACCTTGACATCGCAGGTTCTGGTGTTAAGGCATTCTTCTTCGATAGCGAAGCTGCTACTGGCATTAAGGACCTTAAGGACGTTAAGGACACTGTTGTTTACAACATGACAGGTCAGCGTTTGAACAAACCTCAACGCGGTCTGAACATTATCAATGGTAAGAAGGTAATGATTAAGTAATCGTTACTCCAATTTGAAATAATATTATTAGGCGAGACACTGTTACATGGTGTCTCGCCTTTTTCTATGATGTGTAGCAAACATTTCCGCCTTTCATTTTGGAGTAAGAAAAAAAATCCGTACCTTTGTCAACATGTTAACAATATTCTAATCTAAAATAATATTATTGAACACTATGAATTACAAGACACCAAGAAAAATGCTATTGGGCTTTTTACTGCTTGCGTCACTGACAGCAGAAGCCCAAGAGTTTGATTCGGAGTTGCACATGAGCACCGAAAACGATGTTTATTGGTACCGCATCTGCAGCGCTATGCCGGGAATGGAGCATTTGGCAATGACAGACTTCAACGGGATGACACCCCTGCAAGTGTTCTACACTAACGCTTTCCTGATGCAAACGGAAGAAAGCGAAGAGCACTCACAATGGAAACTGACAGCAGGAGAGGACGGAAAAGTAGTAATAACGAACCGTGCTACGGGCTACCAGATAGGCAACAAGTCAAATTACTCTGACAATTACAACATCACACAACTCGTAGGTACCGATTCTCCTGGCTTCAACATGACAGCATTGGGCGAAAGTGCTTTTAGGATAGAGAGTGTAGAGGACGATGGGGTTAACCGCTGTCTGGCTGTAGCAGAAGAAGGAGGTGAGCCGATTGCATATCCAACAGAGAACGAAAATGCATCAGTCATCGGATGGAAGTTCTTGCCCGTGGAGATTCAGACGGGTATCGGTTCTACCAAATGTAAAGACGTTGTTATCCGTATAGCAAACAAACGTATCAGCGTTAATGGTACCAAGTGGCAACTATTTAACGCACAGGGCGAGGAAATGCCCCGTACGACCCGCCTTGCTACTGGTGTTTATATGGTGAAGATGCCACAAAAGACGATAAAAGTGATGGTTCCCTAAGGCACCATGACGGAATAACGATATAACGTAATAACGAATAATAAAGATTAATATGAAAAAATATTTTCTCCTTTTTATACTCCTTGTCCCATGTTCAATGACTTGGGCTCAGAAATACGTTGTCAGTTCGCTGGCCACACCCGGTGCCGCCACTTTTACGGCTGACGAAATCAAGGACGGGGTTATCACACTACCTTTCAACGCTACTACACATTTTATTAATATTGAGACGAACCAGCGGAAAGCTGCTGTGCTGTGCGATGCCAAATGGTGTCAGCCTTCTCTGAATGATAACACGCTAGTGTTAAACGTAACGGAGAACACAACAGAAGAGTCCCGCAAGGCTACACTTACCATTACCAGCAAGGATTTCCGTCCGTTGCTCATCACCGTCAAGCAGGAGGCTCGCCTTGTCTTTGCTGTTATCTCCGACACACACGTTGGTAACAGCTATGGCGGAAAGTATGCCGAGAAGGTCTCGAACACACTTCAAAGACTGACAAGCAAAAGCAAACTTGACGCGTTGGTAGTCGTTGGAGACCTTACCGACCATGGCGATACAGACCAATACACGGAGTTCGTGAAGTTATTCGGCAATAACGAGAATTTCCCTAACCCCGTCGAAAATTTCCTCTTCACAATGGGCAACCACGACAACTACAACAGCAGTGGTCAGACAAACTACAAAAGCGGACTGAAGAAGTTCAATGGTAACAAGTCCTATCCTCTCGACCAATATGTCCTCATCAAAGGTTATCCTTTTATTTTGATAAGCGTCCGCGGTGGTGCCAATAACGACGATAACGAAGCAAATGGCACAGCTTCTTACCCGAGTACTGTAGTTAATACCCTTAAGCGCTATCTCAAACAAGCTGCAGAAGATGCTCCTGGCAAACCCATCTTTGTCTTTACACACGTACCTCCCCGCTGGACATGCTACAGTTCATGGGGCGAAATTGAAGGTGCCGCATGGGCAATGAAAGTTCTGAACCCAGTCCTTAACCAATACCCTCAAGTTGTTGTTTTCGGTGGTCACAGCCACTATCCCATTGGTGATCCCCGCAGTATTCATCAGGGCGCTAACCCCAACAGTTCACGCAACAACTACTACACTTCCATCAATACGGCAAGCATCACCTATTCTGAGATTAATCCAGGTGCTGTTGATGCAGGAATCCACCCCGAAGGTTTCAAAGACGTCACAGAAGGCATGATTCTTGTGGAGCAGCCTAACGGTGACATCGAAATCCACCGTTACGACACCTATCGCGACGTGGAGATTGATTCCGAACACCGTTGGGTATTGAAGGCACCTTTCGACGGCAGCCAGTTCCAATATGCAGACATCCGCGATAAGGATGACAATCCCAACGGCATAACACTTCGCGATGGTTTGCCTGCCCCTGTGTTTGCTGACGACGCAAAGCTGACGGTGAAGCCAACTGCTGAGGATGTAAAAATAACCTTTCCTCAAGCCACGGATAACGAGTGCGTCTTCCGCTACAACGTCCGCGTTCTCAAAGGCAACACTCTTGTCAAGAGTTCCTTCATTTTCTCGCAATTCTATCTTACCATTGATATGCCCAAGCGTCTTACCTGTGACGTAGACGGACTGGCATCTGGCACGGAATATACGGCGGAAGTGATTGCCTACGACTCCTGGGACAACCAGTCAGCACCACTCACAGCCACTTTCACCACATCAAATGATGACGGGACAGTTCCCGACGCCATCAGCACGTGGACATTCAATGATGCAAACTTCCTTCTGGCTGGCACAGGCACAGCTACCCTTACAGGTGCTATCTTAAAAGCAGGCAGCATGGCATTCAACGATGACCTCGCTTCCTTGGGTATTATGCCTGTAGCTGGTCAGACAGAAGGCAACGGGGCTGTTGCGATTCCTGTGGGTGTTGGTTTGATGATGACCTCCAACCTTGAGGAAAAGACACTCGGCAGCTACACCTTCCTTTTCGATATCCGCTCGGAAGAACTTGATGGATATACGGCAATCTACCAGAACGATGTTACCAACACGAAGGACGGCAGCTTCTTCATCAAAAACGGACAGCTCGGTCTCAACTCAAACGGATTAAGCTACAACGGCAACCTTAGTTCCGGCAAATGGCATCGTGTGGTCTTTGTCGTCAAGAACAACATGCCCACCATCTATTTGGACGGTCATCAGATAGGCCAGGCCACATCGGCCAATGCTACAAACTGGGGAATGGGTACAGGTGCGCTCTTCTTCATTGACAACGACGGTGAAGAACATCGGATTGAGACTTCGGAAATCCGCTTTTGGGACACGCCTCTTACCAGCAAGCAGGTTCTTACGCTCGGCAACACCACAGGGGAAACTTCTGAGCCCGATCCCCTGCCTGAGGCTATAGGAAACTGGACATTCAACAACACCTCCGATTTACTCGCAGGAACAGGTATTGCAACTCTTCAGGGTACAACTCATACAAAAGGAAATGTCAGTATTGTAAGCAGTCTCACCGATGCAGGCATTGTTGCTGTGACAGGTCCTGCTGAAGGCAACGGAGCAGTTCATGTTCCCAAAAATTCCAGCCTACTCATGACTTCAAACCTTGGCGTACAGAGCATGAGCACCTACTCCATCCTTTGGGATGTCAGGGCAGACAATTACTCTCCCTATATACCCCTACTTCAGAATGCACTCGACGACAGCAAGGACGGTAGCCTCTTCATCAACAAAAATATGGTTGGACTGAATGCCGGCGGGCTGGGTTATCATGGCAGCCTCACGAACGGCAACTGGTATCGCATCCTCTTCGTCGTGAATAACAACATAGCCACTGTTTATGTAGATGGTGTAAAGGTCGGAGCCAGCACATCAGCCGTGGCAAAGCACTGGCAACTCTCCACCGGTGCACTCTTCTTTGCCGATGAAGACGGCGAGGAAGAGGCCATCCAAACCTCCGAGATACGTTTCTGGAACGTTGCCCTTACCGACGAACAAGCCAAACAACTTGGTGGCGTGGAATAATCGATCCCCATTTATTGATTACTGCCACACGAGGGAAAAACATTTCTCACGTGTGGCAGTAATTTTTCTTAAGGAAAAAGGCAGGTAGTGCTTTAGTCTTCCCGCCAGAATTTGTAAGGATTCCTACGCATATGGGAATTGTAATAACGGCGGTCACCTGTTACTTCTTTGTCTATAAAGGCTGGCTTAGTGAAAGACTCATCTTCTGAACCCAATTCTATCTCTGCCATTATGAGGCCATCGTTATCGCCATGAAACTCATCCACCTCCCACGTGTGGATTCCGTCTTCAGCCTTTATGAGATAACGGGTCTTGTCTATGATGCCTGGCTCACAAATCTGCATCAGGTCCTGCGCATCCTGCAAAGGAATTTCCCGTTCGAACTCATAACGCGAAAGACCCGCTTTTCCGCTAGGACCCTTAATGGTAAGGTAACCCTTGTCATCACGGATACGGACACGCACAGTCCTTCCATTTCCCGACGCAATATACCCTTGCTGTATATGCGTATGATTATAAGCCTGGCTTTTGAATTCTCCA
This sequence comes from Bacteroidaceae bacterium, assembly GCA_017525235.1. Taxonomy (GTDB): domain Bacteria; phylum Bacteroidota; class Bacteroidia; order Bacteroidales; family Bacteroidaceae; genus Physcousia. Next base: position 108,177 of record JAFXTC010000053.1, on the reverse strand, counting down.
ACAACCAGGAACTTTCTTTCTATCTCGAAATGCATCTCTTATGCTTTTCTTATTCAAAGAGATAAGCAGCTCCTACAAAGATAAGCACAAACATCACCATCAATGCAATAGCAACGTAAGCAACAACCCTCTTGCCATTAGCGGCATCTCTCTTGGAAATCTTTTCTGACTTCTTGTTCTTTTTCATTGTTTCTATAGTATTTGTTTATCATTCTTTCGTTTGGCAACTTTCAAATTTATTCCTGTCCTCCAAATTCCATGAGGTAAGCCTTAATGAAAGCATCTATCTTGCCATCCATAACGCCGCCCACATCACTGGTCTGATAGTTGGTGCGATGATCCTTTACACGGCGGTCATCAAAGACATAGCTGCGTATTTGGCTTCCCCACTCAATCTTCTTCTTGCCAGCTTCCACCTTGGCCTGTTCCTCCATACGATGTTTCATTTCCTTATCGTACAGCATGGATCGAAGGATACGCATAGCATTCTCCTTATTCTTGGGCTGATCGCGAGTCTCAGTGTTTTCTATAAGAATTTCTTCTTCCTCTCCCGTATAAGGATCCTTGTATTGATAACGCAGACGAACGCCAGACTCTACCTTATTTACATTTTGACCGCCAGCTCCGCTACTTCGGAAAGTATCCCAAGAGATACGGGCCGGTTCAATATTCACCTCTATAGTATCATCAACCAAAGGTGTTACGAAGACACTTGAGAAACTAGTCATACGCTTGCCCTGTGCATTATAGGGAGAAACACGAACCAGACGGTGCACACCATTCTCACTCTTCAGATAACCATAGGCATATTCACCCTGAATCTCCAACGTGCAGGTCTTGATGCCAGCATCATCACCGTCAAGAAGGTTACTCACCACACACTTATAACCATTGTTTTCTGCCCAGCGCATATACATACGCATCAGCATTTGAGCCCAATCCTGTGCCTCGGTGCCACCTGCTCCAGAATTAATCTTCAGCACGGCGTCCATTGAATCACCTTCGCCACGGAGCATATTCTTCAGTTCCAAATCTTCAATAGCCTTAATAGCACGAGCATAGAGGTCGTCAACTTCTTCTTCTGTTACCAATTCCTCTTTATAGAAGTCGAAAGCGGTCTCCAACTCGTCTGATAGCGTTTTTACTTCTTCGTATCCCTTTATCCACTTCTCCAATCCCTTTACCAGTTTCATCTGTGCCTCAGCACGTTTCTGGTCATCCCAAAATTCAGGAGCCTGCGTGCGTAGTTGCTCCTCTTCGTACTGCATCCGCTTGGCATCGATATCCAAATAGCGGTTTAACTGCTCGGTACGTTCTTTTACCTCTTTTAATTGTTCTGCTGTTATCATTATTATTCTTCCTCGTACATTTTATCTATCTCTTCCTTATATCGCTCATTTATTACACCACGTTTAACCTTCAGTGTGTTGGTCAGTTCGCTGCGTTCAAGGCTAAAAGGCTCCGGCAACAAGGTGATACGCTTCACCTGCTCGTAATAAGCGAGATCCTGCTGCATGGTCTCTAGTCTGTCCAAAACAAACTGAACCACCTGTTTGTTTCGACAGAGGTCTTCCTTGTCCTGATACGTTATGTTATGACTCTTGGCATACTGCTCCAGCAGTTTGTATTCTGGAATAATCAACGCCGAGACAAACTTCTTCTGGTCGGCAATGATAACGACCTGGTCAATGTAACGGTCCACACACAATTTAGCCTCTAACATCTGTGGTGCAATGTACTTTCCGTTACTGGTCTTGAATAGGTCTTTTATTCGGTCTGTCAGGAAAAGTTCTCCATCCTTCAGATATCCGGCATCGCCTGTATGGAACCATCCCTCCTTATCAACAACCAATCCCGTAACTTCTGCCTTACGGTAATAGCCTTTGGTAATGGTGTCGCCTTTGAGAAGAATCTCGTTGTTCTCGGCAAACTTAACTTGAATGCCATCCAGCAACCGACCTACAGAACCAATGGTGATAGGCTTATACCATCGATCGCACGTCACAGTAGCGGTGCTTTCCGTTAGACCGTAGCCCACTATCATCATGATACCTGCCGAATGTACAAACTCCTCCACTTCTTTTGAAATAGCAGCACCTGCTGTTGGAAAGAAGTTGTGACGTTCCAAACCCAGCATCTTCAGTAGCAGAGCGATGACCGTCTTCTCATAGAAAAGATACTGCATCTTCAATGATAAAGGAGGCTCCAAACCTTTCATCTTGTAATTGACATTATACTCCTTTCCCACACGCAACGCATCCTCTAGCATCTTACGCTGAATAGGGCTGCTAGTACTTATCTTTTCCTGTACACCAGCATACACCTTTTCACAGAAACGGGGAACAGCACACATACAGGTGGGGTGTACTTCACGAAGGTTCTGCAGGATTTCCGTAGGTCTTTGGTTTACGGCCAACGTGCAACCTGTGGCAATACACAGATAGGACCAACCACGTTCAAAGACATGGGTAAAAGGAAGAAAGTTCATCACCAAGTCTTGGTCGCTCAAATTCAGCTGACCTTCATGCGCTCTGATAGCGGCATTGTACATACGATGAGTAAGCATAACACCCTTGCTCAAACCCGTTGTTCCGCTAGTATAAAGAATGTTAGCAAGGTCGTCCTGATCCAATTCCGCCGTCCGAACATCTATCTCTGTTTGATATTTAAACGAATTCCCCAGTTCCAGAAACTCATCAAAGTACATGCTTACCTTATCCTGTTCATCTTTCTTTACCGAGCGGTCAAAGATAATCAGTCCGCAAACACAATGTTCAATTTTTAGCACACGGTAAGCCGTATCATACTGATATTGCTCACCCACAAAAATGTAGCGGACCTTGGCATCGCTGACCATGTACTTCACCTGCGTCTCGCTGCTAGTAGCATAGAACGGAATGGTTACAGCACGAATGGCGTAAGCACCAAAATCAACGTACATGCATTCCGGCATATTCTGGGAGAATACTGCAACGTTTTCCTGAATGCTGATGCCCAAGTCCATCATGGCATTGCTAACCAGGCGGACTGTTTCCGAGAATGTATTCCACGAGATGTCCATCCACTTATTCTCAGTGTAGTCTTTATACTTCATAGCCGTGCGGTTACCGTATATCTTGGCCTGACTATGAATAAGTGTTGATAAAGGACTGTTGTTCTGCATCTGGTTTCTTTGTTAAAATTACCACAAAGATAACATCTTTTAAGATAAAAGCCAAATAAATTTGTTTTTTTTGGAATTACAACGTAACTTTGGGAATAAATTCCCTAACTTACTCCGTCTCGACATAAAAAAGAACGAGTTTCTTTTGTTCTGTTCTCGACTTTTCGTAACTTTGCTCAACTTAAATGGCATAAAATGAGTAAAGAGGGGTTAACAAAACAGGCAATAGAACTTTTAGGCAATCTTATCAGCATTCCACGTACCAGCAGGAACGAGGCAGAAGCCGCACAGTTTCTGAAACAATTTATGGAGAAGGAATGCCAACTGCCGACGCAGGCTGACGGTTGCAACCTGTGGTCTGTGGCTCCCGATTATAATCCAGAAAAACCGACTCTTCTGCTGAATGCCCATATTGATACGGTAAAACCAGTATCCAACTGGACTCGCGACCCTTTCACAGCCGTTATAGAAGACGGTAGATTATACGGATTGGGTAGTAATGATGACGGTGCCAGCCTGGTTTCCCTATTGCAGGTATTCCGAGTACTCCGTGAACAGCAACGCCCCTATAACCTTATATATTTAATGAGTGCCGAAGAAGAGGTCAGCGGAAAGAACGGCATAGAGCACGTATTACCCTTGTTGCCTCACATAGACCTAGCTCTTGTAGGCGAACCCACCGGCATGCAGCCCGCCATCGCAGAGAAAGGGCTGATGGTTTTGGATGTTACAGTTCATGGCAAGGCCGGTCATGCTGCCCGAAATGAGGGCGACAATGCCATTTACCGCGCCCTGAAAGATATTCAATGGTTCCAGACCTATAAATGGGAAAAAGAATCGGAATTGTTAGGTCCCGTAAAGATGTCAGTCACCATCATCAATGCCGGAACCCAACACAACGTCGTTCCCGACAAATGTGTATTTACGGTAGACGTAAGGTCAAACGAATTATATTCTAACGAGGAACTCTACCAACAAATCTGCCAGCATGTGCAGGGCGATGTGCAGGCACGCTCCTTCCGACTGAACTCTTCTTGCATAGAACTTTCCCACCCCTTGGTGCAGAAGATTATCTCCCTTGGCGGTCAACCCTTTGGTTCCCCAACCCTCAGCGACCAGGCCCTAATGCCCTTCCCCAGCCTGAAGATGGGGCCTGGCCAAAGTTCCCGCAGCCACACGGCTGACGAACACATTGAAATCAGGGAGATTCAGGAAGCAATAGAGTTTTACCTTTCCATTTTTCGAGATAACGATATTACGTTATAACGTTATACCGCCCCAACTGGCAACTACCTTCCAATCCAGGATTCCGGATTCAGTTTGGCAGTTTCCTTGCGGAGTTGGAAGTGGAGGACACATTTGCCGGTACCATCGTCAGCAACCGTGCCGATAATATCCTTGGCGTTTACCTTTTGGCCCTTGGTAACCGTTACAGAAGAGAGATTACAGTAAACTGATATGTAGCTTCCGTGACGGATGAGCACGTTGCGCGAGCCGCCAAACTGAAAGACTGCTGTTACCTCGCCAGCAAAGATGGAACGTGCACGGGCACCAGGCCGGCCCACATAGTTGGTTCCCTTGTTCTCAAGTTGTACATTCTTCAGACCAGGCACAGTATACGTACCAAATCGGTTGCCTATCATGTATTGACCAGTGATAGGAACAGGCAGACGACCGCGGTTCTGTTCAAAGGTACCATTCAACTGTCGATCCTCTGCCGTTAGCCACGTATCTGGCTTAATCGGCGTAGGCGTACTAGTTGCTTTGGAACCAGGGGTAGTCTTACCGCCAGCCTTCTTGCGTGCTGCCTCTTCTGCGGCTTTCTTACGGGCAGCCTCCTCAGCAGCTTTCTTACGAGCTGCAGCTTCGGCAGCCTTGCGAGCCTGTTCTATCTCGTATGCAATCAAGTCGTCAATCTTTTTATTCAGGGCATTTAACTGCTTCTGCTGTTCGGCAATCTTTCCAGCCAGACCAGATTCCTGCTTCTTCAAACCTTCTACCCTTTTCTTTTGCTGAACCTGTTGCGCTCCCAAATCCTTGCGTTGTAGCATCACCTCATGCACCAAACTACTCTTTTTGCTCTTCGTTTCCAATAGTTTATTCTGCTCTTCCAACAGCTCAGCCTGCTTCTTGAGAATCTGCTCGCCTAGATTATGCTGGAACGAGACATATTCCTTGGCAAAACGGGAACGACGGAACATCTGCTTGACATCTTTAGCAGAAAGGATAAAAACCAGCGAGGAAGTGTGTCCTTTCTGCGTTCGGGCATAACGAATAGCCATTCTCAGTTTCTCGCGTTTTTCCCTAAGTTCCTGTTCTTTCTCCCGAATCCTGCCCTGTAACTGAATCACAAGCGAATCCAACTCGTCGATTTCTTTCTCCAAAACGACAATCTGATCCAGTCTATTATTCAGCTGTACACCAATATAATGGATATTCTGCTGCCCCGCCTTTACCTGTTGCTTGGTCTTTGTCAGCTCATCCTTAGATTTCTTAAGAGTATTCTGTAGCTCAGCCTTCTGCTTCTGCAAAGCCTTCACCTTCTTGCTGTTTTGCGAAAAGACAACTATCGGCAAGAGGACAAAAAACAACAAAAGGAAAAAAGACCTTCTCATCAATTACGCTGTATCCTTAATCTTTTTTACTGTGCCGCATTTATAAGCTTGTCAAAAACAGACTCAACAGGAACCTCATTATAACGGTTCCTATTTATCTCTGTCCTAGTTTCCCAATTGGAATCAGACTTGACCGACCCTATCTTAATAACAGCCTCCACGTTATCATGGGAAAGGGCAATGGCTATTTTCATTAAACCTGGGAAATTCCGATCACCCAACTTTGTCCAGTCAGCATATTTCCATTTCAGGACAGGGTCTTCTCCCTCTGCAACAGAAAACCTTGTCTCTTCAACAATCTGGGTCGCTGCATTCACAACAAACGTCAATGCCATGTTTTTACCCTTTGTGTTCAGCAACTGGGCACCATCATCACCTGACCTTACGCTATAATTGTCGATAACAGGAGCCTCACCCTTGCTGTTCAGTACAAACAGTTCATCCCAGAACAAAGACTGGAACGTATAGAAATTAACTCCAGCCTCTCTGAAAAAATCTACATCATCATAATCGCACTTGACAAACTGATGGTTCATGCGGTCCATCAACATCATATAATCGGGTGTCAGTTCCAAGCGCCCAACCTCCATCAGCCCCAAAGCCACCAACGAAAGTTGTATGACATCATTACGCTTCATTCTCAATGTACCGCCAACTTTTGCGCTTTTTCTTGCAGAACTTATACCTACATTAATCTTTGCTGTTACGCAGGGCTCTGTTACACGATTGGCATTTACTTTCTGAACAATATCGGTGAGACTCGGCTGATTCTCCAACATGGGATTACCGCCCGCAGCATCTATAACTTTCTTCTTGCTGCCACAAGAGGCAAGAAGAAGCACACTGGCTAAAACAAGAAAATAATGGTAAATCTTCATCTTATTTGATTGTTTTCGGAGAATTCTGGGTACTCTAAGTATCCTGATTACTCGGATTTAATATACTTTTTTTTCTTTATCTTCTTCTTAATCAGAGGGGTGCATGTGCCGTCTTTCTTTTGGAAAGCTAGGTTCCAATAGCGGAGGGCGACATCCAGAGAACCACATTCTGCATAGATATCTCCGGCATGTTCAATCAGATTGCCTTGCAAATCTGCTATTTTCAGCAACTCCTCATCGGAATAATTAGGTTTCACCACCCTATCCATATAAATACGGGCATTGGTATAGTCCTTCTTCATAAACAGAATCCAAGCATAGGTGTCCAGATACGTAATATTGTCCGGCTCTGCCTTTATGGTCCGATAGCTCATTTCCTCTGCCTTGTCCAACTGTTCGTTTCTCAGGCTCAGGTAATAGGCATAATTATTCAAGCAACTGATATTGTCGTCTTTATAGACAAGGGCTGAATCGTACGCAGCAAAAGCCTCCAAAGGTTTGTCCTCCTGATAATACAGGTCGCCCAAAACGGCATACATATCAGAAACCAAGGCGGGTCGTGCCTCTTCAGTTTTTGTCCTTATCCCTTGCACAAATGCATCCGCGGCCTCTTTTTTCTTATCCTGCTGATACAACGACCAACCCAGATAATAGGCGTAAGCCAACTCCTCAGGATGATAGTTGACGCCCTTACGGCAGATATCTTCGATGGCCGCGAAATTATTCTTGGGAGCATAATACTGAAGAAGGTGCGACAGCGCCATCTGGTTTCCTGGCTCCACCTCAAGCACACGCTTCTGCAGTTCAGCTACCTTGTCATCCCCCGCTTTTGCATAAGTAAGATATGCGGCCTTCAACATCAGCAACTGCGCATCTTTTTGGGGCTTGGCCAACAATGAATCAAAGGTCTGCAACAAACCGTCGCATTTGGTGGAATCCTGTATAACCTCATCAATATAGTCTTTCATTAAGGCCACACGCAACTCATTGGTATTGCCTTCATCAAAAAGCAAAGAGTCGCGAAGCTGCACAAAACGACCGTTATCTTCCGTCGTTCTGTAGTAACTGAGCATTGCCAAGAGAAGATTCAGATTATGGGCATCCTTCTGCCTTACATTATTATATATATCCATGGCCTTGTCGGGATGACCGGCCTGTTGATACTGGTTAGCCATGATGACACGATAGTTCAAGTCGTGCGGATACTCATCGCATAAGCTCTGCAATTCCATAAAAGCTGAGTCTTCTTCCTCCTTGCTCATATAGAGGGTGAACTTTTCCATACTCAGTTGAACAGACTTTCCCTCCTGCGTTTCTATGCGGTTCAACACCTCTATGGCCTTGTCGGTATGCCCGTCGTCACGATATATGCTGGCAAGTTGCGAAAGCACATCCGTACGTTTGGTCTGAATCTTCGCCAACTTCTCCAAGAACGGGACAGCCGCACTTGTTTTACGTTCATTCAAATAAATGCTAGCCAAAGTCTCAAGATACCAAGGGTTGCAGGAGTCTAAAGCACAGGCTTGCTTCAGCATATCAATGCCTACCTCAACGCTATCCCGTCTGAGAAACAATTTCATCAAACCAAGATTGTAAACAGCCTCAGCCGCATTGGGATTGATTTCCATGCAATGCTGATACAACTCCAAGGCAGAAGCATAATCACCCGCAAGACGACTCTTCTCAGCCTCGAGATAAAAATAGTCGAACTTTGTTTGAGCCAACAAAGTTCCACTACAAAGAAGTATAATTATCAGCAGTTTACTCTTCACCCTAATCTCTAAACTCTAAACACTAAACTCTCAACTTTACTTCACTCCGCTATGTCCAAAACCTCCGGCGCCACGTTCTGTCTCATCCAGAACCTCCACCTGTTCCCATTCTGCCTGTTCATGACGGGCAATAATCATCTGCGCTATGCGCTCACCATCTTCTATGATGAATGGCTCTTCCGAAAGGTTTATCAGAATAACGCCCACCTCGCCACGATAATCAGCATCTATGGTACCTGGAGTATTCAATACCGTGATGCCACGTTTCAGAGCCAATCCGCTTCTGGGACGCACCTGTGCCTCGAAGCCTTTGGGCAATGACAGGAAAAGACCTGTAGGTATCAGACGTCTCTCCATGGGGCGCAATTCTATGGGGGCCTCCAGATTAGCTCTCAAATCTACACCAGCTGATTGTTCAGTAGCATATTGGGGCAGTGCATGGTGACTGCGATTGATTATCCTTATTTTCATTGAACATTGAACATTAAACATCAGGCAAACTCATGCCGTTAATCTTTCTATATAAATCCAGGGCAAAGACATCCGTCATGCCACTGATGTAATCAAGAACCGCCATTACACGCTCATAAAGTGTGGGAGCAGAAATCTGATACTGCGAACTTACCCTGCTGATAAGCAACTGAGAGAATGCCTTTTCTGGCTCCGTTACAGCCTTTATCATTAGATCGGTCAGTTGGGTAATTACCTTGTAACCAGCAATCTCTATATCCACCACATCCTTGCAATGATAGATGTGAGCAACAGCCATTTTCTCACACTCCTTGTAAGCATTCCTTGGGATTTCGGCAATATGCTTGATAAGCGGTCCTGGGAAGGTTCCCGACAGGAACTCATCCTCATGCTCCACAAAGACACGTACACACTCCTGCTCCAAGCAGTTGATAACGCAGGAACGCAGATATACAACTTGTTCGTTCACATCGTCAAGTGTCTCCATACGTTCTACTATACGGGCACGTTGCTTTTCCTCAAAATAGTTCAGGAAGAGACGCTTCACCTGTTCTGTGGTCAACAGTTTCAGCTTGTGGGCATCCTCGATGTCCATAATCTGGTAGCAGATATCGTCGGCAGCCTCTACGAGGTAAACCAACGGATAGCGTGCATATTTGTATGAACCTTCTGGTGCATCCAACCTCAGGATTCCCAGTTCATCGGCAATCTTACAAAAGTCTCCCACCTCGCTGCGGAAGAAGCCAAATTTGCGTTTTTCTCCAGCCAAATCAGAAGAGAAAGGATACTTGACAATACTTGCCAAGGTGCTGTAGGTCATTACAAAGCCACCCTTCCTACGACCATTAAAATGATGTGTTAGCAGACGGAAGGCATTGGCATTACCCTCGAAGTGTATTAAGTCTTCCCATTGCTTGGGGTTCAGGCAGTCGCCCGTTTCTTCACATACATAGTGCTTCAGGAACTGACCATCGCCTTCACTGAAGTAAGTTCCTATGGCCTTCTCGCCACTATGTCCAAAGGGAGGATTGCCCAAATCATGTGCCAGACAGGCGGCACTGACAATACTTCCCAGTTCTGTAAAATGAGTATCTGCCAGCTGAGGGTGACGCTCCAACAGAAGTCGGCTTACGTCATTACCCAAGCTACGCCCCACACTGCTAACCTCCAAACTGTGCGTCAGGCGGTTATGCACAAAGATGCTGCCAGGCAAAGGGAACACCTGCGTCTTGTTCTGCAACCGACGGAAAGGAGCTGAGAAAATCAAACGGTCATAGTCGCGTTGGAACTCCGTACGGTCGTCGTTCCTGTTAGACAATCCCTCCTGCCCCAACCGCTTGTTGGAAAGCAGTTGGTTCCAATTCATCTTCTTATCTAAACTATCAACTCTCACCTGTAAACTATCAACTGTAAACTAATAATTACTCCGGCTTATAGAAAATACGGTTGGCTCCACTGGTAATCTTCACCAACTCAGGGTGTTCTGCGGCAAAGGTATCAATGTGTCGCATGCGCTTCTCCTGCAGAATCTCGTCGACAGCTATCAGGATGCCCGTTTCCTCCACGTCCCCAAAACCATCGTTGATGGCTGTTCCAAAAAGCTTCATGGTAGGACTTAAACCCATATAGGCATTTACCAGAGGCGGAATGTTATAACCCAGGGCACGCACCTCGCTGTTAAGAATACGATAGTCTGCCTTAAAGTCATCCTCCACAAAGATTTTCTCAAATTCCGCTGTATCGTGCTCCAACTGCAAGGGCTGCATAGGGAATATCAAGTTATCGGGGTCAGGGAAATGCTTGTTCAGGAAATAGAGAATCATATCGCGAGCCATGCGGTCGTAGCTGGGATACATGGTAAACTTGCCAAAGAGATAACGGACTGTCGGTTCAATTACAACAATAGCGCCCAGGCCATCCCAAAGATTGTCCAAGGCAAAGATACCCTTTCTGCCACGCAATGTACTCTGATACTCCAACGTAACAAAACTACGTCCCAGTTCAATAGTCCAAGGGGCATATTCCTTCAGGAACTTATCACTGAAACGGAACATGTGGCTAGTAGCCAGAATAGGCTGACCTTCCTCGTCATATTTCCAGTCCTTACCTAATATATATCTGTAGCCCCCAACTATCTCCTCCTCCTCGGGGTCCCATACCAATATCTGCTTATAAGGATTCTCGCAGGTATCAAACTCATCCAAGTCCAAACTCTTACCAGTCCCACCACCTGCTGCACGGAAAGCTATCTCGCGCAAACGGCCAATCTCCCTAACCACGTTGGGAGAATCCTGCCATGTGACCACATAAACCTCATTGCTGCTTTTGTTGGTCATGCGCAACTTTTTGTCAGGCGTAAGTTCCGCCTTCAATAACTCGCGTGGAATACTGCTAATAATCTCCTCCATCATATTTCATATACTTTATTCCTCACCCATTGTGCCCATTGCAATGGGGTTTGTGACTTATCGAATGTCTGCCATGCAATAGGCTTTCCTATCTTAACTGTGTAAACATTCCCATTGCTCTTATACATCTCGTCTGGCAAAAGAATCTGTGCAAAATTAGGCAAATGCCATTTCTTACAGAAACGGGCAACCTTATAGAAACGAGGCGATAACTGTCCCTCAAAATGAATAGGGACAACATCGCGCTGATGCTGTACGGTTTTTGTGATGAACGACTTGCTCCAGGAAACGTCTCTAATCTGTCCCTCATCATTCTTACGACTGCACAAGCCTGCCGGGAACATAATCACATGGTTCTCTCCAGAGAAAGCACCGTCAACCATAGCAGGAAAGTTCCTGCCGTTCTTGCCCATTTTGTTAATGGGAATACATAAAGGCGCCAAACCTTCCAGACTCATCAGCAAATCATTAACAAGGTATTTTATCTTACCATCATACTGTTCACCTATCACCCAACCCAAGGTTACACCGTCTACGGCTCCCAAGGGGTGATTGCTTACAAAGGTATAGTAGCGACCGTCTGTAGGCAGGTTTTCGCGTCCTTCCACATTAACGGTAACACCCAAGTATTCTACACAATGCTTGCAGAAATCCACACCCACATAACCCTTGCGCAGGTATACATTGATGAACTCTTGGTGAATAATGCGTTTAAGCCAGTTGATTACAAACTGAGGAATATACCTTGCCTTCTTACCCGCCTTCTTGCGGATGATTTCATCAAGATCAACCTCCTTAATAGTATGCTCCTGCTCTGCCATTGATCTCAGTTGATTGTAATGGGCCGATTGTTAATAAAATAGTGTCCGCGCGGCAGTCCATTTAGCCAGTTCATGCCTTTATTCAAACGCACCGCCATAAAGAAAGCGCCAGTTCGCGTGTAAATAGGAAGAATCTGGCTATGGTCGCTTTGAATCTGGACGGCTCTGCCGCTGGTATTAATCTTTACAGGAAATGTTGAACAACTCATACGTCCCGTCTGACCAAAGTCCTGAATTTTCTCCACGAGCGAAGTTGTATCCGGTTTTGCCACCACACGCTTCTTACGCATAGAAGCCCCTATTGGCAACAACACCAACAGAGCAAACAACAAAACAATCGTACGTACAACTAAGCGTTTTGACATAAAATCCTATTACACCTTTACGAATTACAAAAGTACACCTTTTACCTTAAAAGGACAAATATTTTGGAAAAAATATACCTTGATATACATAAAATGAGTATCTTTGCCCGCGAAGAATAATTGATTACAGATGAATTCCAACACAATACTATTGATACTGGCATGCAGCGCAACGGCCCATTTGGTCGTAAGTGCCACATTGGCTATTTATGCACGCCACAAGGTACAATACCTCTGTCTGGCATGGGTAAACGGCATTTTCGGAACCGCCTTAACATGTATCTCATTTATCAGCAATCAAATTTCAGAAGGCGAGCCTGGCATCATGCATCCAGCCATGATTCTCCCTCTTCTGTCCTGCGTCTATCTGCAGAGTATCTTCCCACTTAGTATTCCCATGCCGGGTTTCCTGCAGGCAAAGCGTATGATTAAGTATGCCCGGCCTGTTATAGCCCTGATTGTCGTGTATTCCTTTGCAAGACTGATGGGCAACAAGATTGTCATCTTACACGATTTCAACGAAGTGGCGCAGAATCTACTTTCCAGTGATGTTTTGCTGCGTATCCTGACGCTTGGTATCAGCATCTATTACATTATAAATATTTTCCTGCTTCCCCGCCGTTTGGTTCATAACACAGACATCCCCAGCTATTTGATAGGCTATTGTGTGTGTCTGGGCTTTTCTGTCGTATTCTTTACCGTAGTCTCCATTTTGTACAATCCTACGGCACTTATGGTTTACGTTATCATATTCACGCTTTTGAATCTCTATCTGGCCTTCCGTACGTTAGAGAATATGGCCAGTCATCTGCCAAAGCCTGTATTGATAGCAGTCGAAGAAGAGCCGGCAGAAGATATTGTTGAAAAGGCAGAAAAGGAAGACTTTAACGAAGCTAACCTGTTGCGTTTCAAACGTATCGAGTTCTGGATGCAAAACCACAAGGACGAGTGGACAGACAACACCTTTGGCCGTGACCGTCTCTGCGAAGCTGTAGGCTACAATCGTCACTTAATCCTACAGTGTGTACGTAGTCAGGAGTATAATAATGTACACGATTATATCAACCGCTATCGCATTGAGGAACTGAAACGTCTTATCACAAGAGGCAAGATCACGGCTCTCAACGAGGTTACTGACGCTGGTTTCGGTACAATACAAACCGCACGTTCCTGTTTCCTGAAAATGGAAGGAATAACTTTAGACGAATTCTGGAACGAGAAAAAGAGAGGAGCCCTCCAAAATTAGGCTCCTCCTTTTATTATCTCTTCATTGTTCTCTAAGGATCAATCACCATCTCTATGTCTTCCGTCACAAAGGTGTCGTCGTAGGTAATACCAAGTGTGATGGTGCCCTTTGGCGTACTGCGTAATGAAAGTTGTGTAATCCTTCCTTGTTGCAGAACCGCAGTAGATGACACAGACGCCGTCTCGCCATTCTCTCTACGCGTGGCAGTAAGTGAATAAGACAGGTTTGCTGTCGAAGACACATTATAATAACCTACGATGGAAGCATTCTCGGGGGTGAATGTCAACTCACGGCTGCCCAGACTTACCGTCATCACGTAATCAGAGAATATCTCATTAAAGGTTTCATCAGCAGCTGTCACCATAACACCCGCATTAGCAGGCGTGCAAAGGACGTTAGCCGTTGAGGTCTCGTCCTTGACAACGGGGAAGGTTGCCGACGTTCCCACTAATCGAGGCTGACCATAGATTGTAGGTTTGCTGATAGCATCACTGGCACTACAGCTCTCAGCCATAACCATATAACCATAGCCTGCGGGAACGGTAAGGTCTGTTGTCGCCAGCTGGCTCAGCACCTTTGCATCAACATAATAGACGTTTCCCTGCCGAATAGTAATAAGGTATTGGTTTTTCTGCTCATCTGTCAGCGTCTTCGGCGCACGCGTCTGCATCTTGCCGTCTGCCGTTATGTGTAAAGCTATCCGGCCGGTCCCCTCTTGCTCCACGGGCAAATCAAAGGGATCGTTCTCGGCCTGACATCCTATCATTAGGAATGCCGTCAAAGCCGCAATCAACACCATATATACCTTATATCTATTCATTTTTTACTGTCTCTCCCCCTCCTAAAAAGGGAGCGATGGGGTGGCTCCTCTTTTCTATTTTTTCAAAACTTTCATCACTACTCCGTCTGCTCCTCTTATAATATTAAGCCCTCTTTGTGCCTTAGGCAACTGACGCCCCTGTAAGTCGTAAACGCTTTCTGCACTATGGGCCTCTCCTCTCAGCACCTCCAGCAAGCCATCAGCCTCATCGTAATCCAGATAAGCTGCCTTCACCTGAACCGATGGGTCAGCAGGTCCTGTGATATAGGCACGGAAAGCACTAAGCGTAGACCCTTGTACACCTTTCTTAATCTTCTCGCCAGCTATTCCATAAAATCCTTCCATATCGAAGTCGGGTGCAAAGTTGGAGTGCATTGTCCACTTATTGAGGTTTACACCCTTTGTCGCATTTTGGGATGCTGTTGCAGCAGCCACAACACTCACATTTGTGAATACAGGAGAATTAACCGCCGAACCCAAATGCAGGATATAAGGCTGATTAGCCACAATTTCACTCTTCTTCTCAAAATAAAGCGAATATCCATCCTGTGCATTATAAGCAACAACGCTCAGTTGTGCCACCCAATCTGTAGAAGAATCATAGCCAGCGCCCACAATATCCTGTATAGTAGTATTGAAAGGCAGAGCTATGGTGGAGTATCCTGACTTGAGAGCCCAGCCAAGATTAACTGTCTTATAATAATCCGCAGTATAGGTAGATGAGGTTGGTTGCAACGTCAATATCTTGGGGGCAAAGACGGCCTTAAACTTAACAACCGTTGGACTATTCTGATCCTCCGAATTATACTCATATCCCTCCCATTTATCAGAAGCATTGGTAGAGGCTTGTGTTCCATTAGGCCACTGCCACTCCACAAAAGTATAACCTTGCTCTGGGATAGCAATCCAGTAGGCATTATTCGTGGCTTTGTCTTCAGATGTCAGCTCACTAATTTTCAGCGAAGTACTTGTATGCTGGTTTGCTGCTGCATCCTCGCTGGAAACATAAGAAACATAGGCGCTTCCACCTACTCCAGCCTCTGCTTCAGCACGAGTATAATAGGTGGTCTGCGTGGTTCCGCTAACGTTTATTGTAATCGGAGAGTTTGTGCCATTGGGGTCGCTGATGGTTATGGTTCCATTGTGCACACCCGTTGTATTGTTCAGATAAGTCACAGTAATGACCTGTGTCCCCATCAAATCACCACCTGTTGTATTGAGAGTTGTAGGATAGATAACGAAATTGGCATCATTTGATGTGATGGTTACATCAGTTCCTGCGTTACAATGTTCAAAAGCAAATGTTTGTTCTTCTACATTTTCTCCCTTAGTATTTTCGCCAAAAAACAACTCAGTTTTATCAACATCGAATTTCTTTAGCTCGGTAACCTTCAAATTTTTGATATGAGCCCAATAATTGCCAGAATAGCAAACTTTCAGTTTACGTGTTGTTGGCTGTAATTGTTTGTTAACAGTATTTTCTTTTTCCGTACTAGTCCATTGTTCGGGATCACTATAATAAACTCCATTTCCGTCTATTTCCTGTACATAGAATGAGATTCCAGAAGGAATAAGACCAGATTGAGCTACGGTTGTTGTGAAAGATAACTTATCTGGTATTCCTGAAAATTCAATAATTACATATTTATCACTACGATCAGAAACACTTACAATTTGATTTGTCGTACCCAATCTTATTCCATTATCATATCCAATACGATCAGAATTACTTTCCTCTACAACAAACATATTGTACTTTGTCGCATCATTGATTGTAAATTCAACATGATTCTGTGGTTCTTCAATAGTAAAATAATTAGTTTCTGACCATTTGTTGAAATGGTCAGATTCATCTTGACTAAATGTTATACGTACATTCCCCACCTTACTAAAAAAAAGATTCCCGTTAGAATAATGTACATATGGCACCATTGTTTCAGGCTCGACCATCATTGTGGGAGTACATTCAGAATTACTTGTTTGTAAAACGTTTGTATATAATCGGCCTGTATAGACAGTTGAAGGAATATTCCATTCAAAAGCGGGATTAGCCTTGTTTATTGTTCCTGTTCCGCTAAGAGAGATATCTTTAGTTACTGAACCTAGTTGTAGTCTTGCTGTTCCAGAATAGTTTGTTGCTGAAGTTGGGGTAAAACTAAATGTCACATCAATTGTACCAGTTTCAGCTGTTATGTTTGTTGTACTTATGCTCTTGACCGAGAAACCAGTGCTACTGGTTATTGCAGAGAAGGTTTGAGGGTTGAAGCCATTGCTATAGGTCACAGTAATTGTTTTGTCATTTGTGGTTCCTATCGAAGCCTCATTGAAGGAAACATTTGATGCGGTGAGTGTGGTGGCTCGTTTCACTTGGACATTCCACACAGAACGATCATAAGCACCTCTTACATAAAATTGCACGCCTTTAGCAGCTGTATTTAATTTGCTACTTTTATATTGTGTGTTATTCCCAGTTCCAATAGTAATTGTTTCAATTTCAGACCATGTATTACCATCAAGAGTTTCTTTTACAATAATTCTTTTAGCATTGTTGGTCGTAGTCATGGAGGTTTGTGCATAAAAGGTGACCTCACCAGTATTAGTTCCAGTAAAGAAATAAGAGTGTATTACGCCCTCACCATTCAACCATGACCTTGTATATTTCGTTCCATCATTTAATAGATAATACTGTTGCCCCCACACCCCATTACTCCGGGCGAGGGCGGCGATAAACATTATTATATATAGTAGCTTTTGCTTCATTATTCTAGTTTAGTGGGCGATATTCTTTGGTATCGAACTCACCGTCATGAGTGCCACCGAACTCTATAAGGAGGTCGGAAATGGCTTGGGCTGATATATTGAGCGGATAACTGGTCCCGGCTGCTACGATAATAGTGCCTTCGACGCCTTCCGCAGGAATGTCTGATACATGAGAGCCTGCCTTGGCAGTGCCCTTGATGGTGTAGGTAATCTCTCCGGGCATAGCATATAGGTTGCCATTGGCGGAAACAGATTTTGTTCCTATAGTTACAGAATAGTTCTCGTAGAGAGTGGTGAAGCTTGTCTGGAAAGCAACAGCAATCTCTGCATTCTTGGGTTTGTCAAGATTGATGCTGACGGATTGGGTTCCTCCAACACCTAAAGTAAAGGAATTGGACGTGCCCTGATACCAAGGAGCCTCATCCTGAGCCGTCTTGCTGGTAGCTGTTAACGTATACTTACCAGCTGGGATGATGGCAGTGCCATTATTATCGAAGATAACAGGTACGTTCGAAGCTTCGTTGACACTACCCTCAACACTATTCAGTGTATATGTGTAGTCGTCAATACTGCCATTGGCTTCGCCTCTGGTTCCGCTTTCGGTATAGACTTCCACCTCTGGAACAGAGAGTACAATACAACCTGTCTTGGCACTCTCTGTTACAGGAGGCACCTCTTCTGTCTGGCAAGCAGTAAACACTACAGCTGCCATCAGTAGCAAGAACTTTAGGTTATTGATTGTATTGTTCTTCTCCACTTTTTGTTTGTTGAATGATAAAAAGGAAAGGGTATGCCAAAGCGATTAGCTAACTACGCAGCATTTTTTCCGTAAGGAGCGAACTCTGAGTCCGTAACATGCGGACTCGCAGTCCGTCCCGTACGGACTTTTGTTTTGCAGTATATAAGCCAATACGCTTTAGCATACTCTCTTATGATTAGTTTATTCTACTTCGTTACCAGTAGCAGCATCGATTTCAGCTGATACAGGAGTTCCATCACCAAACGTATCGTTATAAGTAATGGTCAGAGTGGTAATGGTACCATTTGAATTTGCACTAACGTTGAATGCATACTGGGTAGCAGCAGTGGGAGCTGTTATAGTCTTTTGTATGCTCTTTTCAACTTCATTATATACATAATTAATGGTACATACAATATCAACATCAGCATAGAAATATGCTGTTCCATTGCCTGTAAATGTATATGAACGGCTCTTAGAAGTCTGGGTAGCAACAACACTTGTCATTGTAAGACCATTCACATTTGCAGTACCGTCCCAATCCAGAACGACTCTGGCATTCTTTGCTGTTCCACATACAAAAGTCAGGTTATTCACACCACTTTGTAAGGTTATATCTTTATCTGTTAATGTGTAGTAAGCATCGCCGGCACCATCATTTACAGTATTAGCATAAGCAGCAGCCTCTCCCGGGTAGTTAGCAACCTGAATAACAAAATCACCAGGAGTACGGGTAACACCTTCTAGAGTATTTGCTTTTACCCAGGTCTTTGCATCCCATGTTGCTTGATTCCAGGATTGAGAATCATATGTATCTATCTTAGCATACCATTTTGATTTATCGGCAGTCTTTACACCTTCACCTGCACGAGTTAACATTGCATCATCATTGGTGATGTTCAGATTAATGGTAGCCTTCTCAGAACCGATAGGTTCAAACATATCCACTTCGTTGTTGCAAGAAGTGAAAGACAAGGCAGCAAGAGCTGCACTTGCTAAAAGAATTGATTTCTTCATAACTTTTATGTATTTATCGTTTTTATTTATTTGCCTTTAATCAAGATTTATAGGATTATCATCTATTCCGTAATCATCATCGTAATCAATCTCAATGTCAATAGTACCCGTATTGCTGCCAGTACCTGCGCCAGGACCATTGACAGTAAAGCGAGTAACCAAACCTTTCTTTACTAAAACATCCTTGGTAATTGTAATAGCGCCTTTTGCATGAATCTCAAGCTGAACGGTCTGTCCTTCTTCAGAGGAAGGATCCATATTGTAGTACGCAACAGCACCACTCGAACGTTTGTCTTTTCCATTGACTTTAGTGAAGGTAGCCATGTTCTCACTATTAAAAACCAGGTTACGGCTGTCCTTTGTCTCAACCCAATATTTTCCAAAGACATCTGTAAAACTCTTATCGAAGACTACGCAAAGACCACCATTGGCAGGTGTGCATGTAACACTGACAGGAGTTGTTTCGGATGCCTTTATCTCGAAAGATTCTGATATGCCTGCAAAGCGTGGACAACCAAAACCAGTCTCAGCTTCTGCCTCAGTGCAGCTTTCGGCATATACAGCATAACCTTTACCGACGCTGAGGATACAGTCAGCATCTGTAAGGGCTGAATACTCCTTTTTCTGCCCCCAAAGTTCAATACTATTTTGGTAAACCATAATATTATAGTTTGCAGCGTCCGTTGCAGAGAGGGTTCGAGGGTCTGCACGGGTCTCGGTGTTAACTACAATTTCTCCATTATTCAGATTCAGGGCAAAAGAACCCTTGTTGGAAGACACATTGAATAGGTCTTGCTCATTATTACAGCCAGCCAGCAACGCTGTTACTGCCAGCAAGATTGTATATTGAATCTTAGTTTTCATATTACGCTTTCTTTATTTCTGTTTAGTTGTACTTAACAGTTACTTTGTAAACTTTGGTATGTGTAAGACCCATACCATAGCTGTTTAGGCATTCTACAGTGTTCTTGGAAGGGGTAAGGGTTTCATACACCGTAGTATCCGAGGATTTATCACCAGTTCCGTTAACAGTAACATGATGCTTGTCCACTCCTGCAACATAGAACGTAAACGTAGTACCCACAGCACTACCATGTGTATCTGCCTTTACGTAAGCAGCCACATTTACATTAGCTGGGATATTGAACGACTTTACAATACGCTGCTCGCCAGCTGTACCAGCACCCAACCTTGCATGATCCGAGTTCCAATTAACTTGTCCATTAGGATTCGTCCAACCATTACCCGTAGTTGGGGGAGCTGCTTCATAAGGAATACCTGTAATGTAAACCGTCTTGCTGACATTTTTCTCTAAACCGGCAAAAGTAACAGAGGCAGTAAGAGTGTATGATCCAGGATCCTTAGTTAAATCGGAGTACACAGCCTGCTTGGTGTTATTCTTAGTTTCATTATTATAGGTGATGCTAAGACCATACTTGGCAACCAATAATGCATTAGAGATACCCGTTACAGTAACTGTTGGTGCATAAATCTTGTTGTTTGCACATGCATTTGCCTGAGCGACATCCTTGGTTGTGCCATCACCTGTAGCATAACTATAAGAGGTAAGAGCATTCAGAGTAACCTGGAAGTTCGGCTGTTCCGTGATACTGAAGGCAGTTTCCTTTGTTTCCATAATACCTTTGAAATTCTCGAAGGTATATTCCAGCACATAATTGCCCATGGGCAGATAAGGCCAGTTAGCATCGTCATAACCAGAGGTAAGGGTTCCCTTGGCAGATGACAAGGTACGAACGACATCGCCGCTGGCATTCTTCACCAATGCCGACCACCCTGTAGCCCCGACATCATAAGAAGGATCTGTAGCAGAGAGTGTGGTTCCCACCAGTTCACCATTCTCGTATTTGTTCTCGGTAGTAACAACTGGAACATTATCATGAATACTGGGATCTGGCTCAATTGTAACCTCGTCAGTCATATACATTTCCTCATCCTCGACATTGATTTCAAGCGAGAACGTTCCTGACTTGTAACTTACAGCTATACGCTTGATTTTAGCCACTTCAAGTACTTGAACATATTCCTTGGTAACACTACCCACTGTTACGCTATAGTGGATGGAACGTCCTTCCGCTGGAATATTGAAATAAGCAATCTGTCTTTGCTTTATATCGTCGCCATCCTTATAATCACAATTGCTGGAATTAAAGACAAGGTTTTCGCGTGGTTGAGTATCATCCTTTATAATGGCTATACTGTAATCGGTAAAGTGGGATGTAATGGTCGGATCGAAATACGCACTTACACCGCCATTGGCAACTTTACAAGGTACAGATACCTTGGTGGTCTCACCTGCAATAATAGCAAAAGACTGAGATCTGCCTACATAACGACGCTTACCCCATTTAATTTGGTTTTCGTCTTCGGCATTTTCTGCATCTGATTCTGTACAACTCTCAGCCATAATAGAATAGCCATAGCCAGCATTCAAGCGAGGAGACGTACCCATATTTTCTAAAGGAGTCGCCTCTTGAATAACCTCGCTTGTCCCCTTGAAAATTGTAATCAGGAACTTCTTGGCCTCTTCTGGAGAGACTTTGGTTGTGGCACGGGTGGCAACATTACCTTCTAAGCTAATCTCCAAGGTTCCCATGCCCTCTTCCGGCTTCTGACCGACAGAAGAGAATAGATCCACCTCGTTGGCACAAGATGCCAAAACCATCACACCTGCATATAGCAAGGTGATAAGTGAAAGATGAATTTTTTTCATTGTTTTCTTCATACATTATAATAATTAAAGTTATTAAATATTTGATATGTTTCTGGTATCAGAAATCTATGTTTGTATCGTCTGTTGTTGTATCGTCAGAAATGATGATGTCTATACCGCCACTGTTACTGCTACTGGCAAAGCTGTATCGAAGGTTGTAAAGCTTACCACGCTGAACATTAGTATATAGAATGGCTGAGGCACTGTGCTGGTCGCCATCAATATTGGTGGCAGAGAGCTGGTAGGTGAAGCCTGCCTCATAGGGCGAGAAATATGCCTTTTCCCCTTCTCGCAAACTAACAGTTCGGTTTCCGCTGGTTACTGTAAACGTATATGAGGAGAAGAGGTCGTGGAAAAGCTCAGGCAAAGTAAGTGTTACCGCATAGTTGGTCATGGGAACCTCATAGATGCAGTATGAGGTGGAATCGTGTGCAACGGTTACTTCTGTATCACCGACATAGCAGGCACTACCCTTACCACCGTTGTCATTATGCCAAGTATTCTGATTCTGCGAATACGCATGAATGAGGAAGGTACCCTCTTCCATAATAAACTTCTCAGTAGCATCAGTAACAACATATTCTAAGTACTGACTACCATCGGCAAAATTCTTTCCATCCTTACGGGTAATGCGGATTGCCAGCAAATCGTCTTGATTTGAGCGGGTCTTAACCGAAGGCCTGGGACCTGGATAAAGGCTGAGGACGAGCGTACCAGTCTTAACATCAGGCGCTATTTCTGTGTTCTGACAAGCCGTCAGGCTGAGTATGGCGATTAGTATGTAGAGTATCTTCTTCATTATTGTCTTACTGATACAATATCTTAAATGTATTAATACCCCATGTATAACTTGATTGATGTGTCATACCGAAATAGGGTGCAGAAGCCTTTATTGTACCCACTTCTGAGACAGAGGTCCAGGTATAGTTGCTTGGGGTGGTTGACTTGCCGCTTGGCGTTGTGCTGGTATTAGCTACCCATCCGTAATTAGACTTACGATAATTGTTGAAGAGGGCATAAAACCACTCATTCCAAGTCATGCTGTAATTGATGTTGGTGGGAGCATGGAACTTGGGTGTATAGATGGTGGAGGTGAAAAGGTAGCAAGGCTGACCGGGTTCACGGGCTTGTGCGCCACCCGAGTCACCACTGTCGCTCCAACTTCCGCCCGTCCATCCGCTGAACTTATTGGCGTCAGAATTGTATGGCAGACCTGTGATATGCAAGGTCTTCTGGGCTGTTGCTGTAGTACCGTCGAATGTACCCGTAACCTTCAGGGTATGAGCAGCAAAAGACAAATTGGCAATCTCGTTAGAACTGATGGATACGGAGTTACCGTCTACCGTTGCCGTCCAAGAATAAAGATTGCGGTACTTATCGTTATTATACAACGTCTGCGAAACGGAGAAATGCTTCTGGAATCCGTATGCTGTGCTGTTGGTACATTCATTAGCGCCTGCTATATCCCCAGCCAGATATTTGTCATAGGATGTCCAGGCATCCACTGTTGCCGTAAGCTTGGGACTGCGTATAACGAAGTCACGTGTATTGGTCAGGTTTGCCGTCTCGCCTTCTATAATATAATAGGTAGCGCGATACTGCCCGGCAGGCAGATAAGGCCATTCGGCATTCTTGCTGTAGTCGGAAAGAAGATTTCCCGTTCCTTGCACGGCACGTACCACCGTACCATCTGATTTGGCAACAACAGCTTTCCAAGTAGAACCTGGATAAGCATTAGGGAAGGTAATGTTGGTGCCAACGAGGTCACCCTTAATATCGTACTGGTGCTCAGGCAATGCGACAGCAATAGGCAGCCAGCTGAGAGGAATGGTCTCGTCCATCGTGGCTTGTTGCATCTCCACCTTTGTAATAGAGACAACCATTGCACTCTGCGGGTCGGGTAAAGTAAGTGTTACGATAGCATGGTCTGCAGCCTGGAATGTCGAGGGGAAGTTTGCCACCTGCGACAAATCCAAATCGCAACTTACAGGCAGGC
This sequence comes from Bacteroidaceae bacterium, assembly GCA_017525235.1. Classification (GTDB taxonomy): domain Bacteria; phylum Bacteroidota; class Bacteroidia; order Bacteroidales; family Bacteroidaceae; genus Physcousia. Next base: position 84,375 of record JAFXTC010000053.1, on the reverse strand, counting down.
CAGCATCCTTGAGCACACCCGTAAACTCCAAGTCAATAGAAGTTCCTGCACGGAAGTAGGCACTGACGTTGGGCGTGGCGTTTGAAAGGACAATGCTATAGTTGGCAACCTTAACCTTCAGGCCATATTCGCTGTAGAAGCGGCTGAAACGTGCCCGTTCCTCAGCATTCTCACCAAACACAACAGAAACAAGGGCGTTGCCTACCTTACAATTGATGGTAGCATCTGTGACCTTGTTGTTTTCCACCTCTACCTCTTCCGTTCCTATATAATAAGGTTTATCCAGAGCAAGAATGGGGTTTTCGCCATATTCTGCCGTTACTGTATAGGTTCCTCCTGGCAGTGTGATGGTCTCGTCAGTAAGAGGGCCATTGTACTTAACCATACCATTCTGGGCTTCAACCTTAACATTGAACATATCCCCGGTAGGTTTCTCTAATTCTGCAGGAGTAGAACGGGTAGCAATGGAAGAGGACACATTACCCAACGTGACATGCAGCCCGCCCTGAGCGACTACAGCATCCAAGTCGTTCTGGCACGACTGCATCGCTGTAATGCCCAAAAGGAGCATCAGGTTGAATAATATGGTATATATTCTTCTCATTTATTTCTTATCAGTCATATATCAACTTTAGGTTGTCTATCTTCAACAAAGAGGCATCACCTCCTATAAAGTAATCTCCGTATTTACTGCTGGAAATTACCACAATGACATATTTGGGTGTACGATTCTTGTAACGATAGTCAAGGGTAATAGTCTTTGTCTTCCAATCTGTTTGGTCATCACCGCTTGTGAACTGTCCGTATGCAATAACATTCTCGTTGTTAGGGTCAAAAAGATGCAACTCGCTGGGACGTGTACGGATGATATAAGGATATATAACTCCCTCGTACATTTCCTCGTCCTTGTCGCCGATAAGAGCTATATAGATACAGCAGGAATCGGGCTTGCCACGCATCTCGTCATAAGTCTTCTGACTAATGTAGCGCGAATATTTCTCATCCCATTTGCCTCCACCTTTATTCACGATTGAGGATTTATAGGTATAATCGAACTGCATCTTGGTGGGGAAACTGTTAAAAGGACGTCCCATGCTGAGCACGCCATTTGTACCATCTGTCTTAAGATAGGTTCCCGTGAAGATATTACCTGCAGCAAACTTGATGACAATATACTTGGATTGCAGGTTGGCGTATGTACGTCCGCCCTCCGTAGCAAATGTACTGTTGCTGGCTCCTACCGTTGTTGCCCCACGGTTACCGGTATCCCAATAAGAGGTATCACCTTCCCGCCAAGGATTGTAAAGAGCCTGAGTGCCCGTGCCTACAATATGCCAGTCATCAAAGCTGGAATTCTCCAGCTGCATATTAAGTGCAGTGTGGAATGTACTTACTGCTGATGAGGAATTTCCCGCAGTAACCTGATATTCATAACTTACATCAGGAAGAAGGTTTGTTATTACCGCCTCGTAGCTGACAGTATTAATCTGCATATAATCGGAGGGAACGGTTTGCCATTCTGAGCTTCCCAGCTGACGGTATTTTACCTTAGGCGTGGTACCGTTCTGCATACTTCCGCTTACATAAGCCCTGCTTGCATGAGGGAACACCTGAGCTGTAGTGGCAAGTCCCTTTTCTGCATTATAAATAAACACATCCCATGACTCGGAAGTCTTTGACCATGCATAGGTAACCTGGAAGGTACGACGCCAGCTGAAATCGAGAATCTCTCCTGTAGGATCTGGAGAAACCTTGCCATGAGCACCACCCAACGACATCTTTTTAACCTTGACGGTTTTAAGGTCCTGAGTAGGTGCCACATATACTATCACGTTATGATTATAAACATCTATCGTAGGAGTTCCCACCTGATTCTCCACCTCAATCTCACGGTTAATCACCTGATGAACACGCACCTTCCAGCGGCATTCCTGTGTAGCGGTCAGCACAAAAGTAAGCTCACGAGAGAAATCCAACGTTGAACAGTCCTTTCCGATATAGGTAGAATCCTTCATAGCATAACAGGATTGCCCGCTAACAAAGAACGATTTGCTGGGGAAATATGTACCAGCGTTCTCAACAGCAATACTTGCCTCATAGTTTACCTTCATCTTCTTTACACGCAGACGGGAAATATCTACTGCGTCGTTTACCCACAGGTCGATGGTAGAATTCTTCGGGTTTACAACATAGGCATCTGTCTCACGTCCTAACGAATCACACTGTCCTTCTATCTCGAATGCAGTAATCTCTACATTACAATAAGGAAGGGGTAAATCATCACTGATAGCACACGAAGATAAGAGAAAGAGAAACAGAAACAGGAACAGCAGACCCACCCCCATCCCCTCCCGTGTAGGGCGGGGAGTACTAATGTTTAAGCTCCGTAAAACTGTTATATCGTATCTGATATTTTTAAGCTTCATTAATTATATTCTTTGTCTTCTTTATCTATTCTATTCCCCACCCTAACGGGAGGGGGAAGGGGAGGGTCCTTTATAAGAAGAATGTCACACCAATATGAATACTGAAGATATTGAATCTGAAGTTGGCACCGCCACTGTGATTACTGCCGCTCTCGTATTGGACAGGCTCGTTAGGGTTGGAATTGGGGTGAACATTCTTAAACTTGCTCCATTTGTAATCCACACCTAAAACACCTATAGAGGTCTCAACAGCAGCAAAATCAGTTACAAAGACGCACAAGCCGGGAGATACGCCCAACTGAAGCTTGTTGACCGTCTCGTAGGCTCCGTCAAAATTGTTTTTTGCGGGGTCTCCGGTGCTATTACGACCTGTAGCATGCGAATAGGTAGCACGCACCTCGGCAAAAGCACCAAAAATCTTACTTCCGAAGAGAGGCATATAGTTACGCATGAAGAAACTTGCCTCATGCTTATGCTCCAGGTAGTTAAGATCCTCCAAGTTGATATTGAAATCCTCGCCCAGATTGAGGTCCAAATCGCCTAGATAGAAATAATTCCGACTATAATTGTAGCGCACACCTAAGGCAAGGTTTTTTGCCACGAAATAACCTACATAGGGAGATACGGAAAACGTATATCCCTCCATATTCAGATTCTTCAAGACCAGAAGGTTCTGGTTCTCGTTTTCCCATTCGCGGAAGTTTACCGTAGCACCGCACATCCACATTCCCTTGGGAATAAATGCGGCTTTGAGGTCACCACGGTCTATGCGCTGGATATGGCGTTTCTGGAGGTTCATTTCGTATTGCTCGCGTACCTTATTATATTTATTTTTGGCATGCTTCGGTGTCTTGCCATTTATCATGTCGGAATAAGACATCTGACCAACGCCGTCAAACGTCCCCTGCGAGTACGGAGTATATTGCGCGAATACTGCTACCGGCATAAAAGCCAGCAGCAGTATCAGCATAATACTATTGTTTCTCAGTTTTAAACCCATATTATTGGAACGTTGGTTCACCATACTCGAACGAGAAGTCGTCGAGCTTCAGATTTGCACCGTCGTAACCATAGAAGTAGTCACCCCACTTGCTGGATGAGCAGACAATGAGCATGTACTTGGGCTTAGTGGTAAGTGAGCGATAAACCAATGGTATATTGAACGACTTCCAATTAGCATCCGAAGTATTCTGCGTTATCTGTCCGTAAGCAACAATGCGAGGATCGTTCTGCCAGTTGAAGGTGGTGCTAAGCTCATAACCATCGCTGTTGCTAGCGTTAGCAACTTTGAGACGCTCTGTGAGAAGTGCGCAGAAGATCTGGCATGCATCGTTGTCGCCCTTTGCAGGAGCACCAACACCAGAAGGCTGGTTACCACGGTTGATACCGCCAGTGGTATACTTCATATAACCCTTGAGAGCTGCGGGACGAGAGGTGAAGGGAACACCCCAACCTAACTTAGCACCATTGGTACCAATCATACCATCGAAGGTTCCTGTGAAGATACTTGCAGCAGCAAACTTGATGATAACATACATAGACTGGAGGTTAGCGGATGTGCCGTTGTATGCACCGCTGGTAATACCTGTAGTTACATTGTAGCTTTCGCCCATCGTTCCTGCAGAACCAGAGTTACTGGTGCTCCAATAACTGCTACCCTGAGCATTGGGATACCAGATAGCACCGTCCTTATACCAGTTCTCGAAACCAGCATTCTCTGGCTGCAGAATACTTTCAGTTGTGAATGTTACTTCATTACTGTTCACGTTGGCATTACCATCGTTGTAATTCATACGGTAAACGTATTCTGTATTGGGAGTCAAGTTAGCCAGCTTATAAGTATAAGTGCTTTCATCGCCCTTAGTGAGTGCTGAAGCAGGAACACTTGTCCACTCGAGATCAGAACTCTTCTTCCACTGGAGGGTAAGGTTAGACTCGCTAAACTCGGATGTCTTAGCAGTAACTGCACCTGTCAGATAAGCAAATGTGGTAAAGGCATTAGCTGCACTAACATTAAGAGAAGTAGAGCTCTTGCGAGGAACCTCGATATCGAAAATATAATCATGCGTTTCGTCGTCTATCTTAACAGTGATACCGCCAATAGAACCTGCATCAGCAATCTTATAATTGATAATAAAGTGGTCGCGTGGCTGGACTTCGGTAATGTCCTTCGACATGGTGTAAGACTGGTCGGACATGTTGGTAACAGCCAAGAGGAAGTTAAGAGGAGCAACAGGGAAATAGGCAGCACCTACAGTATTCAGGCTAAATACCTGCATAGCTACGTCATCCAATCCAGAGGTAACAATACATTTAGCCTGCTTGAAATAGGTACGGAAGTTATCGCTATAATTAACAGTAACCTTCACGTTGGCCTGTGTAAGGGTCAGGCTGGCCTGTGTCAGCGTGTTCTTCTTAATTGTTGCCTTGGTAGAACCAGCATAATAAGGAACACCGAAACCTGAGTTTGAACCATCCCAGCCAGCAGAAGAGGCTGTAATAGAATAAGTACCAGGAGCAAGCATGATATTACCCTTAAACTCCTGATCGTTTGCAACATCCTGGGTTTCCTTAACAACTGTACCTTCTGAATCGGTGATTTTTACAGCTATAGTCTTAGCATTATAACCCTGAGGAACATCTGTTGCACGGGTATTGGTGTTGGTTGAAACCAGCGTCGTAAGATCCAGTTTCAAGTAACCCTTTCCCTCGTCTTGAGTTTCACCCTGCAGCAGTTCATTGGCACATGAAACTGAAAATAATGCCAGGCAAATAATCGTCAATATTGAATATATCTTTTTCATTTGTGTCTTTTCTTTATTCATTATTGCATAACATTAACGCTCACATTACTGAATAGTAATTACAACCTTTCCCGACTTAACTGCACCATTCATATCGGTTACAGTAAGGTTGAAGGTATGCTCACCCTGAAGAACTTGAAGCAAACCGAAGAAATTACCAATGGGGAAGGTATAGCTCTTGTCGCCCTCTGAAGGAACTGACAAAGGTTGCTGAAGGTCATTGAAGAGACGAACCATATCCTGATTCTCAACAATTTCGGCTCCACTTACGAAGTCGACACCATATTGTGTCTTCAGATCGTTAAGAGAACTTATCATGTCTGCGCTAGTGGATTCAACCTTCACCATGATGCTCTTAATACCATCTTCAGCTGAAATCTTGGTATCACCAAGAGATTTGTCCACGCTAGCTGCACCAAACAAAGGATAACTAATGGGGGCTGGCAAATCAAGTGAAATCTTGTCATTACCAGGATCGTTACCGGGATCATTGCCTGGGTCGTTACCGGGATCATCCATATTAGACTTGTCGACAACAACAACGTCGATGGTCTCGTTGGTCTCAGTAAATGTTACATTAGCGTTAATAGTGATTGAATTAATCTTACCGTCTTCTGACTCAGCGGGGGTGAAGTTAAGGGTCAAGGTCTCACCACCGGAGAAGTTCTCGCGGCCATCGTCATAACCCGATGATGCCTGACTTGTGGTCAGTGTGTTACGGGAAACAACAGTACTACCATCTGCTGTAGTTCCGCGGAAATTAAGTGTCAGCTCATCAGCACCAGTTTCGCCAAACCAGTAATAAACAGGGGCAGAAGAAGAGGTGTTGGTGAAAGATATCGCTGCTTCACTGCCGTCACTAAGTGTAATCTCCCAAGCAGTAAATACCTCACGGAAATCACCATTGTAATTAACTACAATAAGGCTGTTCTGCATTTTGCAGATAACCTCTACTCTAGAGGTAACACCCTTTAAAATCTCGAAATCCTTTGTTCCCTTATAGTATGGGTAAGACATCTGCTTTTCAAGACCGCCAGGAGTATGAGAAACCGCGGTATAGTTACCGACGCCTGTGGTAATCTTGGCAGGAACCTCGGATACAGAATTATACGAGAACTTCTCTTTTCCCTCGGCATCATAGATGATAACAGGGTAAGAAGTAACTTCGGTGAGGGCACGTGACTGAGGCTGTGCAACATCTACGCTCAGTTCCAGCACACCTGTTTCTGTATTATCTGCCTTCCCAAAATCAAGATTCTCGCTTACGCAAGAAGAAAGAGCAACAACGCTCAGCGCTCCTGTTAGGAGCGAAGTCTTTATATTTTTCATTCTAAACATCGTTTTCATTGTGATTTATCAGGAAATTAAATCCAAGTTACAGGAACCTCCCATGTTATATTGTGGTCATTTGTGCTGTCATCAATGGTGATAGTCAGCTTCATGCCACCGTCTGTAGTCTCAATATAATTGGGTCTGATGGTCAGCTTGTGAGCCTTGTTGCGCTCCAAGGTAAAGGTACCTGTTGCTGTTCCCGTATTAGTGCTTGCATCCTTAGGAAGATAAGCCTCCTTCGTTGTCAGGTTGATGGTATAAGAAACCGTCTCACCCTCTTTATCCAATGCAACATACCAAGGCTCAGAATCTGTCTTGCTCCAGGCAAGCGTCTTGGCACCCAATTTCTTGGTGCCGCCAAATGTTACATTGTACTCATCGTAATAGGTAGACATTGAAGCATCCCAGGCTACAGAAATCTTTCCGCAAGTTGGGGTGCAGTTTACGGTTACTGCCTTTTCTTCTTTAGCCTTAACAGTAACGACTTCGGAACCGAACATATAAAAATCGGAACGACTGGCATCATATTCTTTTCCGTAAGATGCCTCGATACGATAACTGCCTATATCAACTGTCTTGGGCAGATTGGTTGCCAACTGATAAGCTTTACACTCCAGAATAACGTTATCGGTGCTTGCATTAATAACCTTGACATCGTAATACTGTGTGTTTCTGTAATCAGCCTCGTTCAAGGAACGTGTTTCGGCAAAGTTTGTTGAAGCATTCAGATTCAAAACAAGAGAACCTTGTTCCTTATTCTGTTCATTAGAGGTGCTCCCGCCAGGATTTAAATCAAACTCGCGTTGAGAGCATGATGCGAAGAGCAACATAGTGCTCACTCCCATACAAAAGATTAAATGTTTCTGTTTCATTACTGATAATATATTGTTTGAGTTAATTTTTCAAAATAATATAATTTCGATTGCAAAGGTACGTTAATTTACTTACCCCTATTATTAAATATGGTAGCAATATTAGAGAATATCGGTAAAGTATAAGAAATGTTGGTAGTATTATATCAAAAAACGGTACACAAGCAAAGATACAAACACGCTTAACAAAACGCAAAAATATCGATAAAACGGAGAATAATTGAAATATTTTGTTAATTTTGAAAGCCATTTCAACAGAATACAAGCAAAAATCGTTTGCACCAACAGGACAAATGGGAAAAGAAAAGACTACACGTCGAAAAGTCAAATGCGACACGTGGAAAAGGCAAAGTCTACACGTGGAAAAGGCAAAGTCTACACGTGGCATTTTTAACATTTGTTACAAAAACACCTAACCTCCTAACCCAAAGGTTCCTAATGTCCGACGGTTATCGTAGTTGTTGTGGGTTAGGTGTTGCTCAAACACCTAACCTAACACCTAACCCAACACACACCTTTTAGGGACGCGTTTGGTCTTAGGCTTAACTTTACTGTATTGTTCTATTTTCATCTTCAAGATGATGACATCTTCTAACGGACGATTATTTTTATCCGTAGCAACAGCCTGAATCTGTTTTACCACATCCATCCCCTCAATTACCTCGCCAAATACCGTATACTGACCATCAAGATGAGGAGTTCCGCCTCGCATCTCATAGTCATCAATCATTTGTCGAGTGAGATCAATTCCCTTTTCACTTAACGACGAACGAACCTTTCTAATATCAGCAGGTGTCTGTTTCTTTCCATAAACAATATAGAACTGGCTACTGCTACTCAATTGGTCAGGATTTACATCATCACCCTCACGAGCCGCAGCCAACGCACCGCGCCAATGATACAAATAAGGCAAGCAGAACTCCGGATACAATTTATATCCTGCATCACTCTCGCCTAAGAGTTGACCCTTTTTCGCGTTGCGAGAATCTGGATCACCGCCCTGAATCATAAAATCCTTGATACACCTATGAAAAAGTGTGCCATCGAAAAAGCCTTTTGATGCCAATTTCAGAAAATTATCGCGATGAATTGGCGTTTCATCAAACAAAGCAACCCTGATAACACCACAGGAAGTTTCCATACGAACAACTGCCCGTTTCTCCTTTTTCTTTGCATGAGATGGAAGCGCAAATACAAAAAGAAGCAACAAAAGCAATAAATAAGTCTTTTTTTGCGGCATGTTTTTAATGTTTTGTGCAAAGGTACGGAAAAATTCCCCACCATGCAACAAATTAATGAAAAAAAGTACACACAGATGTGATTCTACGCCAAAAATGGGCATATTCTTCCATTTCATCGAAGAAAACCAAAACTATGGCTTTACTCCTCAAAAAAGGGTGAAATGTTAATTATCAGATTGTTGAAAATTTTTTTTGAAAAAATGTGGGGAATTGTGGGGAAAATTATTATCTTTGCACCCAAGATTTAATATAATTAAGTACACGCAATGAGATTTACAGGCAATATTGATGCCAAAGTAGATGAAAAGGGACGCGTTTTTGTTCCTAGCAGCTTCAGAAAAATTCTTCAGAAAGAAGAAGAGCAGGGGCTGATATTGCGTCGTGACATCTTCCAACGCTGTCTGACTCTGTACCCCCAACAGGTATGGAACGAGCAGGTGGATGCTATTACTGCCCGCACAAACATGTTTGACAGAAACGGCCGTAATGCCCTCAGACAGTTTGTGGCTGGTGCAGAAGCCGTTTCGATGGATAGCGGAGGGCGAATTCTGATACCCAAACGCTATCTGGAAGAGGCAAACATTAAGAACGACGTACGCTTCATTGGTGTTGACAACATCATAGAAGTATGGAACAAGCAAGACGCAGAAGCCCTTAGCAGTCAGCCTGAAGCTTTGGCAGATTGTTTGGAAGAGATGATGAACGCACCTCAAGAGTGCAAGTAAATTAATTACCATGAGGAGCGAGGTTTATCATATTCCTGTTCTGTTGAAAGAAACAGTAGATGGACTAGACATCAAGCCCGACGGGATATATGTTGACCTTACCTTTGGCGGAGGAGGACACAGCAGGGAGATTCTGAGCCGACTGGGAAAAGGTGGTCATCTGTACAGTTTTGACCAAGACCTGGACGCACAGAAAAACGCCCAGCCCCTGGAGGAAGCCTACGGAGAGACTTTCACGTTTGTAAGAAGCAACTTCCGGTTCCTGAAGAACTGGATGCAATATTTCGGCGTAGAGCAAGTTGACGGAATACTGGCCGACCTAGGCGTAAGCAGCCATCATCTGGACGATGGAGAACGGGGGTTCAGCTTCCGTTACGACGCCAAACTGGACATGAGAATGAACCAGACGGCCAAGCTAACGGCAAGCGACATACTGAAAAACTACCCAGAGGAACAACTGGCAAATGTTTTCTACTTATACGGAGAGCTGAAAAACAGCAGAAAACTGGCATCAGTCATCGTAAAGGCAAGAGCGACAGCAGAGATGGAAACCACAGGACAACTGGCAGAAATCCTGAAGCCCTGCCTTGGTTACGACAGAGAAAAGAAAGATCTGGCCCGCGTATTTCAGGCTTTACGGATAGAAGTAAACGGAGAAATGTCTGCGCTCAGGCAAATGTTGGCAGCAGCCGTAGAAATACTAAGTCCGGGTGGAAGAATTTCCATTCTGACCTATCATTCGCTGGAAGACAGGATGGTGAAGAACATCATCAAAGCCGGAAATGTAGAAGGAAAGACAGAAACAGACCTTTTTGGGCAAAGCAAAGCCCCTTTGAAGGCAATTAACAGAAACGTGATTACTGCATCGGCTGAAGAGGTGCAAATGAACCCCCGCAGCCGGTCGGCAAAACTTAGAATTGGAGAAAAATGGCAGAAATAAAAGATAACATAGAGGAACTGGAGAAGAACGAAGCGCAACCTTCTGAAGACCAAGAACAAAGCGGCAAAAGAAAGATCTATAACGCTTTGGTCAACGAGGAGGATGACAGTGACAAAAAAGATGTGGAGCACCTGAAAGATGTTCTAAAAGCGCTAAGTATCAACGGGTTATGGTTTAAGAAGCAATTGGGAGTGCTAGCGTTGATTCTTTTTGGCATCATCATCTACATTTCCAACCGTTATCAAGCCCAGAGCGAGATGATTGAAGAGGACAAATTACACGAGGAGCTACAGGACTGGAAATACAGGAGCATGACAAGAAACAGCGAGTTGACACTACGCTGTCGTCAAAGCCAACTGGAAGAACAGCTGAAAGCAATGGGTGACAGTACGCTCAGCTCTAGTAACGATCCCGTCTATGAACTAACAAACGATTAAAAGAAACGAATGAAGTCGACAAAAAACGATAATTCGATAGGTCGCTTTCGCATCATCCTTGCGTTGATTGCGATTATCGCCGTATACATACTGGGTACAGCCCTTCATACCATGCTGCCCCCGCAGAGCAACTATTGGGAGCAAGTGGACAAGCGGTTTACCACAGAGAATATTCCCATTCCTGCCAACAGGGGCAATATCCTGTCGGCTGACGGCCAGGTACTTTCCGGCTCCATACCGGTATATCGTTTGTATTTGGACTTCAAAGTTTTCGATCCTGATTCCGTAAGCCAGAAGAAGATTGAGCACTGGAGAGATTCTGCCTTCAATGTTGACTTGGACAGCATCTCAGTAGGGTTGGCAAGAATCTTCCAGAATCATGATGCCGCATGGTTCAGGAACCACCTGCTTAAAGGCAAAGAGCGTGGCAGATTTGCCTGGAACATCTGCCCAGGAAAACTGGCTTCGTACATACAATACAAGGAGTGCAAGAAACTGCCCATGTTCAGGGAACGTACCAACAAAAGCGGCTTCCATGCCGAAGAGATTATGCAGCGTAAGAAGCCATACGGCATGTTGGCATCCAGAACCTTGGGCGATTTGTATGCCGACTCCAGCGCTCAGGCAAAATGCGGACTTGAGTTGAGCTTTGACAGCATCCTGCGAGGAAAACCAGGAACCTCCCATACATCAAAAGTCCTCAACAAACGCATCAGGTTTGTAGATATGCCGCCAGAAAACGGCAACGATCTGTTAACAACACTTGATATCAATATCCAGGATATGGCCGACCGTGCCTTACGCAATAAACTGAAGGAAGTTGGCGGCGAAATTGGCATGGCTGTGGTAATGGAAGTGAAAACGGGCGATGTTAAAGCCATCGTGAACCTGACCAGAATGTCTGACGGCGAGTATTACGAGTGCAAGAACAATGCCGTAAGCGACCTGATGGAACCAGGCTCCACCTTTAAGACGGCCAGCATTATGGTTGCTCTAGACGATGGTAAAATAAATAAGAACACGCGCGTAGAGACAGGAAGTGGAATCTTCCAAATGCACGGACGACAGATGAAGGACCACAACTGGCGTAAAGGAGGATACGGAAATCTATCTGTACCTGAAGTGCTGATGTTCAGCTCAAACATCGGAGTCAGCAGACTGATAGACGATGCGTACAAAGACGATCCAGACAGATATGTTCGTGGTCTTAACAAGTTGGGAGTAGGATTACCGTTGAATCTTCCCTTCGTAGGAAAAGGTGAGCCTCGTGTCCGCCACCCCAAGAAACAGGGCAGATTCTGGTTAAACTGGAGCAACACAGCCCTACCTTGGATGAGTATCGGATATGAGACAATGCTGCCACCGATTGCCACACTGGCTTTCTACAACGGTATTGCCAACGGAGGAAAGATGGTTAAGCCACGCTTCGTGACAGCCGAATTGAAAGACGGACAGGTAGTTCGCGAATTCCCGACAGAGGTTATAAAAGAGCACATGTGTAAACCCAGTACGCTGGCCGACATTCAGGAAATCCTTGAGATGGTTGTTAGCAAGGGACTGGGAAAGAAAGCAGGGAATAATGGCAAATACTTCAAGGTAAGCGGTAAGACAGGAACAGCACAGATTGCAGCAGCAGGTGGAGGCGGATACCACAGCGGCACCACAAGATATATGGTAAGTTTCTGCGGATACTTCCCTAGCGAGGCACCCAAATACAGTTGTATAGTATGTATTGTAAAGACTGGTCTGCCAGCATCCGGAGGCGGTCAGTGTGGTCCTGTATTTAGCGAAATCTCGCAATACATCATGGCCAAAGGAAACACTCATGAGGCCAAAGAAATCAGCGATTCCAACTCTGTATATATTCCAACTTCTGTACGAGGACAGGAAAAGATTTCAAACCATATTATGAAAGAGTTGGGCATAAATTCGCAACTTGAAGCCAAAGCCGACTCTATTCCAGAGGACAAAGTCCCTGACGTCATTGGCATGGGAGCAAGAGATGCTGTATATGAACTTCAGAAACGAGGATTAAAGGTAAGCTTGCATGGTAAGGGACGCGTAAAGAGCCAGAGCATCCCTGCCGGCACCACCGCTGAGAGAGGAAAGACGATAGCAATACAATTAGAACAAACAAAAAAATAACACATACAATTATGAAATTAGCGCAATTAATAAATGTATGCCGTCCCATAAAGGTTATAGGTGACACAGACATAGAGATAACCGGGATTGAGATAGACTCACGCCAGATAAAGAGCGACAACATGTTCGTGGCTATGCGAGGAACACAAGTCGACGGACACACTTATATTGCCAAGGCCATAGAGCTTGGAGCAAAAGCTATTGTATGTGAAGAAATACCTTCTGACATCCAAGTTGGAATTACCTATATACAATATGGTAAGACGGATGATGCCGTAGGACCTTTGGCAACAACCTTCTTCGGCAACCCTACCGGAAAGATGAAGCTTATAGGTGTAACCGGCACTAACGGAAAAACGACCATTGCTACCGTATTATATAATATGTTTAGGCGCATGGGGTACAAATGCGGCCTATGCAGTACTGTCTGCAATTACATCGACGGAAAAGCTGTTCCCACAGAATGTACAACACCCGACCCCATCACCCTAAATAAACTGCTGGGCCAAATGGCTGATGCAGGATGCGAATATGCATTTATGGAAGTGAGCAGCCATAGCGTAACACAGAAGAGAATAGGAGGTTTGACATTTGCCGGAGGTATCTTTACCAATCTGACCCGTGACCATCTTGACTACCATAAGACCTTTGAGAACTACAGAGATGCCAAGAAAGCTTTCTTCGATGCTTTGCCAAAAGGCGCCTTCGCCATCACCAATGCTGATGACAAGAACGGATTCGTGATGGTTCAGAACACAAAGGCTACTGTTAAGACATACTCAACACGTACGACAGCCGACTTCAAAGCCAAGATTCTGGAGGAAAGCTTCGAGGGAATGAACCTGGAAATTAACGGCCAGGAGGTATGCGTTCAGTTTGTGGGTCGTTTCAATGTAAGCAACCTGCTGGCTATCTACGGAGCAGCCATCATGATGGGGGCAGAGCCAAGGGAGACACTAATTCATCTGAGCGCCCTGAAGCCTGTAAACGGAAGATTCGAGACCATCCGCTCCAAGAGTGGTGTAACAGCTATTGTTGACTATGCCCACACACCTGATGCGCTGAAGAATGTATTAGATACCATTAACGAAGTATTGAAACATCGCGGCCAATGCTGGACCGTATGCGGCGCAGGTGGCAACAGAGATAAGGGGAAAAGACCCTTGATGGCGCAGGAAGCCGTCAAGAATAGCGACCGTGTAATCATCACCAGCGACAACCCAAGATTCGAGGATCCGCAAGAGATAATCAATGACATGCTGGATGGACTGACAGAAAAACAACGCCGTAGTGTCCTAAGTATTGTGGACCGTAGGGAAGCTATACGTACAGCATGTATAATGGCACAACCCGGAGATGTAATTCTGGTTGCAGGAAAAGGACATGAGGATTATCAGATTATTCAGGGTGTAAAACATCACTTCGACGATCACGAGATAATACAGGAAGCATTCGGCTTAGTTCAAAACATCACGACACTTAATTCATAATTTATAATTAGCATTTATCAACTGTAAACAATAAACCGTAAACAGTAAACCAATATATGTTATATTATTTGTTCAGATATTTAGGAGAATATGGAGTGAGCGGTGCTCACCTCTGGTCATATATCTCATTCCGTGCACTCTTAACATTGGTGCTCTCATTAATCATTTCTGTTTGGTTTGGAGAGTATTTCATCAAATGGATGAAGCAACGTGGCTTCAACGAGGAAGCCCGCAATGCGAGCATCGACCCCTATGGAGTGGACAAGAAAGGAGTTCCCACAATGGGTGGCCTGATTATTATCATTGCAACAGTAGTACCCTGTTTGTTGTTGGGAAGATTACGTAACATATACATGTTGTTGATGATTCTAACAACCATATGGTTAGGTGCTCTCGGCTTTGCTGATGACTACATTAAGATGAATCACACAAAAGATGGTTTACGCCCATTGTACAAGCTGGCTGGTCAAGCTCTGCTAGGCCTTATCATCGGACTGACCTTATGGCTAAGTCCCGATGCCGTTGTGCGCGAGAATGTGAAAGCTGAAGTTCAGAACCCCACGGAAGAGGTAACATACAAAAGGGAAGCGGTAAAGAGCACCATAACCACCATCCCATTCGTTAAGAATAATAACCTTCAATATAGCGATATATTCCGTTTTTTAGGTAGATACCGTACGGCAGCCGGTTGGATATTCTTTGTATTCATGACAACCTTTGTGGTAATGGCCGTAAGCAACGGTTGTAACCTTAATGATGGTATGGATGGTATGTGTGCAGGAAACTCGGCCATCATTGGAGTGGCTTTAGCTATTTTGGCATACGTAAGCAGCCATATCGTGATGGCTGGATACCTGAATATCATGTTTATTCCAGGAAGCGAGGAGATGGTAATCTTCTTGTTGGCATTCGTAGGAGCATTAATAGGCTTCTTGTGGTATAATGCATATCCTGCCCAGATATTTATGGGTGACACGGGCAGTCTTGCTATAGGTGGAATCATAGCCGTTGCAGCTATCATCATTCACAAGGAACTGCTGATTCCCCTGCTTTGCTTTATATTCTTTATGGAGAGTGTCAGTGTTCTGCTCCAAACCAGATATGCAAAAATGGGAAATAAGCGAGGACAAAAGTGGCGTGTCTTTAAGCGTGCACCCATTCATGACACATTCAGGGTGGCACCAGGTCAGCTTCCTGCTGACTTCAAGGTGCTTATCAACTGGCCCAAAGGATGTTGGCTTGAATCAAAAATAACAGTCCGATTCTGGATTGTAACCATTATACTAGCAGCACTTACCATAGTGACATTAAAGATAAGATAAGATGATGAAAGATAGAATTGTTGTTTTAGGCGCAGCCGAGAGCGGTGTAGGTGCAGCTGTCCTTGCCCTCAAAAAAGGTTTTGAGGTCTTTGTCAGCGACATGGGAATGATAAAGCCAGAATACAAGAGTATGCTGGAGCAATATGCCATTGAATGGGAAGAAGGACATCATACCGAAGAAAAGATTCTGAATGCCAAAGAAATCATCAAGAGTCCTGGTATTCCTGAGAACGCACCTATGATTATTAAAGCCAAGGAAGCAGGAATACCTATCATAAATGAAATAGAGTTTGCCGGACGATATACCCACGCCAAGATGATCTGTATTACAGGCTCAAACGGCAAGACTACAACCACCAGCCTCATCTATCACATCTTCAAAAATGCAGGTTATAACGTTGGACTAGCAGGTAACATAGGAAGAAGTCTAGCGCTTCAGATTGCCGAAGGCAAAGAATATGATTACTACATCATTGAACTCAGTAGTTTCCAACTTGACAACATGTATAAGTTCCGTGCCAACATTGCCGTGCTGCTGAACATCACGCCTGACCATCTGGACCGCTACAACAACAGTATGCAAGAATATACGGATGCCAAGATGCGTATTCTACAGAACCAGACAGAAGAAGATGCTTTTGTATACTGGGCAGACGACCCCATCATTGCCAAGGAACTGAAAAAATACGGAATCAAATCTCAGTTGTGCCCCTTCAGTATTCTCAAGAAGAACGGCATGATTGGCTACATTAACGACGGGCATTATGTAATCGAACGCCCCACCCCGTTCAATATGGAACAGGAAAGCCTTAGCTTACACGGCAAGCACAACATGTACAACAGTTTGGCAGCCGGAATTGCTGCTCACCTGAGCGGTATCAAAGACGAAACGCTTAAACAAAGCCTTGGCGACTTTGAGGGCGTAGAGCACCGACTGGAAAATGTGGCTCGTGTTGGCGGCGTACAATACATAAACGATTCAAAGGCGACAAATGTTGACGCCTGTTGGTATGCTCTGGAAAGTATGACGACTCCTACCATACTTATTATTGGAGGTAAAGACAAGGGAAATGACTATAATGCCATCAAGGATTTGGTAAAAACCAAATGTGCGGGCTTGGTATTCCTGGGAGCCGACAACACAAAGTTACACAATTTCTTCGACGGCATGGGAATACCCATAGCAGATACGCACAGCATGAAAGACTGTGTGGCGGAATGTGTGAAAATGGCAAAACCGGGTTATACGGTATTGCTGAGTCCCTGCTGTGCCAGCTTTGACCTTTTCAAAAATATGGAGGACCGAGGCGAGCAATTCAAGGAATTAGTCAGAGCATTGTAAGAAGGACTTATCAGGAAGAAACGTTAAAGAAGAAAAAGGAACAACAAAATATGACAATAAGCAATCTTAAAGAAAAAAGTTGGCTGCAAGGAGACATGGTAATATGGATGGTATTCCTATTCCTCTGCATGATATCCATAATTGAGGTTTATAGTGCAACCAGTACAATGACCTATTCTAACGGACACTATTGGGATCCCGTATTACGACATAGTGCATTCCTTGGAATAGGAATCGTCTTTGCATGGATTATCACCCAGATTTCATGCAATTGGTTCAAACTTGGTTCACTTGTTGTATTAGCATTGTCCATCCTACTGCTTATTATCGTGTTGTTTACTACCAAGATTAACGGTGGCGCCAGATGGCTTGAGATAGGAAAAATTTCCTTCCAACCTTCTGAATTGGCAAAAATGGGGCTTATCGGATTCACAGCTTTTATCTTATCAACATCAAGAGATGAAAAAGGAGCCTCTAAAATCGGCACCAAATGGGTGCTGGGCGTAACGGCTTTCGTCCTGCTTCTCATAGCAACGGAGAATCTCTCCACCGCAGGTATTATCGGTATCACCATTTTTGGTATACTCTTCTATGCCCAGGCACCTAAGAAATATCTGGCAATTATTGTAGGATTAGTTCTTGCTGGGGCCATATTAGGAGGGACAACGGTCTATACCTTATCGAAATCTGAGGAGACGATGGAAAAGATGGCACAAGGCCCCCTACATCGAATTCCTACTTGGGTACACCGACTTACCACGAATCATGAGATTCCTGAAGATCCCAACAAATATCCTTTGACAGAAAACATACAAGTTACACATGCCAACATTGCCATTGGCACATGCGGCATCATAGGTAAAGGACCTGGCAATTCTGTACAACGGGATTATCTCCCTCAGGCATATTCCGACTTTATCTATGCGATTATAATAGAAGAAACCGGAATCTTCGGTCTTTTTGGTGTGATGTTCCTTTACTTACTCCTAATGTGGCAGTCCATGAAGATTGCCAGCAGGTGTAAGTCGAGGTTCCCTTCGTATCTGGTAATGGGATTGGCACTAATGATAGTAATACAGGCGATGGTGAACATGGCTGTTGCCACAGGTGCATTCCCTGTAACCGGGCAGCCGCTTCCATTAATCAGTCGAGGCGGAACCAGCACGTTTGTAAACTGTGCCTACTTTGGAATGATTCTAAGCGTAAGCAGAACAGCTAAGAAAAAAGAAGAGTATTCTATATAATATAATAAGGTATATGGAAGATTTGAGAGTCATAATAAGCGGTGGTGGAACTGGGGGACATATCTTTCCTGCGGTAAGTATTGCCAATGCACTGAAAGAACTGCGTCCCAATGCGGAGATTCTTTTCGTCGGTGCAGAGGGAAGGATGGAAATGCAAAAAGTTCCTGCAGCCGGCTACAAGATTGTGGGACTACCTGTCAGAGGTTTATTACGACCACTATGGAAGCCTGGCAACATCGGGGTGCTGTGGGATTTCCTGCGAAGCAAAAAGGCTATCAAGAAAACCATACGCCAGTTTAAGCCACATGTTGCCGTAGGAGTGGGCGGCTATGCCAGCTCCGCCACACTGAATGCTGCATATGAGTTGGGCATTCCCTGCCTGATTCAGGAGCAGAACAGCTTTGCAGGACTGACAAACAAAACACTTGCCAAGAAAGCTAGCAAGATTTGTGTAGCTTACGAGGGAATGGAACGCTTCTTCCCCAAAGAGAAAATAATGCTCACTGGCAATCCTGTCCGCCAGAATCTGATAAACAACAACATAACAAAAGAAGAGGCTGCCAACGCCTTTAACCTCAAGGCAAACGTACCTACCATTCTTCTGGTTGGAGGAAGTCTAGGTGCCAAAACCATGAATGTGAGCGTACTGCAGAATTTGGACAAGATTGCCCAGATGCCCGTTCAGTTCATCTGGCAGACTGGAGGGTACTATAAAGAGGCTATAGCCAACGAACTGAGAAACAAGGAGGTGCCCAGTAACCTGTACATAACAGACTTCATCAGTCAGATGGATATGGCATACCGCCTGGCAGACCTTGTTATAAGCAGGGCTGGAGCCAGCAGCATAAGCGAACTTTGCCTATTGGGAAAGCCCAGCATTCTGGTACCAAGTCCTAACGTAGCAGAAGACCATCAGACACACAATGCGATGGCACTGGTCGACAAACAGGCTGCACTGTATGTCAAGGATGCGAATGCTGTAGTTGAGCTTATCCCATTGGCTCTGACAACAGTCGTGAACGCAGACAAGCTGAAGACGCTGGGAGAGAATGCCTACAAGATGGCATATAAGGATTCTGCACGTGTCATTGCAGAAGAAGTTTTGAAATTAGTAAAAGAATAGAGAATATGAATCTAAACGATATAAAGTCTGTATATTTCGTCGGTATTGGCGGTATAGGAATGAGCGCTATTGCCCGTTATTTCATACACAAAGGGTTAATTGTGGGCGGATATGATAAAACACCCAGTGACCTGACAAAGAAACTGCAGGAAGAAGGGGCCATAATTCATTATTCTGAAGATGTAGAGCAGATTCCAGCAGAATGCAAGAACGCAGATTCTACTTTGGTTATCTATACACCTGCCATCCCTGCAGAACACAAGGAACTGGTGTACTTCCGTGAGAAAGGATTTGAGATTCAGAAACGTGCACAGGTTTTGGGTACGCTTACCCGCTCGTTGAAAGGACTCTGTGTAGCAGGTACACACGGCAAAACCACCACCAGTAGTATGGCAGCTCATTTGTTGCACCAGAGCCATATTGACTGTAATGCCTTCCTTGGTGGAATCACTAAAAACTATGGCACCAACTATATCATCAGCAAAGATAGTCCCTATGTCGTTATCGAAGCAGATGAGTTCGACCGTAGTTTCCACTGGCTAACTCCCTTTGCTAGCGTCATCACAGCCACAGACGCCGACCATTTGGATATCTATGGAACAGAAGAGGCTTACCTAGAGAGTTTCAGCAAATACAGCAGTCTCATCCTGCCAGGAGGATACCTGATTCTACATACAGGATTGAAGATGAAGCCCAACACGCAGAAAGGCGTTACCACCTACACCTACAGCAGGGAAGAAGGCGATTTCCGTGCCGATAATGTTAAGATAGGCAATGGGGAAATCTCTTTCGATCTTATATCACCATTAGGAAACATCAAAGACATAAAACTTGGTGTTCCCGTGACAGTAAACATTGAAAACGGGATAGCTGCAATGGCTCTTGCTCAGATAGCAGGTGCAAACGAAGAAGAAATCCGCAAAGGAATGGAATCCTTTGGTGGTGTAGACCGCAGATTCGACTTCCGCCTGAAGACTGATAAGATGGTATATCTTAGTGACTACGCACATCATCCAGAGGAAATACGCCAGAGCCTGCTTAGTATCAAACAACTATATGAAGGAAAGAAAATCAAGGTCATCTTCCAACCTCATCTGTACACACGAACCAGAGATTTTTATCGTGACTTTGCAGATGCCCTCTCCCTATTGGATGATGTCGCCATCGTTGATATCTACCCTGCCAGAGAAGCACCCATCCCAGGTGTGACCAGTGCACTCATCTACGATAACCTACGTCCTGGTGTGAAAAAACAAATGTGCAAGAAAGAAGAAATTATCGATGTTGTACGTCAGGGGGGATTTGATGTACTCATCACATTGGGAGCAGGAGACATTGAGAATTATGCTGACCAAATAACAAAGACACTTAAACCACTATCATGAAAACTGCACTCAAAATAATACTTCTCCTACTGGTTGCAGGCTATCTGATATTTGCAATAGTAGAATTCTCCCAACGTACGGAAGAACGTGTCTGCGAGGCTGTTGACATACAAATAATGGACAGCCTGGAAGGTGGAGTCGTGAGCACTGATTACATTTATAACATTCTGACGAAGAACAAGGTCTTTGCCGAAGGACAAAAGTTGAGTAGCATCGACATACAAGGATTGGAGAAGATACTTCAAAAGGATCCTTATATAGATAGTGCCAGATGCTATTGCTCTGCAGCAAGCCATCTGTGTATCCAAATTATGCCACAACAACCTATTGTTCATATTGTACAAAATAACGGAGAAAACTATTACCTTGACAGGAAGGGTGCCACCATGCCCGTTGACAACATAAACATTGACCTTTGTATCGTAACAGGTAACATCACTAAAGACTATGCAAAGAAGAACCTTATGGAACTGATAAGATTCATCTATGAAGATGATTTTTGGGATAAGCAGATTGAGCAAATCCACGTAACGGATAAACATGAGATAGAATTATATCCAAGGGTTGGAGAACATGTGATAATCTTAGGGACTGCCGACAACTTCAAGAAAAAACTAGAGAACTTGATGTTATTCTACAAGAATGGTCTCAGCCAAACAGGATGGAACAAATACTCCATTATTAACTTGTCTTATAACGGACAGATTGTATGTACCAAGAAAAATAACACAAAAACAATATAGACTATGGGAGCAGAAAAGGACATTATCGTTGCCGTGGAACTAGGTTCCACCGCCATTAGGGGTATTGCTGGTAAAAGGGAACCTGACGGTACCATGAGAATTTTAGCTATTTCTCAAGAAGAAACCAACGATTCCATCAGAAAAGGACTTGTTGATAATATCGACAAAACGACACAAGCTATATCGCATGTCGTGAAGAAAATCAATGAAGACTTGGGCATTTGTACAAAACGGGTTTTTGTGGGCCTATCAGGACAATCTTTAAGGACTTTGGAAAATAACGTTCCTTATCAATTCGCAGAGAAAACACTGATTGACAACAAGATCATTGACCAACTCAAGGAGATTAATAACGGGGTTGTATATCCTCAAGCAAAAATCCATGATGTTATTCCACAGGAATACAAAATAGGCAACCGTTATGTTCAAGACCCTGTAGGCATGCAATGCGAACAGATAGAGGCACGTTTCATCAATGTTGTCGCCCGTAATGGCATGAGCGAAAACATAGAACGCTGTGTAAAGAATGCAGGTCTTGAAATGGCCGATCTCTTCATCTCACCTATATGTCTAGCAGATTGCCTGCTTAGCGCAAATGAAAAGCG
Organism: Bacteroidaceae bacterium; assembly: GCA_017525235.1. Taxonomy (GTDB): domain Bacteria; phylum Bacteroidota; class Bacteroidia; order Bacteroidales; family Bacteroidaceae; genus Physcousia. The sequence continues at coordinate 62,199 of JAFXTC010000053.1, read as the reverse complement.
CTCAGGGTGTGCTCTGGTAGATTTTGGAGCCGACACTACTACCATTTCTGTTTATTACTCCAATATACTGCGCCATCTTGTTGTCATACCACTGGGAGGTAACAATGTAACAACAGACATCAGCACAAAGAGCATAGAGTTAGGAGAGGCTGAACAACTTAAACTTAAGTATGGAACAGCCTGGCACGAACCAGAAGAAGAACCCAACAAAACCCCTATTCAGATAAGTTTTGACCGCACTATTACAGAAGGAGAGCTTCGTAATATCACGGAAGCAAGATACGAAGAAATCATTGTAAATATATGGGCACATATTAAACAGTACAATGACAAATTGCTTTCTGGAATCCTATTGACTGGTGGAGCCAGTAAAGCAAAGCATCTTGTCAAAGCTATTACTGAATACACACAAACAGACAAACAAATTAGACTTACCAAGGGGTTACCACTTAATATCAGCCTAGCCTATAACGTTCACATTCCTGAAGAAGGCAACCTATACACACTTATGGCACTATTGCTCAAAGGCGACCAAAATTGTGTAGGTGAAGCACCCGTAATAACTGACATTTCGTCCACAGAGACAGAAGAGGAAAAGGAAAAGGCCGGAGATGACATAACTTCCAAGCAAAATGAGACTGTTATTATAGAAAATGGCAACGATTCTGCCGAGGAGATGCCCTCCGAACAAGAAAAGCCGAAAAAGAATGGCGGCGTGAAGAAAAAAATAAACAACTTCTTCCATACTCTCAACAGTTGGTTGAGTGAACCGGAAGATGACGAGGAAGAGAAGAACGACGAAAAATAACCGTAAAAGAAGGATGTATTATGGCAAACAATATGAATTTCAACCAAGGAGGCATTTCCTTTAACTTCGAATCAAAAACACAACAAAGCATCATCAAGGTTATTGGTGTAGGCGGCGGTGGTGGCAATGCCGTTAATCACATGTATCGTGAAGGTATTCATGACGTTACATACGTATTATGCAATACCGACAAAAAAGCGTTGAGTGACTCTCCCATACCCAATCATCTACAATTAGGTAAAGATGGTTTGGGAGCAGGTAATCGACCAGAGAAAGCTAAGCAGGCTGCATTAGAAAGTCTGGACGAGATTAAAGAAATGCTCAACGACGGAACACGTATGGTTTTTATTACAGCGGGAATGGGTGGAGGAACCGGTACTGGCGCAGCTCCTATCATCGCCCAATGTGCTAAAGATGCCGGTATTCTTACCGTAGGAATTGTAACCATACCTTTCAAATTCGAGGGCAACAAGAAGATTAATCAAGCTCTGGACGGAGTAGAAGAGATTTCCAAGCATGTTGATGCCTTGTTGGTCATTAACAATGAGCGACTGCGTGAAATCTATCCTGAACTTACTGTGTTGACGGCATTCGCAAAGGCCGATGATACACTTAGCATCGCGGCAAAGAGTATTGCAGAGATTATCACAATGCATGGTATCATGAACCTAGACTTCCAGGATGTAACAACCGTCCTGAAAGATGGTGGCGTTGCCATCATGAGTACAGGATACGGAGAAGGTGAAAATCGCGTTACCAAAGCCATTAACGAAGCTCTGAACAGCCCCCTGCTAAACAACAACGACATCTTTAACTCCAAGAAAGTCCTGTTGAATATCAACTTCTGCAGTGATAAGGAAGACGAAAGCCTTATGATGGAAGAGATCAATGAAGTTCACGACTTCATGAGCAAGTTCCGCGAGGATGTTGAAACAAAATGGGGTTTGGCTACAGATAGTTCGTTAGGTAACAAAGTTAAAATAACCCTGCTCGCCACAGGATTCGGACTGCAGAATGTTCCTGGCATTACAGAAATGTCTGAACAGCAATCTCGCGAAAAAGCTGCTATTGAACAAGAAGAGAAACAAAAAGAGGGGGAACGAATGGAGATGTACTATGGTAGCGATAAGTCATCACCACGTCGCCGTCGTTACGTCCACATCTTCAGAGATGAGGAACTCGATAATGACGATATTATCTCTATGGTAGAAACAATACCTACTTATCGTCGCACAAAAGACGACCTTAACAAATTCTCCTCTACAAAGCCAACTGCTGCTCCTGCAAAACCCGCATCAGAGATAGAACCTGACGGAATCTTAACATTCAACTTCTAATCAGGTAAAGCAAGATTAAGAGAATACTGTTCGCAGCACATCCAAGGATTTCAACTCAGGAAATTCGGGGATGTGCATGCGATAATAATCCACCAACATATCCAACACCCTTGCCCTTTGCTGACGGTCAAATCGGAAAAGGTGCATGGTTGCATAATCCATCCTTAATAAAAATGGCAAGTAAGCCGACTCCTCTACGCTCAGGTATTGCCCATGTGCTGGCAATACACTTACCATTGCTGCGTCCCTCAAATCGAAAACCATCCCATTCAGGTAACCTTGAATATTAGGCCAAAAACCGATAAACCGAGTCAATCGAATCAAAAAAACAAGGTGAAAGTTCGCAAGTCCCTTTTGTGAACGATCAAGCCACTGAAGGCTATTATATAGGTAACGAAACAAAGGCTGGTTCGCCATCTCATGCTTTAAGACGTAATAAAGAAACTCTGACAGGAAAAGAGCCATAGCTCCCTTTACATAGTCATAAGGCAACGTTTCATAAGAAATATGTAATCTCATATCGCTTATCCGCTGCAAGGTCTGATTAGGCCTGAAATCAAAATCCAACTCAAGAATGTTCAGCGGGCGCAATAGCTGTGTCTTAACATTGCTGCGTTTCTGCTTGGGCATTTTAACCAAAAAAGCCACATTCCCATACTGCTCTGTATAGATGTTTACAATAACACTCTCATCATTGTATCTAAGTTGATGCAGTACTACTCCTATCGTTCGTTCTAACACTCTGCCTTAAGTCTTTTTATATTGTAAAGTTATCAAAAAAAGAGGATTTTTTTGCTTAGTGCCCCTAATTTTGCCATACAAAAGACATTTTTCTTCAAAAATATTTTGTCAGTCAGCGAAAAAGACCTACCTTTGCAACCGCAATTGAGGAAACTCCCTCAAAAGCACTGGCTAAACGCCGAAGGTTCGGTCCCTTCGTCTATCGGTTAGGACGAGAGATTTTCATTCTCTAAAGAGGAGTTCGACTCTCCTAGGGACTACAATAGGACAAAAACATAATAAAATTCAAAATGGCTAATCACAAATCATCAGTCAAGAGAATCCGTCAGGAGGAGAAAAGAAGACTCCACAACAGATATTACGCCAAGACCATGCGTAATGCTGTACGCAAATTGCGTGCAACCACAGACAAGGCTGCAGCTATTGAGTTGTTCCCAAGTGTTCAGAAAGCTCTGGACAAGTTGGCAAAGGTTAACATTATTCACAAGAATAAGGCTGCAAACCTAAAGTCTAAGCTAGCTCGTCATATTCAGAAGCTGGCATAAATTGCACTCTATTTGTCATAGCGGACACAATAAAAGCAGTTTCCACACGGGAGCTGCTTTTTTGTTTTTTCTCCTCTATGGTTTGCTTTTGGGGTAAATCTGAAAGACTTTTCTAAAATACTTCTGTTCGGGAATAAAAAATAAACATGTTTATTTTGTATTCCGCTCGCTTTTTCGTATCTTTGTACCAAATTTAACGTCATTCTAAAACAGATGGAAGAATTACAGAAGAACAACGCAGAATACAGTGCCTCTAACATCCAAGTCTTGGAGGGTTTAGAGGCAGTACGCAAGCGTCCCGCCATGTACATTGGCGACATCAGTGAAAAGGGATTGCATCACCTCGTTTATGAAACGGTAGACAACTCTATCGATGAGGCTCTGGCCGGTTACTGTACACACATTGAAGTAACCATAAATGAAGACAATTCCATCACCGTTCAGGATAACGGTCGTGGTATCCCCGTCGATATGCACGAGAAGGAGCATAAGAGTGCTCTTGAGGTTGTTATGACCGTCCTGCACGCCGGAGGTAAGTTCGACAAAGGCAGCTACAAAGTCAGCGGTGGTTTGCACGGTGTAGGTGTTAGCTGTGTGAATGCTCTTTCTACAAGGATGGTATCACAGGTATACCGCGACGGAAAAATATATCAGCAGGAATATCATATTGGCAAGCCTTTGGCTCCCGTTGCCGTAGTTGGCGAAACAGAGTTGCGTGGTACTCGTCAGCAGTTCTGGCCCGACAAGACGATCTTTACCACAACAACATACAAATACGATATTCTGGCTAATCGTATGCGTGAGTTGGCATACCTGAATGCCGGCATTACCATTACGCTTACTGACCTTCGTCCTGACGAGGAGGGCAAGACCCGTACAGAAAAGTTCTATAGCGAGGGTGGTCTGAAGGATTTTGTCCGCTATATCGAGAGTACCCGAACATCACTTTTCAATGATGTTATCTATCTGAATACCGAGAAGCAAGGTATTCCCATCGAGGTGGCCATCATGTACAACACAGCCTACTCAGAAAACCTGCACTCATACGTCAACAACATCAACACCATTGAAGGCGGCACTCATCTGCAGGGCTTCCGCGCTGCACTTACCCGTACCCTCAAGACGTATGCTGAGCAAGAATGCACAAAGGAACTGGAGAAACTTTCCAAGAATAACATTGAGATTAGCGGTGAAGACTTCCGCGAGGGGCTAACAGCGGTTATCTCCATCAAGGTGGCCGAACCCCAGTTCGAGGGACAGACAAAGACCAAACTTGGTAACAGCGAAGTAGCCGGAGCGGTACAGCAGGCTGTAGGCGAAGCACTGTCACAATACCTTGAAGAAAATCCCCGTGAAGCTAAGCTCATTGTCGAGAAGGTGCTGTTGGCCGCTCAGGCTCGTGTGGCAGCACGTAAGGCCCGCGAGAATGTACAGCGCAAGAACCCCATGAGCGGTGGCGGTCTGCCAGGCAAGTTGGCCGACTGTTCCGACAAAGATCCCGCAGCAGGCGAGTTATTCATCGTCGAGGGTGACTCTGCCGGTGGTTCAGCCAAGCAGGGACGTAACCGCCACTTCCAGGCTATCCTTCCCATCCGTGGTAAAATATTCAACGTAGAGCGCGTAATGTGGAACAAGGCCTTCGAGCACGAAGAGGTAAACAACATCTTCCAGGCACTTGGCGTCAAGTTCGGATTGAACCCTGATGACTACAAAGAAGCCAACTACGACAAGCTCCGTTATTACAAGACTATCATCATGACCGATGCCGATGTCGATGGCTCTCACATCGACACACTTCTGATGACACTCTTCTTCCGTTTCATGCCTCAACTTATCCGTGATGGCCGTCTCTATATTGCCACTCCACCTCTGTACCGTTGTAAGATTGGAAAGGTAGAGGAATACTGCTATACCGAGGAGGATCGTCTGCGCTTTATGGAGAAATATAACAATGGTAAGGAAGAGGGCATGTTCACCCAGCGCTACAAAGGTCTTGGTGAAATGAATCCCGAGCAGTTGTGGGAGACAACCATGAATCCAGAAACCCGTCTGCTCAAGCAGGTTACTATCGAAGATGCAGCAGCTGCCGACTATGTATTCTCAATGCTGATGGGCGAAGATGTAGGTCCACGCCGCGAATTCATAGAGCAGAATGCCGTCTATGCCAACATTGATGCATAAAAATCATAAAAACATTATAGAAAAAGGGGTGTATCGCTACACCCCTTTTGTTATCTTATAATGTAATGTATTCGTAAGTGTTACCCACTATCTGCAGATAGCGTTCAAACTCTGTTCTGCTTATTACCACCGTACCCCTGCAATCGTTGGGATGAAAACTCAACGTTTCGGCTTTCTGCAATCGACTGTCAAGGAAAAGGTGAACATGATGTTCTGCGTCATTAATGAGCCCAAAGGGTGAGACGCTTCCAGGCTCCAAACCTAGATAACGCATCATACGCTCGGGTGAAGCAAAAGAAAGCTTTCCTGGTGCATTCTTTCCTTGGGCCGTCAAAGCTGCCTTCAAGCGATGTTCCAAATCATGAATATCCAAATCATAATCGCAATGGAAACACACAAGATAATGCTGATTTCCCTTGTGGTTACGTAGGAAGATATTCTTGCAATGCACACTGCCGTCATCTTTCCACCACCTTTTGGCTTCCTCTATACTCTTCCCCTCAGGGTGATTATAGTTGGTAAAAGCTATGCCATGCTCCCTCAAGAAAGCAAGGACCTGTTCTTCTCTTTCCATAAAAACATCTTCTTTAACTACCTATTTTATATATCCCTGTTTCTGCAGTTCATCCACAACCTGCTCCAGTTCCCTGTACCAAACATCACCAAATCTACGTATAAGCGGCTCTTTTAGGAACTGATAAACTCGTATGCCATGTTCTTTTCCTAACGCCACAGCATCCTTGCAGATGTCCCAACGGTGATAGTTAAGACCTGTTAGGCTACCCATTTTCTTCTCGCGAATGGGATAAAGGTGACAACTGATGGGACGCTGCGCCAACAGGCAGCCTTTCTGCCCACGAAAACAGCAGTCGCAACTGCCTATGATGCTGGTCACCAACTCACCTTCGGGATCCGAATAGGCAACACCTTGCTTGTCTATCACAGCTTGCGCCTGAGCATTCAGGTCGGGCCATATCTGGTCCAACTGCTCCTCTATGTAGGCAATCTCGTCTAACGTTACAGGCGCTCCGGCATCTCCTTCCTCGCAACAACGGCCCTGACACTTCTCAATATTGCAACAGAAAAACTCTGTTACGATATCAGTATGCACAATTACATCGCCCACCATCAACATGGGAGGCAAGTCCTTCTTACCACTGGATGGGCTGCTGTCCATGCTGTTGCAGGTATTGGTTGCACAGATTAAAGTGATTGTTACCAAAGAAACCTCTGTAGGCACTTAATGGACTGGGGTGTGCCGACCGCAAAACACAATGCTTACTTGCATCAATCAAAGCTGCCTTCCTACCTGCAGGAGCACCCCAAAGCATAAAGACCAATCCTTCACGTTCTCTGCTCAGGATACTGATAACCGCATCGGTAAACGTTTCCCAACCATGTCCGCTATGGCTGAAAGCCTGATGCTGACGCACACTCAGACACGTGTTCAGTAAGAAGACGCCCTGCTTGGCCCATCTTGTCAGATTTCCGCTTTGCGGCATGGGAGCCCCCGTTTCATCCTCTATCTCTTTAAAGATATTCTGCAATGAAGGAGGAAACTGTACCCCGTCATTCACGCTGAAGCATAGTCCATGCGCCTGACCAGGTTCGTGATAAGGATCCTGCCCCAAGATAACCACACGCACTTGGTCGAAGGGCGTTGTGTCAAAGGCATTGAAAATAAGTCGACCTGGAGGATAACAAACGCAGGAGCCATACTCCGAGCGAACAAACTGTGTCAACTGCTCAAAGTATGGCTTCTCGAATTCAGAAGCGAGCTGTGCGCCCCAAGAAGGCTCTATTCTAACCGTCATTAGTTAATAATCAAAAAGCCTCCCCTTGCGGGGAGGTTTAGAGGAGTCTATTTAATCAGGCACTTGCCTGTCATATCAGCAGGCTGCTCCAGGCCCATGATGTGCAGAATGCTGGGAGCCACATCGGCCAGTACACCATTCTCCACCTTAGCATCTTTGTTCTCTGTTACATAGATAAAAGGAACAGCATTCAAAGAGTGAGCCGTATTAGGAGTGCCGTCCGAGTTCAATGCATTGTCGGCATTTCCATGGTCAGCAATGATGATGGTCTCATAACCAACTTTCTTGGCGGTCTCTACCACCTCGTTCACACACTGGTCAACGGCCTTTACGGCAGCCTCGATTGCTTCATAAACACCAGTATGACCTACCATATCGCCATTAGCAAAATTAACAACGATGAAGTCGTACTTGTCTTCCTTGATAGCAGCTACCAGCTTATCCTTAACCTCATAGGCACTCATCTCTGGCTTCAGGTCGTAGGTAGCAACCTTTGGACTAGCCACCAATATACGCTCCTCACCTTCGTAGGGTGCCTCACGACCGCCATTAAAGAAGAAAGTAACATGAGCGTACTTTTCTGTTTCAGCAGTATGCAACTGCTTCAGGCCCTTCGAAGCGATGTACTCGCCCAATGTGTTGGTAACATTTTCCTTGGGGAAGAGTATGTGCACACCAGTGAAACTGGCATCGTATGGAGTCATGCAATAATACTGCAAACCGGGAATGGTCTTCATACCCTGTTCTGGCATATCTTGCTGCGTGAGTACGATTGTAAGTTCCTTGGCACGGTCATTGCGATAGTTGAAGAAGATGATTACATCACCTTCCTTGATAGTACCGTCAATGGTACTATTGTTGATAGGCTTGATGAACTCATCAGTTACGCCCTCGTCATAGCTGTCCTGCATAGCCTCCACCATATCGGTAGCCTGCTTGCCCTCGGCACTAATCAACAAGTCGTATGCTATCTTTACACGCTCCCAACGCTTATCACGGTCCATAGCGTAGAAACGACCTACAATGCTGGCAATAGCAGCATTGCCTGCTTCGTTACACTTAGCCGTTACTTCCTCAATGAAGCCTTTACCGCTCTTGGGGTCGGTATCACGACCGTCCATAAAGCAATGAACAAAGGTGTTCTGAACCTTGTATTCCTTACCAATCTCTATCAACTTGAACAGATGATCCAGTGAAGAATGAACGCCACCGTTGCTGGTAAGACCCATAAGGTGAACATTCTTGCCGTTCAAAGTAGCATACTCGTATGCACTTACAATCTCAGGGTTCTTCAGGATGCTACCGTCAGCACAGGCGCGGTTAATCTTTACCAAGTCCTGATAAACAATTCTGCCGGCGCCAATATTCAGGTGACCTACCTCAGAGTTACCCATCTGTCCGTCGGGCAGACCAACGTTCTCGCCACATGCCAGCAACTGGCTGTTGGGATAGTTCTTCTGTAAATAATCCATATAAGGAGTCGGCGTGTTATAAATAACATCACCCTTACCTTTATTACCAATGCCCCAGCCATCCAGGATCATCAAAAGTGCTTTCTTAGCCATAATATATTCTGTTTTTGTTTGCTATTCCTCAAATTTTTTGCAAAGTTACAACAAAAAAATGAGATACTTTCAGTTGTCAAGAGCTTTTTATTTCAACACTACCTTTTTACCACCCACAATATACAAGCCTTTTCCCGGCTTACTAATCCGCTGGCCTGCAATATTATATATAACTCCCTCGCCCTTGGAGAGGGTTGGGGTGAAGCTTTCAATGCCTGTAGCTTCCTCCCACTCATCAAGGTCACCGACGATTGTGCCGTAATTCTTCCAATCAGATGCTTGGTACTTAGAGAGGGCACTGGCATAGACATGGATTGTAGGATTACTGTTAAACAAGTAACCATTGGTACTGGGGGGCGTGAGCGTCTTGACATAAACATCCTTTATTTTAGAGTCGTAGAATGCACCCTTCGACAGCGTCTTTGCGCCCTTGCCAATCATCACAGTGTTCAGATTGCTACAATAAGCGAAGGCATCATCGCCTATGCTCGTTACCTTGTCGGGTATCTCTATCGTGCAAAGACCACTCTTCGAGAAAGCATTGCTGCCTATTTTGGTAATGGTCTGCGGCAACTTAATGCCTGCCAACTTTGTGAAACCGTGGAAACAGTAGTCGCCCAGATTGTTAGAAGCTGTGCCGTAGTTATTGTAATAATATCCGCCACCCGACGTTACCCTGGCTTCCGTGAGGTCAATGCTCTGGAGGTTGTTCTCGTTGATGAGCTGACGCAGGTATTTGACATCCCTACCGTTTATCTTGCCCGAAAGGACAAGCTTAATGACATTTTCGTTCTGAAGTTCTGTCTGAAGCGTACCCGCAGTTGCAAGCATGACGCGCTCTGTGCCGCCCGCCATCTTCTCTACGGGATGGAGAGTGCCGTCAGCATCGCATGACCATATGGTGAAATCGCGACCCACACTTTTCGGAATACATACACTCCTGCTGTTGGAAGCATATTTGATGTTACCCTCATCATCGAGCATCAAGAAACCTACGCCTCCTTTGCCGACCATTGCATATAACGAGTCTGACTGCAGACAGATATATTCCGATGGTTCACATGCTCCAGGCAGATAGCTGGTGAACTGCCCCACATCACCGAACTGACCGATAGCCTCACCTATTCGGTAATCTCCGTCCCCTGGGACGAAGTCTGTAGTGGGAACATGCTCCACACGGTCCTCAATGAAGATAATCTCGCGGTTCTTCTTTTCATACTGGGCAATCTTATTCTTGGTGCTATTGATGTCAGTCTTCCTATTGGTGACATAATGGTCGCCATAACATTCAAGGTAGCGGTTATTTGTCGGCTCAAAGAAGCCATAGACGGTAAAAAAGTCGGTAAGGTCTTCCTGCGCAATCTCGCATACCTTGCGTACGAATTTCAGGCCTGAGTTATTGGTATTTGAGCTATAGGGGACTATCTTGTCCTTACGCAAAGCCTTGAAAAGCTCGGGATAGAACGAGGTGTTCTTCTGTGCCTGATGGTAATAGAGGTAAAGGGAATAGAACATACGAATGTAGCCATGGTTGGGACCTCTCCAATAGAACGGTTCACCTTCAGCATATCTTCTCATCATAGCGCTCAGAGGTTCTGCCATAGACGTACGATGCCCCATGAAGAAGCGGCAATAGCAAGAGAAGAGGTCGTTGCTTCCCTCCGTCGTCCCTTCCAACATGATGGGGGACTGAAGCTGGTGACCGAACTCATGTGCTGTACCACTCTCATCGTAATTCGAGACATAAGGGTTCAAGAAGGTTTTGGAAGCATCAAGGGAAATATGAATACCATACTCTGTGGAGTGAGCGACAGAACCGGGCGAGTCGTTATCTACGTATGTAGGATTGTTAAAGTAACCAGGATAGAAGGCATCGCCTCCGGTAATATAGTATGGCGCACCTGCTTTTTCACCGTTAGCCACCGACTCAGTAATACCGAGGAGATCCTTTTCCCATACCGAAAGGCTGTCCAAAGCTTCTATGGCCTTGGCTATCTTGCTCGGGTATGTTTGCTTGAGAACTGATGTCCTGATGTTCATCACGGAATGCTTGCCTTTGCAGACAAAGGTGGAGTTGGCAGCAGCATTCAGAAGCTTCTTGTAGTCGGCATCGGTATGGCGGGAAGCGTCAAAGTAACCATCCACCTTACCACCTTCTATGTGTATCTTTATCTCTGGCCACTCGCTGACTCTCTTTGTCATTGCCTTTGTATCGGCAGTATAGAGGATGTAGTACAACCTGTCTGCATCACCATCAACGATGTTGAGTCCTTTCTTTAGTTTCTGGCCAACTTGACCTGTAGTAAACATCTTATCAATACCGATACCTGCAATATACAAAGTTGCATCAGAAGGCACATCATCGTCAACGAAGACATATAGTTTGTCTATATATGACTGTACATAGATACCTGTTGGGTTGCCCATATAAGAAGCGCAACGAGCCCACAACTTATCATTCCAATAATTGGCATCACTATATGCCTTGTACGAATGAATGCGGAATTCCTGCTCATAGGCTTTCCAAGTGTTATTCTTAACTTTGAGGGCAATGCCCAGCATATACTCTGGCATATTGGCTGTGGTAAAAGCAGCTGACAGCTCTTCATCACTCATGGCCTGATATTCAGACTTGAGCTGTGTGCAGGCAGCATCCTCGAAGAAACTACCGCACAACTCGTTAACAATATCGTCCTCCTCCGGCTCCCTCGGGTAGTAGTTATCCAGCGTGCCGCTGATGGTGCTATAGTATTCCTTCCAAGCCGTTGATGCCTTATAGTCGGCCAAAGCATCCTTATAGACGTACATGGTAACCTTTCCACCAAACAGATACGAAGAAATGGCGGGCGGTGTCATCGGCTTCACGTATGCTTTCGTCACGGCAGAGCCGTAGAACACGCCCTTGCTCAACTGGTTTACCTTCTTGCCAATAACGACCGTTGCCAGCGAATTGCAATAGGCGAAGGCATCCTCACCTACCGACCTGACGCTGTTAGGGATATCAATTGTCTTGATTCCTGTGCTTGCAAAGGCATTCTTCTGAATAGATGTTATTGTGTTAGGCAACACCATTGCTACAAGTTTCGAGCACTGATAGAACATCTTCTCGCCAATTACATCGTCTGCCGTGGTGTAGCTTTCGTTGTAAGCTTCTCCTCCAGCTACAATGCGAACTTCCGACCAATCAAGGCTTGTCACCTTGCCCGCTGTTACCAACGAGCGAATGTACTTGATGTCAGTGCCGTTGATAACACCTGTCACCTTCAGTTCCTTATCAGTCGACGTCAGCAGCGAGGAGAGCGTGCCAGCCGTTTCAACGTTAATCTCCGTCTTCGCCCAAACACTGGTCGAGACAAGACAAACAATAGCTGCAAACAGCAGTTTTAAGATTCCATTAATGTTGTCTTTCCGCATAATATTTTGATTTAAGTTGTTTTTCTTACATAATACCTATAACCCAAAATCGAATTCCAACTGCTGTGTGTTTCCTAATAAATTGAAACTCATTCTGTGGTAAGGCGTTGTGCCGAACTGGCGTATCGCCTCTCGGTGTACCTTTGCCGGATAGCCTTTGTTCTTATTCCAATGATACTGAGGGAACTCCTCGTGGATACGCAGCATGAAGTCGTCCCTGTATGTCTTAGCCAAGATGCTGGCTGCTGCAATCGAGAGAAATTTGCCGTCGCCCTTCACAATGGTAGTGGCAGGAACATCCCTATACGGTTTCCATCGGTTGCCATCCACAATGATATTCTCCGGTCTTACTGTCAGTTGGTCCAAAGCTCTGTGCATAGCTAGGATACTGGCATTAAGGATGTTGATTTGATCTATCTCCTTATTATCCACGACGCCCACAGCCCAGGCCAGCGCCTCGCGCTCTATTACCTCACGCAACTGATAACGTTTCTTCTCCGTCAGTTGTTTAGAATCGTTCAGCATCTCGTTCTTAAAATCGGGTGGCAGTACCACTGCAGCAGCAAAGACCGGACCGGCCAAACAGCCTCTTCCAGCCTCATCACAACCTGCCTCAGCAACACCTTCTTTATAGAACGGGAGTAACATAGCTTTTAGAACATTTCTTTAATTCTCTGTATGCCAGCCACCAAAGCATCCACCTCTTCACGAGTGTTGTATAAGGCAAAGCTGGCGCGGCAAGTACCTTCTATTCCTAATCTGTGCATCAAAGGTTCAGCACAATGATGACCTGTGCGGACAGCAATGCCCAAGCGGTCCAACAGTGTGCCCATATCCAAATGGTGGATATTACCCACCTGAAAACTGATTACAGCATCGTGAATATTCACGTCTACAGGACCGTATATCTTCATACCCTCTATTTCGTTCATCTGCTGCATGGCGTAAGCGGTTAGGTCACGCTCATGAGCCTCAATGGCATCAAGGCCTATTGTGTTTACATAATCCAAGGCACGTGCCAAACCTGTGCTGGCCACATAGTCGGGCGTTCCTGCCTCAAACTTAAAGGGCAATTCATTGAAGGTCGTCCGCTCAAAGCTGACATTCTTTATCATCTCGCCGCCACCCATGTACGGAGGCAGCTTCTCTAACCATTCCTCCTTGCCGTAAAGCACGCCAATACCCGTAGGACCATATATCTTATGACCGCTGAAAGCAAAGAAGTCACAATCCAACTTCTGCACATCCACCTTCATGTGGGGTGTGCTCTGCGCACCATCTATCAGTACAGGAACCCCGTGTTCATGGGCTATGCGGATGATCTCCTTCACAGGATTGATGGTACCCAGCACATTGCTGACATGCGTCACACTAACGATACGGGTACGGTCATTGAAGATCCCCTCATATTCATTAAGACAAAGCCGTCCGTCATCTGTAATAGGAATCACACGTAACTTAATTCCTTTACTCTGCTGTTGCAACTGCCATGATACGATGTTGGAATGGTGCTCCATCTCGCTGACGATTACCTCGTCACCTTCTTTCATGAAAGCATCCGAGAAGCACTGTGCTACCAGATTGATGCTCTCTGTCGTGCCACGTGTAAAGACAATCTCGCTGGTACTCCGTGCGTTCAAGAATTTCCTTACTGTCTCACGACTGCCTTCATGCAACTCGGTGGCCTGTTGAGAGAGGAAGTGAACACCCCTGTGCACGTTGGCATTCACATTATAATATTCCTCTGTCATGGCCTCCACCACCTGTCGGGGCTTCTGCGTAGTAGCCGCATTATCCAAATAGACCAACGGGTACTTCTTGTATATGATTTTCCCAAGAATTGGAAAGTCTTCTCTCCAATTCTCCCCTCCATAGGGGGAGGGGATGGGGGTGGGTCCATTTACTTGCATAGCTTACATCCTTCACATTTACTTAATTCACCCCTCAGACGCTTGTCCACCAAGAAGTGGAGTCTGTCGCGCAAGGCCTCAAAGGGGATGGTTTCTATCACTTCAGTTATGAAGGCCGACTTCAGCAACAGCCTTGCCTCCTGCTCGGGAATACCACGCTGACGCATATAGAAGAGAGCATCATCGCTAATCTGACCCACCGTACTGCCATGACTGCATTTCACATCATCGGCATAAATCTCCAGCATAGGCTGGGTGTACATTCGGGCCGACGAGGTGGCACACAGGTTGGCATTTGTTTCGTTGCTGATGGTCTTCTGAGCACCTTCGCGCACCAAGATCCTACCGGCAAAAGCACCTACGGCGCTGTCGTCCAACACATATTTGTACAACTCGTTGCTCTGGCACTTGCCCACCTGATGGTCAATCAGCGTGTTGTTGTCTACACGCTGCGTCTTGTCGGCTATAACACAACCGTTTAGGATTACTTCGGAGCCTTCGCCTTGCAAGCTGACATCCATGCGGTTTCGAGTGTGTCCGTTAAAGAGCGTGAAACTAGTGTGGTGTACCTGACTGTCCCTACCCTGCTGTACAAAAACACTCGAGTAGCGGGTACAGAGCAAGTGTGTTTCCTCAACCTCATACAAATGAAGACGACTGCCGTCGCCTGCAAAAACCTCTATCACCTGGTTTGTCAGGAAATGCGACTGGTCCACGGCCTTGTCAGTTATCACGATGTCGGCTTCAGCACATTGTTCCAAAACAATGAGAATACGACGGTTTACCATCGTGTCCTGCTCGCCCTTCAGCACATTGCTTATCTGAATGGGGTGCTGAACCTTAGTGTTACGGGGCACATAAATCACCAGCGCATCTACACTAAGCATAGTGTTCAGCGCCACCACAGCATCCTGCTTGTCCGCCAATCTGTTATAATAAAGAGTAACATCTAAGGGCGCTTCATTGATACGATGGCAGTATGGCAGACCCGTCATCTGCAAGGGCGTGAGAGCAATTCCGTAGTTGGGTGCTAAGTCTGCGGCCACATCGGTATATTTATAGCGCTCTACCTTCTTTGTGGGGAACCCAAGGGCAGAAAATGTCTGCAACGCTTCAGCACGCGAGGCGTTCATCACCTCGCAAGAGCGCTCACAAATAAGTTTGTTTGCCTGAGCGTAGAAATCAGTATATTGTCTTGTATCCTCTGCCATAGTTTACAGACCAACTTCTTCTTTTATCCAGTCAAAGCCGCGGTTTTCAATCTCCAGAGCTAACTCTGGTCCTGCCGTCTTGACTATCATGCCACCGATGAGTACATGTATAATGTCAGGCTTCAGGTAATCCAACAAGCGCTGATAATGGGTAATAACCAAGGCGCTGGTCTGTGGGGTACGAAGTTTATTAAAGCCTTCTGCCACAATGCGTAATGCATCCACATCCAGTCCGCTGTCCGTTTCATCCAGAATGCTGAAGGTTGGCTCCAGCATAGCCATCTGGAATATCTCGTTGCGTTTCTTTTCTCCACCCGAGAAACCTTCGTTTACGCTTCTGCTGGTCAAACGACTGTCCAACTCCACAATCTTACGCTTCTCACGCATCAGCTTCAAGAAGTCGCCTGCACTCAGCGGCTCCAGTCCCTGATGCTGACGCTTGGCATTCAAGGCAGCACGCATAAAGTTGACCATGCTCACGCCAGGAATCTCAACAGGCTGTTGGAAACTCAGGAAAATACCCTCGTGAGCACGTTCCTCGGGCGACATCTTCAGCAAGTCCTTGTCATTGAAGATAATCTCGCCTTCTGTAACCTCATAGGCAGGATGCCCAACGATTACATTGCTCAGTGTACTCTTACCTGCACCGTTCAGTCCCATAATGGCATGCACCTCCCCGTCTTTCACGGTCAGGTTAATACCTTTCAGAATCTCCTTGCCATTTATCTTGGCATGCAAATTATTTATCTGAAGCATGAATTCTCAATTTTCAATTCTCAATTTTCAATTTTCAATCACCCCACGCTTCCTTCCAGACTTACGCCCAGCAATTTCTGTGCTTCTACGGCGAACTCCATAGGAAGTTTATTTATAACCTCTTTAGCATATCCGTTTACTATCAGACTCACAGCCTCCTCGGTATTGATGCCGCGCTGGTTGCAGTAGAAAAGCTGGTCTTCTGATATCTTGCTGGTCGTAGCTTCGTGCTCCACTACAGCCGTACTGTTGTGCACATCCATATAAGGGAAGGTATGAGCGCCACATTTGCTACCCAACAACAACGAGTCGCAACTACTGTAGTTACGTGCATTATCAGCCGTACTGGCCACCTTCACCAGTCCTCGGTAGGCATTCTGACTCCTTCCGGCGCTGATGCCCTTGCTGATGATAGTGCTCTTGGTGTCCTTGCCGATGTGAATCATCTTGGTTCCCGTGTCGGCCTGCTGATAGTTGTTGGTCACGGCCACGCTGTAGAACTCAGCCTGAGAGCCTTCGCCGCTCAGCACACAACTAGGATATTTCCAAGTAATGGCGCTACCTGTTTCCACCTGCGTCCACGAGAGTCGGCTGTTCCGCCCCCTCAGATGACCGCGTTTGGTAACTAGATTCAGCACGCCACCCTTACCCTCGGCATCACCGGGGTACCAGTTCTGAACGGTGCTGTATTTCACCTCGGCGTTCTCCTTTACCACAATCTCCACGATGGCCGCGTGCAATTGGTTCTCATCGCGCATCGGAGCCGTACATCCTTCCAGATAGCTTACATAGGCATCATCGTCGCAGACAATAAGGGTGCGCTCAAATTGTCCCGTTCCTCTAGCGTTTATACGGAAGTAGGTGCTCAGCTCCATAGGGCAACGGACGCCCTTGGGAATATACACAAAACTTCCGTCCGAAAAGACAGCCGAATTCAGCGCAGCAAAGAAATTATCCTTGTAAGGTACAACACTGCCCAAGTATTCACGCACTAGTTCAGGGTGTTCCTTCACGGCCTCGCTGATGGAGCAGAAGATAATGCCCTTCTCCTTCAGTTTCTCGCGGAAGGTTGTCTTCACGCTCACCGAGTCCATTACAGCATCCACGGCTGTACCTGCCAGTGCCATACGTTCCTCCAAGGGGATGCCTAACTTGTCGAAGGTCTTCATCAATTCGGGGTCAAGCCCTCCCTCTTTCCCACCGAGTGGGGATTTCTTTGTGGGGTCGGCATAGTAGCTGATATCCTGATAGTCAATCTCCGGCATGTTCAGGTGTCCCCACGTAGGCTGTTCCATTGTCAGCCAATGGCGGAACGCCTTCAGTCGGAACTCCAACAGCCAGTCAGGTTCCCCCTTTTTCTCAGAGATTAAGCGCACCACATCCTCCGAGAGACCTTTATCTATCACCTCGGTCTGTACATCGGTAGTAAAGCCATACTGGTACTTCTTCTCCGCCACCTCACGTACAAACCCATTCTTTTCTTCCATTCACCTATTTATTTGGCTTGCAAAGGTACGATTTTTATTTGGTTTATCTTTGATAAACACCATTTTTTTCTGTTTAAACAAGAAAAACATCTTTCGACGTACACAAACATTTGTTTTTTTCTCACTCTCCGCTTGGCGTTTGATAAAATAGTATTAACTTTGCACACAAAACTAACAACATTTAACCAATGGAATGCCGAAAACTAGGAAAAACAGGCTTGCAGGTTTCTGCATTGAGCTTTGGTGCCTCGTCGTTGGGCGGGGTCTTTCATACAATAGACGAAGGACGGGCTATTGAGACCGTTGGCGTAGCCCTCGAAGGGGGCATGAACCTGATAGATGTATCGCCCTACTACGGCCACTATAAGGCTGAGACGGTGCTGGGCAAGGCTCTCAGGCAATTGCCTCGCGAGAAATACATCCTTTCCACTAAGGTGGGTCGCTATGGCAAGGATGGTGTGAACACATGGGATTACAGTGGCAAACGAGCCCAAGAAAGTGTCTATGAAAGTATGGACCGATTAGGTGTGGAGCACATCGATTTGATTCACGTTCACGACATAGAATTTCAGGCATCACTACCTGGCGGCCTGCAACTGGTAGTAGATGAGACATTACCCGCCCTTGTAGAACTGAAAGAAAAAGGCCTCGTGAGCCATGTAGGCATTACGGACCTGCAAATTCCTAACTTGCGCTGGGTTATCGACCACAGTCCCGCAGGTACCGTAGAGACCGTATTGAACTTCTGCCACTATTGCCTGAATGATGATGCATTGGCTGATAATCTTGATTATTTTGAAAGTCACGGCATAGGACTAATTAATGCCTCACCACTCAGCATGGGATTGCTTTCCATGCGTGGCGTGCCCGACTGGCACCCTGCCCCCAAACCTTTGGTTGAGGCTTGCCATCGTGCAGCGGAACACTGCGCTGCTAAAGGTTATCCCATAGAGAAACTGGCTATGCAATTCTCGGTGAGCAATCCCCGTGTGCCCTCCACACTATTCTCATCGGCCAACCCTGACAATGTACGCCGCAACCTACAATACATCAGCGAACCCATCGACTGGCAACTGGTACGTGAAGTTCAAGACATCATTGGTGACCAAAAACGTGTAACATGGAAAAACAGCTGATTATCGATGCCCACTCTCACCTGTGGCTGCGCCAAAACACAGAGGTAGATGGTTTTGCCATTCGTACGCTCCACCCGAACGGCAGCCGAAGCATCTTCTTTGGCGAAGAACGCCAGATGCTACCACCCTTTATGATTGACGGACGCAACACCGCAGAGGTATTCTTCAGTAACATGGATTACGCTCAGGTAGGTGCCGCCGTTGTAGTGCAAGAAGTTATCGACGGCAACCAGAACGCTTACCTTTCAGAGGTACAAGCCAAGTATCCCGACCGTTTCTTCTGTATGGGTATGGCATGGACACTGGATGAAGCCAAAGCTGTACAGAAATCAGGACTGAAGGGCATCGCCTTTCCAGGACATCGCATGAAAGAATCTTTACACACGTTCATGCCTATCTTCAAGTTCATGGAGGAGCAGGGCATGGTGCTGTCCATGTGCTTAGGCGAAGACCCACGACAGATAGCAGAAATGGCTGAGGTGATACAGGAATGTCCACGCATGAAAGTTGCCATCGGTCACTTTGGAATGGTTACAACACCTGCTTTCGAAAGTCAGGTAAAGCTGGCTCTCAAAGGCCAGAACGTGATGATAGAGAGTGGAGGCATCACATGGCTCTTCAACTCAGAGTTCTACCCCTACCCCTCCGCTATCCGATGCATCCGTCAAGCTGCCGACTGGGTAGGCATCGACCGCCTGATGTGGGGCTCTGATTACCCCCGCACCATCACCGCCATCACCTACCGCATGAGCTACGACTTCCTCTTCCGCAGTAACCTCCTCACCCCCGAAGAGCAAGCCGCCTTCTTAGGCCAGAACGCCCAGCGCTTCTATGGCTTCAAGAATCTCCCAGAACTACCTTATATAAAAAATATGAGTGAATAAAAAAACGTAACCATGAATAAGAAACCATTAGTCGAGAAAAAATACCTCATCACTTTCATCCTCATCACCTCGCTTTTTGCGCTGTGGGGCTTTGCCAACGATATCACAAACCCAATGGTGGCAGCCTTTCAGACGGTGATGGAGTTATCAGCCACCAAGGCATCCATGATTCAATTTGCCTTCTATGGCGGCTACGCCACAATGGCTGTTCCGGCAGCGCTTTTCATTCGGAAACATACCTATAAACACGGTGTGTTGCTGGGGTTGGCACTATATGCCATTGGTGCTTTTTTGTTTATCCCTGCTGCACAATACCAACAGTTCTCATTTTTCTGCGTCTCATTGTATATTTTGACGTTCGGTCTGGCTTTTCTAGAGACAACAGCCAATCCTTTTATCCTCTCGCTGGGCGAGAAAGAAACTTCTACACGACGTTTGAATCTGGCACAGGCCTTCAACCCCGTGGGTTCACTTTCGGGTATGGCTGTGGCATCGTTTATCGTATTGCCGCAATTGCTTTCCGACAAGCGTGATGCAACTGGACAGATTATTTTCGGTTCACTCTCTGAGGCGGAAAAAGCAGATATCCGATTGCATGACCTTGCTGTCATTCGCGATCCTTACGTAGCCATTGGTTTGGTTGTGGTTGTGATGCTCATTATCATTGCCTTGACCAAGATGCCGCGATTAGCAGGTGAAGGGCAGAAATTACACCCTCGGCACACGCTGAATCGCCTTTGGCACAACACAATCTACCGCGAGGGTGTATTGGCACAGATCTTCTATGTAGCAGCACAGATTATGTGTTGGACTTTCATCATCCAATATGCCGACCGTCTTGGCATCAACAAGGCTACAGCACAAGTGTTCAACATCGCAGCTATGTCGTTGAACCTCAGTGGCCGCTTCATAGGCACTTTCATCATGCGCTACGTCAATACACGTCGTTTGCTCATGATTTTCGGTATCTGTGCCTCTATCTGCACCATCGGTGCTATCTGCATCGACGGTCGGGCTGGCCTTTATTCCCTGGTGCTCATCAGTTTGTTCATGTCTATCATGTTCCCCACTATCTATGGTGTAGCGCTGGAGAATGTCGATGCAGAGGACACATCGCTTGGTGCAGCCTTCTTAGTAATGGCCATCGTGGGTGGTGCGCTGATGCCTCCTCTTCAAGGCATGATTATCGATTTGGGCAGCGTGGCTGGTTGGCCTGCAGTGAACGTTTCGTTCTGTCTGCCCCTGATTTGCTTCATCTTTGTAGCTCTTTATGGCTACCGTTCTTTTTGTCAAATAAAGCACAACTAGTTCAAACTGGTCTAACTAGATAAAACAAACCTAAGATATGAAAGCATTACAGATTTCAGATACTCATCTGCTGGAGGTTATTGACCTCCCTACACCAGAACCTGCAGTTGGTGAGGTGCTGCTGCGCATTAGTTACGTCGGCTTTTGCGGTTCAGATCTCAACACTTTCCGCGGTCGCAACGCCATGGCTTTGAAGCCCGTAATCCCAGGGCACGAAATCAGTGCTGTTATAGAAAAGGTAGACGCCGCCGTCCCCGCCAATCTTCAGGCAGGCCAGTTGGTTACCGTCGATCCCTACACGGCTTGTGGCAATTGCCCCAGCTGCCGCCGTCGTCGTTTCAACGCTTGCCAACATAACGAAACACTTGGCGTTCAGCGACACGGAGCTATGCGCGAATTCATCAGCGTTCCTTGGCAGAAGGTTATTCCTGCTGAAGGTCTTGCTCCAGAGGATATCGCCCTCATTGAACCAATGAGTGTAGGCTTCCACGCTGTGGATCGTGGTCAGGTAACAGATGCCGATACCGTTCTGGTTATCGGTTGCGGTATGATTGGTGTGGGCGCTATCGTGAGAGCCAGCCTGCGTGGCGCTACCGTCATTGCCATGGATCTCGACGATGAAAAGTTGGCCCTTGCCCGCGAGTTAGGCGCTTCAGCTACTGTCAACAGTGGCAGCGATGATGTTCATGCCCGTCTGCAGGAACTGACCGCTGGTGCAGGTCCGGATGTGGTCATCGAGGCAGTAGGAGCTGCTCCTACTTATAATATCGCCATCAACGAGGTAGCTTTCACTGGTCGTGTTGTCTGCATCGGTTACGCCCCTGGCGATGTCACGTTGCCCACCCGCTTCTTCGTGCAGAAAGAATTGGATATTCGCGGCTCACGCAACGCACTGCCCGACGACTTCCGCGCTGTCATCCGTTATCTGCGTCGTGGCACTTGCCCAACTGCACGCCTCATCTCAGGCATCGTTAAACCAGAAGAGGCCGCCAAGGCTATGGCCGATTGGGATGCCGCCCCAGGCAAAGTATTCAGAATATTAGTGAAATTCTAAGACTCTCCCCCGACATGCAACCCCTCAATATCAAAACTGCTCCCAAAGCCCAGCGCCCGGAGCGTATCATACAGTTTGGCGAAGGCAATTTCCTTCGCGCCTTTATCGATTGGATTATCCAACAAATGAACAACGCCTCTGTCTGGCCAAATCTCCCCTCCTCTGGGGAGGGGGCGGGGGTAGGCTCCTCCGTCGTCATCGTGCAGCCTATTGCCCAGGGAATGGCCGACCGCCTTCAAGCTCAGGACTGCCTTTACCACGTGAACCTGCAAGGCCTCATTGACGGCAAGCCCGTAAACTCGCTCGAGATGATTGACAGCGTCAGTCGTGCCCTCAATCCCTATGAGGACCACGATGCCTTCCTCGCTTTGGCTGCACAGCCCGAGATTCGTTTCGTTATCTCTAACACTACTGAGGCTGGCATCGCTTTCGACCCTGCTTGTCGATTGTCTGATACGCCACCTTCATCCTATCCTGCCAAACTCACGCAGTTGCTCTATCACCGCTTCCGCGCTTTCAACGGCGACCCTTCCAAGGGCCTTATCATCCTGCCGTGCGAGCTTATCTTCCAAAACGGACACCATCTGGTGGATTGCATCCGCAAATACATACAGCTGTGGGCAACAGAATTGGGTGGCGATTTTGATGATTTCTACCACTGGTTCGAGCAGTCGTGTTACGTCTGCACCACCCTCGTAGACCGTATTGTGCCAGGCTTCCCACGCAAGGATATCGATGCCATCCAGCAGAAGGTGGGTTATGCCGACCAAATGGTTGTTCAGGCCGAGGCTTTCCATCTTTGGGTTATCGAGACTGCTCCCAACCTGCCGTTGGAGCAGCTTGCCAAAGAGTTCCCCGCTGATAAGGCTGGGTTGCACGTTGTCTTTACCCACGATGAATCACCTTACCACGAGCGTAAGGTAACCTTACTGAATGGTCCTCATACGGTGCTCTCGCCTGTGGCCTTCCTGGCAGGTTTGAACATCGTCCGCGATGCATGCCAGCACGAGGTAATCGGGCCCTTTGTCCGTCGTGTGATGTTCGACGAGCTGCTGCCTACGCTCAACCTCCCAGAGGATGAGCTTCGCCGTTTTGGCAACGATGTTATGGAGCGCTTCTGCAATCCCTTCGTCGACCACCAGCTTACCAGCATCATGCTCAACAGCTTCCCCAAGTTCCAGACGCGTGATCTTCCCGGCTTGAAGACCTACCTGCAGCGCAAAGGCACATTGCCCAAGGGCATCGTGCTTGGCTTAGCTGCCATCTGCGTTTATTACCGGGGCGGCCAACGTGCCGACGGCACACCCATCCAGCCCAACGATGAACCCCGCATCATGCAGCTGCTGCAAGATTTGTGGTCTCCTGCGGTCGGCAACTCCTTCTCCGCAGGTGATGGTTTCTCCGCAGGTGATGGCTCTGCCATCGCAAACTCCTCCGCCATCGCAATTGCTCGTCGCGTTGCCGAAGGCGTTTTAGCTGCCAAAGACCTCATCTGGCACGAGCATGGCGACCTTAACACCATCCCCGGCCTCACCGACCTGCTCACCGAAAGCATCACCAGCATCTTGGAGAAGGGAATGATGGAAACGGTTGCGCTGTGCGCAAAATGAAGAATTAAGAATGAAGAGTGAAGAATGAAAGCATCCCTCCAAATACACCCCGCTGATACCGTAGCCGTAGCCCTACAAGAGCTCCCAGGCATCCCTGCCGGCCACAAGTTTGCCCTTCGCGACATCGCCCAAGGCGAGGATGTCTTCAAGTACGGCTATTCCATCGGTCATGCCACTCGCCCCATCCGCAAAGGAGAGCTGGTAGACCACCACAACATCGCCACCAACCTCAGCGGGACATTGGATTATGGTAAAGTGAAACGAGACTCAGACTCTCCCCCCGCCCTCCCTTTCCGGGAGGGAGCTGTTACCTGTGACTCTGAAAACTCGCATCTTGCAAAACATCCTGCTCCCTCCCGGAAAGGGAGGGCGGGGGGAGAGTCTTTTCTCGGCTATGTGCGCCCCGACGGCCAAGTAGGCATTCGCAACGATATCTGGGTTATCCCCACCGTCGGCTGCGTAAACCCCATCTGCCGCCAAATCGTGGAAAAAGCCAAAGAAGAAATAATTATCAATTGTCAATCATCAATTGTCAATTATCAGCATCCCTACGGCTGCTCGCAACTCGGTGACGACCATGAGAATACCCGAAAGATACTTCGCGACATGGTGTTGCACCCCAATGCTGGCGGCGTACTGGTCGTGGGCTTAGGCTGCGAGAACAACCAGCCAAAGGAGTTTGAAAAACTGCTTGGCGATTACGACCGCCAACGCATTCGCTTCATGGTTTGCCAAGAAGTCGAGGGCGACGAGGTAGAGACCGGCGTTCGTATCGTCAAGGAACTCTATGAGCAGGCACAGACCTATGAACGCGTACCCGTACCTATCAGTAAACTACGCATAGGACTCAAGTGTGGTGGCTCCGACGGCTTCAGCGGCATCACCGCCAATCCCCTTTTGGGTGCCTTTACCGATTGGCTCTGCAAGGAGCAAGGCGGCACAGCCATCCTCACCGAAGTACCTGAGATGTTTGGAGCCGAGACCATCCTCATGCGTCGAGCCGTCTCAGATGAAGTCTTGCAGCAAACCATCAGCCTCATCAATAACTTTAAGGAATATTTCCTTTCTCACGGCCAGCCCGTAGGCGAGAATCCCTCTCCCGGCAACAAAGCTGGTGGCATCTCCACCTTAGAGGAGAAAGCCCTTGGCTGCACCCAAAAAGCAGGCACCGCTCCTGTAGTCGGCGTATTAGAGTATGGCGACCGCCTCCCGCAGGCTCAAGGCGCAGCCCCAATTATCAATTGTCAATTATCAATTGTCAATTCAGGATTATTCCTCCTCTCCGCCCCCGGTAACGACCTTGTGGCAAGCACCGCTTTGGCGGCAGCCGGATGTCAGTTGGTACTCTTTACAACGGGCAGGGGCACACCTTTCTCTACTTTTGTCCCCACGCTGAAGGTCTCTACCAACAGCGAGCTTGCCCGCCGTAAACCCCAATGGATTGACTTTGATGCCGGTGTCCTGTTAGATGGCACAAGCATGGAAGAGCTGCTCCAGCGCTTCATCGCCTACATCATAGATGTTTGCTCCGGCAAAGAGCAAACCACCGCCGAGGCCCACGGCAATGCCGACTTCGCCATCTTCAAAAACGGCGTAACGTTGTAAAAAACATTTTATATAGCACAGAATCCGCTTTTATTTCATTCAGAACATGTTTTTTTGTACCTTTGCAGTTCATAACAAAGGTATGACAGAAGAACAGATAGCATCAACGAAAGAACACGCGGGAGAGAAGAAGCCCTCCATGAAACGGCGTGACGACCATCACGACTACAGTGAACGGCGCATGTATATGATTACCTTAGAGGTAGAAGGGCGCCGCCCTCTGTTTGGCTGCTTGGTGGGTGATGCCTTTGCTCCTAAAGGAAGCAAAGATGAGCCCCGCATAGAGCTTACAGAGCTAGGTAAGGCTGTGGAACACGAGTGGCTGGGCATTCACAACTACTTCCCGCAAATTGAAGTAATGGCCGTTCAGATGATGCCCGACCACATGCACGGCATCCTCTTTGTACGCGACAGGCTTCCCGTACACCTGGGGCAAGTGATTTCCGGCTTTAAGGCCGGTTGCCGAAAGGCAGAAAAAGCACTAAGCGCTGCGACAGAGCCGCACCCCACAGAGAACACAAATACCCACCTTTCTCAGCAGGTGATGGCTTCCCCGCAGGTGATGGTTTCTCCGCAGGTGCCGCTTTCTCCGCAGGTGATGGCTCCGCCATCGCAAACTTCCCCGCCATCGCAATCCCCCTACCGCCCCCTTTTCGCAAAGGGTTACAACGATCTGATTTTGCGCTCCTACGATGAACTGCCAGCCTGGCAAAACTACCTACGGGAAAACCCACGCCGCCTAATGATGAAACGCGCACGCCCAGAATGGCTGCGCCCGTTCTTCAACCTGCAGATAGGCCACCAGTGTTATAGCGGCATAGGTAACAGAGCATTGCTTTCAGCACCCAAACGCAAAGCCGTACGTATCTCACGACGTTCAACCGAAGCGCAGATAGAATCCGATGTGAAACAATATCTCGAAGAAGCCCGAAAAGGATGTGTGCTCGTTTCCCCTGCCATCTCACCAGGCGAAAAGCGAGTAATGCGAGCGGCTTTCGATGCAGGCTTCCCCACCATTGTAATTATGGAGAACGGCTTCACACCCTTATCTAAGCCACACGGAGAGCAGTTCCTTGCTTGTGCAAAAGGTCGCTTGCTCATGCTGTCACCTTGGGAGCATCATAACGAAAAACGAAAACTCACAGCCCACCAATGTTCACAAATGAATTTGATGGCCTTGGAAATCTGTGAATAGAAACCACAGAGGCAGGAGAACAACGCTCCTGCCTCTGTGCTATGTTTATTTAAGATTTCTTGAACTCCTTGAACCCTTAAACTTCTTGAACTTCTTAAACTCCTTAAACGTCCTCAGGTTTTACCACTCCTCATCCCATGCGTTACGGCCTGAAATAACAGAGGTTTGTTCCCTTACGAAACCTGCATCTTCTTCAGCAATCTCTTTGGAATTGACAGACATTTGGAGAACAGCACTGCGTGAATCTAACTTTACGCAGAATAAACTTGGGGTTATATATGTCTTCTTCATGTTACTTCAATACTTTTTTGCCGTTAATAATATTGATGCTCTTCTGCATCTTGCTCATGCGTTGGCCTGCTATGTTGTAGATAGGACCATTAACTATGAACTCAGAACCATTAACCTCTTGGATGCCTGTCTCTTCATCTTCATCAAACATAAGCACGAAGCCCTTAGCCTCGCTAATACTACCAGGAACCAAATAAGCACGGTTAGCACCAAGAGCGAAGGCTGCATTATTTACATGATAGAAACCAATTTGATTGCCGTTATCTTTATCCTTACCAAGAACGTAGTTGGTACCTGTTGCAGCGGTGCAATCGATAGAAGCTCCCTTAAAGACACCCGTCAGGACATCTGATGCAGATGGGGCAACGGGAGAAGAGGCATAATCAGTACCAATCGTTGCTGTAACACTTGTAGCACCCTCAGCTCCTATCAGCAGCACAGGAGTTCCTGCAGCAATAGTTGTGGCGCCATCACCAGGCATAATATAGCTTCCAGAGATAGTTGGCTTGTAAGCCTTCACCTCTTTGCTGTCATATCCTGTTAAATCTGTGATATTGAAGGGAACGCACAGCGTAGCATAAGTATGAGCCGTGCTTGTATTATCTGCAGCTGCGTTAAGAGGAATGTTGATAGAAGTTGGCGCATCTTCAAGAATCCACCAACCTGTGTTTGTAGTAGGCTGGTAGCCTTTAACAGCACCTCCTGAATAGTTCAAATATGTATGAGCACCACTTGTATTACCAAGCGTTACCTGACCAGGCGTATTGTTTGCTATTGTCGCATAGAAAACTGAGGGGTCGGCTTGTATCGTAAGTGCCTCATTGTAATTCGGAACTTTCAGGTATCCTCCTTGCATTTCTAAAGTATATCCAGAACCAGAAACACCCAACTTGATGATAGCAGCAGCGGTGTTCTTCTCTCCATTTGCCGTTGCTGTTGCATTGTAAGTTAGATATTTACCAGAGTTGACATTCTTCAGAACATAATATCCAGCTACAGGTTTTGTTATTGCATCCTGAAGTGCGCTATAATAAGCCTGATATTCTGTCTTATTCCATGAAGTTTTGCTACCACCATCTGCATGATTTGTAAGGAGCGTGCTTACATTATCAGATGTCACAGCAAAATATGCATTGCTGGGATTATCAATATACGGCTTAATATAAGACACAATTGCGTACTTGGACCTGCATAAGCAGCATACTTATTGGAGCGGAAATTTTTGATGGTGTAATACACAGGAGCATCAAGATCCGTTGTTAAAGTCGGTTGCGTTACCGTAGCCTATGCACCAAGGGCACAAAATAAAGAAAAGAATAAAAGAGTAAATTTCCTTTTCTTGGTTTTGTTATAAGTTAGTTTAGTTAATATTAATATTATATTTAAGGTACGCGCGAGGAAAGTAAACCGCACACGTCAGTGGGCAAAGGTAAAGACTTTTTTGTATTCATCCTTCCCCTCGAAGTTAAAGTATGTTAATGGGGTAAGTTTCTGAACTTTAGCGGTGTGTTTTCCCACCTTCAGCCTAACAAAAAGAAGGCTTACCGCAAATGTTAAAAATGCCACGTGTCGCGTTGGCCGATGCGACACGTCGTGTTGGCCGATGCCACGTGTCGCGTTTGGCGATGCCACGCGTCGCCTCCTCCCCAGGTTTACTTCGAGGAGTTTGAAGCCTAAATTCGAAGCGTTTGGCGGCGCAATTCTCCGAGAATTCAGGCTTCAAACTCACCCCCGCTCCAAAGAGCATCCTGCATTCATTTTTTTATTTATCATTGTAATGACCATAAGCAGAAAGGATATCCACATAAATTTCCGTTTCTTGAATCAGATAGACAAGGCGGTTATCGTATACATTCAACTACAAAGAGTTAAGCCAAGTATGCATATCTTCAAGATTTGTGAATCTTGTACCTTTACCTTCCGCTATCTCGCGCTCTGCACGGTCAAGCTTGCTAAAGAATTCCTCCTTGGAAAATTCCGTTGGATCTGTCTGCTTTTCAGCTACAAGCTTACGAAGGAACTTTGCCACACGCTTCATCATGGATTCGTTATCAGCAAGGATTCCCATATCACGCCAAATCTGTGCGTTTAATTCTACAGCTGTCATAACTCTAATCTTTTACGTACCGCAAAAATACGACAAATTATAATTACCTCCAAATTTTTAACTCAACGAACCTAAAAATTTGTCCAGGAAGGTGGGGACGTGTTGTTTCAGCGGTTCTAACTTCTCTAGGAGAAGGAGGAGGAAGCCTGCTATTAAGCCCCACTTGACGCATCCAAGTATGGCGCCTAGGAGGTGGTTGATGAAACCGACAAAAGGAATCTGGTCTAACACCTTGGTGAGCAATGTTGCCAACAGCCCTAAGGCAAAGGGTGTACCAAGTGCAATGAAGATGAACTCCCACATGTTACACCCTACTGTCTTAAAGACAATATACGCTATACCAACGCCTATCAAGAAGCCGCCTGCTGAGACGAGCTCCTTGAACAGTCCGTTTATCCAACCTCTTATAAGTCCGTACAGGAGGGCACAGACACAGGCTATCTCAATCCACATCAAAGCTTAGCCTTTATCTCTATCTCCTGGAAGGTCTCAAGGATATCACCTTCGCGAAGGTCATTATAGTTCACCAACGAGATACCACACTCGAAGTTGGTGGTTACCTCCTTCACATCGTCCTTGAAACGCTTCAAAGCAAGGATGGAGCCTGTATGTACAACAATTCCGTCGCGGATAACACGCGCCTTGTTGGTACGGTTAACCTTTCCTTCCATTACGTATGCTCCGGCTACAACGCCTACCTTACTTATATGGTAAACCTGACGAACCTCAACCTGAGCGGTTACCTCTTCCTTGATTTCAGGACTGAGCATACCTTCCATAGCATCGGTTACCTCCTCGATAGCATCGTAGATGACGCTGTACAGACGGATATCCACACCCATCTGCTCTGCCAACTTGCGGGCTGCAGCACTGGGGCGAACCTGGAAGCCGACGATGAAGCAGTTCTCGGCAGCTGCCGCCATGTTGACATCGCTCTCGCTGATCTGACCTACGGCCTTGTAGATGACATTCACCTGAATCTTCTCGGTAGAGAGCTTGATGAGTGAATCGCTCAAAGCCTCGATTGAACCGTCCACGTCGCCCTTGACAATAAGGTTGAGCTCCTTGAAGTCGCCCAAGGCAATACGACGACCCAACTCGGTGAGGTCGAAACGCTTCATGGTACGCAAGCCTTGTTCACGAGCCAGCTGCTCACGCTTGGTGGCAATTTCGCGTGCCTCTTGGTCGGTATCCATTACATGGAATGTATCACCTGCCTGGGGAGCACCGTTCAAACCAAGGATGGTAGCTGCCTGAGCAGGACCAATCTTCTCGACACGACGACCACGCTCATCCAACATGGCCTTTACACGACCATAGTTGGTACCAGCCAGCACAATGTCGCCCACATGCAGGGTTCCGTTGCTCAACAATACAGTAGCTACGTAGCCACGACCCTTATCCAAGCTGGATTCTATGATACTACCCGTAGCCTTGCGGTTGGGGTTAGCCTTGAGGTCGAGCATCTCAGCCTCCAAGAGCACCTTCTCTAACAGTTCCTCAACACCG
Source organism: Bacteroidaceae bacterium (assembly GCA_017525235.1). GTDB lineage: Bacteria > Bacteroidota > Bacteroidia > Bacteroidales > Bacteroidaceae > Physcousia. Next base: position 31,731 of record JAFXTC010000053.1, on the reverse strand, counting down.
ATACCTTGCTTGGCACTGATGTCCTGACTCTGGTACTTACCACCCCAGTCCTCAACAAGGAAGTTCATGTTAGCCAAGCCTTCCTTAATTTTATCGGGGTTAGCACCGGGCTTATCTATCTTGTTGATAGCAAATACAATGGGTACGTTAGCAGCTGTGGCATGAGCAATAGCCTCCTTGGTCTGAGGCATGATGTCGTCATCGGCTGCCACAATGATAATGGCAATATCCGTTACCTGAGCACCACGGGCACGCATAGCGGTGAAGGCTTCGTGACCGGGAGTATCCAGGAAGGTTACATGACGGCCGTCGGGCAACGTTACGTTATAAGCACCGATGTGCTGGGTAATACCACCGGCCTCACCCGCAATCACATTGGTCTTACGGATGTAGTCCAAGAGAGAGGTCTTACCGTGATCGACATGTCCCATGACGGTTACGATGGGAGCACGTGGAACCAAATCTTCCTCGGCATCCTCCACCTCCGTTACTGCCTCGCTCACCTCGGCACTCACATATTCGGTAGTAAAGCCAAACTCTTCAGCAACAAGGTTGATGGTCTCGGCATCCATACGCTGGTTGATGCTGACCATGATACCAATCTGCATACAGGTACCGATAACCTGTGTTACAGGCACGTTCATCATGGTAGCCAACTCGTTGGCTGTCACGAACTCGGTAAGCTTCAGTACCTTGCTTTCTGCTGCTTCGTTCTCGAGCTGCTCCTCCAAGCCATGACGGATGGCATCGCGCTTTTCACGACGGTACTTGGCACCCTTACCCATCTTATTGTTCTTGTTGGTAAGGCGAGCCAGTGTTTCGCGTACCTGCTTTGCTACCTCTTCCTCGCTAACCTCAGGCTGCAGGAATGTCTGCTGCTTCTGTTTGTTCTTCTTCTTGCCGCCGCCATTCTGCTGACCCTGGTTGTTATTGTTATTCTTGTTGTTCTTCTGAACATTCTGAGGCTGGTTAGCCACATCATTGACATCAACACGCTCCTTGCCTACACGAAGACGCTTCTTGCGTTCGCCCTGAGCCTGCTGATGCTGCTGTTGCAGCTGGGCACGCTTTTCGTCGCGCTCACGACGCTTCTCTTCCTTGCTCTTCTTCTTAGGACGAGTGCTCTGGTTCAGGCTGTCAAGGTCAATCTTTCCCTTTACAGTAAGACCAGGACCAGGCTGGGAAGCGGGAGCCAGACGGAAGACACCATTCTCTTCAATGCCAATCTCCTTTTTCTCTTTCTTCTTAGGAGCGGGCTTCTCTGCTTCGGGCTCTTCCGGAGTTTCCGGCTCGTCCTGAATTTCCGGTTCTGCAGGAGATTCCGGGGTTTCCGGTTCTGCCGGAGTCTCCGGGATTTCCGGAGCTTCCGGAACTTCCGGAGTCTCCGGAGTTTCCGGAATTACCGGTGTTTCCGGCACTTCCTTTTGAACCTCTTGAACCTTTTGAACTTCTTGAACCTTCTCTTCCTGCTTCGGCTGCTTCTTTGGCCCTAAATCAATCTTACCCAAAATCTTAGGTCCTTGAATGCTGGGCTTCTCCTCAACGTACTCCTCTACAGGTGCTGGTGCCGGCTTCTTACGCTCCTTGGTCTGCTCCTGACGCTGCTGAATCAGCATCTTAGCTTCGGTACGCAGTCCTTTGTCGCTACTGAACTCCTGCTGTAAGAGACTGAACTCCTCATCAGATATCTTATAGTTGGGGTTAGCCTCCACCTGAGTGTACCCGTTCTTCTGTAGGAACTCAACAGCCGTCTGCAGACCTATATTGAATTCTTTTGTTACCTTATTTAATCTTACGCTCATTCGTTTACTGTTTATTGGTTAGCGGTTAGAGGTTAGCGGTTAGCGCCTTTTTTGGTTTTGGTTATTACTCAAACTCTGCCGCAAGAATGTTAAGAACCTCGTCGATGGTCTCTTCCTCAAGGTCGGTACGCTGAATAAGTGTTTCACGGCTTTCGGCCAGTACGTCGCGTGCAGTAGAGTAACCAATCTTCTTGAACTCTTCAATGATCCAAGGCTCAATATCGTCGGTAAACTCATCCAGACTTACATCATCGTCATCAGCATTGTCAATCTCGCGGAATACGTCGATGGTGTAGCCTGTGAGCATACTTGCCAACTTGATGTTAAGACCGCCCTTACCAATAGCCAACGAAACCTGATCGGGATCCAAGTAAACCTCAGCCTTCTTCTCCTCCTCGTTCAGGATGACGCTGTTCACACGGGCAGGACCCAGAGCACGAATAATAAGAATCTGTGTGTTGGCCGACCATGTTACAACATCTATGTTCTCGCCATGCAGTTCACGTACGATGCCATGAACTCGACTTCCCTTCACACCTACACAAGCTCCTACGGGATCAATACGGTCGTCGTAGCTCTCGACAGCAATCTTGGCACGCTCGCCAGGAATACGGGCAACCTTGTGGATGGTGATAAGACCATCCTGAATCTCAGGTACCTCAGCCTCGAGCATACGCTGTACAAACATTGGGTCTGTACGGCTCAGGATAATACGTGGGTTGCCGTTGGGATTCTCAACACGTGAAATAACGGCACGTGCATTCTCGCCCTTACGGAAGTAGTCGCTGGGAATCTGCTCAGAGCGGGGAAGTAAAAGCTCATTACCTTCATCGTCGAGAAGAAGGGTTTCTTTCTTCCAGGTCTGATATACCTCAGCACTGATAATCTCGCCTACACGGTCCTTGTACTGGTTGTACAGAGAGTCGTGCTCCAACTCCAGAATACGGCTAGCCAAAGTCTGGCACAGGGTAAGGATGGCGCGACGGCCAAAGTCGGAGAACTTAACCAACTGGCTTACTTCCTCGCCTACCTCATAGTCGTCCTCTATCTGGCGAGCCTCTGAAAGGCCAATCTCGAGGTTGGGATCCTTAACCTCACCGTCAGGAACAACTGTACGGTTGCGGTAGATTTCGAAGTCGCCCTTGTCGGGGTTTACAATAATGTCATAGTTCTCATCGCTACCGTAAGTCTTAACGATAACACTACGGAAGCACTCCTCCAACACGCTCATGAGCGTGGTACGGTCAATGTTTTTTGTCTCTTTGAACTCTGCAAAGGACTCAATCAGGTTTACTGATTCTGTTTTCTTTGTTGTTGCCATTTATGTTTTATTTTATCTTTATCAAGTATTTGGTGTAGGCTACCTCGTCGAAAGCAAAGCGGATGGTAACCTCCTTGTTTACAGGGCGCTTCTTGCCATCTTCCTTTACTTTCTGCATCTCGCCCAACTCAAAGCCATCCTTATCTACAGACAACAGGGTGCCACGGTGCTTCTTGCCGTCCTTGGTCTGAGTTTCAACCGTCTTGCCAACGTGAATCTCATACTGACGGAGAATCTTGAAGGGCTGTCCCAGTCCGGCGCTGCCAACCTCCAGTTCGTAGTCTTCCTCTTCACGACTTACACGAGCCTCTATGAAGCGGCTCAATTCTGCGCAGTCTTCAATCCACACACCATCTGCATGGTCTATCTCTACTACGATTCTGTCGTCAGCACTGATGTTGATGTCTACCAGAAAATAGTCTTTTCCTTGCAGCCATTCTTCTACGGCCTGCTGTACTGTTGCTTTGTTAATCATGTACCTTTAGTTGTTTTATGGTAAAGTGTATATAACGAAAAGTGAGGAACTTGCAAGCCCCTCACATTCATCTTTTCGTCGGCAAAGGTACGCTTTTTCTGCATACCCTCCAAACTTTTGGCTAAAAATTATCACTTCAGGCACCAAAAGCAGAACAGCGCCACTACCATAATAACCACAACAGCCATTCCTATCACTCCGAACATAAAGTTACGGTTGGCTTTACGAATATCCCTTCTTCTCATTTCCCTAGTATTTTATTGTATTCAGCATCGTCAGAGAACAAGGTCTTTGCACGCTTCAGACACGGATCTTCTGTCAATTGCTGCTTGACACCACCCCAGTTAAAATAATAACGATGTGCCAGTTCATCGGCAATATAGATTTCTATGTCCTTGCGGAAACGCAGCAAATCTGTGGAGAGATTGGGTGTGAGCTTGGCATTCAAGGCTTCAAACTCCTGCTCTGCCAACTCAAGATAACCCTCACGCTTGGCTAAATCACGCAATAATTTGAGTGCCTCCTCGCTACGACGGTTGTACTTAAAACCAGCCTCTGTAATGTACTGAACAAACTGGTTGTACTCCTCGTCCGTCAGCTTTATCTCGCCAGCAGGAGCAATTTCAGGATGCTTGCTGCAATAATCCGTTGCCCAGTCGAAGAACTCATCGCTACTCACCAAATCATAAATAAGGGTAGGAAGACTATCAGGCTTCACTTCTATATCCGGCTTGATACCGCCACCGTCGCGAACCTCCCTGCCGTTTGCCGTATGGAACACTTTGGTCAAACTGTCGGACACGGTTCCTGCTGAACCGTCAGCATTGAGATGACGGTAATCGTATGCCTGGATACATCTTCCAGAGGGAATGTAATAACGACCTGTTGTAATCTTAAGATGACCATCGTATGGCACATCGCGTACCATTTGCACCAAACCCTTTCCGTAAGAACGCGTGCCCATTACAACAGCACGGTCCATATCTTGCAGGCTACCGGCAACAATCTCGCTGGCAGAAGCGGAACCTCCGTCAATCAGCACCACCACGGGCATCAAGGTATCTACTGGTTCACTTGCTGTATTGTAATCACGGTTGGTATACTTCATTTTACCCCTTGTATACACCACCTTACGTCCTTTGGGGACAAAAAGGTTTACAATATCCACAGCCTCGTTGACAGATCCGCCAGGATTACTACGCAGGTCAAATACCAATCTTTCTGCTCCTTGCTGCTTCAGTTCGGTAAGAGCCTGACGTACCTCCTTGCAAACTCCGTCCGTAAATCCCGTAAGACAGATATAACCTATACCTTTATCTATTATACCATAATAAGGAACCTCGGGCATTTGTATGGTCTGACGGGTTATATGGAAGGTCTTTTCTTCTTCTCCACGACGAACAACCAACTCGAAAGTGGTACCGGCCTCACCTCGTAACACACCTGTTACCTTGGACGTACCCCATCCCTTAACATCCTTTCCATCAACGCGCATAATCACATCGCCAGCCTTTAAGCCGGCATGCTGACTGGGCGATTTCTCAAAAGGCTCACTTATAACAGCACGGTTTTCTTTCCTGTGATATTTTATGGTACTGCCGATACCAGCATACTTGCCAGTTGTCATCTGACGCAACTCCTCATCTTCCTGCGGATAGTAATCGGTAAAAGGGTCTACTTGTCTGAGCAACGAGCGGATGCCCCACCCTATTACGGTATCGGCATTCAACGTATCAACGTAGAAAATGTCCAGTTGCTTGTATATATCGTTCAGAATCTCCAAGTTCCGACTAATGGCAGCATTATGGCCCGACTGCTTCTGCGCATCGGTTCCCAAAACACACAAAAACGCCAATAAGAACGTGTATATCAGTCTCTTCATGTCTTAGTATCTCAATAAAACGGGTGCAAAGTTACGAAAATATCCCATACTATGGAAATAAGCATGGGAATTTTTCGTTTTGGTTTTCGTTTTGGTTTTCTAAAATCGCTAACCGCTAACTGCTAACCAATTTTTCGTTATCGTTGACTTATCTTTAATTCCACAGGAGCTGCCATGCGAGGGTCTTGCATCTGTTGAAGGGTCTTTCGGAAGGTATCCGTACTGGGTTTTATACGATTATTGAATAACGTCTTGCCTTGATACACAATCTTTACTTTGCCCTTAAGCGGAAGCAGTTCGGGAGACAAGCGAAGGGTGAGGCTGGTATAGTCACAACGAAGGATCTCTATGGTATTTCCCTTTACCAGAAGTTCCACCCGCTTGCCACGCTCCATCTCGTTCTCAGGAACACTTACCCAGTAGAAGTGCGGCTTCAGTACCGATTCCTGTTGCCACACCAGTTTCTTGGGCCACGGGTTTCTGCGGTACTGTGCCATCCAGGGAACGGCAACACGGTCTTCACGATCCATCCAATGCTCCTTATCAGCCAGTATGTGAGTTTGGTGGATGTATCCTTCTGGGTCTTGAGTCTGCAGGGAATCCATCTCAGCGCCTCGTTTAGCTACCTCTACGTTACGGTTGTATGCGGCATCTTTACCGCCCACCCAGATGGTAAACGGGAGGTTGCGGACATTCACCAGACTTACATCGCCCGGATGCCCAGCCATCATGGAAGCTGCTGCCCAATGGTCAGCCATTCGTGGTGCCAGTCGCCAGATACCATCTCCTCCTGCCGAGTAACCAAGGATGTACACCTTATCGGGATTCACATTATAATGGCTGACCATAGCCCGTATGAGTTGCAAGTACATACTGTCTATGGGTTCCTGGAACCACATGTCCCACGCATCCCAGGGAGCTCTGGGTGCCACATAAACACCCTCTTCAGGAGTATAGAGAAACTTCTGGTTCTGCCACTGACCATCGTTCACTTGCTTGGGTGCACCGCCACCGCCGTGAAGGGAGATCCACAGGCTACGACCGTCTGCCGGTTCCTTACCGTAGATAGTCCAGAATAGGGGCATTCTATTTTCACCTTGGACCACAATCTTGCCGCCTATCAAGGCATCTGTAGCTTTGCGGACAGAGTCGCGCCACTGCTGAATAACATCATCGTACTGAGCCATACTGCCCAGCGATGCAGTCAGAAAAAGAGCTAAAACCAACTTCCTCATATCTTCTGTTTTATGTAATTCACATCTTATTCGGGTGCGAAGGTACGATTAAGTAAGCAAAATGCCAAATTTCTTTGGGGATTTCCACTTAGGTGTTTTTTCTTCAGCAACGAGAGAGACAATTGTTTGAAAAAACTATGCTAAAGTTTGGAGGCCAAACTAAAAAGGAGTACCTTTGTGGAAAATTGAAAGTTGAAAGTTGAAAATTGAGAATTAGACTTTAGGCGCTAAACTTTAGGCTTTAGCGTCAATAACCAATAACCAATAACCTTTACAGATTTCGCTAACCGCTAACCTCTAACCGCTAACCAATAAACAATACAAATAAGATGAAAAAGATTCTATTTCTTTTGGCCTTTGCCTGCTCTCTGATAGGTTACTCATGGGAGCGTCAGGCTGTTTGGCCCAAGGGCAAGATGCCCGATGCTCAGGAACATCAGATTGCAGCTATGACAAATGAGACGGGTGCCGAAGGCTTCAAACCCGAGAAGTTCAAGACCGCTTATCTGGAATGGTTCGACAAACCAGCCAATCCCAACGGCTGCTGTATGATTCTTATCTCAGGGGGCGGATATAATAATTGCTGCGACGTAGGCCTCATCAAGCAGTGGCGTGAACGTTTCACAGCCTTAGGCTACCAATGTGTGAACTTTGTGTATCGTACCCCAAGACCTGTTGGCTTGCCTGTCTACCAGACTGCTTGGGAAGACGGACAGCGTGCCGTTCGTATGGTACGCAGCCAAGCTAAGAAGCGTGGCTTCGATCCCGAGCACATAGGTACTATCTCTATGTCAGCAGGTTCGCATCTGGCTGTGTTGTTAGCTACCAGCTCCCTCACACCAGCCTATGAGCCCATAGATAAACTGGATACTGTTCCCTGTCATATCAACTGGGCCATTGCCAATGCGCCTGCCTATGTGACTACGGATGGTGAACTGGGAACTCCCGCCACCCAACAGGGTTACGGGCCTAACATCAAGTTGAGTTCCTGCTTCAAGTTCGACGAAAAGACTTGCCCCATGAGTCTGCACCACGGTGGAATGGATGAATACACGCCTAACGGCTCTACGCTTATCTACCGAGAGTTGCGTAAGCGTAAGATTCCTGCCGAACTGCACCTCTATCCCAACAAACGACATGGCGCATTCGGACTGGACCGTGCCATAGAGTTCTTGACACAGATGGGAATCCCTGGTCCTGTGGCTCCCGAGGAAGACTTGATGAAACGCTATCCCAACGATGATGCTCGCAAGGAAAAGATTACGCAGGATATATGGCCTGAAGAGAAGATGCCTTTGGCACAAGACCATCAGTGCAAACCTTACATAGAGTGGCAATTCCCCAAGGAGCTGAAAACAAAAGCCATACAGATTATCTACTCTGGCGGCAGCTATCAGGGAAATGGTCCCGACGGCTTCGAGGTTGCTCCTGCACGCCGTTACCTGAACGAATTAGGCATGACAGTAGTTACCATGAAGTACCGCACACCCCGACCCAAGGACATGCCCAAGCATATTACCGCTTGGCAAGACTTGCAACGTGCCATCAAACTGGTTCGCAGTCAGGCTGAGAAATATGGACTAGACCCCAATAAGATTGGAATCATGGGAAGTTCTGCTGGCGGACATCTCACACTGATGGGTGTTACCTCGTCGCAACAGCAGTCGTACCTGCCTATAGATAATGTAGATAAGCAACCCTGTAATGTACAATGGGGAATCGGCATCTATCCTGCCTATGCACTTACCGATGGCGCTGAGGAGCACAACACCACAGGCGGCAACGACGACAGCGCTATTCCTGTACCGGAGTTCAACTTCGACCTGAAAACGGCACCCATGCTCTTTATTCACGGCGATGCTGACGGATGGGCATCCATGAACTCCGTTAAGACATGGGAGAAGATGCGTGCCATGGGTATACAGAGCGAATTGCATACTTTGGCACTGCGCCCCCATTGCTTCCAACGAAATGCAGCCCCTGGCACAGGTAGTTACACCTGGCTGGAGCGCATCAGCGAGTTCCTGAAAGGACAAGGAATTCTTAAATAGTTTACGGTTTATTGGTTAGCGGTTAGCGACGCGAAAGTCTAACGCCTAACACCTAAAGTCTATTTTTCGTTTTGGTTTTCGTTTTGGTTTTCGTTTCCTAAAATCGCTAACCACTAACAGCTAACCGCTAACCAATTTTTCGTTTTACTTCTTCTCGCTCATTTGGAACTGAAGGATACCACCGGCTGTGATTTGCTGATGAGTCAGCGTCCAGTCGGTTATCTTTTGTCCGTTCAGCTTCACGCCCTTAACATAGATAGCCTTATCGCTCTTGCGAGGAGCCAGAATAGTGAAGTCTTTTCCACCTGCCAAGTGAAGGGTTGCCTTCTGGAAGAGTGGTGTACCAATGACGTACTCAGCACTACCGGCATTGAAGGGATAGAAGCCAAGGGCGGAGAAAATGTACCAAGCTGACATCTGGCCGCAGTCGTCGTTACCTGCATAACCACAAGGTGTCTCATTGTAGAAAGTACTGCGCACCTGATTTACCAACTCCTGCGTACGCCAAGGCTGACCGGCAAAGTTATAAAGGTAAACCGTATGATGACTGGGCTCGTTGCCGTGAGCATACTGACCGATGAATCCGCTGGCATTGCCGTTAACCTCGCCACTGGTAGCCGTCAGGGTAAAGTTCTCATCAAGTTTCTTAATGAAACCTTTCTCACCACCTAAGAGTTCAATCAGTCCCTTAGGATTCTGTGGCACGAACCACATATACTGCCAAGCATTACCCTCGATGAAGCAGGGCTCCTCGTAGCTCAGCGGATCGAACTTCTCAATAAAGTTACCCTTGGTGTCCTTGGGACGGAAGAAGCCTGTCTCCTTATCCCATAGATTACGATAGAACTCACTACGACGGAGGAAACGCTCGTAGTCGGCCTGCTTGCCCAACTTCTTGGCAACAGCGGCTACGCACCAGTCGTCAAAGGCTTGTTCCAAGGTGATGCTTACGCTGGTTCCCTGCACATCCTGAGGCATATAGCCATACTTCTCCCAAGCCTCGAAGGGACTGTTGGTATGCGTGCGGGTGCTACTCTCGAACATTGCCTTATAAGCTTTCTCCACGTCAATGCCTGGAACCTCAGCCAAAATGGCATCAGCCAAAACAGGAATAGCGTGGTTACCAATCATACAGTAATTGTCCTGTCCCCACAAATCCCAAATAGGCAAGTAGCCGTAAGTTTCGTGATGGAGAATCATATCGCGAACAAACTGAGCAGCAACATCGGGACAAAGCAATGTATACAAAGGATGGGCGGCACGGAAAGTATCCCACAGGCTAAAGGTGCTGTGATAACTTTGACCTGCAGGCATCTGCTTAATCTCGAAGTTGGTATCCATGTAACGGCCATCTACATCGCTGATAGTATTGGGCTGCATCAGCACATGATAAAGACCAGTATAGAAGATGGTCTTCTGGGCATCTGTGCCCTCAATGTCTATGCGTGCCAGTTCCTTCTCCCAAGCATCATGGGCGGCACGAACATAAGAATTGAAATCCCAACTCTGTGCCTCGGCCTTCATATTCTTGCGGGCTCCATCGTTGTCGACAGCAGAAATAGAAACTTTAACCATCAAATCTTGCGTATCCTTATTGTCGAACTCGAGGGCAGCACGCAGGGTGCGACCGTTCATTACGTCGCTTTCGCCAACAGACCTGCCGCCATCCATCAGCAGACGGTTCTTGATAGGCTTACTGAACTCGGCACGGAAATAAACCTTACGCAGCTTAGCCCAACCTGTAAGAACACGGAAGCCTTCTATAGTGTGGTCATCAACCACGCGCATCTGAGCCTGGATAATCTGATAAGCCCGTCGACCAGCATAATAAGCATCGCCTCGCCAAGTCATACGGTCAAGGTCGAGAATCACTGTCTGCTGCTGAGCTTCTTTTGGAAATAAATATTGATGAATACCCACATGTGTGGTAGCTGACAAATTGACCAAGATTTTCTCGTTCTGCAGCTTTACCATATAGAAGCCGGGAATGGCTGCTTCTTCTGCATGCTTGTAAGTCTGTGCAAAAATACCTTTCTTCAGTTCGGCAGGTGTTACCTTACGGATGCTGGGCATAAGGCTTATGTCTATGAGGTCGGTACAGCCCGTTCCGCTCAGATGCGTATGAGTAAAACCAAAGATGCTATCCTTGTTGAAGTCGTAACCGCAGCAAGGATCCCAGGTTACATATTGCTCCGTCTCGGGGCACAACTGAACCATACCTTGCGGCATTGTGGGACCAGGGAAGGTACTCCCGCTCAGGGCACCTGTTTCATCGGTCTGAGTTCCAATAAAGGGGTTTACATACTTTGTGTAGTCAATAGCCTGCAACTGAAAAGCTGCAGCCACCATAACAATCAGAGATAAAAATGTCTTTTTCATTTATATTTGTATTGGTTTACTGTTTACCGTTTACAGTTTACTGTGTCCAACAGCCAATAGCCAACGGCCAAAGTTTTCGTTATCGTTTTCGTTTTGGTTTTCGTTCTTTTTGGCCGCTCTCGTTATTTCGTTATCACGATATCACGTTATCACGACAAATAATGCGGCCAGAAGTTATTCCATATACTCTTCGTTTTCGTTAGCGTTAGAGTTACGTAAATCGCGCAAATCCTCATAGGCTTTGCTAAGCATCTCCGGTGTAACTTTAAAATCACGGCAAACTTCACGTCCCGGATCCTTAGTAGAATGGCTGAAAAGCCAGTCGTATGTCTGCGTCATATAGAAAAGGCGGGAAGGCCTGCCGTGATCCACTCCCTTTAAGGGCGTGAAGATAAGACGGTCTTTCCCCGTTTTTGCCATTGCATCCACAACTTTCTGAGAAGCACTGAAAGGTACGGCGCGATCTGCTGTACCATGTAAAATCCACATGGGAACCTTTGAAAGACCTGACACATCCTTTACGCTGGCACCTCCACAGGCTGCCATACCTGCTGCAATACGGTCGGGATAAGTAGCACAGAGATCAATGGTCCCGTAGCCACCCATACTCATACCATATACATAAATTCTGGTGGTATCCACAGCATAGTTCTTGATAGCCCAATCCACTATCTTCATTACCCTATCAGGACTCCATCCATTATTGGTCTGTGGTGCAATGATATAGCAATCTATGCTCAAACCCTTAGCAACGGCACTGATGGGGCCATAGCGTTTAACTTTCTCCAAATTGTTGCCGCTAAGGCTCTTGCCGTGCAAAAAAACAAGCAAAGGATAATGTGCATTGGGGTCTTTGTGGTTCCCAGATTCCGGGTCATGGAACCAGAAGTTGTAACCACCGGGCACAGCGCCTCGGTATGCCTTGAAATGTTGAGCCCCTGCAGAGACAAAACATAGCATAACAAAGAACCAAAGTACGAGCCTTTTCATATTAAAACCTGTTTAAAAATGCATTTCAACTCACAAAAATAATAAAATTATGGGCTTCATCACTTGTTTCTTACATTTAATTTGTATTTTTGTGAACATTTAACAAACAACAGAATGATAAATATCCTTTTTACAGCTTTCATGCTGACGGCTTTGCCTGACGACACCATCCCCCCCACTCATGAGCGGACAGATACGCTAAAGGAGGTGGAAGTTCTTGCACCAGAATCAACTGCAGGACTTGAGGATGCCATACGTCAAAGCCTAAAGAAAATGGGGATAGACCCACGTACGCCATCAGTAAGTGATGTGATAAATAAGATATCCCCAGGGCTTACAGATAAAATTATGCATCCCTTTGCTATTAAGGACAGAAAGAAAGCACGCAAACGTAAGCGCGACCAAAAAATTCTTGACGACTTTGACGGGACAAAATCCTTTGACGATCTTCTCCGTGAAGCTTTAAAAAGGGAAGGAATAGTAATTCCCGAACGTGAAGAAAAGAAAAGCAGATAACACAAAAAAAGGCCGCACAACGTGCAGCCTTTAATTATTCGTTAGAAACCCGACTAAAGTCTAAGGTCTAAAGTCTAAACTTAGCATACCTCTATAGCCTTAGTGCATTTCTTCTGCTCCTTGGCCATCTTAGGCATAGTAACGGTTAGGATACCATCCTCGACCTTGGCAGCAATCTTGTCGCGCTCCACATCATCAGGTAGCGTGTAAGCTTGTTCGTAGTTAGAGTAACTGAACTCACGACGCAGATAGTGATGATGTTTATCTTCCTGTTTGTGTTCAACCTTATTCTCGATAGCGATGGTAAGGTTACCATCTTCGTTGATACCTACGCGGCAATATTCTTTCTTAATGCCTGGAGCGGCAAGTTCCATTGTGTAGGCTTTATCACTCTCCTTGACATTGACTGCGGGTGCTGTACTCTTGGCACGAGGCATAAAATCAGTGTTCAAGAAATCGTCAAACAATGTTGGCATCCAACTGTTTTGAAACATTACTGGTAACATAATTAATACCTCCTAGTTATATTTTAGTTAAACATTTTGTTTTCATTGAACATTGGCTAAAGCCTAAGGCCTAACGCCTAATGTCTATCGCCGTTGTTCACTAACTATAATACAACTAATGTGCCCGTGCCATTTATTCTGACAGATTGACCCAAAGTGTCACTTATTGCGGCAAAAAGACTTCTATCGTGACTCTTTCTAATGCGACGTGCGCTCCTGCTGCCATTGGCGGAACCATTGCCACAATTCTTTGAGTTTCCCCATTATCTATGTGTATATCTGAACTTAGTCGTCTATTTCCACAACCTGGAATTTCTTGTCAAACTCTATTTCCATACCATTATTCAGCTTTACGCTGTAGCCTCGGCGATCACGATCCAACTTGAGGATAGTGGCACCGGGGAAGGTTGTCTTTACCTTAGACTTGATTTGTTCGGGGATGAGGGCTGTGGGAACAGAAGATGTCTTACAATCAAATTCTTTCCAGTTACCTTTCTTGTCGAACTCTACTTTCTCGCCACTCTGATACATGACCTTGTAATCATCCCAGTCAACGGTAACTACCAAGGGCACCTTATCAGCAAAATGCTTTTTCAGCAGGGTCCGAGCCTGATCTGGCAATTGGTCAAAAGTAATCACTCGGTCGTTGTCGGCCATTGCGGACATACACATTGTTAACACAAAGGTTAACATCATAATCATTCTCTTTTTCATAACTCTATTGTTTAAATGGTTAAATATACATTATTCTATCTTGCCAGGATAAAATCAGTGGTATTAGCATAATCTTTGTGTTTACTGTTTCTTCAGTTTTAGGACAGCTTGTCGAACGGTAGGCGAAAGAGCAGGAATGCCGTGACTCTGTTCATACTCTTCCAGTTTGCTTAGGGGCATAACGGCCGCATACTTCTTTTTTAACTCCTTCTTCTTGGCGCTGAAGTCCTTTTTATTCATGTAACCACGATCTACGGCATAGGTTTCGATGATGAACCTCATGCGACCTTTACCGCCATCCCATTGCCAATGGTGACAATACATAACATTATCCTCAACTTTGCTGTTACCCTCCGCGTCGCAGTTGAATCTCTCTGTGAACTGGTATTCATAGTTTTTCTTCTCGCGCATTTTTAACAACCTGTTCTGCCCGTCCACTTTGTTGGCGTACATCTGAGCCCTGGATGCGTTCATCGTCAGATTGACGGTTCCCTTTTCACGTTCAACCTTACCCACCGTACCTTCTGCATTTTTTATCCGCCAATGATTATTGCCTGTTGACTCTGCAGTGATATGATATTTCTTTGCAGTTTTGCCATTGTTAAGGATATTCTGAGCTATGCATTTCCCCACTCTTCCTGCCTTGAATTCCATCACACGAGCACCCCACGTTACCGTAGCTCCCAGACTGGGGCAGAAATAACCGCAACTGTTATCGGAGCTGCCCATATACACCTTATCAGCCTGCTCATCGTAGGCATTGGGCATAATACCTGCCTGATAGAAGCGCAAGGAATCGTTGATAAATGCGTACGCCCTATAATAAGTCTCTACATATATATAAGGTTTAGGCATGACAACAATCTCACGCAAACCGTAGTCTTGGTCCTCCATGGTAATACGCCCGTCTTTAAGCAAGGCAACTGTAATCAGCTGCGGTTTATATGCCACATGTGTAACAAGTAAGCGTTCCGCTCCCTTAATATCATTCAAGACTCCATTCAGATTAGTGGTGCCAATGATGTTGCCATCCTCTGTAAGCACCGTAACCAACGGAATGCCAACGCCTTCTTGGTCTACCACTTCAATCTTTTGCGCTTTTGCACTCATAATTGTCGTCATAGCAACAACCATCAATAGCATCTTTTTCATCATAAGGGCTTCACTTTAGGGGTATTAATTTGTGGCAAAGTTACGAATAAGCGAGAGATAAACGAAATAAAAAAACGCTTTTTATTTCTTTATCCGAGCGGAAGTAAGTTCGGCGAAGCCAAAGTTACGAAAAAACGAGAGAAGAGCGAAAGAAAAGCTTGTTTTTCTTTCCTATTTCGAGTGCTAGTAAGTTCGGCGAAGCCAAAGTTACAAATATTTTCTCGGTTTCTGACTTCCCGAGTGTGAACAGGCACGAACGAAGTTCAAAAAGTGAAGACGTAATAGAGTTTGACTACAAACAAGCGGCTTTTTAACGTTATTTAGCAAAGTAAGCCGCATGAAGTGTGAAATTTTGTTTATCTTTGCCAACAAATATGAATTAATAACCTAAAAACATTTTTATTATGTCTATTTCTCGGATGAAATTATTGTTTGCTGCCACTGTTCTGGCACTATGCAATGCTACCGTTAGTTTGGCACAAGGTGCTGCTGACAAGTTGGACTACAAACCCGCTCCCTATATGTTTGTGGGATTGCAGGGTGGTGCACAAGCAACATTTACAGATTTTAAGTTTTCAAAGCTGGTTACGCCAACTGCTTCTGTTTCATTTGGAGCATTTTTCACCCCTGTTGTCGGTGCCAGACTACACTTCAACGGTCTGTGGAACAAGAGTGGTATAAAGTCTAACGGCGCATCAGATTTTACATATAACTACAAATACATCACCTCGAACATCGACTTGTTGCTGAACCTGACAACTAGTTTCGGCAAGGCAGATTATTATCCTTGGAACGTTTATTTGATTGGTGGTGTCGGCCTTAATTATGCATGGGGCGCTGACGACTTGAAGAACAGCGCTTTTGCTGGAGAATATGCATGGAGGGGCAACGACAATCTGAGCTATAACCTGAGAATCGGTGCCATGGTGGATTACAATATAAGTAAGCATTGGAGCGTAAACCTGGAAGTTAGCGCCAACAGCCTTCCTGACCGCTATAACTGCAAGATCAGGATGAGTGATGACTGGCAGATGACAGCACAGTTGGGTATCGCTTACAAGTTTGGATTCAGCAAGAAGGTTCATACAGCACCCGTGGTTGTTGCACCCGTAGAGGAGTTTGTGGGCGACAGAAGTGCAGAGACGGCATCGGCTAAGTTGGATGTCAACAAGCAGGAGAGAGAAAAGAAGGTTGAGCCAAAAGAACCCGAGAAGGTGCTGGAGTCTATGAAGGAGGATGTCTTCTTTAGCATTGCCAGCGTTGAAATACGCGCATCTGAGGCATCAAAGATTAAGGCTGTTGTGAAATGGTTGGAGAGCCATCCAACAGCAGTGGCCATTGTAACTGGTCATGCTGATGCAGGAACAGGAAATCCTACAGTTAATGCTCGCTATGCAAAGAAGCGCGCAGAGGCTGTGGCCAAGGCCATCAAGGATGCAGGTATAAACAGTAGCCGCATCAAGGTAGATTCCAAGGGCGACAAGGAGATGCCTTATGGCAACAACGAGAAGAGCCGTGTTGCCATTGTAGTTGCTAACGAGAAATAAAACTCCGCAGTATGGGAGGCCCTGTATTGAAAAACAAAGAAAAAGAAAAGAAGACGAACCTGCTTGGGTTCATCTTCCACTTGGACCATGTGGGAGTGACTGTTATGACGCTTTTAATAATGCAGTCATTGGTTTATCTTGCATTCAATAAAGGGTCTCTCAATCCTGTAGCCCGTACCATTGAGAATTTCAGGCTGTCGGATATGTTCTTTGAAGTCGACAATGAAGGGGAGGCAAGAGACACGAGCGACCTCATTACAATTGTTGACATGACCGATGTCTATGATCGGGGAGAGCTGGCTGACATTATAAATCAAATACAAGCCTGCGAACCTTCTGTAATGGGTGTTGATATTGTATTTAACGGTTTCAGAAACGACACTTTAGGTAATGAGCGTCTGGTAGAGGCTGTTTGCAATACCACTTCGACAACGGTATGGGCTTATAAACTTATAGACTGGAATAATAAGAACGCACAGTTTGAGCGTACTTATCATTCCTTCTTCACAGAACTGGTAGATGTTGACCATGAGGGTTTCATAAACGTGCAAAGAGACACCAATGGAGGCACTGTCAGAACACTGGGTCTTCATCGGCCTGCCGAAGGACGCATGGAGTATTCTTTGTCGGCCCAAGTAGCTTTTGCCGCCACGAACGACTCATCGATCATTACCAAGTCAAAGGATTGTAACATTTATTATTCTTCTACCTATTTCCCTGTTGTGCCTTCCGATAGCATTGCGGCACATGCAGATCAGATACGCAGTCACATTGTATTGTTAGGAGCTATGCGCGATCTTAGAGACCAGCATTACACCCCAATAGGAAAGATACCTGGTGTAAAGATTTTGGCCTATACCATTCAGACGCTGGTGCAGCGCAGGATGCCTATTGACACACCTTATTGGCTTACCGTGATAATAACCTTTATGCTGATGTGGTTTGTCCAGATATTACAGTTTGGTTCCATAAAGTTCCTAAAAAAAAACCCAGAGGCTTCCATAAAGTATTATCTGGGTGATAGCGGATTTGTTTCCAGCATGATTTCCCTGGGAGCTATCATAGCGTTGGCATTCCTGTCTCTTCTTCTGTTCTTCCATTGGAACATTTATTTAAACACAGCATGGGCCATTATGGGCATTGCCTTATTGGCAAACACTCGCAAGTTTTATGCGTTACTTGTCAGAATCCTCAGTTCTCGTACCAAATGGGCATTCCTAAGTCATTCTCTGTTTTATTTCAAGGCTAAATAAAAATCTACATACAACAGTTTAATACTGATAAGAAAATGAAACTTATTCTTGTATCTCTATTATCTTTGTTCCTGTTGATGCCCTTGCATGGCCAGCAAAAACAAAGTTCACCGTCAGAAGAACAGTCAACACTTGTCGTGTCTTCCATTTCGGGAGGACAGTGTTTTCTTCAGAAAGGTAAGAAGCGTATTCCTATCACGCCAGGAGCTTTCCTGTACAATAACGACATTGTTGTTATGGATGCTGGCGCAACCATGATTGCCGTGGAGCCAACAGCCGTGTTGCGCTATACTTTCAAAGGTGCCTACACAGGCGCTATCCGTAATTACGTGAAGAAAAACGAGCAGAGCTGCGTTAAGTCAATCTCCTTGAAATACGTGGATTACCTTTTGGCACAGGCTTCAAGAGGCTCAAAATCCGGTTCTGGCAATAAGGAAGACAACGAAGTTACCGTATTCCGTAAAACAGGTATAGAAAACGACTCGGTCGTTCTTCCATTAAAAACAGTTGACAGTCTTTATCAAGCAATAGACAGCCTCTCTCCCCCAGCAAAAAAATGAAACGCTTCATTGCCTTACTTGCATTGGGTTTTGCTGCAACATGTGGCGTCCCCTTTACAGCACAGGCCCAAACAAACAGTCTTAAGTTTTATGTTGAGCAAGGTGATTCTTTGCTCCAGAGTGGCTTGTATGCAGAAGCTTATAAGGTATATGACTATTTTCTCAAGAATGCCACAACAGAGGATCGTCAATCAGCCATTTACACAACATGCCAGCAAAAAAGAAGCAAGGCTTATGTTGGCATTGAATCCGTAAACAAAGACCTCTACAAAAAGGCAGAAGCTCTTACAAAACTGGGGAAGTTTGAAGAAGCTTATCCGTTCTATGAGTCCTACCTTCAGAATTGTGTTACACCAGAATTCCAAAGGACCTACCCTTATACTGTAGCCCTAAAGGAAAAAGCCCTATATCTTCAGGGAAAGGGAAAAATGCAGGAATCGCTGGATTTGCTATATAAGTCTGCACAGATAAGGGAGAAGGCCGACCACATTGACTTTGTGCATGCAGCAGAAATATACAACCTGATAGCATCAGCCTACAGTCAGCAAGGGCAGTATGATCAGGCGATAGAACAATGTGAAAAAGCAGTGGATTTATATGCCAAACGTTATGGAAAGAAAAACGAGAACTATGCTACCACACTAAGTAATTTAGCCAGTTATTATACTTCAAGAAATGCTCCTGGCGACCGCGAGCATGCTGTGAAGCTAGGTGAAGAAGCTGTTAATTCTTTATCCAAGGATAATCCTGCCTACGCTCATGTTGTCAATAATCTTGTTCTTCATTACTCTCTTTCCGGCGACAAGGTTAAGGCACAAAAATATGCTCAGGATGCCAAGAAAACAAAGACGAAGAAGTTGGACCAGAACAGTTTGAATTATGCATCGGTTCTCAGTAATCAAGCCGTGCATCTGGCAAACTCATCCAACTATGTTGAAGCCGCTAAACTGGCAAAAGAGGCTATAGCTATATTTGAGCAGCTCAATGAAACGCAGAGCCTAAACTTTGCACGGTTGCTTGCCAATACTGCATCGTTTGAAAAACACAATGAGCATTATCCTGAGGCGATAAAACTATGGGAACGCGCAGCTGCTATTTACGAGAAGATACAAACCAAGAACGGCTCCAACTATCTTGACTGTATAAGTGAGGTGTCGGCAGCATATGCGAAAATGGGTAATCTGGAGCAGGCCGCAAATATTAATGAGCAACTAATGGCTAACGACCAACAAGGGGCGAAAGACGATGTGCATCAAGCACAATCGTTTGCCAAACGCGCCTCCATCCTTGCCAGAGAAGGAGATTACAGGCAAGCTATTGTTCTTGAGTCTAAGGCACTAGAGGTCTTCCGTTTCAGGAAGGAACTGGCAGATGAAGCATCCTCGTTGTCAGACATCTCCAACTATCTTTATCATTTAGGAAAGCTGGATGAGGCCGTAGATACATGCCAGGTTGCCTTGGATATATATAAAAAGGTGGCAGGACATGATGAGGACAAGGCCTTGGTTCTTAATAACCTTTCTATTTATTATTCCTCCCAGGGGAAATATGAAGAGGCGCTGCAAGCCTCGAAGAAGGCTGTTCAGCACTTTGAATCAGCTAACAGGACAGAATCTTCACTCTTTACGAAGGTTCTTACCAATATGGCCTTGTATGAAGCCATGCGAGACAGTTTGAATGAAGCCATTGCCATTAGCTGTAAGGCAGATTCCATTCAAAAGAGATTGTTGGGATCCCAACATCCTGATAATGTAATGCTAACTTTTAACAGAGCGGTATATCATGTGAGAAACGGCGATTCCTTCGAGGGACAACGTTTGTTTCATCAGGCTATGTCGCAACAAATGAACCATGTAAGAAGCAACTTCTCTCACCTTACTACCCGCGAAAGAGAGATGTACTGGGGAACCAAGAGATACGTTTTCCATTATGCTCCGTATGTTGCCTGTCTGATTGCCAACAACGACTCGGCACTTGTTGATGCTTATAACTCCCTTCTTTTTACAAAGGGAATACTGCTTAACTCTGAGGTGGATTTCCGTAATCTCCTGTCTCGTACGGCCAACGAGGATATTCAGGACAAGTATGCCGAACTGGAGGCCATACGTCAGCAGATAGATGGAATCTACCGCAAACAGACCGCAGAGAATGATGCGCAGATAAAGCAGTTGAACAAGGATGCCAACCGTTTGGAGCGAGAATTGGCAAGAAACAGCAAGGAGTTTGGAGATTTCACTGCAGCCATGAATATTGATGTGGACCAAGTGAAAAAAGCACTCCCAGAGGATGGCGCGGCAATAGAGTTCTTTGACATTGAGACAAGACAAGGGGAACGTTCCTATTGGGCATTGCTGGTACGCCGGAATGATCAGGTACCTCACTTGGTAAGGTTATTTAATGAATCGGAACTTGACGAGTTTGCTTATGGCAAAAGTACCTTAAGAGACGCGCTTATGGATTATAGTGGCATTGACAGCATATACAACAATCAAGAAGTAGGCAAACTGATATGGGAACCTATTATGCCGTATTTGCAGGGACTGCATGCTGTATGGTTCTCACCGTCGGGTCTTTTCTATCAGTTTGGTATAGAATACCTCAACTATGACGGGAACAGACTCTCTGACCTATTTACATTGCACAGGGTTTCGTCTACCAAGCAAATTGTCGGCAACGGTGCCGCTTCCAAAATGGTTGCTTCTAACCATACCCATCAACTCAGTGATGTTATAAAAAGGGCTGATATTTTTGGCGGGCTTGATTATGACGCCTCTCCGCAACAACTTCAGGCTGCAAATGACAAACGTGGAAAAGTGTCTCATGAGCATCTTGATGCATTTAATGCTCAAATGGCAGATTTGGCCATGGCAGACCAAGAAGACTTGGGGCAAAAGACGCGAGATGCTTTTGCACGTGCAGGTCTAAAAAAAGCTGAATACTTGGAAGCTGCAGCAGAAGAGACGTGGGCAATAAACGGTATCCTGTTTGAGCAAGGCATAGAACACGACACATACGAAAAGGAGTATGGAACAGAAGAGGTTTTCAAAAGTCTCTCTGACAATTGTCCTACACTCTTGCATATTGCAACGCACGGCTTTGCCCTGTCAGAAGATGAGGCCCAAAAGAATATGGCCGACCTCGCATTCTTGGGTATGAGAGAAGATGCTGCAAACCAAGCCGATAATAGCTTGTGTTATGCAGGACTACTCTTGGCTGGAGCAAATAACACGCTTGATCCGGAGAAGAGAAAAAAGATGCCTGAGAATATGGAAGACGGTATACTAACGGCACGCGAAATAGCAAGAATGAATATGTGTGGCTTGGAGTTGGTTATATTGTCTGCTTGCCAAACAGGATGTGGTATTTTGCAGGATGATGGTGTATTTGGTCTTCAGCGCGGCTTTAAGAAAGCCGGTGCTCATACATTGTTGATGAGCCTTTGGAGCGTGGATGACAGAGCAACAAAAAAGATGATGACTGCATTCTATGAGGAACTGGCCCGCGGCACATCACGTCGTGCTGCTTTTCATGCAGCCCAAAACAGTTTGCGTGCAGACCCAGAATTCTCAAAGCCGAGATATTGGGCAGCTTTTATTATGCTTGATGACTAAGCATAATATTTGAAACAAATTGCCATAGGATTATTCCAATGGTTTTAGGGGAGGAAGGGATTCTATCTTCCATTCAGGTGTATATTCCTTGCCCATGTTGATCGTACCCAGTTGCAATTCTGGGAATTTTATGGGACCGGCCTTGAGAGGAACAATGGTTTCTTCGTATTCAGTGATTTCCACTTCGGCAAAACCACGACGTATAATACCAAGTACACGTGCTGCCGCAATACTGATATCTATGCAATATTTGCCACCAAAAGGACCACGGTCAGTAACCCGAACAATAACTTCGCGGTTATTGTTGATGTTCTTGACTCGGAGTCGTGTACCAAAAGGAAAGGTCCGGTGGGCACAAGTCAGACTATCTTTGTGGAAGCGTTCACCGTTGGCGGTAAACCGCCCGTGTGCATCGTACCACGATGCTTTTCCCCTGATGATTTTAGGAGATTTCTCTGGTATGGACTCCCCCCACGCAGACAGCAGGAAGAGAGATACTGCCAAAGAAAATAGAAGGCGTAAAAACAGACTACATTTCATAGGCTTGTGTCTTTTACGGAGTGCAAGTTCGTTCTTTTTCCCTTAAAAGCCAAATTATTTGACGATTTTTTCATTGAACATTGAACATTGAACATTGAACATTATTTATTTTGGATATTATTTCGTAATTTTGCGCCGTTTTGTAAGGATAGAATAGTATGAAACCCCGTTATATAGTGCTTTTTATCATCTGTGTGCTGGCAGGTTTGGCTTTGCTCTGCATGTTCTTCCCCAAAGGAGGCATTCGCATGGGCGATGTCACGCTGCGTTTTCCCGCTCTGACGGAGGCTTTGGCTGTGCCAGAGGAGCCTGCAGACACCGATACGGTGGCTGTGCTTTCGCCAGAGGAAATTATGGAGCAAAGACTTGCGGCCTTGAAGACGGAGAAGATGGAGGAGTTTAATGTTTACTGCCAGAAAGATCCTGCCCGTTTATACTTACCAGAAGATGATGAAGCATATCTGGATGCTTTCTTTGAGAAAATGCAAAATGCGAGAAGCAAACATCTGCGCATCATGCATTATGGCGACTCGCAGATAGAATGTGACAGAATCTCCAGTATTCTTCGCCAAGAGTTCCAAGAAGAATTTGGCGGCTGCGGTGTGGGGCTTATTCCTGCTTTGCAAACAGTCCCCACATATACTACAGGTCAGAGTTTGTCAGGTGGGAATGCTTCGCAGTATATGGCCTTTGGTCCTAGAGACTCTCGGGGAAGCAACGACTTCTACGGACCTATGGCTAAAAGAACGGAATTATCGGGTTCCACCATCAACATAACAGCCAAGGGAGGAAAGGATTATTCACACTCCTGTAGTTTTAATAAAATTACCATTCTTACAAAGGATTCTGCGGAGCTGAATCTGATAGTCAAGGGAGATACCATCCAGTTGGATTCCACCAACGTGGGCGAGATGTATTTCTACACGGCACGGCTGGGTGGCAGTGCTTCCTCTGCTACCATAGGTGTAAAGGGCCACGCCTCTATTCTAGGCATTCAACTGGATGGTTCAACAGGTGTTAATGTAGACAATCTGCCTATGCGTGGCTGTTCAGGTCCTGAGTTGATGAATATAAACAGGGCGTCTATGCGTCCTTTCCTTGCCAGAGAGAACGTAGGTCTTATTTTGCTACAATACGGAGGCAACAGCGTACCCTATCTTACCAAAGCCAAGCTGCAAGGATATAAGGAACGGATGAAGAATATGATTAGCATGTTCCGACAGATGGCTCCAGGGGCAAAGATTATCTTCATCGGTCCTTCTGATATGGCAAATGTTGACTCAACAGGCGCTGTTAGCTCTTACCCAGTATTGCCCGAAGCAGTAAAAACGCTTAAAGAGGCTGCCAACGAATCAGGCGCAGCATTTTGGAACATGTATGAGGTGATGGGTGGAAAGGGTAGCATGGCAAAATGGGTAAACTCGGGTCTGGCCGGTTCGGACTACGTCCACTTTACCCCAGCAGGAGCCAAGAAGATGGCTCACATGCTATACGAGACGTTACAGTTCTATTATAAGTTTTACAGATTCCGTTCGGGGCAGGATAAAGTGGAGCTGCCAGAAGAGGACTCTTTGGCTCTTGACTCACTATGACAAAGAGGTTTCCTGTAATCTTGCTTTACCTTCTGCTATTGCTCACTGGCAATGCACAACGTCTGAAATGCGTGGAAATCGATGACTATGACCACGTGAACTTTGATGCCTGCTATCTGCAATTTCCTGGGAAACACCAGAAATTTGAAGCGCTATACCGTAAAATGGAGCATCTGCGCAGAGGCGGCGAAGGAACGGTAAACATACTGCATGTGGGAGGAAGCCATGTGCAGGCTGGTGTGCTGAGTCACAGATTAAGGTGTAACTTTTCGCAGATTATGCAGGGACGTCCGCAAAGCCGTGGGCTGATGTTCCCTTTCAGAGTAATTCGCACGAACGCTCCTGCCGATTATGAGTTTTCGGGAACAGGCTCCTGGAGGTCTGCCCGCTGTATTGAGCCTATGCCTTCTTATACATTGGGCCTCAGTGGCGCTACAGCTGTTGCAACCTCAGACGATTGTTCTCTAAATCTGTATGTGGATGAGGCCTACTCCTTTCAGCGACTGAGAGTTCTTGGTGAGCCGACAGGAGGTGAGTGTTATCCGCTTATTGTAACGGCAGATGCAGACACCTTACATCCTGAAATAATAAAGAAAGATTTCCTTTTTTATTTTCCCAAGCCATCTAATGAGTGCACCATCATCTTTGAAGGCATAAGGCATGATAGCACCAGCTTTGTTCTGCGAGGTGTATGGCCAGAACACGAAGGTGTAAGGCTGACATACACAGGGAGCGGTATCAATGGAGCCGCAGTACCTTCGTGGTTGCGTGCCGAACTTCTCACAGAGGAGTTGGGGCGTTTATGTCCACCAGACTTAGTTATATTCGGCATAGGAATCAATGATGCAAACACCTCTACAACCAAATTCAGTGCCGAGGCGTTTAAGGAAAACTATCGACAACTGATAAATAGCATCTTAAGCACAAATCCTAATGCTGCTTTTTTGTTTCTCACCAATAACGATTGTTGGTTACGTGTGGGCAGACGCCGTCATGTGTTTAATGCAAATGGTCCCGTTGTAGAACAGGCTATGACAGAGCTTGCACGAGAGTTCAATGGAGCTGTCTTTAGCCAGTTTCAGGTAATGGGGGGACTAGGCAGCAGTAGTGAATGGGTAAGTGCAGGTTTGATGAACAGGGATCATGTGCATTTTCTCTCCGCAGGATACCGCCTTATGGCTGACCTGATATTCAATGCTTTTGTGCAGGATTATAATGATTATCTCCGATAGGATATGGATTGGTCTGTTTTAACAAGATATGTACAGAACGTCTTTGCTTTTGACCCAGAGACACCATTACTGTTTACACAGTTCCATTTCTGGGCCTTCTTCAGCTTAGTCTTCATTGCCTTTGCATTTTTCCAGCGTAGGGCATGGATGCGTAACGCTTATCTTTTCGCGGTGAGTCTGTTATTCTACTATAAGACAAGCGGTGCATTTGTGGGGCTCTTGGTGTTGGTGACTTGTTCAGATTTCTTTATAGCTCAATTTATATATAAATGCAAGACACAATGGAAGAAGCGAGCCTGGCTTACACTGAGTGTCTGCATAGACTTGGGCATCTTGTGCTATTTCAAATACAGTTATTTCTTTGCTGATGTCATCAATCAGATGCTGGGCACGGAGATAGAGGTTTCTAACGTGGCAGCCAAATGGCTGAACGAGTTGACCGCATCTTCTTACTTTGGCGTAGATAAGATTATCCTGCCAGTCGGTATCTCGTTCTATACCTTCCAGATTGTGAGCTACACGGCAGATGTGTATAAGGGACTTGTGAAACCAGTAAGGAACATACTTGACTTTGGTTTCTACGTGAGTTTCTTCCCTCAGCTTGTGGCAGGTCCTATCATCAAAGCAAGCGATTTTATTCCGCAGCTATATCGCAGGTATTTCTTGAGTCGACGACAGTTCGGTATTGCCATTTTTTGGATTGTAAACGGTCTGATAAAAAAGATTGTGTTGAGCGATTACCTAGCGGTGAACTTCATAGACAGGGTGTTTGACAACCCCATGCTTTTTACGGGCTTTGAGAATTTGGCAGCTCTATTCCTATACTCTTTACAGGTATATGCAGACTTCTCGGGGTACACCGATATTGCCATTGGCTTGAGTATGCTAATGGGCTTTCATCTGCCCCGCAACTTTAACTCGCCGTACAAAGCACCAAATTGTAGCAATTTCTGGAAACGTTGGCATATTAGTTTGAGCCGTTGGTTGCAGACTTATCTGTACATCCCATTGGGAGGAAATAGGAACATCACCTTCGGCACTATTCTGTGGATAGCTATTCTAACACTCTCGGCTCTGATTCTAAGCGGCAGTCTGTACGTTTGTATAGCTGCCCTGTTATTGGCTATTTCTGTTATACTGACAGCATGGTATTGTCCTGAAAGGCGCCGTAAGATATGGGCAAACCTGAACAGTATGATAACGATGCTGTTAGGCGGTTTGTGGCACGGAGCCTGTATGAACTTCCTGATATGGGGCGGCTTGAATGGCGTGGGTATGATCGTGTTTAAGTTTTGGCGTGACGCTTCGTTGTTTGTTCGTTGTATAGGTAGCACTGCGGTGGTGCTAATTCTATGGCTGCTGACAATTCATGTTCCTTTGCCCGTATGGAACCTATTCTTAGTATACGTTTCCTTCGTTATGGTAAGTGCCTGGATAAGATGGGGCTATATAAGACTGAGCCTTCCGCATTGTTGGGGCTGGCTGGAGCACTCATGGTGTATATTGGTGACATTCACCTTTATTACCTTCACCCGTTTGTTTTTCCGCTCAGGCTCTAATCTTGACCCTGCTATCGCCAACGAGACCGCATGGAACACAGCCTCCAGTATGGTAACAAGAATTGGTTCTGCATGGAGTGGAAATATTTGGGAGATTGTGCAAGCATATAGCAATGTCTTTACCTTATTTATTATAGGAATGATTATACATTGGTTGCCGGAGAACTGGAAAAGACGTTACCGTATCACTTTTTCCAAGCTTCCCCTGCCCGTAATGTGTTTGATTTGCGTATTGGCAGTATTCTTTATTTACCAGTTTGTCACAGCCAAAATGCAACCGTTTATTTACTTCCAGTTCTGATTCTTTTCTGACCGACATACTCCCCTGATAGGTTGTTGTTGTCAAATGAAGGTTGCAGAATGGTAAAACTTGTTATAAAATACGTAAAAAATTGTGTAATGCTTGCAAGAGTCGGTAATTTTGTATACCTTCGCAAATAGAAGTAACTAATTAATCTAAGAATAAAAAAACAATGAAAACAAAAATGATTTCTTTTATGCTTCTGCTGATGATGGCAGTAAGTGTAAATGCACAAAAACATGAGTTCGGAAACTGGAAACGTTATGCTCAGGCTAACAGAGAGTTAGGCGCTCCCAACAAGAAAGCAAAGCGTGTGGTACTGATGGGTAATAGCATTACTGATGGCTGGCCAAGAGTAAGCCCTCAGTTTTTTAAGGACCATCCATATATAATTGGTCGAGGAATTGGAGGTCAGACCAGTTTCCAGTTCTTGCTTCGTTTCCGTGAAGATGTTATTAACCTGCAACCAAAAGTTGTAGTTATCAACTACGGAACAAATGATATTGCAGAGAATACTGGTGCATATGACGAGGATTTAACCTTTGGTAATGTATGCTCAATGGTTGAGTTGGCTAAGTATCACAAGTGCAAAGTTGTCTTGGCAAGTTGTCTGCCTGCAGGCGGTTTTTGCTGGCGTCCTGAGATTAAAGATGCTATGGAGAAAATCCGTCACCTGAATGCCCGCGTACAGGAATATGCCAAGAAAAATAAAATTCCATACGTTGACTATTTCAGCGCAATGGTTACTCCTGATGGGAAGGAAATGAATCCTTCACTTGCTCAAGACACTCCTGGTGTTCATCCCAATGAAGCAGGATATAAGATAATGGAGGGCTTGCTACTCCCCGTTATTGATAGATTGCGTTAAGAAAGTTATAATTGTAAGTGCCGCCATGACGGCACTTACTTATGATAAAAAAATATCATGAACAATAATAATTATTGCCTAATTTTAGCTGGCGGTAATGGAAGTCGATTGTGGCCAGTTAGCAGAACCACCTATCCAAAGCAATTTATGGATTTGCTTGGAACGGGCAAATCTTTGCTACAACAAGCCTACGACCGCTTGGCACAATTTATTGACCCTTCACATATTTATGTTTCCACCAACGTCCAATATTTGCCAATTATTCACAAACAACTGCCACAGGTTGATGATGCTCATATTTTGGAAGAACCTTTGCGACGTGGCACGCTTGCGGCTGTAGCATGGGGAACTGTAGTGATTGCTAAAGAAAACCCGAATGCAAAGGTATTCGTGTCGCCTTCCGACCATTTGATAATGAAGGAGGCAAGTTTTGAAAAGGATGTGCTGTCAGCACTGGAGTTTGTTGGTAGCCACGATTGCTTACTTGTAACAGGAATGCATCCATCCCGGCCAGAAACAGGTTATGGCTATATGCAGATAGACGATGAACAACAGGTAGGAGAACGTTTCTATCCAGTAAAATCTTTTACAGAGAAACCCAACGAAGATTTTGCCAACATCTTTTTGCAAGAAGGGAATTTCTACTGGAATACAGGACTTTTCTACTTCAATGTAAATGTAATGTTGCGAAAGCTTTATGACTTAGTTCCAGAATATCAGGTAGAGATTCCACGTATGATGGCCGAAGCGGAATTTGGTGAATCAAAATCTGCGCCGGATTTCTTCAGTCGCCTCCCGAATCTGAATATAGATGTCAGCATCCTTGAAAAGAGTAATAATGTTTATATGCAACAAGGGCAGTTTGAGTGGGCCGACTTAGGTACGTGGGCCAGCATTCACGATGATGCTCCCGCTGATGAAAACGGAAATGTACTACTGAACACAAAGGCTTATCTATACGAGAGCAAGAATAATATTATTCGCCTTTCTGAGGGTCGAACTGCTGTTGTCAAAGGACTTAACGACTATGTAATAGCAGAAGAGGGCGAAATCTTAATGATTTGCCCTCGTGCTGATGCGGCTGCTATGCGTAAAATGCACACAGACACTAAATTTTCTTAAGAGAAATTATAGCTCTTTGCGAATAGCAGCTGCTATTTGTTGAAACTCCTCTTGAGTAAGCTCCAAGTGGGGGTTGGTAAAGCGCATATCGGCCTCACTTTGCATGGGTACAAGATGTATGTGAGCATGGGGGACTTCCAAGCCCAATACACATTGCCCAACTTTTACGCAAGGGATTGCTTTTTTGATTGCTATAGCAACCTTCTTGGCAAAAACCTGGAGACCAGCCAATTCCTCATCTGTAAGGTCAAAGATGTAATCAACCTCACGCTTGGGAATAACCAACGTGTGTCCCTTCTGCAGTGGACTAATGTCGAGAAATGCAAAATATTTGTCGTTCTCAGCAATCTTGTAGCAAGGAATCTCACCAGCTACAATACGTGAAAAAATACTTGCCATAATGCTTATTCAAATTTAATACTTACAACCTCAAGCTGAATAGTGCCGGCAGGAACTTTAACCTCAGCAATCTCACCAACTTTTTTGCCTAGCAATCCCTTAGCAATAGGGGTCTCAACGCTTAGTTTACCTGCACGCAAATCAGCTTCAGTAGCACTAACAATCGTGTACTTCATCTGCTGTTTGGTCTTAACGTTACGCAGTTCTACTGTAGCCAAAATCTGTACGGTGCTGGTGTCCATGTGGGTGGTGTCAATAATTTTAGCCTCCATGATGGTTTTCTTCAGCATGGCAATCTCTGTTTCCAGTTTGCCTTGCCATTCTTTTGCTGCATCGTATTCAGCATTCTCCGAAAGATCTCCCTTGTCGCGTGCCTCTGCAATAGCGGCACTTGCAGCGGGTCTGTCGACACTCTCCATGCGTTGTAGTTTTGCTACCAACTCGTCGTAGCCTTTTTGTGAAATGTATGCCATATTCTTGTATTTTGTTTTATTATTTTCGTTTTAGTTTTAGTTCCAATTTGTCAACTTCCGTCAATTTTTCACAACGCAAAAGAAAAAGAATCCCAGCGGTTATGCTGGAACCCTTTACTTCTCTCTTATTATGATTCACCGCTGCAAAGGTAGGGATATTTTTCCTACCTTGCAAATTTTCCATCCCAAAATTTCAAAGCAAGCTTTCAATTGCCTTCTTGAGGTCACCTGTTGTTTCCATTCGCAATTGAAGATCGCAGTTGCGGTCTATAAGGAAATAGGTGGGAATTTCTTGAACCTGATAGAGTTTTAACATATCATTGTCAAGGCCTTCTTCGGCATATACACAAACCCAAGGAAGGTGCTCGCAACGTTGTGTCCAAAAGTGCCGATCGGAATCAAAACTTACCTGATAAATCTCAAATCCGCTGGAATGATACTTGTTATATAACTCACGTAGTTGGAGGGTTCTTTCTTGGTTGCCTTCTAAACTGAAGGCGGTAAAATCGAGCAGAACAACCTTCCCCTTTAGGTCGCTTAACGTATGAAACGTTCCGCTGATGTCTGGGAATGTCATATCTATGATGCCTAGTTCTCTTACCTTTTCATTGTCTATGTCAAGCACTATCCGACGGGTAGTAAGTTGGTTCTTGCGTCCTTCTGCAGCGATATTGAAAAGGTTCTGGGTGCGCGGACACCCTGGATACTTCTGGTCCCATGCATTGGCTACGGCACGAATCCAAGCCAGGTCATCCTTATCGTTCATGGGATTGAAGAGTAAGCGTCCTCCCAAAACTTGAAAACAGGCAAAATAGCTATACGTGGCACCATAGCGATTCTGGATGATATCCATTTCAACATCCGTCTTATAATCTTTGATAAATTGTTCTATCATGTCTGAACGTTCCTGTATAGTGTAGTTGCGATCATCGGAGACTTGCCTAATTTTTCGTTCCAATTCAGCTAACTTAAGACAAAGCAGTCTGATGGTATCACAAACACCACTACCTTGGACTTTATAGCCGAACGACATGTTTTTAAGACTAGCATCAACGGTTACTGTTTCTGTGCTATCAAAAGCCAGATTGATACACTGGCTGCCAATGCGCAAACGATAAAATTCAGGGTTTCCAATGGTGTCTCCATTCATTTCATAAAAACCTTCCTCCGTGAGTTTAACAGAATCTATGACTTGAATACCGTCTCCTAACGTGATATGTTCAAGATACATAACTGTATCAGCCGCATCTGTAATGTGACCAGTTATGGTGAATTTGCCTTTCTTCTGACAAGCCATTAAGATAAGACATATTGCTATAATGAAAAATTTTAACTTCATGATTGTAAAGATGCTGCTTTTTTGCCTCGCAAAGGTACACTTTTTATCTTGTATTATACCTTATTTAATAAAAAAGAGCATATAAGATGAAAAATTATGAATTAAGCAGCATGAATTGTGAATTAAATTGCTACCTTTGCACCAATTTTTTGACGCAATTTATATTTTTAACGAAAAGATGAACGTAATTACAAAGACAGTCGAGTTGCCTGATGGAAGAACCATCAGCATCGAGACCGGGAAACTTGCCAAACAAGCCGATGGAGCTGTTATGTTGCGTATGAACAACACCATGCTGCTGGCCACTGTTTG
>JAFXTC010000052.1 GCA_017525235.1 Bacteroidaceae bacterium | reverse complement strand
CCATAATATTAATACCCTTAGAACCCAATGCAGGACCTACTGGGGGTGATGGATTTGCAGCGCCTCCTTTAATCTGTAATTTGATTAATCCAGCAACTTCTTTAGCCATTTGTTTTTAATTTTATTATTGATTACATAAAAAGCATAATACGCGTAACAAAACGTACTACTGCCTTTCCACTTGCATAAATCCAAGTTCCAATGGAGTTTTACGTCCAAAGATCTTGACCATTACCTTCAGTTTCTTCTTTTCGTTATTCACTTCTTCAATTGTTGCGTCAAAGCCGAAGAAAGGACCTTCTGTTACTTTTACGCTTTCGCCAACCTCGAATGGGATTGTTACATCCTCAGGTATTTCGGCGATTTCATCAATTGTACCAAGCATCTGACTAACCTCAGCGGGACGCAGGGGCATTGGCTTTGTGTTGGATTTGGTATCACTCAGGAAACCGAGAACATTTGGAACATTACGCAGCATAGGCTGAACCTCGCCCACCAGTTCTGCCTCTACAAAAACATAACCAGCATAGCGATTCTTCTCCTTAACCTTACGCTTGCCATTGGCAATCGTAACAACCTTTTCTGTTGGAATTAAGACCTGATTAACATGTTTGGCAAACTCACCTCCTTGGTGAAGCATTGCCTCAATGTATTCCTTAACCTTGCCTTCTTTTCCACTAATGGCACGCATAACGTACCACTTCATTTCTATTTCAGCCATTACCAAACAGAATGATTAACGTAATAAACCGTAAATAAACTCCATCCCAGACTGGAAGAACCAATCCATAACGAAAACAACCAGCGCTATACATAGGGAAGCTGTTAAAACTACAACAGCGCTGTTCATCAACTCTGAACGCGTAGGCCAAGTGGTCTTATGCACAAGTTCTTCGTATGAATCTTTACAGTATGTTTTAATTCCTTCTAACATAACATTTTTGTTTTATTGCACGGGAAGAGAGGCTCGAACTCCCGACACCTGGTTTTGGAGACCAGTGCTCTACCAACTGAGCTATTCCCGTAAAATGCTGCCCCCAGATACTGAAGGCAGCAGTGATAAATATTTATTTGATTAGTTTTCGATTAATCAAATACCTCTGTGATCTGACCAGAACCTACGGTACGACCACCCTCACGGATAGCGAAACGGAGACCTACGTTCAGAGCTACAGCATAGATAAGCTCAACCTTAATCTCAACGTTATCACCAGGCATTACCATCTCGATTCCATCGGGCAGGTGGATTTCACCTGTACAGTCCATGGTACGGAGATAGAACTGAGGACGATACTTGTTACCGAAGGGAGTATGACGACCACCTTCTTCCTTCTTCAACACGTAAATAGAAGCCTTGAAGCCCTTGTGAGGAGTAATGGCGCCGGGGTGTGTGATAACCATACCACGCTTAACCTCGTTCTTGTCGATACCACGGAGCAACAGACCTACGTTATCACCAGCCTCACCTTCGTCAAGAATCTTGCGGAACATCTCAACACCAGTGATTACTGACTTCTTATCCTCACCGAGACCCAGAATCTGAACCTCATCGCCAACCTTTACAACACCAGTCTCAATACGACCAGTAGCAACGGTACCACGACCTGTGATAGAGAATACGTCCTCAACAGGCATCAAGAAAGGCTTATCAATAGCACGAACAGGCTCCTGAATCCAAGTATCGCATGCATCCATCAGCTCCATTACCTTAGCTTCCCACTCAGGAACACCATTCAGCGCACCAAGAGCAGAACCACGGATGATAGGAGTATCCTCTTCGAACTCATACTGAGCAAGCAACTCACCCATTTCCATCTCAACGAGCTCCAACATTTCCTCATCCTCAACCATATCACACTTGTTCAGGAATACGACCAAACGAGGAACGTTTACCTGACGAGCGAGCAAGATGTGCTCACGTGTCTGAGGCATAGGACCATCAGTTGCAGCAACTACGATGATAGCACCATCCATCTGTGCAGCACCAGTTACCATGTTCTTTACATAGTCAGCGTGGCCCGGACAGTCAACGTGCGCATAGTGACGCTTAGCTGTCTCGTACTCAACGTGAGCGGTGTTGATAGTAATACCGCGCTCCTTCTCTTCGGGAGCGTTGTCAATCTGGTCAAAACTCTTAACCTCAGAAAGGCCCTGCTTTGCCAAAACTGTAGTAATAGCAGCGGTCAGAGTAGTCTTACCGTGGTCAACATGACCAATAGTACCAATGTTTACATGGGGTTTGGTACGTTCGAATTTTTCTTTTGCCATAGCGTTTTTTTATTTATTTTGGTAAATGAATAAACTTTATCTGTCATTATCTCTCTCTAAATATGAGCTGCTTCCGAGAGTTGAACTCGGGACCTCATCCTTACCAAGGATGCGCTCTACCACTGAGCTAAAGCAGCAACACATATTATATAATATCAGACTTCAAACAGAGCGGAAGACGGGGCTCAAACCCGCGACCCCCAGCTTGGAAGGCTAGTGCTCTATCGACTGAGCTACTTCCGCATATTTCTCAGAAAGATGTGGGTGGTGATGGATTCGAACCACCGAAGGCGAAAGCCAGCAGATTTACAGTCTGCCCCATTTGGCCACTCTGGTAACCACCCTTTTATATTTTTTCTTCCATTACCCCTAACGGAAGAGCCTTGCGGCATGATTGGCTTTCGCCCATCCGAGCCTCTTGTCGGATTCGAACCAACGACCCCGAGATTACAAATCACGTGCTCTGGCCAACTGAGCTAAAGAGGCATTTTGCAACCGCCGGCAAGTCCACTTACCGCCTAAGCGGTTGCAAAATTAGATATATTTTTTGAACCGACAAAACTTTTTTCGGTTTTTTAGCGATTTTTCTGCTTTTCTTTGTATTTGGATAGCTGCCTAATCAGCGATTCCACACTTTTATCTATTCCTTCTTCAAATGTGTCGCAAACTTCCTG
Organism: Bacteroidaceae bacterium; assembly: GCA_017525235.1. Lineage (GTDB taxonomy): Bacteria > Bacteroidota > Bacteroidia > Bacteroidales > Bacteroidaceae > Physcousia. The sequence goes on along the minus strand of JAFXTC010000052.1, from coordinate 11,520 downwards.
AGCAAAGAGCTCCTTCCCAGAAAGAGACATCTTTATTGCAACTTCCTTGTTTACTGCAGTCTCAGGCTTTACGACCTTCAACGACACCTCTACCTTTCTTATTTCTGATTCGAACTTACTTAATTTACCTACTTTCTTGGCAATAAAGTCCTGTAACTTCTGAGTTGCCTCAAAATGAATTGCTTGAATCTTAATGTCCATAAATACCTCCTTTTTTATTTTGCTCGTGGATGAGCTAGTTTATACATTTCTTTCAGTTCCTCGAAAGAGGTGTGGGTATAAATCTCTGTTGTGGAAAGACTTTCGTGTCCCAGCAACTCTTTCACCGACTGCAAGTCTGCATGATGATTAAGCATAGAGGTCGCAAAACTATGCCGCAGGACATGCGGGCTTCGTTTGCGTTGTGTGGTTACCAACGAAAGGTACTTTTTTACTAGCACCTGAACCTTACCTGGAAGTATTCTGTTTCCCCTTCTTGCATCAACAAAGAAGGCCGTTTCCCCTTCTGCTCTACCCTTTTCCACAAGAAATGATGTCCGCAAATCAATGTATGCCCTAATTGCATCTCCCATCTCATCACCATAGGGTATTATGCGTTGTTTGTTACGCTTGCCGGTCACCTTCACTTGCATCTGATCTAAATCCACGTCGGCCAAGTTAAGACCTGTTAATTCCGACAACCTGACACCCGTAGAGTAGAACATCAGCATTATCATTCTGTCACGCTGGCCTTCAAAATCATTAGAGAAATACCCTTCCCCATCAAGCAGCCGATTCATCTCAGACTCCCTAATATAATAAGGTAAAGCCTTCTCTTTTTTAGGTCCACGAAGATTGTGAGCAGGATCAACAGTCACCATCTTACGTCTAAGTAAGAAACGGTAAAAACTACGCAACGCACTCAGCCTACGGTTAACGCTACTGGCACTATTGCCATTATTCATCATACTTACTTCCCAGTCTCTTACAACATCAGAGTCTACTGTTTTCCAAGAAAGTTCGTTGTTTAGGCTTTTGTAAAACTGCTCGAACGCCTCCAAGTCAGCCCGATATGCCTCTATTGTCTTTTCAGACAGGTTCCTTTCAAACCTAAGATAATCAACAAAAACCTGAATCCACATCTTCATCAATGCTCTTTACATTGCGAAGATAGACATTATTTTCTGCAATTCCAAAAAATAAGCCGAAAAATTAATCAAATTTAATCTTCTACGCGGTGCAACTGCTGAACGTATACAGCATGCTCCTTGGCAAGACGCTTCAATACAGAGGGCTTGTCGAACTGCTGGCGGGCACGAAGTTCCTTTACAACGCCAGTCTTTTCAAACTTACGCTTGAATTTCTTCAAAGCTCTCTCAATGTTCTCACCTTCTTTTACAGGTACTACAATCATTGCTTTTTGTTTATTAAATGTTATTAATTAATACTAAGCGCTAAAAACGCGGCGCAAAATTACATATACTTTTTGACCCGACAAAGTTTTTCTGCAAAAAAATACAACAACAAACCACTTACAGCATTCGAATAGTCCTTTTTACTTTACTACTTTACGACTATCAACAATATAAATACCTTTTGGTAAGCCTGCAGATTCCATGCTATTTTCACCAGTAAATTTTATATCTGACATTTTACGTCCGCCTATATCATACACTGCACCGGAAGAAGTATGCGACTTGGAGGATGTCGAGGCGTCAACTTCCTTTAAAACCGTAATATTTTCATCTATACCATTATATATATATATTGATGAACCTGCAAGGGTAAGTGTCAGGGGCATATCGATGTCAATAGGCGCTTTAGTTTCAAGACCCTTAAGAACAGCTTGCTTAAAGGCATTTGTCAGAGTAATGCTGGTATGGATATAAGCCGGAATATCTAACGCCTCTCGCAAAGTGGTGGTAAAGGTCTGTGCTGAGGCAGAGGGATTACGCAAAGCGAGGGTTGCACGTTCGCCGTTCCATGCAGCCCAGCCATAGACGTTGGCCTTGACACCGTCCCAAGGATTGCCACCCACCCAATGCACATCGGGCAACACGTCCTCTTGGGCCTTCTGCCATAGAATGCATTCAGAAAGGTCACCCCACAACTTACCACCGTTGATACTGTTCATCAGTGCAAAGTCAGCATATATCTCCACCAAGCCGCTACCGCAAGCAAAGGCACAACGCATCTCACGTACAATGTCATTATAGTTACGACTCATACTAGAAACCCCGTCGCCATAGTTCGAAAGAATAAAGCCATGCGTCATCAATGTATTGATGGGACAGAGTGGCGAGTTCTGCACGAAGTTCTGATAGACAAGCCGGTCGCGATAGGTAATCCATTGCTCACGACTGTTACCCTGATTACCCATTGTGCCCCAATCCTTCTCTTGACGCCATACAGCATCTGTTACATGAAACCAGAAAGGCGAAGCCCAAGTACCGACAGTGGTATTAAAAAAGACATCGGGCTTTACCTCACGCAACTTTTGTTCGATGTCAATGATGCCCTCAGCATTCTCTTCGCCTGTTGCTCCACTGTCGGGGCCTGTAGCACTGAACTGCGCGCTGATGCCATCGAACTTGAAGAAGTTGAAGTGATAATTGTTAAGCATGTAGCTGGTGCGGTCGAGGAAAATATTGTAATATGCAGGATTAGAGAGCTGCATTCCACCTCGTGAACTCCAATAGCTGCGACGGTAGTTGCCACTCTGCCCGTAACCACCCACAGGACCAAGCCAAGCGCCAATATGCGAGTCAATGTTCAATGCCTTGTCGCTGAGAGTTTGGAAACCGTTTGGAAAATTGGGATTAAATTCCCACGTGCCATAGATGTCCCAACCGTCATCCCAGACAAAGGAGCCAATGCCTACGCCATACCTGTCGAAGAGATGCCGTTTCCATTGATTGAGCACGTCTATACATTGCGATTCATTGAAGTTCGTTGTATAGTTCTCGTCATTATTGCGATTGATGTTCAACTCAAACCAAGAGTTGTACATAGGAAAAGCACGCCAAGGCATAGCTCGTTCACGTTCACTATAACAGAGGAAGGAACGACGCGCCTGCCCTGGAGCAATAAGGCCAACCACAGCTCCCACTTTCCAAGTCTTGCCTTTAGCCAATGTCGTCTGGCGGCTCCACTCGCCAATGATTTCCGTTTCAGAAGGTGCAGCCAAGTGCAAATACATGGTCTTGGTATAGCCGAGATTAATGTTACCGGTTGATGTGTTGTCGCTGTCGTCTGGATTCAACACAACATAGTAACACAGGCTATAGGTACCTGCGGCGGGGATGGTGAAACTATAGATATTCTCTGTCTTTGCCGTGCCAGAGAAACCGTGGTGATAGTCAGAAGCTACAACATTGCCGTCAGCATCAACAAGCTCTACGCCAGCAATGGTGAGACCATGATTGCCGGAGACATACATAAACTGTGCCTCGAAAAGACCGCCACCTTGGGCAAAACTAACGGGTTTTGACATCATCTTGATATTCGTAGAAGCAAATCCCAGCTCTTCGATGCTCGAAGGAACGGATACTGGCGTACTCCACGATGAAGTATTCCAAGCGTCAATTCTCGTGCCATCGACAGGAAGTAACGATGGCAACGACGATTGGCTTTCAGGCAAAACGTTAGCTTCTGTGTTGCCGTCATAAACAAGTTCTGGAGCGATGACTTCGCAATTCCATGTGATAGTACCGTTGCTATCGAAAGAGGCTGTAATACCATCTGTCACGGTATCGCGAAAATAACGAACGAGGTAGTAGCCGCGCTCAGGGATGTTGAGTCGGTAAACATTATTGGACTTCGCACCGCCAGTGTAGCCTTTGTGGTAGTCGTAAGCCACAACATTGCCCTCAAGGTCCACAATATCAACTCCAGCAATGTCAAGGCGATGTCTTCCACTCGAATATTGAAAGGTAACGGTTTTTCGACCACTATCCAAAATGCCGAGATAGCCTTGCATACCGCAAATTCCACTGACAGGCAAGCCCAGATTAAGAATGCGTTGCGGCGTCTCTGCACCTGGAACCCAGTCGAAGCTTGTACTTGTCCATTTGTCATAAACAAAAGGAGCAGTATTCATAGTACCCACGATGCTGTTCTTGCCCATCGGAGTTTCCAGACCTGCAAATATCTTGTCACTGGCAATGACGGCACCGCGCGTATTGCCAACCACAGCTGGAGCCTGTTCGCTGCTGCCATTATCAACGGTGTAGTGCATCGGGATGACTGCATTCATCGCAACATCCTTCACCGCTGCCAACTCCAGTTCTGTGCGCAAATAGTGTGAGCCGTCTCGAAGTATAGCACGCCAAGTTAATGTGAGATTGCCACAGGTATAGGTCGCCCTAATACACTTTCCAAAGAGTTTCAGCGAAGCTTTGGCGGCAAAAGCATCAGCTACAAGGTCTTCTGCCTCAACACTGCCTAATGTCATTTCAGACGAAGTCACTTCCTTTTCATTTGCAAGGCGTATGCTGAAAAGATCCTCGCTAGGCTTTAGTCCCATCACCTCACAGCCACCGAAACTCAGTTTACCATTGTTCAAAATGAACGAGGCTGTGAACAAATCATTAGATAGTGTATAGGTTTCGCCACAGACTGACGAAGTTGCCTTACCTGCCTGTTGTAGCTGCGGAAAAATAACTTTCTGTGCGGAAACTCGCAATGCCAGCACTAAAACAATAAGGAAGGATAACGTCTGTTTCATAATATCAGATATTTAAGACATAAGCAAAAAGATTGAGTCCACCTATTACAGTGGACTCAATATAGAATATACAAAGTAGGTATGATTAAAGGTTAGGATTATCCTTACTCCAATCAGCAACGGCAGGAATAATGCCCAGACCAATAATCTCATCCCGCATCTTCTGCAGATGTTCATAAGAAGCCTGCAGTGCAGCCATCTCCTCAGCAGTACCCTCTGGCTTAGTGAAGTGTACACCGTCTTTGTCGATAACGGTAGGCATAGCCATCATTACATTTTTGAAACCGAATGCGTTTACATAACAACCAGCAGGCCACTTGAAGGGCTCGCCACCCATGGCACCCTCAATCATTTTAACAGCCTGATAAGCAGGGCTCTGGAATGAAGAACGTCCACGGAGCTTAATGATGTTGCTACCACCCTGTGTTGTCATGTGCTTGATCTCTGCCCAACGCTCCTCAGAGAGAGGCAATTCAGAAAGAGGCTTGCCGTCTATTAGAGCTTTGCTGGCAAAAACAGCCATCTGCTCACCATGGCCACCATAGGTATATGCATTAGTTACCTTATCCTGCTGCACACCGAACTCCTGTGCCAATTGCTGCTGCAGACGAGTTGAATCCAATGCAGCGAGAGAAGTCAATTGATTGGGCTTTAGGCCAGAATGAATCAAAGCTGTCAAAGCAGTAACATCGGCGGGATTGAAAATAACCACAACGTGCTTTACATCGGGACAGTACTTCTTAATGTTCTCACCAAAATCAGCCGCAATCTGGCAGTTGCCTTTCAACAAATCCTCACGGGTCATACCCTCCTTACGAGGAGCACCACCAGAAGAAATAATGTACTTGGCACCCGTGAATGCCTCTTTGGCATCAACGGTATAAGATAAATTAGCGCCAGGAATTGCGCAATGACACATCTCGTCATAAACTCCATGAACGCCTGGTTCATAGATATCGTACAAACAGATGTTAGGAGTCAAGCCCAGCATCAGCACACTTTGTACCATGTTAGAGCCAATCATTCCACCGGCGCCAACAATCACTAGTTTTTCATCAGTTAAAAAAGCCATAATCTTTATTTTCTTTATGTTGTTATTATATTTTGCTCCACAAAGTTAGATGTTTTTTCAGTTTCAACCAAATGTTTCATGCAAAATCTACCAGATACTTTTCACGCGGTCTACCTTTAAGCCAGAAACAGTGAGGTTGGTACCCCAAAACCGCCACTCTTCCGATTTCCCTTCATGCAACTCCATACTATAGCTGTATAATCCCTCGTCAATGAATACTTCCACACTTGTTCGGTCTATGTAAATGTCTGCTGTTAATTCCATACTTGTAGGATTTTGTGGCGAATAGAACTGCCCGTTTATCGTGTTAAAGTTGCTGTCATAATCCAATATATTCTTCCCTGCTAACGAGAGTCCCGCACTGGTACGGTGATTCAGGTGCAAAGTAAAGGCCAAATGCAATCCGTCCCTATAGTCAAGAGATGCCAACAGACGATTAGCGGCGTCTGCATTGAGCACGCTCTCACTTAAAAGCACGTTTTGCATCAAAGATTGCACCTCACTAACAGGCTTACTAATCATGCGAATGCCCTCGCTAGTAGTTTTCAACGTCAACTCTGTCGGTAGTAGCATCATTCCGTTAAAGGGCATTTCTGGATGCGAAACTCTTCCCCATCCTATTTGAATTCTACGTCCATCTGGTACATGACTGAAGGTCTGAGCAGCATAAATGCTACCCGTACAGAAGCGATATTTGCCACCCTCGGGCATAAATATCTTGCCATCAAATGTTCCTATCATATAAGTGTTACTGGCGCCCAACATTACCCAACGGGTATTATTGGGGTTACCGTCAACAGGCAACTCAAACAAATCGGGACACTCCCAGAAACCCGTAATATGACTCTCATAAGTCCAGTCTTTCAAATTAACAGAATTATAGATACTATGGCCATCGCGCTCGTTCAACACAAGTACCCAATGATTCCCAGGAGCATACCAAAGAAGCCGCGGGTCCCTAGTATCATGCGTATGCCACTTGTCATACGAATCAATAATGGGGTTTCCCTCATACTTTTTCAGGGTCATGCCACCATCCAGACTATATGCTATGCACTGTACCTCTCGATCACTCCGGTCCGCGGTATATGCATAAACGAGAGGAGGGTTCCTTTTTGTCCCCAAACCCGAAGTGTTCTGTTCGTCATATATAGCAGAGCCTGAATACATAGTTCCCAGATAATCAGGGAAAAGCACATCGTCATGCTCAGTCCAATGTAACAGATCGGGGCTTGTTGCATGTCCCCACGTCATGTTTTCCCATTCACGTTCATAGGGGTTATGTTGATAATACAGATGATACAATTTGTTATGGTATACCAACCCATTTGGGTCGTTTATCCACCCCCTACGGGCAGTAAAATGAAACTGCGGCCGGTTCTTTTCCATGTACATCACCGATGTACCAAAGATGCTGTCTGCCTGTACGATATTCTCCAAGGCTTTCTTTGAACCCTCATAATTCAGTTCCAGATTTTTTCCTTTATATCTGCTTACATCTTTAAAAACCCAATAGTCCGGAGCATCTTCTGCAATCCGAGCCACAACAGAAAGTGTATCCTCACCTTTTGCCGTCAACACGAAGCGCTTGCGGTCCACTGTTTGCGAAATAGGGATGTTCAGGTATCTTTTATTAATCTTCAAGGTTAGCGTCTCTCCCCATACACACAAAACCTGCAAAAAACACGCTGTTATCAACAATATTTTCCTCATATCCAATACCTATTATATATAAATATAAGGCAAAAGTATAAATTTGCGATTAAATGAGCAACTTTTATTTTCATTTATATTCATAACCACGTAAAAGGATAGAAAAAGAAAAGGACAATTCCTAAAAATTGTCCTTTCTTTAACAAAGGTTGGCCTTTTTGTAACAAATCTTTTTACCTCAAAAACCAATACCAACCATTCAAATTAACCTAATGAAAATTTATTAACCATATCCACATCGTGCTTCACAGCACTCATATATATGACAAAAGAAAAGTTCTCTTGTAACATACAAACAGAACTTTTCTCTTATTTTTCTGAAAAAATGTTTTTTTACCAAATATCCTCGGGGGTTTCAGGGTTGTCATAAAGCTCCTTCGCACAGTATTCAATGAAATCCATATAGAATTCTTTCTTGTTCGATTCCAACACTGATTTCAACTTAAGATAGTAAGTTTTTTCGGGTTCAAGTGTCTGGCGGACGAAAATATGACGGATATTCTCCCGGTCGTTCACTCCACGCTCTGTACCATTATCCGAATTTATCGATTGGGGGCCCTTCATATAGCCATTGTTTCTAAGACGCTTGTCTATCTCGGCATTATAATCATCATCTTCTTTCGAGTCATCCTCCCATCCCGTCTGTCTTACACCTCTTGTGCTATTGAATCCCATTGTCAAATCAATAGGAATACCTGCTACAGGAAGGTTGTCGGGATCTGTTCCGAAATAAATCTGGGCAATACCACGGTTTCCGTTGGCAAGAACCTTATACCGAACCTCATATGTCCCACGCCTCGGAACAGGAGGCAATGTAAACATTACCTCATATTGGCCAACAGCCTTCATTTCGTCACGCTGCAGGTTACACCAGTCATCATTCCACGCATTATAGTACACAAACTCCATGTCAGCGTTCTGTTGCATATTAGGCAAGTAGTTATAAGAGCGAACAGTATTAGGAATATATACATGTTTATATTGTTCTGCGCTGGCCTTTTTCAGACGAAAGTCATTGTTTATGGCTTCTGGGAATAAACTCATACCGTCAAAACGGATACGTTCTCTCTGCAGATTGTCACGAACTGCATCGTTGTAAGAAAGAGGGGCGTCAATGGGATAGATATTACAATTAATCATATCGGTCAACACTGCCATAGGAGAGTCTGTGCCTATTTTACATCCCACCTTGTCGGGATCACACGAAATCTCATGATTAGTTCCTCTGCGTCCGTTGTCATGAACTGGGAAACGGTTAATGTATATACCATTACTTTCCTTACTCTCATATAGTTTAAACAGACGACGCGCGCCAAAAGATGTATAGTATTCATAAACAGGGATTCCATAAACCTTGGGTTGGCTCATGTTGTAGCCATATTCATTAATATGAAACACCAGTTTATCAGCAGGAATCTTCATCGGCAAAATATGATAGGTAACCCATTGGTAGAGCAGATTCTTTTCTGATGTATAGTCTGTTCCTGTAGTGAACACATCATCATAAGAGTATTGGTGATTGTCAAGAATCCATTTTGTAAGTTTCTCCAATAGATCTGGTGCATTAGGATCTATCCCCTCCGAATGCCAGAAATCGTCAGTTTCGGCAAAGATGGTAAAGCCATACAACCTGTGTTTGGGAGCTGAGGCGGTCTCACCTTCAGCAAAACCAACTTGTGTCATGCCGTGTAAATCGTCAATTTTACCCTGTTGGTACAACTCTTCATACACCTCGTCCCTTATAGCAGAAAGCGTATCCAACAAACCGCATGCCTGAATCACGCGGAAAATGGTAAGATACCCCTCTCTCTTTTCGTTAAGACACTCCTGTATATAACTGGCAGCAGTAACATCCTTGGGAGCAATCACTTTTTCAACCTGATGAATTATACCATTAATGGCAAGAATGTCACGCTGATACTTGTTAACTGGGCAATCGCCATTAATGCAAAGACTGTCCGGGTCATTGGCAAAGCGACGAACACTCAACTTTCGGTCGAAAAGATTACCCAGGATGAATTCCCCCTGATCAGCTTCAGGAAAATCAGTAATATGGTAGTAGTTGTCCGGTTCATCGCCACCATCAATAATACTGTTGAATACTATAACCTTACGGATAGAGTCTAACTTCACGCTATCAGTAAAAGCATCCCACGACGGTTCGCTTATCAACTGTTCATCTACTAAGGTCTGCAGATAATCATTTATAGCCTTATTGGTTGGGGCAAAAACGGTAAAATTACCGCGAGCACCTAACAACTGCCCCACCTTAGAAGAATTATACTTGCTGATATCAACTTTGCTCAGCAAATAGGCATACTCACTATAAACCTCGTGCTTTTGCAAATAGGTGAGAATTGTGTCATGTTTAAATACGTAACGAGAAGAAGTATCTATCTCTTCAGAGCAACTATGTGCAACTAAAAAGACCAGTAACAGGCCGAAAGATCTAAATAGTTTACTCATTTTATTAGGTTATTTTTTCTTTTATGACGCAAAGTTAGCATTTTTATTTTCAACTTTGACATAAAGCATCTACTTTTTGCAAAAAAAAATTAAATTCATTCTTCGTTTCACAAAAAACCAATAAATTTGTCATGCCCAATGAAGAAAGGCAAACAAATATAGTCAACTTTATTATACATTATTAGTATTATTAACCAAAACAAAAAGAAATGAAGAAAACCTTATGTTTCGGCCTATTGGCTGCAGCCTTAGGCTTTGTAATGACCTCATGCGACAACACCACCCAACAAAAGGATGGCAGCCTCACCGCCTCTGGTCTCTGTGCTGATAGTTTCGCAACTGACTCTACGGCTTTGTATGTCCTCACCAACGCAAATGGCATGGAAGTATGTTTCACCAATTTTGGTGGACGCATCGTCAGCATCATGGTTCCCGACAAAGACGGTAACATGCAAGATGTCTGCCTTGGTCACGACAATATTCAGGATTACGAAAAGTATGGTGCCGAAGGTTGCAACTTTGGTGCACTTATTGGTCGTTATGGCAACCGTATTGCCAAAGGTCAATTCTCTCTCGGCGGAGAAAGCTATCAACTGCCCATCAACAACGGACCTAACAGCCTGCATGGCGGTGGCCCAATTGCCTTCCACAACCGCATATGGGATGCAAACAAGGTGGATGAGCAAACATTGGAGTTCACCACTACCAGTGCCGATGGCGAAGACGGGTATCCTGGCAACATCGAAGTTAAGGTAACCTACACACTCACCAACGAGAATGCTCTGCAGATTGCGTATACGGCAACAACCGACAAGGCTACCGTTCTCAACCTCACCAACCACTGCTACTTCAATCTTAGCGGCGATGCCAGCAAAGATTGTCTTGATGAAATTTTGACACTGGATGCTGACAGCATCACAGCTGTTGATGCCGATGTTGCAGTAACAGGAGAGGTACTTGCAGTAGAAGGAACTCCCTTTGATTTTCGTACCGCTACCGCTATAGGTGATCGTATTGACGACACCTCAAGTGAGCAAATTCAAAACGGTAAGGGTTATGACCACAATTGGATTCTGAACACAAAGGGTGATATCTCCAAGCCCTTTGGTACACTCTATGATCCCAACTCTGGTATTGTAATGGAGATGTTTACCGACCAGCCTGGCGTTCAGTTCTATGCAGGCAACTTCCTTGATGGTAGCTTTGTTGGCAAGAAAGGCGTGAAATATCCTCGTCGTAGCGCATTCTGCTTCGAGAGTCAGCATTATCCTGATAGTCCCAACCATCCCGAATGGCCTTCTACAACCCTTCGTCCTGAAGAGACATACCAGACCATGACTATTTACAAATTCAGCACCAAGTAATTGATTAATCAGACATAAAAAGAAAACCCTCCAGTCAGACTGGAGGGTTTCTTCATTTATAAAAAACGGCGGCTACCTACTCTCCCACGGGTGTGCAGTACCATCGGCGCGGGCGGGCTTAACTTCTCTGTTCGGAATGGGAAGAGGTGGAACCCCGCCACTATAACCACCTGAGTCTCTCAGATGAACTTCGAGAATTG
>JAFXTC010000051.1 GCA_017525235.1 Bacteroidaceae bacterium | reverse complement strand
TGGTACCCTCCAGAAAGTGTTCGCGGATTATCGCTATTTTTTCCTCTTCACTTAGAGCCTTTCTCTTCTTTCTTTGTTTTTTAATGTCTTTCGAAATCATTGTGGTTGACTATTGTGTCAACTTTTTCCAGCGTAAGACAGGGTGATGGGTGTTTTTAATTTGTAGGGGTATTTCATGAGATCGCGGATCAAGTCCGCGATGAAGGGTCTGGGAATCGATTAGCGGTTAGTGGGGAGCGGGGAGCGAAATAACTGTCAATTGTGGCCTATCACCTGTCAACTCCTTTGACTCCCCAAATAATTTGGCGCAAAGCGCCCTCAATTGTCATACTGTTGACAATCCTTTGTCACAGCGTTGACAGAGCTCTGTCAACGCTTGACAGTAGGGTTGTAGCGGAACGCCTGTTGAGGCTATAAGCCAAATGTAATTTCTACTATTGTAGATTTAGCGGATGCTCCGGTGGCTAGTACGGAACATTCTAAGGGGCGGATGTAATCCGCAGAAAAGTAACGGGACGGGAACGTGGCGCTTGGAAATAGAGTGGTGCAATTGGCTATTACGGAACATTCTTAGGGGCGGATGTAATCCGCAGGAAAGTAACGGACGTGGACGTGACGATAGGGAACAGAGCGGTGCAATTGGCTAGTACGGAACGTTCTAAGGGGCGGATGTAATCCGCAGGAAAGTAACGGGACGTGGACGTGACGATAGGGAACAGAATGGTGCAATTGGCTAGTACGGAACGTTTTAAGGGGCGGATGTAATCCGCAGGAAAGTAGCGGGACGGGGAAGGGACGCTTGGGAAAGGAATGGCCCCCTCTTCAATAATTATTTGCTTTTTCGCAGAGGTTTGCAAAATAATGGTTAACTTTGCGGACTGGTTTCGTGAACGAGGATCAATCCGCAGGAAAGTAACGGGATAACAGGGTAAAAGCGGGGCAAAGTTGTAATGTCCCGTCGCTTTACTGCAAATTATATTTGCTAATGACAAACGATAACATAAACACACCAAGTTACGAGACATTCACGTGGTTAGGGCCTGGAACGTGGCGCAAACCATGCATCGTACACGTAACGATGGTGGCCAACGCACGGCAGGCGTTGTTTGGCAAGCTGACGCATAACGGTTCTGAAGCTGTTATTGAAAAGACCCCGATTGGCTGGGCACTCATCAGTCAGCAGCGAAGGTTGTTGGAGTTGTGCCCTGAGATAAAGATTCTGGCTGATAAAGTGATGCCTGACCATCATCACATGGTGCTTCAGGTGCAGCGGACCATGCCCCGTAGCATCAGACAGGTGGTACGCGGCTATATGCAAGGATGCAAAGAGGGCGCACGCAAACTGGGGTTTGCCGAGAACTTGTATGACGCACCGCCATTCTATCGTGTGCTGACGCACAAAGGGCAGCTGCACGCCATGATAGAATATGTGAAAGCCAACGCGGAACGTGCTTGGCAGCGCAGGCAGAACCCAGATCTGTTCAGGATGCATCGCAAGACGGAGGTGTGTGGGTTGCAGTTCACGTCGATGGGTAACCACTTCTTATTGGACTGGCCTGAAAGACAATTGGTGGAAATGAGTCGTGAAGCCAGCGTTGGGCAAATTGAGGAACGACTGCAACAGGTGTTGGCGGCAGCGCATAATGGGGCAGTGACCTATACGGCGGCGATTAGCAAAGGTGAGCAGAAAATAGCCAGAGTAGTTCGCGAACAGGGATTCCCTTTGGTGGTGCTGCTGAACGATGGCTTTCCGAAGGATGGGTCGCCCCATGAGCGATACTACAAGCCGGGTGGGGTTTATTTCGAGGCATGTTCTAGAGGTAAGCTGTTGCTGATGGAACCCGAAGGGAGTGCATTTTTAAACCCGATTGTGATGGCGGCAACAGAAGACACTTTGCGACGGAAGGCTGAGGCTAAGCACTATAGTTACCGCCCAATTCCTGTGGAATCGCAACGATACCGATTTGTGGCTTTGAACGAGATTGGGCTGTTGTTGGTTGAGAGGTGAGTGTTTTTCTGCGGATAAAATCCGCGGGAAAATAACGGGACAATAGGAAAGGGATGGCGAAGATTGGGAGCGTGTGTGTAGTACCCGCTAATCGGGTTGGCAGTTTGTTTTCGTTTTCGTTATCGTTATCGTTTAAAACATCGCTAAGCGCTTTGTCAAGTTTAGACAGAGCTCTGTCAACGCTTTGACAATGTTTTGTCAACGCGTGACAATGGGGAAGACGACGCGTCGCATCGCCCAACGCGACGCGTCGCATCGCCCAACGCGACGCGTCGCATCGGCAAAGTCTACACGTGGAAATCGCCAACGCGACGTGTGGCGTTTTTAACATTTGTTTGTAGTTTACCGTTTACTGTTTACTGTTTACCGTTGATAATTCCGAGATATGATTTTTTTTCGTAACTTTGCAGACAAATTTAATTATACTGGTTAATATTATGAAGAATCTTAGGTTTGTGAGATTTCTTGTCTCACTCTTTTTTCTTGGCTCACTGCCGGCAAGTGCCGCTCCAGAGATGGAACGTGTTGATTATGTGAATCCGTACATCGGTAGTATCAGTCATTTGTTAGTACCTTGTTTCCCATGCATTCAGTTGCCCAACAGCCTGATGCGTATCTATCCCACACGTGGAGAGTATACACATGAGTTATTGGATGGACTGCCAATTGTTGTCACCAACCATCGCGAACGCAGTGCTTTCCGTCTGAGTGTTACACAGGGTAATGAGCTGCATCCCATCGTCAGTACCAACTGGGATCAGGAAAAGATAACTCCTTACGACTATTGTGTTCAGATTGCTGATAACAGCATAGATGCTCATTTGGCTGTCAGTCATCAGAGTGCCATATACGAGATTAGCTTCCAGGATCCTTCGAAGCCTGCAACTGTTTTGCTTTACACCGATAATGGCCGTGTGCAGGTTGAGGGTAAAAGTGCATCTGCCAATCAGCGTTTGAGCAGAAACATGAAGATTTTCTTCTCGGGCGAATTTGATATTCAGCCTGAGCAGGTGGGTATTCTTCGTGACGGTAAAATCTCAAACGAAAAGAACGTGGAGGATCGTCGTGCCTGCGCCGCTCTCCGTTTCCCTGCAGGAACCAAGAAGGTTTGCTTCCGTTATGGAATTTCTCTGATTAGTGAGGAACAGGCCCAGAAGAACCTTGTCCGCGAGCAGGGTAGTGTCTTCAATCTGGCAAAGGTAGCAGCTGATGGTCGTAAGGAATGGAACGAAAGCCTTAGTAATATTAGGGTTGAAGGAGGAACTGATGATGAGAAGACGGTTCTCTACACCTCTTATTATCGAACCTTCGAGCGCCCCGTTAGTCTGAGCGAGGATGGCAGATATTTCTCTGCCTTCGATGGTAAGGTACATGAAGATAATGGTCAGCCGTTTTATACCGACGACTGGATTTGGGACACTTATCGTGCTGCTCATCCCTTGCGTGCACTTATCCAACCTCAGAAGCAGGAGAATATAATAGAGAGTTACCTGCGTATGGCTGAGCAGATGGGCACCAACTGGATGCCTACCTTCCCTGAGATGACGGGCGATACTCGTCGTATGAACTCTAATCATGGTGTCAGCATGGTTGCTGATGCGCTCTATAAAGGGCTGAAAGTTGATGCCAAACGTGCCTTTGAGTATTGCCGTAAGGGTATTGAGGAGAAGACTTTGGCTCCCTGGAGCGGGAAGCCTGCAGGATACATCGACGACTTTTACAAGGAGCATGGTTATATTCCTGCCTTGAAAGAAGGTGAAAAGGAAACAGACCCCAATGTGTCTGGCTTCGAGAAACGTCAGCCTATTGCTGTAACACTGGGTACTTCCTACGATGAGTGGTGTCTCTCGCGCATTGCAGAGTTCCTGGGTGAAAAGAAGTTACAACAAAAATACCTGAAGTTGAGCTACAACTATCGCAATGTTTGGAATCCTGAAACCAAGTTCTTCCATCCCAAGGACAAGGATGGTAAGTTCCTGGAGAACTTCGACTATCGTTTCGGTGGCGGCATAGGTGCCCGTGATGCTTACGACGAGAATAACGGATGGACCTATCGTTGGGATGTTCAGCATAACTTTGCCGACCTTGCCAATCTGATGGGAGGCAGGGAAGAGTTGGTTCGCAATCTGGATCAGACCTTCACGGAAAGTATGGGACGCGGCAAGCGTGAATTCTATACACAGCTACCCGACCAGACAGGTAATATTGGTCAGTTCACTATGGCTAACGAACCTTCGCTGCATATACCTTATATATATAATTATGCTGGCGCACCTTGGAAAACACAGAAGCGCATCCGTCAATGTCTGAAGACCTGGTTCCGCAACGATCTTATGGGTATTCCCGGTGATGAGGACGGTGGTGGTCTGACATCCTTCGTTGTATTCTCAAGTCTTGGTTTTTATCCTGTAACTCCAGGCTTCCCCGTCTACAATATCGGCAGTCCATTGTTTTCGGACATTAAGGTGAATGTGGGAAATGGCAAGACTTTCCATATCATTGCTCAGGATTGCAGCGAGGAGAACAAATATATTCAGAGCGCAACCCTTAACGGCAAGCCTTTGAATCGACCTTGGATTAGTCACGAGGATGTAAAGAACGGTGCAACCCTTGTATTAAAGATGGGCAGTCGCCCCAACAAAGAGTGGGGAGCAGCTGTAGGTAACGAGCCTCCTTCTGCTCAGAAACTCTAATGAAAGGAAAATCCCATACCAGATAACTGATATGGGATTCTTTTTTTTGTATTTAATGAACTTAAATGAGGGTGTCGAGAATGCATTGACAGCCTTCTGTTACATCGCGCCATGTTGCATCAAAATCTCCTGTATACCAAGGGTCGGCCACATCACCTTTTCTGGAGGTAAAATCTAATAGCTTGTGAATCTTCCCCTCTGGGTCACCTCCGCAAATGCTGGTCATGTTGTGGATGTTCCATTCATCCATTCCTATCAACAAGTCAAACTTCTCATAGTCGCTCTGCTTCATCTGGCGGGCTGTCTTTCCCTTGCATGAAATGCCGTGTTCTGCCAACTTGCGTTTGGCTGGAGGGTAAACCTCGCTACCGATTTCTTCAGTAGAAGTTGCTGCCGACTCAATATAGAAGTGCTCACTCAGTCCTGCTTTTGCAACCAAATCCTTCATTACAAACTCTGCTATAGGACTGCGGCAGATATTACCGTGACAGACAAAAAGAATCTTTTTCATAGTTGAAAAAAGAGCGGCAAGCCGTGTGGCCTGCCGCTCAAATATGCTTTGTAATTCTTAGACTAGATTACTTAATGCGAACGTAAACAACACGCTGTGAGCTCTTGCTCTCTGCACCGTGAGCCTTAGCATCAGCAACCTTAACGCCCTTGTTCTCCAGGTAACCCTTAACAGCGTCAGCACGCTTCTGAGAGAGCTTCTGGTTGTAAGCCTTAGCACCTTCGGGAGATGCATAAGCATCGAGGATAACAGTTGTACCGTTAGCAATCTGATCGAGAGTAGACTTAGCAGTGTTGCTCAGGTTAGACTTGTTCTGCTCGAACTCAACAACATAGATGTTATTGCCAGTAGCAGCAACCTTCTTCTCAACAACCTTCTCAACAATCTTCTCAACGGGCTTCTCAACAACCTTCTCAACAGTCTCTGTTACAACCTGAGGCTTAACAGCTGCGAAGTGGTGAGTACCGTTAGAGGTCTTGAAGTGATAAGTAATACCAGCAGTAATCTGACCAAGTACGTTGTGGCCATAAGCACCGCAAGGATCAAGATATACACAACCCAAGTATTTTGGAGAGGTCTCAGGAGCTAACTTCATTACAACAGCAGGACGCAGGCTGATTGTCCAAGCCTTGCTCTCGCCAAGGTTGAAATCGAAGTCGAAACCGAACTTAGCAATAGCACGGTTCAAATCGTTACCACTCTTTGTGGGGTTATTACCGGAGTTGGGATAAAACTCACGCATGTAACCAAAACCACCACGAGCCTGAATCTCGAACAAACGGGGAGTTCCCTTGTAACCGCAGAACCAGTTCATCAGGTTAATCTTGGTGCTGGCGATAGCACTTACATTGTCAAATACGTTTGCACTGCGTTCCATACGCCAATTGTAGTTATTGTTGATGCCGGCACCGATACTGAATTCGAAGCTAACTACAGGAGTGATAGCCTTTGTTGCATTGATACCAACAACAGCACCGTTAGGAGTATTCCAGTCGTGAGCGTTGGTGCTAACACCACCTTCAATACCTAATGACCAGTTGTCCCAGAACTTGTGACCGTCAACATTGTACTGTGCGTTTGCACTGAATGCCATTGAGAACATGGCAACCACTAAAAGTGTAAATTTTTTCATAACAAACTTATAAAAATTAAACATCATTTTCCTTTTAAACATTAATTTTAAGCGTATTTCTACACATTTGTTTACGCAAAGGTATGCTATTTTACAATATCTGCCAAACTTTTTTTACAAAAACTGCTAAAAAATGCTATATTTTTTTATTAATTATATGATTTGGGCATGTTATGAGCCCTTTATTGATGCAAAAACATGGGTAGGGAGTTAATTTAAATTAAATATTTTTTTATACAATAGGACTTCAAATTCCCTATACCTTATTATATATATAGGGAGACTGTCAAATTTTCATCAAAAAAGAAACTTTCATATCGATTAACAAATTTTAACGGGTGGAAGGATGTTAAAGTGTAAATATTTGTATAGCTTTGCATCGTGACATGCAAAATTTGTACAAAAAAGGTTTGGTATCCACAGGAATAATAACAAGAGCAATATAATTTTAACCTAATTACAAATTAACTAAAAAAAAACAAGATGAGAAAACATTATTTCTTAAGCCTGGCTCTCCTTGCCTTTGCTTGGATGACAGGTAGTTCCCTTCGTGCATGGGACGAACCTACTCAGGTGGATGGTGTGTATCAGATTGGTACCGCCTCTGAATTAGAGTGGTTTGCTGAGTATGTGAACTCTGTAACAGGTAATGATGATCCTGAAAAAGATGCTAAACTCAATGCACAGGCTGTCTTGACAGCAGACATTGACATGGCGGGTATTGATCATGCCCCCATTGGCAGGTACACGAATGAAAGCAATGCCGTAATAGATACTTATAAGTATTCCGGCAAGTTCGATGGACAGTTCCACACTATCAGCAATCTGGTAATTGACCGTCCTGACGACGAGACTCTCGGTCTCTTTGGCTTTGTTCGCGGCAATGCCAAGATTAAGAACATCATTATGGATGCCACTTGCTCCATCAGAGGTAAGAACCGTATAGGCTCTATCATCGGACTCATTCAGACCAATACTGGAGCAAGCGATGGACTTGAGATTCTCAACTGCGTGAGCTATGCAACCCTTACTACCACCTCAGGTGCTGCAGGTATGATTGGTGCTGGTTGTGAACAGTATCCCTATTTTGATATGGAGAACTGCGTGAATGCAGGTGCTGTCAGCGCAGTCAACAGAGGTTCTGCCTTCTGTGGATGGAATAAGTCTGCCGGTGGCAATGCCAGAATGTGGAACTGCTTGAACATCGCAGAGATTAGCGTTCTGGATGGCAACAACCAGCTTTTCCGCGGTTCAAACCGTTCTATTGCTAACTGCTATGACACTTTCCACAGTGCCAACAACTTCCAGGGTGATCACCCAACCTACACAACAGACGATCCTCTGCACAGTGGTGAGATTTGCTATCTACTGAACACAGCTCTGCGTAGTGACTTGGCTGAACAGGCTAATCCCAATGCTCATCCTTTCACTCAGGACCTCTCTGATCCTAACTCTATTCCTCTGCCCATTCCTGGCAAAGCTGTCTATCAGGTGGCTGCCCTCGATTGCGCAGGTAATCCCAAAGGTTCTGTTGCATATAGCAACGAAGAAGGTGGTAGCACCAAGGACGACCACAGCTATGACCCTGCAACAGGTCTTTGCACGGTATGCTCTGCTCCCCAAGTTGATTGGCTAAGTGCAGAAGAGGATGGATACTTCTATCTTGGTACTCCTGCACAGGTAGAGTGGTTCTCCAACATGGTTAAGATTGGCTATGGTGCCATGAATGCCAAGCTGACTGCTGACATTGACTATGAAGGTGTGGCCGATGCTCACTTGCCAATCGGTACAAGTGCAAAGAAGTTCTTTGGTCACTTCGACGGTCAGGGTCATCGCATCAAGGGCATGGTACTGACTACAGCTAACGCCCTTGAGAATCGTGGGTATGATGGTCAGGGCTTCTTTGGTTCTGTTCGTGGTGGTGGTACTGCAACAGATGGTAAGTACACCAACGAGGTTATCATCGAAAACCTTATTATTGACGAAAGTTGCTCTATTGAGCACGATCAGAACTTCGCTGCAGGTGTTGTGGCTCACATCAATAGCAGGAATAACAACGACAGCCACATTATCATCCGCTATTGCGGTAACGAAGCAAACGTAAGCTCTACTGGTAAGAACGTTGCAGGTATCGTTGGTTGCGTAGAGGCAACAGAAGTAGGTTTGACCATCATGCAGTGTTACAACACCGGTAACATTTACGGCGGTTCAGGCGAAAGTGCTGCCATCTGTGGTTGGACAGGAACTCCGAAGGACTATCTGGTTAAGGTGGCCAGCGGTTGTTGGAACATCGGTGAGGTAACAGGAATCGACGGCAACGGTTACAATCTCTTCCGCGCCGGCAAGCTCGGCGACCAATTGTATCCAGCTATTGTGAATTGTGTTGACCTTTGCGCAACTAATGGTGGCAATCAGGGTAAGTTCACCATCAATACAGAGAACCCCATTGCAAGCGGTGAGCTTTGCTATCTGCTGAATGGCGATCAGTCTGTTATTACATGGACTCAAGACCTTGGTGTAGAGGATGTGCCCAATATGTGGGGTACAACAAGCCGCGTTTATCAGGCAGGTACTAAGGACTGTACCGGTGCTGCAGTTGGTGGCGTAAATTATAATAATGAAAGCGGTGAGACAATAACTCTTCCTCATAACATCAATGAGGAGATTGGTATGTGTGATGTTTGCTACACTCAGTTCCAGGCTCCTGAACTTGTTGATGGTTTCTATGAAATCAAGAATGCAGGTAACCTTGAATGGTTCAGCAACAAGGTTGACGAGGGTGGCGATGCAAACCTCCAGATTAACGGTAAGCTGATGAACGACATCGATATGCTTGGCATCGAGAACTTGCACAAGCCCATCGGTCAGACAACAGGTAAGAAATACAACGGTACCTTCGACGGTCAGGGCTTCCGCATCAAGAACATGATTATCGAGCGTCCTAATGACAGCAACATTGGCTTCTTTGGCTTCCTTCGCGGTAATGCAGCCAATACCACAGTCAAGAACCTCATCATGGACGAGTCTTGTACTATTCACGGTTACAATCGTGTAGGTGGTATTACAGGTAGCTGCCAGAACAACGGTACACTCATTACTCTCGAGAATATTATCAACGAGGCAACTGTCATCGCTGAACATCAGGATGCAGCTGGTATCATCGGTGGTCAGGAAGGCAACGGACCTAAGTGGCTCATCCGCAATGTGCTGAACCTGGGTACTGTTACAGCTAAGAACGAGCATCCATACGCTGGTGCCCTCTGCTGCTACCTTGGCGGTAATAACGAAAGCGTTATCGAAAACTTCGTTAATCTTGGAACTATCAATGGTCACGAGGGTGGTAACATCGGTCGTATTGCTGGTAAATACACTAACATCATCGACCTTTCCGATACAGATCCTGAGGGAAGTACAGCAAGTGGCAACATCGGTTTCGACACTGGTCTCGAAAAGGCTGACATTACTAACGGTAAACTTGCTTACACAGTTGGTTGGGGTCAGTATCTTGGTGTAGATGCATATCCAACTCCTCTGAGCGGTTTGGCACCTGTTAGCTACGTAGGCGAAGCCGGTTATGCTACCCTTTACGACACTACTACTGGCTATGTGCTGAATGGTGATGTTAAGGCAAATGTTGCTGTTCTTGAGATGGCTTGGCTTGAGCTTATAGAGATTGAGAATGTTCCTGCCGGCATTCCTGTTATTCTGACTGGTACTTACTACAACAAGTTCGCTCAGGATCTGCCAGCTATCAATATTGCTAACGACCTGAAGGGTACTGACGTTGATACAGAAGCAGATGGCTCTCAGTATGTTTTGGCTCAGCCTGAAGGCGAACCTGTAGGCTTCTATCCCGCTACAACTGGTATCATCCCTGCTGGTAAGGCATACTTGGAGAGTAAAAATGGCGTGAAGGCCTTCTACTTCGAGGGTGAAGATGCTACAGGCATCGCAAACGTTAACGTTAACGATAACCTTAACAACGGTGCTATCTACAACATTGCCGGTCAGCGCATCAGTAAGCTGCAGAAGGGCATCAACATTGTTGGTGGAAAGAAGGTATTATATTAAATACAAAAAGATATGAGATACATTAAACCATCTTTAAAAATTGAAGAAACTGAGGTAGTCAGCATGTTGGCAGAGAGCTTGCCAATTAATAAAGATACTACTGTAGACGGTGCTGATGCATTGACTAAGGAAGACAATTGGGAAGATTGGTCTGACGAAGATTAAGCTCCAATTAAATAATCAAATAAGGGCTGACACATCACTTTGTGCCAGCCCTTGTTCTTTGTATATAATGATGTTAGCGTTATTTTTCCTCAAATTTCCACCAGTCAAAGTTAAAGAGTTTCATGCCTTTATAGCCTGTGAAGGCAAAGAATACATCGTGTTTGCCACTAACCGTTTCTGTTATGGGGGTACGCACTTCTTTCCACTCTTCCCATCCACCAGTATAGGGAATCTTTGCCACAGCGATCTTCTGACCGCCAAGACTGTCGAGGTGCACCTCTATGTTTCCGCCTTGCAAAGCCGAAGCGGCAGATACCGTGAATGCTGAGGGCTGTTTAGTACCAAAGTCCATCTCGCGTACCTTTATATAATCGCCGTTGTTGATTTCGCCAACATAAACACCCGTCTTTTGGTTGTTCTCAGTCTTCAGGCCAAAGCTCCAAGCAATGGTCTCGGCCTCTGTACGCTGATAGGGATTAAGAGTACCAATGGGTTTTACACCCTCATTGGTATGATGAATAGTGGGGAACGTTCCATCTTCGTTATACTTGAATTCCTCTATAGCCATAGACCGACCAAAGCCGCCACCACCGGGCAATTTACCCGTATGGTAGAAGAAATAGCTGTGTCCCTTGTGATCAACCACACCGCAATGGTTTGTGAACGACTTAGTGTCCTCTAACGGCATGATGTGTCCGCGATAGGTCCATGGACCCTCTGGTGTGGGAGCCGTAGAATAAGCAATGTGCTCGGGAACGCCTCCTGCGGCATAAAGCAGGTAATATTGGCCCACTGCTTTTTTTGCTTTCTTTCCCTTTTTGTCCAATGGGAAGAAGTTTCTTTTCATAATCCAAGGCCCCTCGGTATAGCTATCAGCATACTTAACTCCTCTTTCACGCTCGCGCATTGAGGGTGAGCCAAAGCCTTCCACAGTCTGTTTTACTTGCTTTACTTCGGAGGCCAGAGAAACCATATCGGGATTCAAACGAACGTAGTTAATTGTTGGATTTCCCCAGAAGAGCCACGCCTGATCGTCATCATCAATAAACACAGTAGGGTCGATGTTGTCCCACGAACCGTTATCGAAGAGCGGTTTGCCCAATGCATCACGGAAAGGACCTGTGGGCGAATCTGCAACAGCTACACCAATGGCCATTCCGCCACTGAGCTTAGAGTGAGCGCAGATGTACCAGTAGAATTTTCCGTTGCGTTCTATGGTCTGTGCAGCCCAAGCACGGTCATCTGCCCAACTGAAACTGTTGAGGTTAAGTAACGACCCGTGGTCGGTCCAGTTCACCATATCGCTGCTGGAATATACACGCCATTCGTACATCCAGAAGAAATCGGCATTGTCTTCGTCGTGTCCCACGTAGACATACACTTTGTCGCCATAGCTCAGGGGAGCCGGGTCAGTTGTAAACCAGGTTTGTACCACAGGGTTTTGTGCGGTAACAGTCATGCTTATGAGTGTCAAAAGGACACCAATTATTCTCTTTTTCATATCTTAGAATGTATATTTTATTGCTAAAGTGGGATTTACGAAGAAGGTACGTGTGCTATTGTTGGTTCTCCAAATGAAATTGTTATTAATCTTAACCTCCGTACCGAGACTCAGTTTGTTGTTCTGCCTGTCTTTTCCGAAAACATTAAACCAGAATTGTGGCTCACTATTTATTACAATTCCTTTCTTCTGGATATTGTTTCCGTCGAATTCCGGTATATATCCGTACCACAGATCAAAGTAGCCGCTGAAAGTGCAAAGACCTTTGGCAAAGTTGATGCCCCAGACGGCTGTGGTCTGGAAAGTGGAAAGTGCACCCAAGTTTGCTGCTTTAAAGTATTGCTTGTACAAAGTCTGGAAGGTGAAAGTTTTGTTGAAGTCGTTGCTATGCCAATTCCATGCAGGACCCACCAACACACTCTGTTGGAAGGAGAACGTGTTTTTCAGACCACCATCATACTCTATATGGGCAGAAAAACTGCTATTGGTGTTCTTTATTTTGGCAAAGGTAAAGTCACGGCTCATTTCCCAATAGGCTCCTATGGCACCATTGTTTTGGGCGCCTTCTCCTCTGTAGTCCATATCAATGAACAAAAAAGTAGAGCCTAACTTGTCGGCTTTAAAGAACTCGGCCGTTACGGTGAATAACTGGCGGTCTGCTTCTGATTCGGGGTTCATGTGACGACCCAGGTCGTAATGCAACTGTAAGTTGAATTGTGCGCTTGCTACCATTGCGAAAACCATCAGTGCAGAAAGAAAGAACAATCTTTTCATCTTATAATTTTATTGTTGATTATAGACGTTATTACGTTATATCGTCCCCTCCCTGACGGGAGGGTTAGGGTAGGTCTTTAAATCTTTTCCCCATACATCAAATCTCCGGCATCGCCTAAACCGGGAACTATGAGCTTGTGCTCGTTCAGTAGGGGGTCAATCACTCCGCAGACTAACACGACATCATCGTTGGGGAACATCTTTTGCAGGTATTCTACACCACTTTTTGATGCTATTACGCATGCCATCACCAGACGTTTGGGTGTACCCTTTGTTTTCAGTGCTTCATAAGCCAGTTCCAAACTGCCTCCTGTTGCCAACATAGGGTCGACAAGGATTAGTGTCTTGCCATTCAAGGCAGGAGAGGCACAGTATTCAACCTTGATGCCTACCTCGCTCATCTCACGATCGATATAGTAACGGTAGGCCGATACGAAGGCATTGCCAGCTTCGTCAAAAATATCTAAAAAAGCCTGATGCAAGGGCAGTCCGGCACGGAAAACGGTTCCCACCACCACATCATCATCGTATGTGCTTATTTTACATTTGTTCAACGGGGCCTGTATGGTTTTCTCACTGTAGGTCAGAAATTTGCTGATTTCATAGGCTTCTATGTGCCCGATACGGATAATGTTCATCCTAAAACGCATGCGTTCTTTTTGCACATCTACGTTTCTGAGCTCGCCCAAGTACTTGTTCAGTACACTATTGCTTTCGCTTAGATTTATTACTTTCATGATTCGCTTATTTCTGTATGTAAGATAATTTGGTGCAAATGTACATATTTTTTTGATTTTTTTTTGTACCTTTGCGCCGAAAATGACGCGAAAAATAGGATAACGTTCAAATGAATAGTATTTTTATTGTGCTTCCTATTCTCACACTGTTGATGTTCTGTCTGGGACTCACATTGGAAGCAAAAGATTTTCTTTTAGTTGTAAAACGAGGCAAAGCCGTTGCAGGTGGTCTTGCGGGGCAGTTGATTATGCCGTTACTGGCATGGGTTGTGGCTATGGCTATGCATTTGGATCCCATATTTACCATTGGTTTAGTGTTGATAGCCTGCTGTCCTGGTGGAAGCTCCAGCAATATCTTCAGTATGCTGGCCAAGGGTGATGTGGCACTTTCCGTTTCGCTTACGGCATTGAGCAGTATCATTACGCTGTTCACGCTTCCAATGATAATGCAGTTGGTTACTAGTGCTGTAGGGCAGCAAGTTGGCATCCAGCTTCCCATTAAGAATCTACTCATGCAGAACCTTGTGACCATGTTGGTTCCCATTGTAATAGGTATTATAATAAGGTATTACAAACCAGAGTTGGCAGCACGTATAGCCAAGGTGCTTTCCAAGCTAGCTTTCCCAGCTCTGATGTTGTTGGCGGGTATCTTCTTTGTACAGCATAAAGAGACAATAGCCGCTAACTTTAGCGTACTGGGTATGGCCGTAACAGTCTTGCTGCTGGTGGCAGTAGCCTTTGCAACCTTATTGTGTTATTTGTTTGGGTTACACACGAAAGAACGCCGTACTATTATCATTGAGGTGGGAATGCAGAATGCCGCTCAGGCAATAGCAATAGCATCCAGCCCCTTTGTCTTCAACGACGGGCGTTTTGCTATCCCTGCTATCCTTTATGCGTTGATGATGAATGTGGTGTTGCTGACATATGTTGGAGGGATTAAGGTAAGGTTAAAAGGTAAAGAATAAAATTACTAAATTCAAAAGCCTAAGATAAATGATGAAGAAGATATTATATATAATCATGCTGTCCTTTGCTATGGTAGCACAGGCACAGACAAAAGTTGAGGGAGAGGCAATCGTTGGTGCCGGATATGGCGAGACTGCGCCCTACATGACAGGTGTCAATCTGAAGATTGACGCCAATAAATTTACTATTAAGCCATACTTTAATGTGAAAGGCATAACACCTTATAATTCAGGTGAACTTACCAATCTTGAATTTTCGTATGTCAGCTCAAATAACTACTATACACAGGAGCAGGAGAAGAAGCAAAAAGGATTCCAGTTGGGCTATGGTGCTGATGTACAGTTCAGGCTGAATGAACGTAATATTTTCCACGCCAGTATAGATGGCGTCCATACCCAAAGACGTTTCACAGGTGAGCGTTCCGAGTATCTGTATGATACCAATGGAACTCTTCTTTCCAGCGTGCAATCCCTACTGAGTTCGCCGACCCTCTATAGGGACGAGGTGAATGTACAGGCCTCTTATCTGCATAAGACCAACCTGAAAGGCGAGAGCTTGCTCTTCCAGTATAACTACAGTACGGACCTGGATGATGACAACAGCTTGCAGATACTAACAGAGACCACTGGCTTTGACCCTGATATGTACACCCAGAACCTTATCACCTCGGATGTGTTAATTCACAAACATGAGGTGTTGTTTGACTGGAATCGTCCCATTGCTGAAGGGCAGCAACTGAACGTGGGGGCCAAATACATCAATAACTTCATCCACTCCTATGACGGTCAGTGGCTCGACGACTTAGAGTTTAACAATAGCGAGTTCCTTCATCGCACACAGACCGCTGGCATATATGCCGGTTACAGCCTGAAGACAAAGGCCATAGAGGCTGATGCCCGAGTTGAGTACGATTATACTCGTATGAACGAGAAAAACCTGCATGATGTCATCCCACAGGCACGTTTTACCTATCATATCAATAACAAGAACACGCTTACGGCCAGTTACGCTATGCGTATTGTGCGTCCTACATTACAGTATCTATATGACGATAGGGTAAAGGGACCTTATACGTTGGACTTCGGTAACGAGAACTTGGAGGGCATACACGTCAACCGTATCTCTCTAGCCTACGAGCTGAAGACCAAGAAGGTGGATTTCACCGCCACCGTTGCCCATACCAATGTAACCGATGGCTTCAATGCCATTTGGATGGAAATAGAGAATGTTCGTGTCTCCACTTGGGGTAACGAGGCAGTACGTAAGGCTATCGAGATTACCCCCGAACTGATATGGCGACCAGTAGACGGAACCAAGCTAAAGGGTTCTTTTACTGCTTTGTGGGACGAGCGTATAGCCTATGCAATAGACTTGAGAAACCCCAACTGGGGTTTTACTGGTCGTGCTAGATTAGAGCAACAGCTGCCTTTTGGCCTTAGGTTAGGCCTTAATGCTATGATTTCTAAGGGTAACACCTTGGATGTTTACTCGCACGAAGGTCTGAACTACGTCTTTGGTGGTGACTTGGAGCGCTCTTTCCTAAACGACAAGTTGACTGCTAGTTTGGGATATGAATACAAGAAGCTTCCCGTAATAGAAGTCACACAGGGCGCTTATACGGGAAGCATTTATACGCGTCACCACAATCCCAATACAGTAAAAGTGGCGCTCAGATACAAATTCTAAGTTTAGGGCTCTTTTGCCATCATGGTCTTTAGGCGCAGGATACCGTTGTACTCGTTATCGTAGTACTCTATACGCACGCTGTGCTTCTGACCTTTTGTGGTGTTGATGGTAGCTACGCGTGAGGTCTCGGCATGATTGCCCCAGTCGGAGCAAAGTTCTTTGCCGTCAACAATCAGGCGGTAGCCGTCATCGCCTGAGATAGAAAATATCATCTCACCGGTTTCGGGCGAGGTGAGTTCACTTTCAAGAATCATACTCCAGCCATCGGCTGTTACACCTTCGCGCGGACTCTGACTCTCGAACATATCAATCTTCTCCATCTGAGCTGTAGCAACAACATTGCCGTTCATGGTTTTATTGTTAAAGTAGCGGGCGCTGAAGCCTGTCTTGCCATTAGCCTTGAAAGCTTCTCCCGGAACTTCCGTCAGTGCATTCTGCAGACTCAGCAATTTTACGGCTCGCTGATAGTTGCTGCCTATGCCCATCTGCTCCATAAGTACCTTGTTGACATTCTTATACTTTTGGAAGAATGCGTTTAGTGTCTCTTCCTGATTCTCAGGATGATATGATAAACGTAACGGAGTTGCTTCGAGGTATCCGAAGTCGGCTGTATAAACCATTCCGCCATCGTGTTGCTTATAGTCATGAACCGCAGTTTGGATATGGCGGAACTGGGCTTTTGTCCCAGCCACCAAAGCATATTCCTGCGGCATTTCAATCTCAAGAGTAGTACCAGTTGAACAGTTCAACTGACCCAAGTCGATGGTTGTTTCCAAGTTCATGCCGTCATACGTGAAGGGCAACTTCTTACCTTGGCAAGTAACACTAGCAGGAGCCTTCTGACATGGAAGTGCTATGTAGTACTGACGCTTTGCAGGCATATCCTTGTATTGACCCTTACGTGCGCCTATAGTTACGCTCAGCTTGTTGCCGTTACGTGTGTACGAGAGGGGAGTGGTAGCATATTCTGTTACGTAGTTCTTTTCCTCGCCATTGTCCTCATAGAGTTGGAACTCACCTTTGTCGGCACCAGGGAACACACGAACGGTTACAGCTTGCTCCGTGCCTGAGAGGTTCTTCAGCTTGCCATAATAGGGCAGAATGCTTCCGGCCTTTACGTAGACGGGGTATTCATCCATCGTGAACTTGCGCTCGTATGTCTTACTGCCCTGCAGCATCTCGCCAGTCTCATATTCCAACCATTCACCAGCGGGGAGCCAGAGTTTAACGGTAGCATAGCCGTCTTCTTTGTTCACTTCCTCGGTTACGGGGGCAATCAGCATATTGTCTCCGAACATATATTCCTCCTTATAATCGTAGGCTTCCTTAGTCTCGGGACTGTCATAGTAGAGTGGGCGGCAGAGTGAGATGCCCGTCTCGTATGTCTTTCGAGCCATTGTATATATATAAGGTATAAGAGTATAGCGTCCGTTGATGACATTGTCGAGTCGTTGCTGTGTTGCCTGGTCGAAAGCCCAAGGCTCCTTGTTCAGGCTGGGGTCTTTGGCACTGTGGCTACGAAGGATGGGCAGGTATTGTCCCATCTGCATAGCTCGGGTATAGAGTTCAGGATCGACGCCCATTCCGTATTTCCTAACCTGATGTCCGCCGATATCATGACTCCAGTAACCGTAGAGCACATTGGAAGCGGTACTATTGAAGTAAGGCAGGAAGCTAAGGCTCTCCCATGTGGCGTACGAATCTCCAGAGAAGCCAATCTGATAGCGGTGGTTGCCCAGGCCGCCCCAACGATGATAGAGCAGGGGGCGCTTCGTGCCGTTCAGCTCCATGTCTGAGAACCAGATGTAGTTGCACCAGAACACGTTGTCGAGGTTCTTGAGGTTACGGTCTTTCTCCCATTGTTGCCAGTCGAGCCACCAGAAGTCAACACCTTCATCAACATACTGATGCAGATAGGTGTCGAAGAGTGCCTTCACGTATTTCTTGTCAGAACCCATCCACTCGTAGGTCTTGCCGTCGTTCTTGCCGAAACGCTGCATAAACTCGTTGTACTTCTTCTCATAGGGACGTACACCATCGGCAGGATGCAGGTTCATGGTGGTCTTTACGCCTTGCTCATCAAGGTAGTTAAGAAGTTTCCTGTAGTCGGGAAAGATACTTTCGTTCCAGTCCCAACCTGTCCAGCCGCCTCCGGTTTCCTTGGTGTTAGGATGCCAGTCCATGTCGATAACCAGTACATCAAGGGGCAGGTTCAGTCGATGGAAGTTCTCAATAAGATCGTGCAGATCCTTGTCGCTGTAGGTCCAGTAGCGGCTCCACCAATAACCAAAAGTATAGCGGGGAGGCAAAGGCACCTTGCCGGCGAACTTCGTGAAACTCAGCAAAGCATCCTTGTAATCATGACCGTAAGCCATGAAGTACCAGTCCTGAGCTCCTTCAGCACTCTTGCGTTCTGTTACCCAGTCCCAATCTTTTGCACCGTCAAAGAGGTAGTTCTTGGAGTCGTCGATGAGTGTCCATCCGTCTGTGGCAAGCAAACCATCCTCCAAAGGCATCTCGTGCTTGGGATTGCTGTACTGATACATATTGCCATCATAACCGTCAAGGGTGCGATAGGTTCCCTTCAGGTTGCCCTTTTGTTGAGTACCTGGTGTCCAGACGAATGATTTGGAGAGAGACTTCGCACTGCTGATGGTCAGGTTCTCCTTGCTTAGCGGTGCAGAACCTTTCTTGTATACGAGTTTCATTTTAGAGGTGTTGATGACAACCTGTTTGGCATTGTCCTTTATGGTGTAAAGCACCTTGGGGTACTCACGGATAACAGCCACGAAGCTTTTGTTGTCAACAAACTTGCCGTCTGGGGCATATTCCAGTCGGATTGTTCCCTCGTCAATCAGGGTAAAGCGCACGTTGGCATCCTTGTACACAACGTCCGCCATTGCAGTGCCTGATGCGCAAAGCACCATGCTGCAGATAATGGTTCTGAATAATCTTTTCATTATAGTTGTTGTTTGTTTGTTAATTAGCCGAATTTACATTCTGCGGATGTAAGCGATGGTGTCTCCCTTTCCTACTTTGCTTCCCTGACTGGCGCAAACCTCTACCAGTTTTCCGCCCAGAGCAGCAGGAATTTCTACAATCTGACCATACTGATTCTGCAGGTAACAGAATCGGTCGCCTTCTTTGTATTCCTTACCTACCATGGGGTCAATGCTCTTAACGCATTCAGCATCGCCGTTAATTTCCCACATTACTGTTCCGTTCTCAGGTGCTGTAATGGCATCGGCTTCTGCGTGTTTGTAGGCAGCAACCTCCTCGAGTGACATACCATTCTTCTGCATCTCCTTGTCCTTTGCAGTCTGCAGGTCTTTTAGGAAACGTTCTTTGGCAACGCCGCTCTTGTAATCGCGATACTGACTTTCATGCATGGCAAACTCAAAAAGTTCCTCATCGTCCTCACCACGCTCCCAATCGTTCTTCTTCATTTCTTCGATGAAACGAGGCAGGTCGTCAGGGTAGTTCGATTGAGGATCAGCTGTTGTAAACTCGAAGCCTTTTTCCTTAGCCAACTCAATAATTTCGGGAGCCACCTCGCCAGGTAACTTGCCACTTTTACCTAAGATCATTCCCCAGATTGAGGGGTCCATCATGCTATAACGAGGCTTACCCATAGATTCGGTAAGCAGGTTCATCAAAGCAATGTTCTTCACATACTGAGAGAAAGGGGTTACTAGTGGAGGATAACCCACGCGAGGCCATACGTAGGCCACTTCGTTGAAGAGGCGAACCAGCAGTGCATCCTCACTGAAAGGCTCCTCGCCCTTGTTCTTGCGGTTGTTGTTGATAGCATCCATTACGCCTTTAAGGTCGGCCATCATACTACCCATCATACCACCAGGCAGACCGCAACCTAACAGGAGGGATGACATCAGTTTGTTGGCAGGATTCATGAAGTAGCCTAGAAAGTCATCGATGAACTCCTGTGTCAACTTACGTGCTTCCATATAAGCCTCCATGTTGATTTCGGGAACATCAAAGCCATAGTTCTTCAGCATACTCTGCACAGAGATAATGTCTGGATGAACCTTACCCCATGACAGCGGTTCAATAGCTGTATCAATGACATCAGCACCATTCTTACATACCTCTAAAATGCTGGCCATAGACAAACCGGGACCACTATGACCATGATACTGGATGATGATTTCGGGGTGCTTGTCCTTAATCATTTTCACTAGTTTGCCCAACATGGCAGGTTGTCCGATACCAGCCATATCCTTTAGACAGATTTCAGGTGCACCAGCCTCAATAAGTTGTTCTGCTATATTAGCGTAGTACTCAGCAGTATGAATGGGGCTAGTGGTGATACACAGGGTTGCTTGTGGTGTCATTCCTGCTTCAAGCGCATACTTGATAGATGGAATGATATTGCGCACATCGTTCAGACCGCAGAAGATACGAGTGATATCCACGCCCTGAGCGTGCTTCACCTTGTACATCAGTCGACGCACATCAGCAGGAACAGGGAACATACGCAAGGCATTCAGACCACGGTCCAGCATGTGAGTCTTAATGCCTACCTCGTTGAATGGCTTGGTAAAGGTACGTACGGCCTTGTTGGGATTCTCTCCATACAGCAGGTTCACCTGCTCAAAAGCTCCACCATTGGTTTCGACACGGGCAAAGCAGCCCATTTTAATAATAACAGGTGCAATGCGCTCTAACTGATCCTTGCGAGGTTGAAATTTGCCGCTCGACTGGAACATATCTCTGTATACGAGACTGAATTGAATCTTTCTCTTTTCCATCTTACCTTATTTATTATAATAATGTATTCTTTTCGGTTTGCAAAATTACAAATAAGTAAGAGATTATCCAAATAATTTGAACACACAGTATGAAGTTATAAAGAATAGTTATGAATAGTTTTCAGGTTTCGCATTTATCTCCAGTCGCGATAAATAGTTGGAGCACATCCTTTCTTTGCCTTAAAGAATTTAGCAAGAGCTGTTTGGGAGGAAAAGCCCAACTGATTGGAAATCTGCTGGATTGTGAAGGAGGTATTGGATAGCAACTGCTCGCACTCCTGAAGCAGATAATCGTCAATTATCTGCTTGGGCGAACGGTCGCAGACGATTTTTGTTATTTGTGATAGGTAACGTGTGGAGATATATAGCTGAGAAGCGTAAAAGGAAACGTTGTGTGCTGTTTTGTAATGTTGTGAGAGTAGCGACATGAACTGATTGTACAGGTTGTGTGGCTGCAAGGATGTAGGCTGTGAGGATGCATAGACAACCTGACTGTGCATATAGTTGTGAGCATTGGTAATGGCTGAAGGTATGTCATCGTTTTGTGCCAAACGTGCTGCAATAGCTGTGGAGAGTGTTCCGCCAACACCGTGTCGTTGCCAACCCTCGATGTTCACCGAGGAGAAGAATTTCTGGCATCCAGGGCCCGAGAGCAGAGCGTTGATGCGCCCCGCTGTAAAGGTTCCGCCACGAAGCAAGACCCACTCGGGGCCCATATCGCGAAGAAGTGTGGCGGCAGTTGCCATATCAGCATCTGTGCTGATATGATGCCCTATAACAATCTCGGCATCTGTGCATTTGATGATGAGCAGTTTGCACAGCGGAAAGAGGTATTGCCGATATGCCTGTATAGAGGCATTCGACATGAGCAGCCCACCGTGTGAGGCTAAAATGACGGGTGAGCAGACAACATTAGGACACCCGAGAATCTCCTGACTAATGGCATGAATAGTTTGGGCATCGTCTATCATACCAACTTTTACAGCTTGTGGGCGTACCTCCTTGTAAACGGCTTTTATCTGTCCGACAACAAGGGAAAGGGGTAGCTGGTGAACACCCGTAATACCCATGGAGTTTTGTATGGTTACGGCTGTTACGACTGTTACACCATAGCATCCAAGATCCTTTAGGGTTCGGACGTCGGCCTGTATGCCGGCATGTCCCATGCTGTCTGAACCGTTGATACAGAGTACTGATTCCATTTTTTTTCTTTTCTGCATTGCAAAGGTATGCCAAAATTGCGATTTGCCCAAACAAGTATTCCGATTTCTGCAACATTTCTTCTTTGTAAGGAATGTTTTGCCATATGGGAATGAACTTTTCATGAAGAAGAGCCCTTCGAGTAACTTTGCAGCGTGATTATTCAAAAATATAAAAAATAGATAAACAATGGAAGACAGAACACAACTTAACCGTAACCTGGCTCAGATGCTGAAGGGCGGAGTAATTATGGACGTGACAACACCAGAGCAGGCTAAGATCGCCGAGGAGGCCGGAGCTTGCGCAGTTATGGCACTGGAACGTATTCCTGCCGATATTCGTGCAGCAGGCGGGGTGAGTCGTATGAGTGACCCCAAGATGATACGTGGTATTCAAGAAGCCGTATCAATCCCCGTTATGGCAAAGTGCCGTATTGGCCATTTTGCAGAGGCTCAGATTTTGGAGGCCATAGAGATTGACTACATAGATGAGAGCGAGGTGTTGTCGCCAGCAGACGATGTCTATCACATAGATAAGCGCAAGTTCAGGGTACCATTCGTGTGCGGTGCCAAGGATTTGGGCGAGGCACTTCGTCGTATCAACGAGGGTGCCACCATGATCCGTACCAAGGGTGAACCAGGAACCGGCGACATTATTCAGGCTGTACGACATATGCGTATGATGCAGAGCGAGATTCGTCGACTGGTAAGCATGAGCGAGGATGAACTCTATGAGGCTGCCAAGCAATTGCGTGTGCCTTACGATTTGGTGCAGTATGTTCATGAGAACGGCAAATTGCCTGTGGTGAACTTTGCTGCGGGAGGTGTAGCTACACCTGCTGATGCTGCCCTGATGATGCAGTTGGGCGCTGAGGGTGTGTTTGTTGGCAGCGGCATTTTTAAGAGCGGAAATCCTGCTAAACGCGCCCAGGCAATAGTGAAGGCTGTTACCAACTATAACAACCCAAGAATCTTGGCAGAGTTGAGTGAGGATCTAGGTGAAGCTATGGTAGGCATCAATGAGCAGGAGATAGAATTGCTTATGGCAGAGAGAGGGAAATAGTTGAAAGTCGAAAATAATAAATTGGAAGTTGAAAATTGCTGTTTTGGCCCTGCAAGGGGCATTTGAGGAGCATCGGCAGATGTTGGAGCAACTGGGAGTGGAGAGTGTGCTAATCCGTAACCTGAACGATTGGCAACAGCACTTTGACGGACTGATTCTACCAGGTGGTGAGAGTACGGCTATGATGAGAGTGATGAAGGATGAAGCGCTCTTTGAGCCCATCCGAGATGCCATCAAAGACGGGTTGCCTGTCTTTGGTACTTGTGCAGGTATGATTCTTTTGGATGACAAGCACCTGGGCTGCATGGACATTACCGTTAAAAGAAATGCTTATGGTAGGCAGTTGGGGAGTTTCTGTATAGAACATGAAGTGAACCAAATAGGCATCGTACCTATGGTTTTTATCCGAGCTCCATACATAGAGCGCTGTGGTAGTGGGGTGGAGGTGCTCTCTACATTAGACAATCATATCGTGGCGGCAAGACAAGACCACATGTTGGCTTGCTCTTTCCATCCAGAACTGACAGCTGATACCAGGATTCATAAATACTGGCTTTCAACTATATACGAGAAGCGTTGAAGGCAGCTCCTAGGTGGGAGATAATATCAGAAGGAAGCAGCGATTCCATACTGTTTCCGTCGGCAAGGGCAAGATCGGCAGCAAAGGCATGAATCCATACGCCTATAACGGCTGCCTGCTCGGCTGTGTAGTGCTGAGCCATAAGCGCCAAGATGATACCCGTAAGCACATCGCCAGAGCCTCCTACTGCCATGCCTGCATTACCGTGAAGCGTATTCTCATAAACCTGTACCCCATTGTCTTGTGGAACATAGATACGTGTGTTATGGTCCTTTAGCACAACTACAACACCATATTTTTCTGACATTTCCTGAGGCTCCATGCCTAAGCGTTTCATCTCTCCCGGATGGGGTGTGAGAATGCTGCCTTTGGGAATCTGTGGATACCAGTGTTGGTTATATGCCAAAATGTTTAGAGCATCGGCATCGAACACCATAGGGATTTTAGGGTTTAACAACATCAGACTGTGTAAAGCCCAGTGCGTCTGAATGTGTTGTCCTATGCCGGGACCAATTCCTACGACATCTGTATAAAGGGGGATCTCTATGATGGTATGATGTGTGTAATGTTCATCGGCTATGCATTTCGCCTCTGGAATGCCCTGTTGGATAATGGAATATCCACATTCGGGAACATGGACGGTGAGCAAACCGACACCGCTGCGCATACAGGCACGTGCCGATAGAAGGGCAGCTCCTATCATGCCAACGCTTCCTGCTACGAGAGATGCACGACCATAATCGCCTTTATGGCTGAATGGTTCCCGCGTCTTCAGCCAACTGGAAATAAGGGCCTCTGTTATGGGTATCTTTCCCGTCATCTTCGAACCTTCCCTCCTTGAATATATAGACCATTTTGGGGCTTACGACCAAGACGACGACCATTGAGGTCATACATGGAAAGTTGAGAGTTGACAGTTGACAGGTGAGAGTTCTCGACGGAAATAATAGCATCTTCGTCGTCGCCATTATAATAGTTGCCTTCCGAGGTGCGACGTACAATCTCGTGATCGGAAAGAAGCACGGGGTAGGCATCTTTTCCTAAAGTCTGGAAGTAAATTGGGTTGGTCGTTTCGCCGTTATTGAGGTTGTAACATAACTCGCCCGACTGAGCCGCCTGCGTGGCGATGTTTCCCCAATAGCAGTTGTTAAGTTCTGCAGCTGTAGCATTGGTGAAATCGTTGCCCAGTGTGTAGCAGTTATTGAAGACTGTGTTCCAGGCACCTTCGCCAACGAACTGAGAAACAAACTTCCCGTTTGCATTGACTAGAATCTTTCCTACGACATAGCAGTTATTCACCTGTGTCTGCATGAGTGTTCCTGCCAATGCTCCACATGTTTGAGCACCTGTTCCCGAAACAGAGACATTCACCATACCTAGATTGTTGATTCGGGCTCTGTAGCAACGACCGAAGAGTCCACCTTCATAAATGGTTTGTAGACTCAGATTGAGGATTTGGAAACCTTGTCCGTTGAATGTTCCACCATAGCTGTATGTGTAGAAATCAGCATATTCTTCATCGGTGTTGGAATACAATCCTATAGGTTGGAAATTGGTTATTCCCGTCATATCAACATCTTGTGTAAGCTGTGCATCAAGGGTGCGCATACCGTCGTTAACGAGAACGGAGAAGCAGCATAGGTCGTTGGGCGTGCTGATCTGCATGACATTGTCGACATACTTGGGAAGGCCGCTAAGGGCAGCCATCTCCTCAAGTTTATTCTCTATGTCATTGTTCGAGAAGCTACCTTCAGTATATCCTTTTATAGCAGTGTTAAGGACTTGGGTGATTTGATTGTATTGCTGTTCGGTAAGTAGTCCGTTAGCAATAAGCAGGTTGGCGGTATTCTCTGTCTGCAATGTATTTCTCATCAGGCTAATGTATGCAGTGCGACTTTCGACGACGTTTTCGAGAAGATTCCCGAGATCGTTTAGGTGTGAGATTAACTGGCTGAACGATGCTGTGGTTGAATACGCTTCGTCTTTCACGCTCTTCATTAGCGATGCGTTACATGAAGGATGCTGTACAAAGTCTGTGATATCCGTACTATGGCATTCCCACATTGTTGTGAGGATGGACCGCATGTCTAAGAGCAGGCTGGTACAGGCGCTGAATGCTTCATCCTCCGAGCCGCGATAAAAGAGATGCAGATTACTGAAAACAGTAAAATCAGTGGATGATGCCGGGCAAAGTCCGTTTATCTTAATGGTAAGTTTCCCGTCTTGGGGCTTGGCTATTACTTTGTTTGTAGGATTTTCATCTGTATATTCGCCTGCTGAGATGAAGACATTCTTCATATCGTTCAGATAGAACATACTGCCATGAAGCGTACTGCCGGGCATAGCTTCGGCAGCGAAATAACCATCCAGGCAGAGTTCGTAAACTCCGTCGGGCAGGTCGGTTAGAGTCTGTTCGAGAACAAACTCACAACCTTCTGACTGTACCTCATAGGTTCCGTCGGGTTTCTCCTGTACCACAAGGTTACCGCCTTGCAGCGTGAGTGTCCAACCCTGAAACTGGTTTCCGAAGTCTGGATTCTGTAGTAGGCTCGTGATTTCCTGGTCGGTACTCAGTTCGCGAGCAGCCATAGTCGGCAGGCTTAAAAGTACAGCTATAACTGAAAAAACAAAAGTTATAATGTTGTGCTTCATTTGTCGCATAAATAGATGTTACAATTTTCAATTGTTATTAAAATGGAAACAAAAGTATTGTTTTTTACCTTAATAAACAAGTTTATCAGCCGTGAATTTTGTTTAATTGGGAAATAGTTCACAGAACCTATATATAAATGAGGTATTGAATGGTTATTTTTATACAATAAGTTTGGCTGTTAAGAATAAAATTGCTACTTTTGTAAGGATTAAAATATGTAACGAGATGAAATTACTACTATATCTGCTGTTAACAACTCCGGTACTTGCCGGTTATGCCCAAGCAGGTGAGAATTATAATATGGTAGTTAGTACCAACGACGGGAATAAAGCCGTTTATGCCACAAATCAGATTGAAAGTGTAACATTTACGGAATCAGAAGAGGGAAGTGCCGGTACTACGACACAGAAGAAGGTGAAGATTGAAAAGAATGTGGTTTTCTTAGGGCACAGTATCTGGAGAAACGATAATTATACTGTCAAATATTCGAATTCCGGCTCTTTTGTAACTCCTTTCTCAGGTAGTTTCAAAGGTATAGGTTATCAGACGTTATTAAAGGAGGTTTTCGATTTCGAGAGCACAGCCTCACCGGGTCCCAATGGAGGTTATAGCGGTTACTCGCTGGGAGCTCAGTCGGCATCGGATGCCAGTAGTATTGCCGTTACGGCTAACAGCAGCGGTAATGGCTGGCCTTCAGTTAAGAATGCTATCTGGACGGTTGACTTCATTACTAATGATTTCAAGCGTAATATAAATTTGGGTTCGCTTGATGATTATAGGAACGGCACAGGCCCTACAACATTCTACGGCGCTGCACGCCAACTTTTTGACAAGATAAAACAGTTGAGTGGCGACGATGTAATCATTGTCTTTGCCAACGCGCTGCCCCGCAACAACTCGAACTATACCAGTACCAGCAAGAACTCGGCAGGATGTACGCTTGCCGATTATGAACTGGCTCTGCTGACTATAGCTGCCCTGAATACAAACATGTATTTTGTCGACCAGAACCGTCTCTCAGGCATAACAGATCAGAATCTGCCTGCCGTAACAGCAGATGGACTGCACCTTAACAACTTGGGATATCAAATGGCGGTGCAGCCTTGGATTGCCGTATTCAGAATGTTAGCCAATAAACTGTAATTATTAAAGTTGCCCTTGTGATAAATATGAGAGTGCTGATTGCCGCATTGATTCTGATCTTGTACCAGGCAGAAGTTGCCGGGCAGGTGCTCTTTCCCTGTACGCAGACACTGCAGAATCCATACGGAGTTTGCACGCATGTTACACGCAAAGGTTGGGATTACGAAATACGGGACCGTGAGATGCATGCATTACAGGAAATCGGGGTTGGATGGGTTCGTTCCGACTTGGATTTTGGGACTGTTTTCAGAAATCCTATAGATTTTGTTCCAGAGGTTTATGAGAACGTCTTGAATAGTGCCGATAAAACAGAACTACAATTGTTAGGCATCCTGACATGGCTTCATAAATATCCTTGGGACGACCCATATTATCATGTTTTTATAGATACATTAGCATTCCAATTTAATGGTAGAATTCGTTACTGGGAGTTCCTTAACGAGGTGAATCTTATGAAAGGTATAAGAGATTTGCCGGAAAAATACGTGAAAAGTCTGAAAGTTGTACACGAACGTTTGAAAGACCGGAGCCCACAAAATCAAGTAGTACTTAGCGGCTTGGCAGAGATGCAGAGTAACTTCTATGAGGAACTATGTAAGCATGGTGCACAAAGCTATTATGATGTAATGAATTTTCATTCGTATTTTAGCCCAGAAGAACTGATCCCATGTTTTGAAAAAATAGGAAGACTGATGGAACATTACGATTTTCGTAAGCCCGTTTGGTTAACAGAGTGCGGCATGAGTACAAATACGGATTCAGAATCATCAGAGGGCTTCTATACAGACTTCCTGCCTGCAGCTTTACGTCGCATAGGTATCTATGAGAAGCAGATAACAGTGGGTTATCTACAAGATAGAGCCACGGGTTACAGTACTCTTAATGATGCTCAGGTGGCTACATACCTGAAACCTAAGGCGAGGTACGTTGTCTCTGTTGATTTCCGCCATCTTAGAGGGCTTAATCCTATGCGTGTCCCCGTCTTGATAGCAACCACAGATGAATACTTCCCGCTCGACTACTTCCCATTGTTGGTG
Organism: Bacteroidaceae bacterium; assembly: GCA_017525235.1. GTDB lineage: Bacteria > Bacteroidota > Bacteroidia > Bacteroidales > Bacteroidaceae > Physcousia. The sequence goes on along the minus strand of JAFXTC010000051.1, from coordinate 25,796 downwards.
GATTTTGTGAAGAGAGGTGGAACTATAGTGTTAGCGGGTGGAATGCCTTTTTATTATAATTCTTCTTTACCATCAAAGGCTTGGTTTGAGTTGCATATGTTGCGCACAAAGCTTTATCCTATTTTGCACATGTCGCCTTTGATTAATCGTTATGATTCTATTACTACCGAATATTTAACTGATATCCCGCCTTTTGTTGACCGTTGTGCCGATGCCGATTTTGAATATGAGTGGTCTATAAATGCTGCACATCCTGCGCGTTATTTGAGCGCAGAAAGTCTACACCCTGGAGATTCTTTGATAACTCTGATTTCTGCTGGTACGGAACGAATAAAAGGTGCAGTTGCAGGTATATATAAGTTGAACTCCGATGACTTGACTGGTAATATTGTTTTCCAAACTAGAATGTATGGCCATCCTATTCCTGATAAGGAAGCTGAGCAGGCACGTAGAATAGCCCGGATTTACTTGTTGGCATTTGCTTATGGGGTAGACAGAGTTTTTTGGTACAACTTCCGTTCTCGGGAGGATAATATGAGTAATCCAGAGGATTGTTTTGGGCTTATTCATTCCGACTTTTCTGAAAAGCCTTCTATGCAGGCATATCGTACGCTGACTAGATTCTGTCCCGATGGTAGCACGCGTCCAAGATTAACGCAAAATGACAATATTTTTCATGCTCAATGGACAATGCCCGACAAACATGTAGTGCATGCAATCTGGTCGCCATACCAAACCATCAATTATTCATATAAAATTTCGCCCCATGCGACAGTATATAACCATCTTGGCCAAGTGATTCAGTGCGTTGGGAACAAGATAAAACTATCGGATGGTGTTCTTTATATTGTTGAATAAAGTACATTATTCTTTGGGCCTAATAATAATAACATTTGTTATTTTTTGCAATTTAGCATACAAAAATAGTTGATAATCCGATAAATTGTTGTACCTTTGCACACGATTTAGGGAATATATATTTTATAAGTTTTTTGAAAGGAACTTACAATGTGTAAAATTAAAGTTGTCAAGGTCGAAAATTCGAGGCAGATGGGCGCTTTTGTCCAATTGCCAAAAAGGCTCTATTCTGGCAGCAAATTTTATGTTCCCGATTTGGATGACGACATTCGCGACATGTTCAATTCCCAAAAGAACACAGCCTTAAAGTATGCAGAGATTCAAGCCTTTTTAGCTTATCGTGGTGATAAGGTGGTAGGACGTATCGCTGGAATCATCAACAGAAATGCCAACGAACGCTGGGGAAAAAGCTATGTACGCTTTGGGCTTATTGAGTTTGAAGATGATATCGCCATCTCTGATGCATTGTTGAAAGCCGTAGAACAGTGGGGCGCAGAACATGGGATGACGCAGATTCAGGGTCCTATGGGAATTATTGATTTTGACAAAGAAGGCATGCTTGTTGAGGATTTTGACCTTATGGGTAGCATGATAGACATCTACAATCCTCCTTATTATCCTCAGCATATGGTACAGCTGGGTTACGAGAAAGAAGCCGACTGGTTGCAAGTGCGGGTGGAGATTCCTAAAGAGGTCCCTGCAAAATATGCACGCGTTGCCAATTTGGCAAAAGAGATGTTTGGCCTGAAAGTAAGAAAGATTAGTCGTAAGGAAATTCTGGGTGAACCGGGACATCAAGTGTTCCGTCTTATGAATGAGGCTTATGCACCTATCTTCGGATACAGTGATTTGACAGAAGAGATGGTGACCGACCTAATAAAGAAATATATTCCCATTCTTGATCCCGATCTTATCACAACGGTCGAGAACGAAAAAGGTGAGATGGTCTGTGCTGCTGTAACAGCAGGAAGTCTCTCGAATACACTCCGCAAATCAAACGGGAAGTTGCTCCCCTTCGGATGGGTGCATTTCCTGAAGACGCTGTTCTTCAAAAACGAAGATACTGTTAATATGATGCTTATAGCCGTACGGCCTGACATGCAGGGGTTAGGTGTGAATGCACTTGTTTTTGACGACCTGATTCCCATCTACAACCGCAAAGGTTATAAGTATGCTGAGACAGGTCCACAGCTGGAGGATAACGTAAAAGAACTTACACAATGGAAACCCCTAAACCCCAAGATGCAGAAACGCAGAAGGTGTTGGGTTAAGACAATAGAAAAACAATAAGAAGAATAAAACTAAAAAGAAATTATGAATAGAGTAGTAATAACTGGTATGGGCATATGGTCTTGTCTGGGTCAGACCCTGGACGATGTCCGTGATGCACTGTACCAAGGAAAGAGTGGTATAATTTTCAGTCAGGAAAGAAAAGACGCAGGATTCCGTTCGGCATTGTGCGCAAATGTACCAGCTGTTGAGATTAAGAAACTTTTGGCACGCAATGTTCGCCAGTTTATGCCTGAGGAAGCTCAGTATGCTTACGTGGCAACGCTCCAGGCTTTGGAGAACGCAAAAATAGATCAGGATTTTTTGGATGCTCATGAAGTAGGTATCATCTATGGTAACGATTCCGTTGCTGAGAGTACCATGATAGCATTGGATAAGTTCCGTGAGTTCAAGGATACGGCTGCTTGCGGTAGTGGTGCTATCTTCCAGAGCATGAACAGTACCGTAACCATGAATTTGGCTTGTCTGTTCAAGTTGCGTGGTATCAACCTGACTTCTTCTGCTGCCTGTGCTTCCAGTTCATTGGCTATTGGTAATGCATATCTGCTTATCAAGGAGGGCCTGCAAGATTGTGTAATCTGTGGCGGTGCCCAGGAGGCGAATATGTACTGTGTAGCCAGTTTTGATGGTATTCAGGCTTTTTCCACTCGAGAGGATGAACCGACAAAGGCTTGTCGCCCCTTCGACCGTGACCGCGACGGTTTGGTTCCTGGCGGTGGTGCCGCAACCTTGATTCTGGAAAGCTATGAGCACGCTGTAAAGCGTGGCGCTCCTATCATCGCAGAGATTGTGGGGTGGGGCTTTAGTGGAAACGGCGATCATATATCTACACCTAATGTGGCAGGTCCTGCTCGCTCTCTGGAGTTGGCACTCAAGAACGGTGGTATAGACCCCCGTATGATTGGATATGTAAATGCTCATGCCACCAGTACACATGCAGGTGATGGCCGTGAGGCTATGGCTATTGCCCAGTGCTTTGGCGACTATAAGGTTCCTGTTACCAGTACAAAGAGTCAGACAGGACATGAGATGTGGATGGCAGGTGCCAGTGAGTGTATCTATTCTCTGCTGATGATGAAGAACGGTTTCATTGCAGGTAGTCTGAACTTTGAGAATCCAGACGAAGAGACGGCATGCGTAAATGTCATTCCGCAGACCATAGAGACTGGTTTTGATATGTTCCTGAGCAATAGTTTTGGTTTTGGCGGAACAAATAGCACATTAATTGTAAAGGACTTCAAAGGATAATTAATAGAGAGAATACTTTTATTCATTCATTTTTTTCAAATAACTATTTAAGATCATGACAAGAGAAGAAATCATTGAGAAGACAATCGAGACTTTGACAGATGAGTTTGATGTAAACGAGGAAGAAATCGTTGAAGACGCTCCTATTTACCAGACCCTGCATCTCGACAGCCTGAGTCTTGTTGACCTGGTAGCTGTTGTACAGTACACCTTTAAGGTTAAGATTCCTGCAGAGGATCTGCCCAATGTAAAGACTTTTGGTAATCTGTATGATTACATTGAGAGCCACATGGCTTAATCTGCTCGCATGACAGATATCAAAAACCTCATACCTCAGCGCTCGCCAATCATGATGGTTGACGAGTTGCTTGAGGCTCATGATGATGTGGCACGTTGCAGTCTTACCATTAGGGAAGATAATTTTTTTCTTGAGCCTGATGGTGCAATCGCAGAGCCAGGCGTGATTGAGCATATTGCACAATCGGCCTCGGCATTTGCTGGATATAGCGCTATGCAGGCAGGTGCAACAGAACCGCCAGTTGGGTATATAGGTGAAGTAAAACGTTTTAGCTTGAACCGTAGACCATGTAAAGGTGAAACGTTGATTACCACCATTACTATGGGTCCCACTGTGGGTGGCGTTACCATCATCAGTGGAGAGACTGTCTCAGGAGCAGAGATAATAGCGACCACACAAATGAAGATCTATGTTGCTGGAGAATAAATTCTATAAGGTTTTACGCGTGCGTAAGGAAAGTGATGTTAAGGCTGTTTATCATTTGGCTATCCTACCTGATTGCAACGTATATGAGGGACATTTCCCCGGAAATCCTGTATGTCCCGGAGTTTGTAATATCCAGACAATTAAGGAGTGTGCATCTTTACTTTCGGGAAAAGAGTTGCGAATCTCGTCAATCAAACAATGCCTTCTCACGGCAATAGCTAGTCCTACGGTTTGTCCAGAGGTGGATATACAGGTTGAGGTACATGAGACTGACGGGAAGTTTTCTATTGTTGCCAGTATCTCTGATGAGAACAGGCAGTATATGACCTTCAAGGGCGAAGGTGTATGATGTTATAATCATAGGAAGCGGTTTGGGAGGTTTGGTATGTGCCAACCTGCTCAGTAAGAAGGGGCAGAGAGTGCTCGTTCTGGAGCGTCAGCATCAGCCGGGTGGCTGTTTGCAGAGTTATCGTCGTGGAACTATGATGTATGATACGGGACTTCATTATGTAGGAGGTTTGGCAGAGGGCCAGCCTTTGCATGATATCTTCAAGGAATTAGGCCTGTTGTCTTTGCCTTGGCAAAGATTGGATCCTGAAGGTTTTGATCGCATAATGATAGGTAACCATGAGTTTCTGTTTGCTGAAGGTTTTGACTGTTTTTTAGCGACACTTGCAAAGGACTTTCCAGAAGATAAAGAAAGCTTACGACAATATGTTTCTCTTCTACAATGTACCGATGAGGAATGGATGCAAAAGACTAATGCATATACATATCTGAGTAGTATTATTCATACTCCATTATTATTAAGCGTATTAAGTGGTGCTTGTCTAAAGATGGAGTTAAGGCGTCAAACTTTGCCTCTTTTCACGTATGTACACGGCAATGCTCCTTTTATTCAGAGTAGTTGGCGACTGAAGGGAGATGGTAATATGCTTGTCAGAAAACTCATTGAGAATTTGTCTGCACAGGGTGGGGAGTTGATTTGTGATGCTGAGGTAGTTGAATTGGTAGAACGGGAAGGAATAATCAGCAAAGCTGTTTGCAAGAGTGGTGAGGTATATGAAGCGCGATATTTCATTAGTGATGCGCATCCTTCCATTACATTGTCACTTGTAAAGGAAAGCCAGGTTCTAAAAAAGATATACCGCCGTAGAATTGATAGTTTAGAAAATACAAATGGTATGTTCACTACTCAGCTTCTGCTGAAGCCAAATGAAGTACCATACTTTAATTATAACGAGTTTCTTTATGATGGATATGAGGCATGGGATGGACGTGGTTACATGGTTAGTTGCCGTGTCCCTGAAGGTGATTCACACTATGCCCGTCAGATAGATATTCTTACGCCAATGAATATAAACGAGTGTTCAGCATGGATTAACACACGTTGCATGCATCGTGGTGAGGAGTATCTAAGGTTCAAGGAACAGAAAGCACAAGAGTGTATTGCTGTTGCAGAGCGTTTTCTTCCAGATCTGCACAGTCATATACAGGAAATTCATACCAGCACTCCGCTTACATACCGCGATTATAATTTATCGCCCGACGGTAGTGCTTACGGAATACGTAAGGATGCAGCGGCTCCGCTTATGACGGTTCTCTCGCCCCGTACCAGTATTCCGAATTTATTGCTAACGGGTCAGAGTCTTATGCTTCATGGACTGCATGGTGTGACAATGACCGCAATGTATACAACAAGAGAAATTATAGAATAGACACAGATATATGAAACGTCAGATATTACTATATTTGCTTATTATGGGTTTTGCTATACCATCTGTTGCTCAGATGGTTACTGGAAAAATCTATGATGCATTAGATAACGAACCCTTGGAAGGAGCGCAGGTGTGGTATAAGGACAGGCCGGCAGCTAAAGTGGTTTCCGATGCTAGCGGTGTTTATAAAATCCGATTCCGGCCAGGCACATTGGTGTTTCACTTCTTTGGCTATAAAGACCATGAGGTTGCTGTCAATAAAGCACGTTCGCTGAATGTTAAGCTTTCAATGAATGCTACGGACATGAAGACGGTTTCAGTACAGGCAGAGAAAAAGAAGTATGTTCGTAAAGGTAATCCCGCAGTTGAAATGATGCAGAAGGTTATGGCTGCTCGTAAAAGTGCGGATATTCACGATGCGGAATATGCAAGTTATGACAAGTACATAAGTACGACAATGGCCCTTAACGATGTTGATACCACAACATTGGATGATGAGCATTTTAAGAAGGTAAACCTTTCTGCAGAATATGCCGAATTGTGTCCGGCAACAGGCAAGTTGATTCTTCCTATCAGTTTTGAAGAGCGTTGTAGCAAGGAATATTACCGTAAGGACGGAGACAAACGTAAGAGTATAGTTAAGGGTGAGCATAAAGAAAGTTTGCTTGACCTCCTGCAAGTAACAGATTTTATAGAGTCTAAGATTAAGACGAATTTGCTTGATGTAGATATCTACAAGGATCAGACCGTTATTTTCCAGCATAATTTCATCAGTCCTATTGGTGGTGCTGCCGCTATTCGCTTTTATCATTATGCAATTGCTGATACGGTGGAATGCGATGGCGATTCATGTTATATTGTAAATTTCCAACCAGCCAATAAACAGGATTTCGGATGGAACGGTAACCTTTACATTATGGCTGATAGCACCTGGCGTGTGAAGCGTGCCCGTATGGGTATGCCTATGGATAACAGTGTGAACTTTGTCAAGCACCTGACATTGGATCAGGAATTTGAGAGTTTGCCTTCAGGCCAGCAGTTCTGCACCAGCAACCGCATGATCATGCAGGTAGTATTCACCTCGTGGCTCAACAAGATGCATATTGAGCATTATGCCAGATATACCAATATCAGCAATGAGCCGTTTTCAGATGATTATGTCAACTTCCTTGGTGACGAAAAGGTTGAAAAGGGCGCAAAACACAGAAATGAAGATTTCTGGGCAGAGTTTCGTCCAGATACACTCACGCACGGACAATCGCATATTAACGATTTGAAGCGTAAATTTACCGATCGTCCCGCAGTTCGTGCCGTACTTTATGGTATGAAGATATTCTTGGATAATTACCTCGAGACAAGTGCCAACCCCAATCGTCCCAGTAAAGTTGATATTGGTCCATTCTTCTCCACCTTTGGTAGTAACTGGGCCGAGGGATTCCGTCTTCGTTTGGGTGCTCAGACAACAGGAGCTTTCGACAAACATTGGTTCCTAAGCGGATGGGGTAAATATGGTTTTAAAGACGAAAAGTTCAAAGGTGAGGGACGTGTTACATACTCTTTTGTCGAAAAGGAAAAGGATTTGATTGCATATCCCAGACGAGATATATCTTTCGCTTATACTCGTGATATTCAGAGTCCTTCAGATAAGTTCCTGCAATATGATAAGGATAATTCCTTTATGTCTTTTGCATGGCAGACAACTCATCTGCAAAGTTACTTTGAGCGGTTTAACCTATGCGGCCTCTTTGAATATGAAAATGGATTGACTCTGCGTGCTCATTTTAATCGTGAATGGAACCGTGGTGCAGGCGATTTATTCTTCATCTCTAATAAGGAATGGCAGGATATTGATGCCAATCCTAATGGGCAGGCAGAAGCTGCTTCTCATACCATTACTTATACCGAGTTCAATGTTGGCTTTTCTTATCAGCCAGGTCTTAAAGTGCTGAATACCCGTACCAAACGTTATCTCTCTAACTTGGAGGCTCCTAAGTACGCCGTACAGCATACTGTTGGTATAAAAGGATTCTTAGGTGGTGATTACAACTACAACATGACGGAATTTACCTTCAGCAAGCGTTTCTGGTTGAACTCTTGGGGTAGTGTGGATGGTAATATTCATGCTTCCTTCCAATGGAACAGGGTTCCTTTCCCCTTGTTGGTTATTCCTGAGGCCAACCTCAGCTATATCCGCAGTCGTAACACCTTCAATTTGGTCGGAAACATGGAGTTCCTTCATGACCGCGCTGTAACCACCATGTGGCGTTGGGACCTCAATGGTAAGCTCTTCAACCGTATTCCTCTGCTCAAGAAACTTAAGTGGCGCGAGTCTGTTGCTGTAAATGCCATGTGGGGATATCTCACATACAAGAACAACCCGTTTGAAAATCCGAACGATGATTTCCTTTTCCGTTTCCCAGGAACTTGGCAAACTCAAGCTGATGGCTCAAAACGATATGTGTCTAATTCGGGTCCGATGAACAGTTGGAAACCATATGTTGAGGCAGCTGTAGGTATTCACAACATCTTTAAGTTCTTCTCTTTCGAGTATACTCATAGGTTCACATATATCGGACCCAACACAAAGAAATGGGGTTTCCGCTTCTATTTCGAAGCAAGCTTCTAAGAAAGTGAAGAGCCTCATTAAACCGTAAACCGTAAACTGTAAATAAAAAATATGAAGTACGCATTAGTAACAGGAGCAAGTCGCGGATTGGGTCGCGCTATTGCTGTCCGTTTGGCCCAGATGGGTTATAATATTCTTATCAATTATGCAGGAAACACCGCAGCTGCCGAGGAGACGCTTCGTTTGGTTCGCGAGGCTGGTACAGATGGTGAGTTGTGGTGCTTCGATGTAGCTGATCGCGAGAAGGCAACAGCTACCATTCAGGCATGGCAGGAGGCTCATCAGGACAATGATGAGTACATCGAGGTTTGCGTAAATAATGCCGGTATTCGCAGGGATGGTGTAATGGCTCTTATGCCTTTCGAAGATTATACACGTGTTATCGATATTACGCTGCAAGGTTTCTTTAATGTTACACAGCCCCTGTTGCCAGCAATGCAATTCCATAAGTTTGGCCGTATCATCAACATGGCCAGTGTAAGCGGTATAAAGGGCTTGCCCGGACAAACCAACTATTCTGCTGCCAAGGGTGGTATTATTGCTGCTACAAAAGCACTTGCCCAGGAGGTTGCCAAGAAGAATGTTACTGTTAATGCTTTGGCTCCTGGCTTCATCAAGACCGATATGGTTGAGGGACTCGACGAGGCCACGCTCAAGAAAACTATCCCTGCTGGACGTTTTGGTCAGCCCGAGGAAGTGGCTGAGGCTGTTGCATTCCTTGTATCTCCGATGGCTGGCTATGTTACCGGTAACGTTATTTCCATCAACGGAGGACTTTATACTTGATAGGTTTAAAGGTTTCAGAAACTCACCAACTCAAAAACTCAACAACATGAAAAGGGGATTACTGTTTTTCGTTCTTTCATTTCTCATTCTTTCATTTTCCCACGCAACAGATCGGCTTTTTCAATTCGAGCGCAGTACTAATCGTAACTACATCTGTTATGATGTGAGGTTGAAAGATGGGAAGTTGGATCTCAAAGACCCTGTACATGCTTATTGGATTAGGGTTGAAGATGGTGGCGAGAAGAAGGAACTTTCCTTCCTTCAGTTTACCTTTGCTTTTGGTTACAAGGTTGACAGTAAGAAGGATAATGAGGTTGTCATTCATCTTTCGCCATATAAGAAACTTCCTATTCGCATCTGTAAGCGTAACGGAAAGTGGGTGGCTCTTGTTACCATGGAAGGACAGGAGATGCAGCTTACCAAGATGTTTGCCCAGATGAAGGGCGACACCTTAACATGTTTGTATGTAGACGTAACTGGTATTGCAAATGGCAAGACCATTACTAAGAGGATAAATAATAAATAAGACCCCTAACCCTTCTGGAGGGTGTTTTATATATAATAATGAAGAAAGAACTTACTGATATTTGTCAGATTCGCGTCAAGTTTAGCGAGATGGACGCAATGCTGCGTGTATGGCATGGCAATTACGTTAAGTATTTCGAGGACGGACGTGAATCGTTTGGCCGCCACTATCCTGGTATCGGGTATGAGGTGATGTTGGCTGCCAACATTCCTGCTCCTGTTTATGATGTGCATGTAAGACATTTAGCTCCTCTTGGTATGAATGATGTGGCAGAGATTCATACCACATACGTACGTAAGCCGGGAGCACGTCTTGATTTCAAATACCAGATTTTCCGCCAATCTGACGGTATCTTATGCTGTGAGGGCACAACTACGCAACTCTTCATCGACCCGCAAGGGCAGCTCATGATAGAAGAGCCGCAGTATTTCACTGACTGGAAGAAGAAATACTTATAACGGGTATGCCGCCCTCCCAATGTACCTCTTCTTGTGTAATGCGCCACGTTTTGCCGTGATCGGGATTACCCTGATAGAAAAGGTAGGTTCGTCTGTTTTTGTCGGTGAACAAGTGGGGATGACCGCTTTCGCTGCTGTTCCACTCGCCAGGTTTGCCATTAGGCTTAAAAGGCTCGTTACTTAGGCGTGTGAAGTTTATCCCATCTTCGCTGTATGCTACACCTATCTGCTGCGGGCTGTTATTATATGCCCCTGCATAGAACATCCACATTTTACCATCCTTTACACAGATGCTGGCTCCTTCCACACATTCGCCTTCCCAAGGGAGCTCGGGAAACAGAATACTCTTGTTGGCTGCCAAATGCCAAGCGTCTCTTGAGAAATCTGTCTTTTTATCAGCAACGGCTACACCCAATTTCTGAATTTTGAACTCAGGATCACGTGTGGCAAAATACAGGTAGTATTTACCTTTGAAGTAAGCCACCTCAGCATCTATGGCCCTACCGCAAGTCCAGTCAGATGGTTCCGGATGGAAGATAGGGTTTGTTTTATCACGTTCGAAAGTGATGCCGTCCTTGGAGACTGCATGGCAAATTGCATCTTTAGGTCCGTTGCCGTATGTCTGATAGAAAAGATGTACGCGTCCTTTCTTTACGATAGCCCCAGGAGCGCAAAGGCCTTTCTCCTCGTATTTCAGTCCAGGTTGCGGTGTAATCTCACCCACACGTTTCCAGTTAATCAGATCACGGCTTTCAGCAATGCCTATATTCCAACCTTCCATACCGTTCCATTGTCTGGGTGGAATGGAGTAGTACATCAGGTAGCGTCCTTTGAACTTTACCACATGAGGGTCTTTTGCATAAGGTACGCCTATCCGACTTGTGTCTTCATACATCATCTTCTGTGCACAAACAGGCGCATGAATGATATTCATTAAAAACAATAACAAAAGCAACGTATATCTCATGTTTTCAATGTTTTATCTTATATATATTTTCCTTCCTTTAACAAAGTACATACCCATAGGTAATTGAGAATTGAGAATTGAAAGTTGAGAATTATTCTTTTCTCCAAAACCATTAGCCACCTTTCTTCCACTTAGGTCATAGATGGCTCCCCTCTCTACAAGGGAGGGGTTGGGGGTGAGTCCGTTAATAGCTGTTTCGTCATCCTCAATGAGTTCTATCTGGAAGTTGTCTACCTTAAACCATCCTGTGCCGTCAGCTGTTGTGGTGACTGTTCCATCACTCTTCATATTTCCACTACGTATTCCTACGGTCAGTGTTTCACCAGTATTTACATGAACTGTTACCTCCATATCCTTTAGTATGAACGGAGAACCGCTTGTATCACCTGCATGACCGGCAAAGGTGGCCTCTTCACCATCTGTGAAGCAGTTCTCGTAATCAGTCTCGCGTCCAAAGTATTGAACATTGTTATTGGCAAACAGGCGTGTGATGCCTTTCTTGTTGTTAGCACACCAGAGTTGACAGGTAACACGGTAGGTGCCAGCCTTTAATTTGCTTGCAGGTATGGTCTGGTAAAGTTGGAAGTTAGATGGGAATGGGATGGTATTATACCAGCATACATTCTCACCATGGTTATTTACGGCATCTCTGTTAATGCCGTAGCTTGAACCGCTGAGTGTACCTCTTACTCTCCATCCATAAGGTAGGTAGGTCTTCTTTTCCACGCCACCATGATTAAAAACTGTGGCTGACGTTTGTTCGAAGTCTGGGTTTGTCAATAGTTTTTCTGTCAGTGTTTTCTCTCCTCCCTTGGGAAGAGTAGGGAAGACTGTTACCCTTAGTTCCGTACATCCATAGGGAATAAGGCGTATTCTCTCTGTCTCTCCGTTGGCTTCCGTTGTGTTTGTGCTTGGCGTCACAGGGTTGTAACGATTGTCAAGTATAGTCCATTTAACAGGCGTTACATCTGCTTCTATCCAGACAGGAGTTGTCTCTTTATCATAGGGATAGGCCTTAGCCAACAGGTCCTCGTCAGTTACAAGTTTCAGATTCTGTCCTCCTTGCTTCATGCCGTAGTTCCATTTTCCCGATGGCGTGATGCTCCAACATTTGAAGTCGGGGTTCTCTGGCATCTTACCGTTCATATTGCTATATACTTTGGTATCCTCTGTCATTGTCTGTGGAATGGCATAGCTATAGAGAAGTGGCCCGCACTCCACATACTGACCTTGATCAGCATCCAGGGTGCAAATTTGGGGTTTCATCTCAAAGTCGACGCTCACCACATCTCCGTCATTAAACTCACGGTTTAGCATGGCAAATGTCTGAGGTGTAACATTCACTCTGATGGCAACACCGTTGATCATTACACGGCAGTTCTGGCACCATCCGGGAATACGGAACATAAAGGGGAACTCTGTAGGGTTCTTCATACTGAAACGGAAGTCGATGTGTCCGCTGAATGGATAAAAGGTTTCTTCTGTGATGCGTATGCTGTCCGTTCCAACCTTGAAAGCAACTTCTGAGGGGCTGTACATAGCAGCAACAATGGCATCGTTTTCTCCTCGTAGCCACATGCGGCTGGCAAAGTTAGGCATCAGACGGTGTATGTTTCCGGCACAGCATTCTGTCTCGTGGGTAGGACGGTAAGCCTGCCACGTTGAGCCACGTTTGAAATATGTATTGTCTGAATTTCCTGTGCATAGAATCTGATTCAGTCCCGAGAAATACTGCAGAGAACGGAAATCCTTGGTATGACAGGCAGGACCGGCATTAAAGACTGCTCTTTCTATACGGTCGGCCCATTCTGCTTCTCCTGTAACGGTAAGAAAGTAACCCAAAGACCACGTATAATCCGTTATATCGCACGTCTCGTGAACTTGATCAATATCCTTTCCCACAGTATATTCCTCGCTGCTGGGTACACCGTCGGGCAGCAGATGATCGCGCTCCAGTCGTCTTTCTGCATTCAGAGCCAGTTCCAGATATGATTTGTCACCTGTGTATGCATACAGAATCATGGGAATCTTCAGCATCTCGCTGTAGGTTACCCCATGCATGTAAATAAAGTCGTCTTCGGCTGCTTCCTTGCCATCCAGTTCAAAGCTACCTGTTCTGTATGCTGTTTTTGCCTTTGTGATTAAGGCACTTGATGCTTGCTGTCCGTAAAGCCAGAGTAGACCTTCAAGATTGATAATGTGTCGGCGTCCATTGGTCAGGTCGCTGTTTGTCATAGAGTTATAGTTGCTGGCAAGAGCTGTGCGAACTTTACGGTCACCTGTTACCTCGTAGTAAGCTTTCAGTGCACGGAAGAAGACTGCTTGGGGCCAGAGGCTTGAGATGACACCATTTCCTAGCCTGCCATTGCTCTGTGGATGGTTGAGCGTATACTTGATGCCTTCCTCACCTTTCTTTATCAACTCCTCATCTTTTAGCAGATATCCAAGGCGTAGCAAGCCGTCGGTGTAATAAGCTGTCTGTTCGTAGCGCCACCAGTCCTGTCCATAGTCTCCGTTACGTGGGATGTCACCGGCCCAGAGACAAGTGTTATAAGGGTAGGAGAGTGCTTCGGGGTGTCCTGTCATACCATCCTTCATGCGTTGCAGATATTCATGTAACCATCCTTTAGGTGTAATATCCTTTATTAACCCTTCGGTGAATACCGAGTAGTTCTTTGCACTTGCCGATGTTACAGCTATAAGCAGACAGATTATAAATCCTTTTCTCTTCATAAAACGAAGCATTAGGTTAAAATATGAGTATAAATTAGCATAATTATGACACAAAAGTACTACAAAAACTTATGATTTCAAAATATAGTGCTAAAATTCATACCGAAAGTTGAAAAGGATTATAGTTATACATCTATTCTTCCTTCCTGTTGTGTCTGGGCTACTTTCGTTTAATTACACTGACACTGGCCTGATGGGTGGCAAGAATTGTCACCTCGGCAATCTGGACGTGCTCAGGTGCATTTGCGGCATAGACGGCCACATCGGCGATGTCGTCACCTGTGAGTGGCTTGACGCCTTCATACACTTTGGCTGCGCGTTCTGTGTCTCCATGAAAACGTATGTTGCTGAAGTTTGTTTCCACCAGTCCGGGTTTGAGGTTCGTGACGCGTATGGCGGTGTGGGCCACATCTATGCGAAGCCCGTCCGTAATGGACTTGACGGCTGCTTTGGTGGCACAATATACGTTACCTCCAGCGTAGGCAGCATCGCCAGCAATCGAGCCGACATTGATGATGTGTCCGCGATTGCGCTTCACCATCCCCGGCACAACAAGCCGAGTCATTGTCAGCAGCCCTTTGATGTTCGTGTCTATCATCGTGTCCCAGTCATCCATGTTGCCGTCTTGTTCGGGGTCAAGTCCGAGCGCTAGTCCTGCGTTGTTGACCAGCACATCAATGTCCTGCCACTCTTTAGGCAGTTCGGACAATTGCCTTTTGATTTCCTCGCGGTTTCTCACGTCGAAAACGAGAGTCAACATTTCTGCCCCCTCGTCTGTCAGCTCCTTTTGGATTTCAGAGAGGCGTTTTTCGTTTCTTCCTGTCAGGATAAGCCTGTCGCCATTCTTTGCAAACTTTCTAGCACAAGCTAGTCCAATACCGCTTGTCGCACCTGTTATCAATACAATCTTATTCATATATATCTACCTTTAAATTATTAACAAGACAGCCTTCTTACATCTTCCACCACTTTCAAGTCTGCAGGTAGCCACTTCACGCTATCCAGCTCATCCTTCGTGAGCCAACGTGCTGCCTCATGTTCATTCAGATGGAGCGCATCACAAACGAGGGTGCAGAGGTAGCAATGCATCGTTAGGTGAAACTTAGGGTAATCATACTCCACCGTACAAAGAAACTCATCCACGCTGATGTCAGCAGACAATTCCTCACGAATCTCCCTCACGAGTGCTTCCTCTGGTGTTTCCCCTGCCTCCATCTTTCCGCCAGGGAATTCCCACCAGTCCTGCCAATCTCCGTATCCTCTTTGGGTTGCGAAGATCTTATCATCCTTGCGTATGATTGCGGCTACAACCTCTATCTGTTTCATTTAACCAATCCCCTTCAAATCTACATCGTATAGAACCTTACCGATAACCTCTTTCTTCAGGAAGGTAGACGGATTAATTCTAATCGTTTTCTTTAAGCCAGTCAATGAGCACTTTGCAGTATTCTTCGTGGGCATCGACAAAACAGGTATGACGTGCCTTGCGGAACAGGTGCCAACGGCTGCCGGGGATATGCTCATAGAGTGAGGCGGCAACAACAGGGGTGCAAATGTCTCTCGTGCCACTGCAGATGAGTGTCGGCTGGGTGATGAGGTGCAGGCGATCGGTGTATTCAAAATCCTTCAGACTGCCGAGGGGCTGGTATTCGTTGGTATGTTAATATTTTTACGGTACCCCATGCCCGTCACATGACAGATGAGCCGTTCCTCCTGATTGGTCACGCGCACCTCTACGGCAGGAATTTTGTGGTGGGTGCTTATACCGACGGCTTCAGCCCGCAGAACATCACCCTCATGCGCACTCGATATAAACATGATGCTGTTGTTGATTCCAAACGTCAGCTGTCCGTTGTAGTTCATCCAAGCAGCAATGGCTAGATCAGCCAAAGTAAACAGCGCTCCACCCTGACACACATTACCGCCATTCAGGTGCATCGCCGTCACCGTCATCTCCGCCACGGCATGCTGTTCGTTCACCTCCGTAATTCTACAACCTGCATTGGCTGCAAACCTATCCGTCCGATTCAATAAGTCTTGTATATCCATTGTCTATTTAATTTCATTTTTTTATGTCTTCCACCACTTTCAAGTCTGCAGACACCCACTTCACACTATCCAACTCATCTTTCGTGAGCCAATATTCTTAAAGGTTTCATTGCCATTCCGCTTGCAAAGATACAAAAAAAAAATCCCACTCAGGTTAGGTTGTTAGGTGTTTTTGTGAAATGTTAAAAACGCCACGTGTAGACTTTGCCATTTCTACACGTCGACTTTGCCGATGCGACGTGTAGCGTTGGCCGATGCCACGCGTCGTCTTCCCCTTTGTCAAACGTAGACAGATAATTGTCAACCCCCTGACAGAGTTTTGTCGAAGCGTGACAAGCATTCAAGTCCTACTAGGGTTAAGCAAAAAGACATTCAACCAATGGCAGGGTTAAACTTTTTTCTGGGGCGTACAGCGTACACGCCACATCGAAAAGTGACAAGTGACAAGTGACAAGTGACAAAAGGGGTATGCCCGATTCCCCGACAATAATATAAATATATTATAGATATTAATATAATATAATAGAATTATATAAATAATTCTTAGGCACCCCCAGGGGGTGTTGTCCATTGTCCATTGTCACTTGTCACTTTTCGAGATTCAAAATGCTCAACCTTCCGTGTCTTCAGCCCGATAACCATCGGGGCTCATAACCAACCACGGGAGATGAGTAGGTGTTTTTTTTCGAGTCAACAAAAATTAGGGTTAAGTGCCTCAGACTTCAGACATCTTTCATCCTGAACCCTTAATCCTGAACCATAAGTGCCCTCAGTCCTCTTCCGCTGCCATCAGATACTCTTCTTCGGGTTCAGTATAGATGGTGGACTTGCGTTGATAGATGGAGAGGAAGTTTTGGTTCAGTTGCCGCTCCACTTGTTGCATGGTATGCTCAAGGAGTTTAGGCTTCAGTTGGCATTCCCAAACCACTATGGTGTGCCACCCGTTTTGTCGAAGTATGCGGTAGTTCTCTTGGTCACGCTCCATGTTTCGACAAATCTTCTTAACCCAGAACTCCCTGTTCGTCGTCGGAATCTTACAGCAAGCCGAGTTCTCGATTACATCTTCCATCTTACATCTTCCATCATACATCTGTGGCAATGCCACCAAATGACCATGCCAGAAGCACCCGTTCACAAATATCGCCGTTCGGAAGCGTCGCATCACAATATCAGGCTTACCGGGAACAGACTTCACATTCAGCCTATATCGGTATCCATGACTCCACAACCACCTACGCACAATCATCTCCGGCTTCGTCCCCTTACTGTGGATAGCCGCCATATTTTTATGCCGCTGTTGTGGAGTTAAGTGGTCCATATTCACTAAGATATGGCTAATTCCTGACAAAGTTTGAAGAACTCATCACGTGATTTACAGAATCCACGATAAGCGGCTCTTGCCATTCCGAATTTTGCAGGATGTTCCAACTTAACCCAATCACAAACGTCAAATTTTATGCGTATTGGGTATTCTTCATCTTTGACATGAGCAAGATTCGCTTTTCTTACCTTATAATACCCTTCAATGTGACCACCAGGGATAATTGGAGCGATATATCGGACTGATTGGATATCATTAGTATCCTCCATTCCTTTCTTACCCATAATGATTGTAGCGCAATTTCCCTTGATTATGTTTTCTACATCATTATTCACATCTTTGTCTATCGTAAGAATCATATAAACAGCATCCTTAGGTTCTTCTGATGTATAGAATAATCCCTTTTGAGGAATAACATCACTCAACATCTCTGTTGCCCTGTTCCCTATCAACTCTGCAATGAATGATTCCAGTAATTTGCGGTTCTGATCATCCTTAGGTCGCAAAGGAAAAGCCCCAATATTCACTTCATTAATCGATTTTTGAAAACGAGCCTTTGCCACATCCAAGGGAGCCCCATCACCCGGGAACAGGATAAAGCCACCTATCACCTCCTTCTTCAACTCGCTACCATCATAATCCCTATAATAAATGGCATCACGATAGCGGTGCATCTGATTAATAGCATCATTAGGTGGTGTATCCACTCCATTCACATTGCCGTCAATCCGATATTTGGCATCAAAGAGGTATGTCATCTTCATGCCCTTCTGCACATCATCTTTCTTCAATTGAAGCACAATGTCTGGCTTCTGCGGAACAGTCCGGCTCTCCACATTTTCAATGCCAATCTTATCGTCTTCCTTGTCTGTATGCTTGGGATTATAGACTAACTCAGCCAATTCCACTCCATCCTTCCGGAAAAGGATGCGAGAATGTTCGCCTTTGCCTAATTCCCACGTAAACACACCATTCATCTCCATACGATTACGGTGCTCCATGTCATCTATACCGATACCTAGTTGATCTCTTACAATATGACTTACCTCAATAAAGCACCATATCTCATATAGCGTGGCAATATCCTTCGATTGAAGACGATAGATACCATCATTCAGTGAATAAGCCCTACGCAGAAGATTCCATGTCCTATAAATCTGACTATAGCCTGTAGCCCTTTGCAGCACAAGACTTTCCTGATTCAGGCCCTTGAATCTTCCAACCGTCCTAAAGAAAGGATTTCGTTGCAGATGTTTCAGTGTAGCCTGTACCTCTGCCATCTCCTTTTTCTTTTCAGCAGCAAGACCATTGATAGACTCAATTCGTTCTTTCAGCGATTCGTATTTCTCCGTAATTTGTCCAAGCGCATATTTCAGGAAGCGGTTCTCCTGTGTATCATTCGACTGTATCTGCTCCTCCACCCGATAAAGATGCGCCTGTTCTCGTCTGTGCTCTGCGAGTTCATTCTCGATATTGGCTGGTACACGCTTCAACTTATCAGCCCTCAGATACACCTCATAGCCCTGCAATCGATGGCGAGGACGCTCAATGATATTCCTGCAAGCTTTGATAAACTTCTGCTGTTCTCCTGCAAACACGCTCCACCAGATCAGTTCTGGTGTCTCTCCCGTTGTATCTGGCGTAAAACCATGAAAGGTACGCTTCATATAGTCGAGCGACAGCATCCTATACTCCTGCTCGATGTCCTCGATGATCTTCCGCCAGTGCTCATGATAGTTGAGTTTCGTACTCAGCACCTCATAGCCCAGTGTAAACCGTTTAGTATCTTTACCTATCTTATATATAAGGTTCAGTTCACTCTTGCCAATATCATTACCATAGTTGATGAAACCTGCCAAAGTGCTCTTCCTGAACGTAAACCGCTCATTGTCACTTTGCAGTATGGATCCGAACTGCGCATGAGTTACCTCTTTGTTAAAATCCACCCATATTGGATATTCCGCATTGTCGAAGAATACCGCAGGCGCCTTTTCGCCTTTGACGATGGGCTCACCATTCCGCTCTATAGCCTCAACACCATCCGACCAAGTGTAAGTAGAAAGAAGATTCTCTTCTCCCACATTACCCTTTGCCTTATTCCAGATGCCCTCGAACTTCGAACATTCGACGTACATCGTGAAATCCTCGTGTCGTATGGTCAGTAGGTCCATAATTGTATCACCTTTACATAGTTGTACCACCGTCGATGGTGGTACGTCCTGATTACATTATACCGACGGAGTGATAAACACACGCCAACTTCCATCCTTTTCCCCTCTTTCCACATACTTCTTGGCGATAAGTTGCTCAAGGAGTTTCTGGATGGCCGACCTATTGATACCTGTTTCCTCTTGCATATCTGCAATGGTTAAAGTTGGCTGTGTTCGCATAGCATTCAGCACCTTTCCGTAATTGGGTGTACGGAATGAAATACGCTCGCCGTCATACCACCATACATTTTCGTCTTGTTCGCTCAAGAAAAGCACATCATTATAAACTTCTGTAGCCACTAAGTCATTAAAATACTTCAGGAATGGCTTAATGTCCTTTATCCTAGCATGAGCGCCATCGGCTGGTACTGGACCAACTTCAAGGTCTGTGCGATGCAGGGCCTCCAAATAGTCCTGTTTCTTCTTGCTACGCACCACAATCATCGGATAGTCGTGACGGGACAAGATGAAGTTCATCATCAGTCGTGCAATACGTCCATTTCCATCTTCAAAGGGGTGGATGCGGATATAGCGATAGTGGAACAATGCTGCCAGTTCCACAGGTGATAGTTTTCCTTCCTTTTCGGCCCGGTTGTACCAATCCACAAGGTCGGTCATCAAGGAGGGGGTTTCTTCTGGGGATGCGTATTCAAAGCGGTTACCATAGCGTGTAATCACGCTATTGGGGCGTGTCTTGTATTGTCCTGCATGGACGGTATAACTGGTTGTTACACCTCCTGGCAAGTTACGATATACTATATAATCCTCGCGCAGTAGTGTCTTATGAAGTGTGCGAATGAAGTGCTGTGACAATGGCATTTCTTTCACAGAGGCTTCCTCGGTCATCATTTTTAAACCAACATTGCTGGCTGTCATTTCCTGTACATCCTTAACCTCTGCCTCGCCTATAACCTTACCGAATAGTAGCAGGATTTCTGTCTGTCCGTAAGTCAGCGTGTTACCTTCTATATGGTTACTATTGTAATTGAAGTCAACGGTAAATCTACGACTCAGTCGCTCCCTATCTTTTTCAGAGAGCGGCAGCAGAGCATTCCACGCCTCCAATGCTTTTTTTAGATTCAAATACCTCATAGCCATGGTCTTTATGTCGAAAATGTTTCCTAAAAGGTGGTATCGTTACTACTTTTACCCGTGTTTTTTATATTTTAACTCCAAAAACTGGTATAGCCGCTCTTCAGACGTTTCTCCATTTCTGCAAGTTTTGCCAATGAAACAGAATATTCTTTCTCTCCATCGTCTTTCTTGTCTGAATACTCTTTATTAGATATCACCTTCAGTTGTTCTTTGATGACATTCTGAAGATTACTTAACAGATTGCCTATTTTATCAGAATCTCCCTCAATACGTGACAAAATCTTCATACTTGTAATCTCGTCAAGTGCACGGGCTATTACGAAGTTTGGCTCCAAATCGTTTCCGTCCTGGTCCTTATTATAAAGCAGATTATTCACCACATAGAGCAGGAACTCATTCCTGGTACGATAAGCCACCTTAAACGGTGTACCCTCCAATTCTGTATTCACAGCCTCCAGATACTTCAGAGCCGTATCACAGACATCCTTATTATCCTGATAGACATCCACACCCTCAACAGCCGTACCAATCAGATTACCAGCCTCCAACTTGCCGATCTTTTCGTATTGCGAATCCAACCCACCATACAGATCTACCTCGTTCATCTCAATCGTCATTGCACGGTCAAGCACCTTCCGGCTGAACGAGAACGTCGTCTCATCCATATTCACCGTACCCACCACGATGAGGTTTTGGGGAATGCAGATACCCTCATTGAGGAATCTCTTTCTGACATCTTCACTATCAGTCAACTCTGCCGTCAGCACACGATACCAGTCCTCTTTGCTCTTTTCAAGAATCGGGTCTGTTGTGATAGTTCCATCCTCTTGGCACTTGCGAGACTCTACCACACTCAGATACTCAGCAAAATACTGCTCCACAGGTGCCAAGTTCATTTCATCTAAACACAGGAAATACGGCACTTCAGGATTCTCCCAAGCCTTAGCCACAAACTTCAGGAAATCCCCTGCCACAAAAACAGGACTGCCACTCACACGACTCACATATCCAATCAACTCGCTCGAATCATGCCAGTTCGGTTTCACTTGCACCATCTCAAAGTTTTGTGGCTTCTGAGCTTCATATTCCTCAGATCCTTCATCCCAACAAGCACGAGCCAACTCACGAACAATTCTACTCTTTCCTGTTCCCGATATTCCCGCCAAGAGAAGGAAGGGCTTGGATTTGATAGCTGTAATGTGGGGACGATATAAAGAACCATAAACATTTGTTGAGAATTTAACATCATGGAGCTTCGAACTTTTTGTCTCGTGTTGTATAGGCATCTTTCCCAACACCATATTAGCCATAACACTAATAGTAGCACCATAGCCATATTCGTACTTATCAATGTCACTTTGACCAGAAATTTTGAAACGAACCTCATTTGCAGGAACGTTAGGATGTTGCCTCATATATGCAACAAACTCTTTCAACAATGGTTTTGAAATAGTTCGAAGACCAGTAGCTCCTTTGCTAACAGATTTTACAAGATAGCACAATCTATCTTCATCTACGATAGTAACCTGTCCATTGTCAGATACATCACCTATTCGAAGAGTTTTTTCTGTATTCATAAACTAACGTATGTATTTAACCTTGATGTTTTTGCAATATATGTTAGAATCAAAACAATGATCCCATTCGCCATCTTTGCCTCGTTCGCAGTATTCACAATTTGTATTCTATCTTCCTTCGAAGAAAAATAGATGAACATTTATAGGAAAATGCCCATCTAAATCAGGTCCAAACCAAAGTCCATAATCTTCCCTAAGATAATAGAAGTTAGCCTCCTCCTCTTTTGTTGAATAATACATTATTCTCGGAAAATGCTTCCCATAATAAGTAACATCCATTTGAATGTATTTGGCTTTTTTATTATTCGTCATAATATAACTTCAACTGCTTTGAGATATCTTTACCTATAACTTGCTCAGTATATTTGCTCGTTCATTCTTCTATAGGATGTATTTTGTTTTCAACATATTCAATCGTTTCCTCACAATACGACTTTCCTGCCTGCAAATTCGTTATTACACTCTTTATCTTATTACAAACATTTAACTTTGCATTATTCAAAGGTTGAAATATTTTAGGCAGTCTATTTACAGAAGAATATAACTGACGCATTGCACTATATGCACTCCCCATTCCTCTATACATTTCACGTAAGTTATTGACCAAACCTTCCCACTCTTTTTCGGGTACAAAACCTTCCGCAACATCTATCATTTCTTTTATTGCCTGCTGGACTTCAAGATATTTAGCATACCAAATTGTGTTTGGCTCATCTATAACCTTAGCATATTTATTCATATCTCGGGCTATATTTAACAAGATGCTCTCTTCTAATTTTATTAAGTTCAGCTCCTTCATTAGATAATGCTTGAACATGATCTAATATATTACTCCAATTAGGCATATCTTAAAACCTATATAATTCAATACAATTAGAGACCTTTGTTTCATAATAAGCATTATACAGAGAAAATTGCTTATAATTTTCCCCTACCATCTCCCATTTTGATGAAATTATTTTTGGGCAATCCTTCATGATTAAATCATAATCTGATTTTATTTGAGGATCAATGTCGATTTGGTTATTTCTATCTTTAGCCATTTTCATAATTACAATCTTTGTCATTTATCCCAAACTTCTCTCCAAAAACTCCTTCAACGGCTTCAGATACTCTGCATCCAGATTCCAGTGCTGGGTATTCTCGTAATTGCGGTTTGCATCCTTAATCAGTTTCTTCTGACTTCTCGACTTCCCTAACAAAGTTTCGAGGTATGCATATATCTTGGTCTTCTTAGCAGGGATAGTCAGCGTTGGAGGAGTTTTTGTGGGAATTCTCACCTTTTCCAATTCACCTTCGTATGTCTGCCAGCAATCCATCACTGGCTGATTGTTAGGGTTTATAATCTGCTCCAACATATCTTCTAACTCACCAGCATTTTTGTTGTTGGGCAGAAGGAATAACTCAAATTCCACACCAAACTCTTCTTTGATGGCAAGCAATTCTTTACGACGAGCCTCTAGGTTCTCGTCCGCATCGAATATAACAAGGTTCATACCGCCTTGGTTGGTGTTCTTAAGCATGGCTTGCAAAATCTCCTCAGACTTTAACTTGGTATAACCACCAGTATCACTGTCCTTGCCAGAATGTATGATGCTGTCTTTTGGAGGCTGTTCATCGAACAAATGATGGAAGTAGTCCCTGAAGAACTTCTTGTCGGCTTCACCCTCAACAATAATTAAGAATCTTTTCATAGGATACTTCTAATTTCGATGTCATTCTCACAAGCTCCTGACAGGCCCTCATAAGTATATTTATATGCCTGAATCCCCTTCATTAAAGTCTTCTCAATGGTATATAACCTCAATTCTTTCTGATAGTTGGGGTTATCTTCTAACATTTCATTTAGTTTATAAAGCGTTTCCTTACTGTGGGTTGTCACGAAGACCTGTTTATTTGTTTTTGTTGCTAGGGCAAATATGGCCTCCCATAGTTTTTTGTATGAAGAATAATGCAAGCCGTTGTCTATTTCGTCTAACATAATTATGGTTGTCATAGAATTTGCTGCACATGCTACAATATTCAAATAGCGACGCAAACCATCACCAGTCATTCGATACGGCAGCATTTCGGATACACCTTCAAATTTAATATAAACATCATCATTCAGAATCTCAATACCTGTAATTCTCGAATCAAACAATCCAAGCAAAGAAATTATAATATCTTTCTGGTTACGCTTAAACAATTCTGTTAAATCATTAACCAAATTGTTAGACATCAAATCAGCAGATATCAACCACCCTCTAAGAGATTCCATATACCCTTCAGCTGATTTCCTATTTACCACAATCCCCTGAGGGTTTACTCGCAGCCAACTTTTATAGTGTTGTCTAGAAGCACTTGAAGATATGCCAAAATTCATTTCCAGCGTATTGACATATTTTACAGCTCCAGTTTGCTGAAGTGGCTCATTCGTTGGTTCTGCCTGTTCGTCAAAAACATAGGTGAGTTCTAACTTCAAATGCCTTACTGAACTATCAGCCTGCTCCATGGTAATCTCAGGAGGGGTGGACGTGTCTAAATTATAAAAGAGATACTTGAGGTCAATAAAGTTACTAAAAGATTTTCGTGAACGAAGAGAATTGACAGCTTGGGGCATATCAGGATTTGACATTCCTAATGCTAATGCTATAGCCTCAAGTACTGTGCTCTTACCAGAGTTGTTTTGCCCCAAGAACACGTTGACACGCGAAAAATCATCTATCTTCAGATGGTCGATGCCCCTGAAATTCTTGATTTCTATATTCTTAAATCCGTCCATATCTTTATTTTAAGTACACATTACTCTGCAAAGATATGGATTTTTCTTTAAATAAAGAAAAAAAAGCGCAAAAACGCACTTTATCTTATTATTATCTTATAAATAATCATTTCTCAAGCTAGAATCTGATTCTGTATGTCCTGATGCCGAACCGGGGTATTTGTACGAATTTACGAACTAACGGAATATAAATTTGACTTTAGGCGTTAGACTTTTGAAAGGTTATAGGTTATGGGTTATAGGTTATTGAAAAAAATGTGAAGTCTTAAGCCTATTTGATTAGGTGCGACTGCATAAATTCGTCTAAAGTAACAAGATTAATTTTGGGGAAAGACGTTGTCCGCAAGACATTAAAATGGTTGTCCTCTGACACTAAATAATCTGCTCCGGATTCATCTGCTATTTGTTGTATGGTGTACGGAAATGAGAACCGCGAAGTTCCTTCAACTTATTCTCGTCAAACTGGCCACTCTCCCACAGAGCATCCATCTCATCATCAACTTGTTTCGCATAGAAGGCAGCAAGCTGTTCTCTCAGTTTTTCCAAACCGAAAGCCGACTTAATGTGTGATACTAAATTGAACACATGAACTTGAGCCGGACTAAAAGTAATTGCTTCCATAATTCTTCTTGTTTACAATTTGCAATGCAAAGATATATAAAAATTTGAAACAAAGGAAGAAAAAGTGAGAAATGTCACACCGTTGCACCGTGTCACCGTTTCATTTGCAAAACTCATTTGTTGCCCTTACAAGGTGATAAAATATGTTTATATTATATATTATATATTTAGGACAAAGAGTAATGCTTATACGCTGCTCTTCGGGAGGGTTTGTTCAATATGTTA
>JAFXTC010000050.1 GCA_017525235.1 Bacteroidaceae bacterium | reverse complement strand
GCCCGGGTCGAACGGCAATTTGGCACTGATGGCCTTACCATCAGGCGTCATGGTGTTCTGACCGTCGCCGGAATAGTCGCTGTAGTAGCGGAGCACATAGACGGAGTCCTGATTGTTATAGAGTCGGTTGTACTCTTTGGTGCCCTCTGCGCTGTAGTAAGGTGCACAGAAACGGTCCATCAGTTCAGCCCAATGCGACATCTTCGGATGCTGGTGGATAATCTCCGCCATGTTGGGCGACGACTCAAACACACCGTTTACCTTCTGGATATAACCGTTCTTACAAGTGATGTCGCGCTCAATGACTTTCTTGCCGTTTACCCAGGCCTCTTTGATATCGTTGGCCTGATGGTTGGTCAGCACATCCAGATCGGTATTCGTCATCTTGTTATACCTCATGAAAGCGGGTAGGAAGTGGATCATCGGCGATGGACTGTCATCCCTCAAGATGGGAATGCTTCTGCCTTTGTCCTTGAATCTGGCCCATACTTCTGTGTTGGGCATCTGACTGGGCTTCATGATCTGCACAGAGTCGAAGATGCTGGTTGCCGTTTCACGACGCATGGTGCGACCTTCCTCGGGATGGTTGTCTTCACCTGTAGGCTTACCATTCGACAATAACTCGATCAGATAGGCGTTGTTGACCATCGAGTTGTTGAGCAGCAGTTTCTTCTGCGACAAAGAAAGACGCTCGTAGCTGGTTACGCCCCAGTTGTTCTTTGCAAACCAAGCTTGGAAAGCCGAGTCGTTGGCAGCAAACAGCGTTTTTGAACCTGTGTGGCTGAGCACCTCGTGCTGGCCCAGGTCATCAATCAACCGCAGCATCGTCTTGTACTGGCCGTCTTCCTCCAAGCGCTCGTAGATAGAGTTGCCCAGCCATGATGGCTGTCCGGTCAGCACGTTGTCGTCTTTACAACCTTGCAGAACCGAGGTCCCTACCAACAGGCCTAAGGCCGCAATGGCCAGCTGATGCCGTTGTTTTGAGATTTGTTTCTGTTTCATAAAACTTTTTTTGGTTTTTATTTTTGTTGATTATAAGTTTTTGCTAGAATTTAGCTTAATTTTTTAAACGTATGCAAAGTTATGTATTATTTTATAATACCGTTTAAGAAAAACTATCAAATTCTTTTCAGGTTACATTTCGTAACATCCGTGTTACATTTCGCAATGTCTATTTCCTAAAAAGGCTGTACTTTTGCACCTGATAAGACAAAAAGAAAAAGAATTGTACCGAATTCGAATGTCTGATATGTTAATATGCAATACGTGTTTACACATTATTTATATATTATAACAGTTATCTAATTTATTAAATTATCAACTTATGAGGAAACTATTTACTCTTTTAATTGGTGCTTTGTTCGCAGGCAGTGCCTTCGGACAGAAGACATGGACAACCATCTTCAATCAAGATATGGAGAATGGTTTTGAAGATCCAAACATGGAGTTCTTCGAGTGTTCTGAAAGTCATGGTATTAACCGTGGTCCTGTGAGAGTTGTAGAGGATCCTGCTGATCCCACAAACCATTGTATCAAGGTTATTGTCCGTAGTGACGCTCAGGCTCAGGAGGAAGGAGAATATCAAACTGAAGGTGGCTGGGGAGGAACTCCTACCCATCTGATTAGCTGGGATACACAGTTCTTTATTTACTTTAAAGAGCCTATTCCAGAAGGTAAGCAGATCCGTTTCAGAGCAAATGTAAAGGGCGAGAAGGATGGTAGCTTCCAGTTCCAGACACATGCGTATCCGCAGAATTATATTTATTATCAGCTGTTCCCGAATGCAGATGATGGCGGAAACACCCTTTCTTATACTACTGAATGGGCAGCCAAACCATACACTAAAATTGATGTCGTTTCTCACGACGCATCACCAGAGGGTAACTTCCAGTGCATTGCTTTAAACATGACTCATTCTCCCTATGAAGGAAATGTTGTTTATCTCGATAATATTAAAGTAGATATCAGAGACGTTCCTGAGCAAGGTGCGGTTTCATGGATTAACTTCATGAGAAAGGGTGTGAACTCCGACGATCCTATCGGTGATATTAGATATGCTAGGGCTGAAGGTGATACAATTGATGTGTCTATCTCTAATTTTATGATTCAGGTTCGTGATCCGGAGACTCAAAAAAATAAATTAATTAAGGCGCCTATCGTAGAAACAGGCGATGCCCAGTTCCCCTATGCAGTGAAGGTTCCTACCCTGGACCATTATTCTACTACTGTCCAGATACCGGATCTTGACGCTGATGGCAACGAGCAGAAGGATGAGGATGGTAATGTCCTGATGAAAGACAGTACCACATATTATTGGTCAGATGGCGGTTTAATCGGTACTTCTGCTCCTGCAAGATATTCGTCTCAGTTCTTTGTATCTACCTTGCACAAGATGAAGGCAGGTGAGCCTTATAAGTTCGTATTCTGGGTTAAAGCAGACAAAGAAGCTTCACTTGGAACACAGGCACATTCACTGCCTACTCAGTATGTTGGCTATGACACGTTTGGAGGAACAAGTGATTTCCCCGTTACCACAGAATGGACAAAGTTTGAGTTAGGTGCACCTAAGGGTAATACCGTTCCTAGCGGTGCTAGTAACTGTCAGACCATTACTTTCGACTGCTATCAACTTCAGGAAGCCAACAACTACTACTTCGTATTCGAAGACTGCTCGTTCGGTGAGGAAAATGTAACCATTGCAGACCGTACGCTCGGCACACCTGAAGATCTTCAGTTGCCTGTAAACACCGATGAAGACGATGTGGCTACAACTATCGATGCTACACCTATGCTTGCAGCATTCGAGCTTGAGGACTTCAGCTTCTTGACAAATCCGAAGGACGGTGATGGTATTAAGCTTTATACCAAGATAGATCCGGATGATCCAGAGGATGAGCCAAAATTGACCTTCGGTGCTATTTTGGGTTGGAATGATGGTGGTTTTATTAACGGTGAGGGCTTCTCCATTGAAGATGAACTGGGTATCAATATCCGCTTCGATGAAGAGTCTGTCGATGGTAAGAAGGTGAACCTGGTGGTTTGGAACAATCCTGATTCAGGTATCGACTTCTCTAATGGCAAGACCGTTGAGACCAAGCTCGCTGTTTCTAATGCAGGTTGGTACTATGTTTACAACATTACCCTTGGTACCGAAGAGACTTTAGGTATTGTTCCAGTGAAGGCTGTGAATAATGGAAACGGCCTGATCTACAACCTCGCAGGTCAGCGTGTTGACGCCTCCTATAAGGGTCTCGTCATCAAGAATGGCCAGAAGTCCATCCAGAAATAAAGAATTATAGAGACTAAGTTATTATCAACCTATTCGGGGGATGCGCCATTCTGACGCATCCCCCATTTTTATTAATATAATAGGAACGTGATTTTACCCCGACACTAGACACCTTTTAGTATGACACTAGAGGGTGTCTAGTGTCATACTAAAGGGCATCGACCTTCAGGCCAAGTTTTCCCTTGGAGTACCCTAAGGTTACCGTAAGGTTAAGGTAAGGTTTTGCCTCAAGAGTAATTCAAGGTTAATTCAAGGTTACCTCAAGGTTAAGTCAAGGTTAAGTCAAGGTTAAGTCAAGGTTCAATAACCTGATTTTCCCCCTGTTTTTTACAAGGCCTTCCAACACGTTTTCCTTGGCTTCCCAAAAAGTGTTGGAAGGCCTTCCCGCAAGAATTCCTCAGCCATGTAGATGTGACAAGCACTTTTTTCTGAAAAAAGCATGGAAGATTGGGAAACTTATCGTATCTTTGCACCCATAATCATTAAATAGTTGTAATTATGTGTACCATAACGTTAGAATACAATCAGAGCAATGCCCTGGCACGGCGTAAGTTGGCCGCATTGCTGGCAACGGGGCTATTCGTCCAAAAGGCTGTCAGTTACGATCAGCCGACTGCAGAAGAGCTGCAGGCTCACCGTGAACTGAGGGATGCAGCCCTCGAACATTCTCGCAAGTCTATGGCTTCCATAATTGCCCGCTACCTATGAAGTACTATCAATCGTTGACAAGAT
>JAFXTC010000049.1 GCA_017525235.1 Bacteroidaceae bacterium | reverse complement strand
ACCTCAAGTCGCATCGTGGGGTAAGGGGATGGTGGCTACATATTGATGTTGTGCTGTTGCTTTTTACTGAAAGCTGCTACTAACGACTCATAAATCTACCCTTAATCGTGTATTGGATGATAGTTGCGGATTTTAGGGATATATGGTAAAAAACGTGAGCAGCTCGACTTGAAAGCCATCTGCAATGAGGTGAATGAACATCTTCCACGCTACTGTCAACTGTCGGCCATAGAACTGCGATACGAAGAATTCGAGAAGACGCCCAAGAAGAGCATACGCCGCTTCTTATATAAATAAACGGGATAACGTGTGGATTACACCTCTTCGTTGGCGTAAAGGAAACGCTTAATACTCTTCTTGGGTGTTTTCTCAAACTCTTGCTTCATGATCTTGATGCCAGAAAGCTGGGCATAAGAGGGTAGGAGTGGATTCACATCTTTGCGATTCTGCTCCATAAGATCTGCTAATGCCTCTTCTGTTAGATGCTGAGCCTGAACCTGATCCATGTCGGGATAAACCAAACCAACAAGCTTATCGCCTTTCTGAATGACTACACACTCGGCAACCATCTTCATGTTGCTAAGCTTATCCTCAATTTCCTCGGGGTAGATATTCTGACCATTTGCACCAAGCAACATGTTTTTGCTGCGACCCTTGATGAACACATTTCCTTTCTTGTCCATTATACCAAGGTCGCCGGTATGATACCATCCATCCTTGTCGAGGGTTGCTTCTGTTGCCTCCTCGTTTTTATAATAGCCCAACATAACGTTCAGGCCACGTGTAAGAATCTCGCCAGGAATATGTTCTGGGTCAGGACTGAGAATCTTCAGTTCCTGGTGTATTACATTCTTGCCACAACTGCCAGGAGCCATCTTCTTGTAGTCCTCGTAGGTTATAATGGGGGCACATTCTGTTGCACCATAACCTACGGTATAACGGAAACCAATGTCGTGCAGGAGGCTTTCTATCTCCTGGTTTAAAGCAGCTCCACCGATAATCACCTCATAGAAATCACCACCCAATGCTTTGGTCAGACCATCGCGTATTTTGCGCTTTATTATCCAGTTGATGACGGGTATCTCCATAAGGATACGCATCTTGGGCGTTTGAATCTTTGGCAAGACAGCTTTGCGTACAACCTTTTCGATGATAAGAGGCACAACAACCAAAATGATGGGCTTTACTTCTGCTAATGCTTGCAAAAGCACGGTAGGAGAGGCCATTTTAGTTAGGAAGTGAACATGTACACATGAGATGAACTCAAATGTGAACTCGAATGCCATACCATACATGTGTGCCATAGGAAGCATGGAAAGGACATTGTCACCAGGCTTGATGATATGACCCAGCACATGTACTGCAAAATCGTAATTGCTCCATAGGGCGCGATAGGGCAGCATTACACCCTTACTGTTGCTTGTTGTACCGCTGGTGTAATTGATGATAGCCAACTCTTCAGCCTCATCACGATGATAATTAAGGTCGGAAGGCTGAATACCGTTAGGGTATTTCTGTGCATATATCTTGCTGACAGCTTCGTAAGCCTGCGCAAACTTATCTGTATTACTATTTAATATGCTATAGTCTGCCAAAGATATGATACCTTCCAGGTTGGGCATCTCACTGGCTGTGAGTCCCGGCCAAACCTTATCACCAACAAGAAGTAACTTGGCTTCACTATGATTTACAATATCATGTATCTGAGAAGGGTGGAACTCGTGTAAGACTGGAACTGCAACAGCTCCGTATGTAATTATACTGAAAAATGCGGCTCCCCAACGACTCAGGTTTCGGCCACATATTGCAATTTTATCTCCTTTCTGAATACCAAGCTCCGAATAGAGAATATGAAATTTCTCTATAATCTCTGCTACATCTTTATATTTAAATGTAAATAACCCATAATCAGACATCGAATCACGTTCCCAATACTTTTGGATTGATTCTTGAATGATCTGATTATATGAGGGTACTACTATCTGCTCCATTTGCACAAATTCTTTAAATGTGTGCACAAAGGTAGGGTAATTTTACCGTTTTTGCAAGAAAAGACCGTAATTTTTGCACAAAATTAAAGAAAATGTGAAATTAATATACGCGAGGACCAAAGATTCTACTGCCCACACGAATCATATTACTACCATATTTAATAGCTATTGGATAGTCGTCGCTCATACCCCATGAACGTATTGAGAAGGAGTCCTCTTGGGCAAAGAAATCCTGCTTGAGTCTTTTAAAAAGATTTTCTGCCTGTTGGAATTCGTTGGCAATCTGAGACTCATCCTCCACATTACTGGCCATACACATCAAGCCGCATATACGTACGTTTTCCAACTGGCGCCATTCGCCTTGCCTTACATAATCGTACATTTCATCGGCAGAAAATCCAAACTTGGTCTCTTCCTGGGCTACGTGCAGTTCGAGCAAACAGTCTATAACGCGATTATTCTTTTGAGCCTGTTTGTTTATCTCAACCAACAACTTGTGCGTATCAACAGCATGAATAAGATGTACATAGGGAGCAATATACTTAACCTTATTTGTTTGAAGATGGCCAATGAAGTGCCACTCAATATCGTTGGGCAGCACTTCATGTTTTTGCTGTAGTTCTTGCACATGATTCTCGGCAAACAACCTTTGTCCGCCTGCATAAGCATCTTCTATCATGCTTACAGGATGAAACTTGCTTACCGCTACCAGCTTGACGTCAGCTGGGAGTGTTTGCTTAATCTCCTTGATTATCTGCGACGGGGTCTTCATCTGCTGTTGTTTTGAATATGTCCATTATCTTTGTTTCGGTTATTGAAACTATTTCCCAATCACCGAGTGTTCCCTGCATACCTTTATCGAGGTTCTTCAGAGCAACACGGAAATCCTTTGCCTGAATCAATGTTGATTGAACAGCGCGTTTCTCTGTACCTTTCTTCTCATCAAGCGTGATATATGCCACACGGGCCTTGAACCATTTATCGTCTGTCAGATCCTCGCTTTCCAGCACCTCGGCCAGACGAGCTCTCTTGATGTCAGTAACAACAAATTCACCAGACATAAAAGGCTCAATCTCCTCGATAAAGCGCTTTTCTGCCTCAGTAAAACTGATGGCATCTACCAAATATGTTTCTGTTGTTGTCTTGATGAGACCATCTTCCGTGGTCTTATCGTATTTAACTTTACATTCAAACCATTCTGTCATAATCTTATATTTTAGTTTATTGTTTACCGTTTTTTTTTGGTTATCGTTTTGGTTTTCGTTATCTAAACAACCGCTTAATTAAATCCAGACGTTTAATTTGTTTAAGATATTGCTCGATATTACGACGTTCCTCCTTCTTGTACCAGAAGAAGAACATGCGTTGTTGCTGCTTGTCTTTTGGCGTTTTAGCCGAGAAAATGGGCTCTAATGTATATGGGTGATAGCCTGTTGCCCAACAAGTTGTAGCTACAGTAAGAGGAGTAGGGGTGAAATCCTGAACCTGCTCTAACTGAAAGTCCATGTTCTTGGTCTCAATAGCCAGTTCTGCCATATCTTGTGCATGACACCCAGGATGACTACTTATAAAATAAGGTATAATCTGTTGGTGCAGACGTTCCTTTCGGCAAATGTCATCGAACACCTTCTTGAACTGATGAAACAGGCGGAAGGAAGGTTTACGCATAATTTCAAGCACATGATCAGAGGTATGCTCAGGTGCGACCTTCAATCTACCGCTAACATGATTTACAATCAGTTCGCGTGTATATTCTCTGGCAGCTCGGTTCAATGTCTCATCTTTCCAGTCGTGCAGCAAAAGGTCGTATCTTACACCACTGCCTATAAAACTTTTCTTTATATTGGGGATCTTATCCACTTCGCGGTAAATATCGAGAAGCGGCCTGTGGTCACCGTTCAGATTAGGACAAATCTGAGGGTGAATACACGAAGGGCGTTTACAGGCAGCACAGGCTTTTAGATTTTTGCCATGCATCATATACATATTGGCACTTGGCCCGCCCAAGTCGCTAAGGTAACCTTTGAAATCTGGTTGTGTGGCAATCTGACGAACCTCTCTAAGTATGCTCTCCTTGGAACGACTCATGATAAACTTGCCCTGATGTGCGCTAATGGTACAGAATGCACATCCGCCAAAACAGCCACGATGTAAGTTAACACTGAACTTAATCATGTCGTATGCAGGAATCCGCTTACCATTATATTTGGGATGGGGTAGACGAGTATAGGGGAGGTCGAAGCTATGATCCAATTCTTCCTGAGTTAAAGGAGGAAAGGGAGGATTTACAACAACCCATTTCCCTCTTGTTTCCTGCAGTAAGCGCTGAGCTTTCAGCTTGTTGCTTTCTTCCTCGACATGACGGAAGTTCTCGGCATGCAGTTTGAGGTTAGACAAACAATCCTCGTAGCTGTGCAGCACGATATCATCTTTTTGTATGCCTCCTGGTATTTCCTGATAATCATATAAGGAAACTGTTTGCGGAACATTGTTTTGCCTTTGAATGACATCGCGGAAAGTATCTCGCGTTATATATGATTCGCCATTTTCATCGTAAAAGAGTGCAGGGTGATAATCGACCAATGCTTCCGACAATATATTTGAAAGCTGCAATGTGGGTTTTTCGCCCATTCCATAGGTGATAATGTCTGCCTCGCTGTCTATGAGGATACTGGGCATAAAGCGTTCCTTCCAGTAGTCGTAATGCATGACTCTGCGCAAACTGGCCTCAATGCCACCCAACACAATGGGAACATCTGGATAAAGTTGCCTGAGGATTTTGGAATAGACAATGGTTGGATATTCCGGCCTGAGGTCGTGACGCCCGTCAGGACTGTAAGCGTCCTCGCTCCTAAGACGTCTGGCTGCCGTATATTTGTTAACCATGCTGTCCATGCAGCCTGGTGCAATGCCAAACCAAAGCCTTGGTCTGCCCAGTTTCTTGAAATCACGAAAGTCGCCATGCCAGTCGGGCTGTGGTACAATGCAAACACGTAGTCCTTCAGCTTCCAACAATCTGCCAATAACAGCTGCTCCGAAGGAAGGATGGTCCACGTAGGCATCAGCGCTGAACAATATCACGTCAGCACAATCCCACCCGCGAAGATCCATCTCTTTACGGGTTGTGGGAAGCCAGTCAGACAACTTGTACTCCATTAATCCCGTTACTCCTCGGCCAGACCTTCTTTTAATGTTGGTTTAAGTGCGTCCAGCTGCTCTTTTTCCCAGTCGATATACAGCAATATCAACTGATGGAGTCCAAAGCACTTCATATTGTTATGGAATATTACATTCTGGCACAAATCCAGTAAATCTGAATCTGAAGAATTAGAGTCAAGAATGGAACGGACGTTGAGTCTTAGCTTATCCAACACGCTCTCGTCGACGATACCGTTACTATCTAACAATTCGTTGAAAAGCGAATACTTTTCAATTGTCTGTAGTTGCTTCTCGGAGATGTCTATTGTTCGAGAAGCTTTCATGTTACATATTATCTTATACATATATACTTTATTTTAGTTGTTACTTAACAAAAATTGGATGGAAGCAGCAATAATATTCCTGCGCACATTCTCATCCATGATACACTCTAGGGGAAATCCAAAAGAAAGCGACCTTCTGTCGGTTCCTTGGTATGCAATTGCTGACGGCAAATCCGTCTGTTTGTAGAGCATTGTACAGAAGGAGCCCTCTGTACCACGTAACACATCAGCCGTTCTGACCCAATAATGAATCTCGTTAGGACTATGGTACACCTGAACACTTGTATTCATACCATCGATACTACTTATGCTGTCTAAAGGCAACGACAGTTCATAATTAAACTTAAACACGTTGCTGGTAAACATCCGTTCTGCAGGTGTTTGCATGTCTGCCCCTATAAATGCGCCACTAAGCATAAGGTTTCCGCCTTGAGCCGCATACGAAGAGACGGCATTCATTAATTCCGGCGTGAAGGTTTTGTATGTACATAGACTATATCCGTCTTGTTTTTGTGCTCCAAAGATTAGATTTATCAGTTGGAATGATGAGGTGTTCAGTGTCGGCAGGGACGAAGAAACGCAACTGCTTATGTTATAATCCATTCCACTGGAAATAACATCCATCGCATATTGTGAACAGTAATCATGTGTATTGCCAGCCAGAATCATGCCTTCAAATTCATTACCGCTTTCGCCAATACTATTCCATGAATCCTTACTGAACAAATACTGATATCCGCAATATACGGGTGATTTAACATCTATGATGCCTGGGTCAAGATCTAAGCGGAATCCGCGTAGTGAATCATTGTCGACGGGAAGTGGTCCGGCTAAGCGTTGAAAGCCATCTACCATGAGAATGTTTCTGCTTTCTGATGAACTGTAGTAAGCACAAACCTCTTGGTTCGACATACTCTTACCACCCTCGTTTACTGCACAGACTTTAAAACGATACAGCACCTTAGGTTCTAATGATAAGGTAACAGACGTCTCGCTGGCAGCAACCAGTATTCCATTGTCATACCCCTTGCTTCCAGCGCTTGTATAAATAATGTAGTGCGTAGGTTGTGCTGACGGTTCCAACTTATCTTCGGTGGGAGCCCAACTCAGCCGAACCTCATTGCTTTGTGTGGAGATAATTGCAGATAGATTCTTTACGGGAAGGGGTTGAATCATAAAGTCTGCATTTTGATGCACGGCATTAACATATTTCAAAACACCTTTGTAGATAGCCCTTGCCATAGTGAACTTGAATGTAGGATCATGCGCCAAACGCATATCCTGCCAATTCTGGTGACTCAACATCTCGAGAATCATGGCAGGAACCTGAGGGTCGCGTGATTCGCCATAATTCTTGTCGTACAACTGTCTGCGGTTCCAGCGTCCATACGTAAGAGAAAGGTCGTTGGTAACCTGTGTCATTACCATATCTGCCAGATCTCGACTTGTAAGTCTTGAAAGACCGGCACCTGTAATGTTATCATAATAGCCCGTAGTGTAAATGCCAAGGGTGCCAATATAGGAATAGTCTTTTCTATATCCCGCATCACTATGAACTGCCAGACTCAGTTCAAGAGGAACACAGAGGCCACTGTCGCCAGGCAAATAGGCACTTCCACGAGCCAAGTAATTCTGAACATAGGAACGTACCCTGATGTCATCTGAATAATCATCTGTCCCGTCTCTCGAATACACCTCATAAGGGAATCCTGACCATTGTGCCGTATAACGTGCTCCCTCAAGACAACGTGGCAGACCACTCCGCATAGGATTATTCATCAAAGTGTCACTTCTGACAATGTTACTTATTCCGCCACCCAGCCTGACAGCATCAGCCGTTACGACTCCACGGTATGAACTATGGTTGGTGAGATATATGCAGTTCTGGTTGTTTCTTCCTTTCTCAAAGTGGAAGGTTCCGAGGTAAACCCATGTTCCGCCACCCATCTGTTGATTTACTTTATAGCTTGTCGCAACACCCTGATGTACAACGGTATAATTGGCATCACTTACACTATTTGGTAAAGTCTTATAGGAAACGTAGACAGCATAGTCTCCGCTTTCCTTGATTTCTGGAATCCATATAGCCGAGCTTAGTTGCCGTTTGTTTGAAGTTGCTTCAACAAATCTGTATGAACCTTCTGTGAAAGGGTTTTGTTTGTCAGCATAAACAGGATGTGTCTTACAATAGCCTGGTGTACTGCCTTCCCATTCAAATTTTGTATGATTCTCAGCATAAGAGCCTTCTGCGTCGTTCATGTCATTATCAACAATCACCTCGTTTTTCTGCCAGTCTCTCTCGCGTGGAGTGAATACTATCGCACCAGAATTCTCCAACATGGGAATCAGGTATGGAACTACAATGCTTTGTGTGAACAAATCCTCTGTGGTGCAATACAGATACGGGCGTTGGAAGATCCATTCTCCATTCTTAACATTATAGTATTTTCCGTGGCTGGCCCAGACACACAAATGTCTTCCCTTTAATCCTTTATCTGTGGAGTAGGGGAGATTGACGGGAGTGACCCAGGCGTTTCCTTTGTATGGGTTTTTTACGTATGTCCTTAAACTGTCACGCTCAGAAAGGAGATTGATGGGAATCAGTTGTTCGATGGGAGTATCCTGAGCATATATGACAATCTGATACGTGTTATAGGGTGCTCCTAAAGTTCTGCGAACATCCTCGTATATGCGTTGAACCAAAGTGGGGGTAAACGGTTGGGATTTAAATGCCTCATTCAGATAGACTGCATATCTTTTCTCCTCATTATTGATATCCAGGTCTTCAATCTTTATTTTTTCAGCAGACGAAAAGTTGGGGTTTTGATAATTCTCAAAATAAATAGCCAAAGGAGTCTTCTCGTTTCGTCTACGCTGAGCATTGCAATCTGCAAGACAAAGAAAGAAAAGAAGAAGTGAAACAACAAAACCCCTGAAAAACATAACTATAATGCAAATTGTTTTGGATGTTTGCCAGTAAAACTACGGAAGTAATCCTTGATTTCCTGTAGCTGATTATCTATATCCCCATTTGGAATGAGCGTTTTGGTACAAACAATAGATTTTGTCTTAAAATCAAGCCCATATAACAGGATTGGGATGTCTGCCTTCAAAGCAATGTAGTAGAACCCTTTCTTCCAATCAGCATTTGCCTTACGTGTTCCCTCTGGAGTTACACAAACCCTGAATGTGTCAGCTTTCCTGGCCTGTTCAGCAACGGAATCTGTTACATTCATTTTCTTGTTACGATGGACAGGAATTCCGCCCATACGTCGCATAATGATTCCCAAAGGCCAGAAGAACCATTCCTTTTTCATTAAAAAATGGTTTGTCTCGCCAATAGCTGTTGTATATAGTCTGCCAATGATAAAATCCCAGTTGCTGGTATGTGGTGCCAAAGCAATGACACACTTATCCGGCAGGGGTTCTGTTACAATCTCGCGGAATCCCAACCAGTCAAATAAGATCTTCCTGCTTAATTTTTGAAGCATATCATTTATTAAGCCAACGCCTTTATTTGCTCAACAATCTCTTCTGTACGAGCCAATAGTTCCTCGCGTAATTTCTTAAAGAAAAGCTTTGTGCTGCCAGGTTCAACGTGTGAAAGTCTGCTTATCATATCGTCCTGCATGTTCAGAATGGTAAGCATAACATTTTCAACGTCCTTAGTGTCTGGCTTATTCTTGTAATGAAGTAAAGCTACACACTCAGCGAACAAGTCGCCACACAACGAATTAATGTCTTTTTTAATCTCTCTTCTTTTCATAATACAAAAAAACAATCTGGTAAGTTACAAAGCAAAGATATGAAAAAATCTTCAAACCTCAATTATGCAAATGTTTATTTTTAATAAAAAAGGAGAAAAATTGTACATTCCTTCTTTATTTCCTCTACTTTTTGTAATTTTGCGCTGCGAAAAGTGAATATAGAACAAAATAACATTAAAGAAAGTTTATCGAGTTATGGAAAAAAGCGCATTACAGGTGGCTCGTGCTGCCTATCAGCCTAAGCTCCCCAAGGCTCTGCAGGGTCCTGTAGTTGCTGTTGAGGGTGCAGCCACTCAGAGTGTTGGTAATCAGGATGAAATTAAGGCCATGTTCCCCAATACCTATGGTATGCCTGTTATTACTTTCGAGGCAGGTGAACAGAAAGCTCTTGAGCCCTTTAACGTTGGTATCATCCTCAGTGGTGGTCAGGCTCCCGGCGGTTACAATGTTATAAGCGGTCTCTATGACGGCGTTAAGTCACTGAACCCTAACTGTAAGTTGTATGGTTTCCTGATGGGACCTGGTGGTTTGGTTGACCATAAGTATGTTGAGTTTACTGATGCTTTCATCGATGAATATCGTAACACTGGTGGTTTTGACATCATTGGTTCCGGTCGTACAAAACTGGAAAAAGAAGCTCAGTTTGAAAGCGGTATAGAGATTCTACGTAAGCTTGGTATCAAAGCTTTGGTTATTATTGGTGGTGACGACTCAAATACCAACGCTTGTGTCCTGGCTGAGTATTATGCAGCTAAGAAGTATGGTGTTCAGGTAATTGGTTGTCCTAAAACCATTGACGGCGACTTGAAGAACGAGCAGATCGAGACCAGTTTCGGTTTTGATACAGCTTGCAAGACCTATAGCGAGTTGATTGGTAACATTCAGCGCGACTGTAACTCTGCCCGCAAATACTGGCACTTCATCAAACTGATGGGACGTTCTGCTTCTCACATCGCTCTTGAATGTGCTTTGCAGACACAGCCTAATGCATGTTTGATTTCTGAGGAAGTTGAGAAGAAGGAGATGTCCCTTGATGATGTAGTAACATATTTGGCTAAGATTGTTGCTGCCCGTGCTGCAGAAGGTAACAACTTTGGTACAGTATTGATTCCTGAAGGTCTTATTGAGTTCATTCCCGCAATCAAGAAGCTAATTGCTGAGTTGAATGAGGTATTGACAGATCCTGCAACAGGTGAGAGTCGTGAGTTTGCTTCAAAGGACGAGCAGGTTGCTTTTGTAAAGGGACATATTGCTCCTGAGAATCTGGCAGTTTTGGAATCATTGCCCAAGGATGTTGAACTTCAGCTTTGCCTCGACCGTGATCCACACGGCAACGTTCAGGTTTCTCTCATCGAGACTGAGAAGTTGCTTTCTGCTATGGTTGCCACTAAATTGGCTGCTTGGAAGGCAGAAGGCAAATATAATGGAAAGTTCAGCGCCCAGCACCACTTCTTTGGTTACGAGGGTCGTTGTGCAGCTCCTTCTAACTATGATGCAGACTACTGCTATAGCCTTGGTTTCAATGCCAGCCGCTTGATTGCCAATGGCAAGACAGGTTATATGTCTGTTATCAAGAATACAACAGCTCCTGCTGATGAATGGATTGCTGGTGGTGTGCCCATCACAATGATGATGAATATGGAACGTCGTAACGGTGCTATGAAGCCCGTAATCCGTAAAGCTCTCGTTGAGTTGGATGGCGCCCCCTTCAAGTTCTTCGCTAGCAAACGCGAAGAGTGGGCAAAGAATACCTGCTATGTATATCCAGGTCCCATCCAATATTGGGGTCCCTCTGAAGTTTGCGACCAGTGCACAAAGACATTGGCTCTAGAACAGAAATAATTAGTTTCATACAATTCCCCTCTTCTGCTTTTATAGAGTAGGAGAGGGGGATTACTTAAAAAAGGCTTTGGCTAGCAATTATAGACCCAGAAGAACAAGGGGCGGTTCGATAAACAAAAAACCAGTTTCATCGAGTCCCAAAAGCGGAAAAAGCAGAAGACCTAAAAGTAAGAATTCTGTTTTTGGACGCTATGCTGTATATATCTGGGTAGGCATTATTCTGGTTGCTGTTGCATACATAGGTCTTTTTTATTACTTTTTTGTAAGCCCATATAGTTTCAGGTGGAAAGCCATTTATGGTGAACCGGAATATCCTGAGGGCTATAATGTAAGAGGTATTGACATCAGTCATTATCAGAATAATATTAAATGGGAAAAACTTAGAAACGCCTCGCTTAATAATGACCCTGTGCGTTTCATCATCATAAAAGCTACAGAAGGAAGCAATCTCTTTGACGATGATTTTAATGATAATTTTTTTCAGGCAAAAGAGAATGACTTTATTCGAGGAGCTTATCACTTTTTCGTTCCTGGCGTAGATGCTACATTACAAGCAAATTTCTATTTGCATCAGGTACATCTTGTTCCTGGAGATTTGCCTCCAGTTCTCGATATAGAGAAAACAGGAAACCTCACAAAGCTACAACTTCAGAAAGATGTTAAGAAATGGCTTGATATTGTTGAGAAGAAATATGGTGTAAAGCCAATCTTATATACAAGCTACAAGTTCAAGAAAGATTATCTAAATGATTCAGTGTTTAATAAATATCCATATTGGATTGCACATTATTATATAAATAAACTTGAATATAAAGGTGACTGGGTAATGTGGCAGCATACAGATTGTGGCAAAGTTGATGGAATAAAAGGTTTTGTTGATTGCAACATTTTCAATGGAACCGTACAAGACCTAGAGGCTTTTACCATACAAGAGAAAGAAGAAGAACTTCAAGAAGAGGAGATTGAAGAATCATAAATAGAGAATGAGTTTGTAAACATAATCGCGATTACGGTTTTTGATGGGCAGAAATATTACAGGAGCAGAATACGCAGCACAGAAATACATTGAATTACCAGTCAGGGAACCACAGGAATTGATGGAATTCATGTTAAAGCAGATGTCTGGCATAAGCAGAAATCGTGTAAAGGATTTGCTTACCGGACATGCTGTTACCGTAGACCGTAAGCTGGTTACACAATATAATTATATGCTTTCTGTCGGTCAGATGGTTAGAATCTCACGACATAAGCGCAGCACAGAACTTATAAGCAAACATATAAAGATTGTTTATGAAGATAAGGATATTGTGGTTATTGAAAAACAACCAGGTATTCTCAGTATGGCATCCTCACCTAATCAATTTTGTGTGAAATCTGTTCTTGATGAATATTTCCATAAGCGTCACTTTAAATGTACGTCACATGTTGTTCATCGTTTGGATAGAGAGACGTCAGGTTTGATGATTTATGCCAAAAGCATTGAGATGGAACAAATTCTTGAAAACAACTGGCATGACATAGTATATGATCGCCGTTATGTGGCTGTTCTCTGTGGCAGCATGGAACAGGAAGGTGGTACCATACATTCATGGCTTAAAGACAATAAGGCATTTGTTACTTATAGCAGTCCTATCGATAATGGCGGAAAGGAAGCTATTACACATTATCATTTGTTACAAAAGAATAAAGACTACAGTCTGGTGGAGATTCGACTAGAAACAGGTCGAAAGAATCAGATTCGTGTACATATGAGCGACCTTGGTTTTCCTGTCGCTGGTGATACAAAATACGGAAACGGACGTAATCCCATAGGTCGCTTGGCCCTTCACGCTTATCGACTTAATTTCTATCATCCTCGTACTGGGGAGCCCATGACATTTGACACCCCCTTCCCTACCTCGTTTAGAAACATTTTTGAAACAATTAAAAATAAATAATATGAAAAAGAATTTATCTGTTTTATCTGTACTTCTGTTTAGTATTATTATTTGCTCTTGTAAAGCAGTCAATTATCAGAAAGATACAAAAACTGATGCCAATTCTCTCCTTACAAATGCATTGGCAGGAAACACTTC
The DNA here is from genome assembly GCA_017525235.1 of Bacteroidaceae bacterium. Classification (GTDB taxonomy): domain Bacteria; phylum Bacteroidota; class Bacteroidia; order Bacteroidales; family Bacteroidaceae; genus Physcousia. The sequence continues at coordinate 36,421 of JAFXTC010000049.1, read as the reverse complement.
TATGACAACTACAGATTTATTAGGAAAAGTGCTTTCTTATCTAATGTTTGGCAACACTATCAGCAAGGATAATATTATTGGCACTTGGACTTATTCTTCACCAAAAGTTATCTTCGAAAGTGAGAATATCTTGGCTAAAATTGGCTCAGATATTGCTGCAGACAAAATAGAAAGTACGCTTGGTCAACAATTAGCAAACCTCGGGTTTACGCAAGGAAAGACGTCGTTAACTTTCAAAGAGGACAATACTTGTAGTTTCTCGTATGGTTCGCGCACTTATCCTGGCACATACAAGTTTGATACATCTTCAAACCGCCTTACTGTTACTGGTGCCTTTGGCGTAGGATCCGTCAAGTGTACAGCTTGCAAGAATGGTAATGAGCTTTATCTGCTCTTTGATTCAAGCAAGGCACTTTCACTCATCAGCACCCTCAGCAATTCGTCCCTTAGTAATACCACATTATCTTCTTTGCTTGGTAATTATAAAGGTCTAAAGCTGGGTTGGTCCATGACAAAATGATTTTATTGCAGAAAACAAATCTATCTTTTGTTTGTGTGCCGAATTATTTGTAATTTTGCAACTCAAAAAACTCTTTAATTAACAATGAATATATCTTATAAATGGCTTCGTGAATACGTCGAAACAGACCTCACGGCACAGCAGGTTGCAGATGCACTCACCAGTGCAGGCTTGGAGGTTGAAGGCGTTGAGGAAGTTCAGAGCATAAAAGGAGGTCTGGAAGGTCTCTGGATTGGTAAAGTTCTTACATGTGAGGCACATCCCAATAGCGACCATATGCATGTCTGCACTGTTGATGTTGCACAGGGTGAGCCTTTGCAAATTGTCTGTGGTGCACCTAATGTTGCTGCAGGTCAGAAGGTTATTGTAGCTGTAGTTGGTACCAAATTGTATGATGGTGATGAGTGCTTTACTATAAAACGCAGCAAGTTACGTGGCGTAGAAAGTTTAGGTATGATATGTGCTGAGGACGAAATAGGAATAGGTACAGACCATAGCGGTATTATCGTTCTTCCTGAGGATGCTGTTGTCGGAACACCTGCGGCCAAATACTACAACATAGAGAGTGATTACATTATCGAAGTAGATATCACTCCCAACCGTGCAGATGCCTGCAGTCACTATGGTGTGGCACGTGACCTCTATGCATGGCTCATTCAGAATGGCTACAAAACCAGCTTGAAACGTCCTACTTGCGACGATTTCATGGTTGATGATGATACGTTACCCATCAGCATTGAGGTGGAAAACACAGAGGCATGTCCTCGTTATTGCGCTGTTTCACTCACAGGTTGTCAGGTGAAGGAAAGCCCTGAATGGTTGCAGAACAAACTGCGTGTTATTGGCTTACGCCCCATCAACAATATTGTTGATATTACCAACTACATCATGATGGCATACGGACAACCCTTGCATTGCTTTGATGCAGATATGATTCTTGGCAAGAAGGTTATTGTTAAGACCATGCCCGAGGGCACACCATTCATAACCCTTGATGGCGAGGAGCACAAACTCTCAGACCGCGATCTTGCTATATGCAATGCCCAGGAGCCCATGTGTATTGCCGGCGTATTCGGTGGTAAGGGAAGTGGAACCTATGACAGCACCGTTAATGTGTTGCTTGAGAGTGCCTACTTCAATCCTACTTGGATCAGAAAGAGTGCACGCCGTCATGGTCTCAGCACTGATGCAAGCTTCCGTTTTGAGCGCGGTATTGATCCCAACGGACAGATTTATGCCCTTAAGCAGGCTGCAATTCTTGCAAAGGAACTGGCTGGTGCAAAGGTTAGCATGCAAATTGTAGATGTTTATCCTAATCCCCTACCCGACTTCAACGTATCTCTTAAATATAGTTATGTTGATGCACTTATTGGCAAACATTTACCTGCCGAGACCATTAAGAGCATCGTTACCAGTTTGGAGATGAAGATTCAGAGCGAGACGGCTGAAGGGCTTGAACTTGTTGTTCCTGCATATCGTGTAGATGTTCAGCGTCCCTGCGATGTTGTTGAGGACATCCTGCGTATCTATGGCTACAACAATATTGAGATTCCAACGACACTCAAGAGCAGTCTTTCTGTGAAGGGCGATCCCGATAAGAGTCATAAGTTGCAGAATCTTGTCGGCGAGCAGCTGGTTGGTGCTGGATTCCGTGAGATTCTGAATAACAGCTTGCAGCGTGGTGCTTACTATGATAGTTTGGAAAGCTATAAGAGTGAGAATCTTGTCAAGCTTCTTAATCCATTAAGTCAAGACCTGAACTCACTTCGTCAAACCTTACTTTTTGGCGGTTTGGAGAGTATAGCACGTAATACCAACTATAGAAATACCGACCTAAAATTCTTTGAGTTTGGTAACTGTTACAAGTTCCAGGCTGAGAAACGTTGTTCCGATATTATTCCTGGTGTCAGCAGCAGTCGTGATCCAGAAGTCATCAAACATGTCCTTGATGCATATTCCGAAGATTATCACCTTGGTCTCTGGGTTACGGGCAAACGTGTCAGTGGTAGCTGGGCTCATGCCGATGAGGACAGCTCATTCTATGAATTGAAAGCTTATGTGATGAATATCATTAGTCGTTTAGGCGTTTCATTTGGCCAGCTTGTCTTTGCCGAAGGTAATGCAGACATCTACGACAAGAGCATTCAGATTCAGAACCGTGGTGGCAAAGTGCTCATTGAGATGGGTATAGTAAATCACAAGATTCTTAAGAGCTTCGGCATCTCAGCTCCTGTTTATTTTGCCGACCTACGTTGGAAGCAACTTATGAAGACTATCAAGAACCAGTCTGTAACCTACACCGAGATAAGTAAATTCCCGGCAGTTAGCCGAGATCTCGCCCTTCTTCTTGATGAAAACGTTGAATTTGTTGAAATTGAGAAGATAGCATATCAGACAGAGAAGAAACTCCTGAAAGGCGTTAAACTCTTTGATGTATACGAGGGCGACAAGCTACCCGAGGGCAAGAAGTCATATGCTGTCAACTTTATCCTTCAGGATAACGAGAAGACGCTGAACGATAAGCAGATTGATGCCATCATGCAGAAACTCATCAACAACCTCACTACCCAACTGAAGGCTGAGCTGAGATAACAATTATGAAATATGAATTAAAAATTTTGAATTAAACAATATGGGAAGAGCATTTGAATATCGTAAAGCTACAAAGCTTAAGAGATGGGGCCACATGGCCAAGACATTTACACGTCTGGGTAAGCAGATTGCCATTGCTGTTAAGGCAGCTGGTCCAGAACCCGAGAATAATCCCGCACTACGTTCTATTATCGCTGTCTGCAAACGCGAGAACATGCCTAAAGACAACATAGAGCGTGCCATCAAGAATGCTATGGGTAAAGACCAGAGCGACTACAAGTCTGTTACCTACGAAGGATATGGCCCTCACGGAGTAGCTATCTTCGTTGATACCCTTACAGACAATACCACACGTACCGTTGCTGATGTACGTAGCGTATTTAACAAATTCAGTGGCAACATGGGTACAACAGGTTCATTGGCATTCCTTTTTGACCACAAGTGCGTATTCACTTTCAAGAAGAAGGCTGATATGGATATGGACGACTTTATCCTTGATATGATTGACTGTGGCGTTGAGGAGGAATATGATGAGGAGTACGACGAGGACAAAGACGTAACAACCATCACTATCTATGGTGAGCCTACCAGCTACAACGAAATCCAGAAGAAACTTGAGGCTGATGGTTTCGAGGATGTCGGTGGTGAGTTCACTTACATTCCCAACGACCTGAAGGATGTTACTCCTGAGCAGCGCGAAACCATTAACAAGATGGTTGAGAAACTCGAGGAGTTCGATGATGTTCAGACAGTCTACACTAACATGAAGCCTGAAGAAGAATAATTCTTGGATTTACTGGATAACGAATCTACGGATTCATGGAAAAATAAAACCCTTCTGGATTCCAGAGGGGTTTTTTATGTCTGTTATCGTTGACGTTAACATTATCGTAAATAACTATGTTGGCAGATTCTGTGCTGAGAGTCCTGCAAAGGGATCCTCGTCAGGTGGCAACTGGCTCTGTGCTTTTGCCATTTCCTCTGGTGTAAGTTTGTCAGCTACGAAGCGACCACCCATATCGCTTGACTTCTCGCCTGGCAACGGAATATGTGTTTCCAAATCTTCAAAACGAGCAAACTCACTCTTAAACTGCAACTTGATATCCCCCACCTGACCATTACGATGCTTAGCAATGATAAACTGTGCAAGACCCTTCCAACTCTGTCCCGATTGGTCTGTATATATATGATAATACTCAGGACGGTGAATAAAACAAACAATGTCTGCATCCTGCTCAATAGCACCTGATTCACGCAGGTCACTCAACTGAGGACGTTTGCCCTCCTCCCCTTCTCTGTTCTCAACGCCGCGGTTCAACTGGCTCAGTGCAATAATGGGAATGTTCAATTCTTTCGCCAAACCTTTCAATGAACGGCTGATTGTAGAAACCTCTTCCTGACGACTATTGATATTCAAACCACTAGCATGCATTAGCTGCAGGTAGTCGATCATTATTATCTTTACGTCATGTTCTCGCACCAGACGGCGCGCCTTTGTCTGCAACTCAAAAACAGTAAGCTGAGGCGTATCGTCAACGTAGATAGGAGCATCCCATAGCTGACGTACACGGGCATCCAATTGTCCCCACTCGTATGGCTGCAACTGAGCACTACGCAGTTTATCTCCATTTATCTCACTCACATTAATCATCAAACGCTGAACCAACTGCTCGTTGCTCATCTCCAAAGAGAACATTGCTACAGGAACACCATTATCAACAGCCATCTTCTTAAGCATACTCAAGACGAAAGCCGTCTTACCCATGGCCGGACGGGCTGCGATGATAACCAAGTCACTGTTCTGCCATCCGCTGGTCATCTTGTCAATTTCCTCAAATCCGGAGCTTAGACCGCTTAAACCACCTTCTCGTGCAGCAGCCTGCTTCAGCAGTTTATATACATTATCTATTACAGGATTAATTTGAGTATAGTCCTTCTTGAGGTTCTTTTGTGAGATAGCAAACAATTGACTTTCTGCAGTTTGCATCAGGTCAGCCACATCAATTGTTGAATCAAAGGCCTGTGTCTGAATCGTGCTGGCAAAAGTGATAAGTTGGCGTGCGAGAGACTTTTGGGCAATCACCTTGGCATGATATAGGATATGTGCACTACTGGCAACCTCAGCATTTATCTGCATCAGATATGTATTACCTCCAGCCTCTTCCAACAAACCGGTTCGCTCCAATTGGTCGCATACGGTCATTATGTCCACAGGCTTCTGCTCAACGTTCAATGTTTGGATAGCCTGAAAGATAACCCGATGACGTTTGTCATAGAAACTCTCGGGCTTCAGCATCTCTGCCACTTGCCCCCAGGCTTCCTGTTCCACCATCAGTGCACCTATCACATCCACTTCCATATCCAGACTTTGTGGTTGCTTATGACCATACTGATCCACACTGGGTACCTCCACAATTTTTGTCGTCTGTTTCCTTCTCTCTGCCATTATGTTTACCTTAGTATTTTTGATTCTGCCATGCAAAGATACGATTTAGTAAGCGGAATACAAAATAAAATCATTTATTTTTATTCCCAAACCTTAATTACATCATCTATAAAAGAATGAAAAAAGAAATCATGCTTTTATTTTGTATTGTTCTTACTTATCAGTAACTTTGCCAACAAGAAACAATATATGAACAAGGCAAAGGGACAAATAGACACGTCATGACTATTGGCACAGAATTTGTAATGAACCTAGTGTAAACATAACAAATAAGATAGAATAATTACATGACAATAAAGTTCTCACCAGAAATGAATACGGTGCTGGCTTTCAGCAAGGAAGAAGCCGAACGCTTGCATAATGACTGTGTGACACCTATACATCTGTTGCTTGCAATCCTGCGTCAAAAAGAGCAGAATCCTGCCAGAGACGCATTGCTACAGCTACAGCCTGACCTCTCGTTACTGAAACATGAACTGGAGGCCATAGCAAAACAAAAACAAGTTCTTGTTCCACCATCACTGGCCGACATGGGGTTTGATATCACTGCCTCACGTATCCTAAGAGTATGCGTGTTAGAAGCTAAATCTATGAAATCAGACACCATATATATTATACATGTATTGTTGGCCATACTGAAATTGGGCGATAGCGATGCTAGTCTCATTTTGGAACGCATGAACATTACATATCAAGCCATAACACAGATTCTACAACAAAACGGTGTTGCTAAGGAAACAGCTAAAGATTCCTTCAACGACGACGATGACGATGATGATGACAATATGGAAACGGCTCAGGGCGATGATACCGGAGCATTGTCTGTCATTCAAATCAAGAAGAAGGCAAACAACAGCAAAACACCTGTTCTTGACAATTTTGGTACTGACCTGACACTAGCTGCTGCCGATGGTCTGTTAGACCCTGTTATCGGTCGTCAGAAAGAAATAGAACGTGTTGCACAGATTTTGAGTCGTCGCAAGAAGAACAATCCTATACTGATCGGACAGCCAGGTGTAGGCAAGAGCGCCATTGTAGAGGGATTGGCACAACACATTGTTCAGCATAGGGTAAGTCATCTGTTGTGGAACAAGCGCGTAATAGTTTTGGACATGGCCAGTGTAGTGGCAGGAACAAAATACCGCGGCCAGTTTGAGGAGCGTATGCGTAGCATCATTCTTGAGTTGCAGAAGAATCCCGAGATTATTGTCTTCATTGACGAAATTCACACGCTGGTAGGCGCTGGAGGTGCAGCCGGCTCAATGGATGCTGCCAATATGCTGAAGCCGGCTCTAAGCAGAGGCGAGTTCCAATGCATAGGTGCTACCACTACAGATGAATTCCGTAAAACAATAGAAAAAGACGGTGCTTTGGACAGACGCTTTCAGAAGGTTATGGTAGAACCCACCACTCCAGAGGAAACGCTATTGATTCTTCAAAACCTAAAAGACCGTTACGAAGATCACCACAATGTCATATACACGCCAGAGGCACTTGAGGCTTGTGTAAAGCTTACAAACCGATATGTTACGGAGCGCAGTTTCCCCGACAAGGCTATTGATGCTATGGACGAGGCTGGCAGTCGTATTCACATTCAGGAAATGCCTATCCCCGACGAGATAGCTCAGTTGGAAGCTCACATGGAAGAGCTGAATGAGCAAAAGAATGTTGCAGTAAAGGAACAGAACTTTGAGTTGGCGGCAGAATATCGCGACCAACTGAAGAACATGGAACATGCACTGCAGGAAAAGCAAAAAGAATGGGAGGCAAAAATCAAGAACGACCGTCCCAGCGTGGATGAAACCATGGTTGCGGATGTGATTAGTATGATGACTGGCATTCCCGTGCAACGCATCGGAGAAGAAGAGAATCAGAAACTTAGAAACCTGTCAGGCAAGCTGAAAGATGCTGTCATTGGTCAGGATGATGCTATCCAAACCATCGTCAGAAGTATTCAGCGCAGTCGAATCGGCCTGAAAGACCCCAAGAAACCTATCGGCACCTTTATGTTCGTAGGGCCCACTGGTGTGGGAAAGACATATCTCACCAAGTGTCTGGCACTTGAAATGTTTGGCTCAGCCGACAACATAATTAGAATAGACATGAGCGAGTATATGGAGAAGCATACTGTAAGCCGCATGGTTGGAGCTCCTCCAGGATACGTAGGATTTGAAGAAGGCGGGCAACTCACAGAAAAAGTTCGTCGTAAGCCTTATAGCATCGTCCTGCTCGATGAAATTGAGAAAGCACATCCCGACGTATTCAATATTCTCCTACAAATGATGGACGAAGGAAGACTGACGGACGGCAACGGTGCTACCATCGACTTCAAGAATACCATCATCGTGATGACATCGAACTGCGGAACCAAACAGATTCGCGACTTTGGCCGTGGCGTTGGTTTCCAAAGTGGAACAGATGCCAGCCAAAACAAGCAGCTGAGCAGAGATTTGGTACAGAAGGCGCTGAAGAAGCAGTTTGCACCAGAGTTCCTGAACAGGTTGGATGACATTATTTATTTCGACCAGTTAAGCGAGGAAAGCATCCAGAAGATTGTGGATATAGAGTTAAAGCCCCTACTCCATCGTGTTGAGGAACTGGGCGTTACATTAGAGGTAACACCAGAGGCACGTAAACTATTGGGTACGAAGGGTTACGATGTGCAGTACGGAGCACGTCCTTTGAAGCGTATCTTGCAGACGATGCTTGAAGATCCCTTGTGCGATGTGCTGATGCAGGACGAACACGGCACGTCACTTAAGACAGAAGTTAAAGAAGATAAGATTGTTATTGTGGATAAATAAAATTTCAAAACAAATATGAAACAAGGTAATATCGGGGTTACTACAGAGAACATTTTCCCCGTCATAAAAAAGTTCCTGTACAGCGATCATGAAATATTTCTGCGTGAGATTGTCAGCAATGCCGTTGATGCTACGCAGAAGCTGAAAACATTAAGTGGTAAGGGTGAGTTCAAAGGCGAACTGGGCGACCTGAAAGTTACCGTTAGTGTAGATAAAGATGCTAAGACCATCACTGTTACCGACCGCGGTATCGGTATGACAGCCGATGAGATTGAGAAGTATATCAATCAGATTGCCTTCTCTGGCGCCAACGACTTCCTAGACAAATACAAGGATGATGCCAATGCTATCATCGGTCACTTCGGTCTGGGATTCTACAGTTCCTTCATGGTCAGCAAACAGGTGGACATCATCACCAAGAGCTATCAGGATGCTCCTGCTGTGAAGTGGAGCTGCGACGGAAGTCCTTCCTTCACACTGGAAGAAGTCGAGAAGGAAGATCGTGGCACAAGCATCGTTATGCACATCGATGATGACTGCTTGGAGTTTCTCGAAAAAAACAAGATTGAGGACTTGCTGCGTAAATACTGCCACTTCCTGCCCGTACCTGTAGCTTTCGGCAAAAAGACAGAGTGGAAAGACGGCAAGCAGGTTGATACCGAAGAGGATAATATTATAAATAATGTAGAGCCGCTGTGGATTAAGAAGCCCAGCGATTTGAAGGACGAGGACTACAAGGAGTTCTACCGTCACCTCTTCCCCATGGCCGACGAACCTCTGTTCTGGATTCACCTGAACGTGGACTATCCCTTTAATCTGACGGGTATCCTCTACTTCCCCAAGATTAAGAACAACATCGAGATGCAGCGTAACAAGATTCAGCTGTACTGCAATCAGGTATTCGTGACAGATTCTGTAGAGAGCATCGTGCCTGAGTTCCTAACCCTGCTGCATGGTGTTATCGACAGTCCCGATATTCCTCTGAATGTTAGCCGTAGCTATCTGCAGAGCGATGCCAACGTTAAGAAAATCAGCTCTTATATCACCAAGAAGGTGGCCGACCGCCTGCAAAGTATCTTCAAATCTGACCGCCCGGACTTCGAGAAGAAGTGGGACGATATTAAGATTTTCATCCACTATGGAATGCTCTCAGAAGAAGACTTCTATGAGAAAGCTAAGGCATTCTTCCTGCTGAAGGATACAGAAGGTAAATACTTTACATTGGATGAGTACAAGACCCTTATCAAGGATAACCAGACCAATAAGGATGGTCAGCTTGTCTATCTGTATGCCAACGATCCTGATGCTCAGTACACCTACATCGAGGCTGCCAAGCAGAAAGGCTACAGCGTACTGCTGATGGACGGTCAACTGGACACTCCTCTGGTTGGCATGCTCGAGAGAAAATTGGAGAAGAGCACCTTCACACGTGTTGACGGCGATGTTATAGACCGTCTTATCCAGAAAGAAGAGACAAAGCGCGAGCTGCTGGAGGCAGAGAGAGGCGACAAGCTGTCGAGTATCTTCAACAGTCAGATGCCTCGTACTGCCAAGACCGACTTCCACGTTGAGGTTCAGGCACTTGGCGAAGAGCAGTTGCCCGTAATGATTACCCAAAGCGAGTATATGCGCCGTATGAAGGAGATGGCTCGTCTGCAACCCGGTATGAGTTTCTATGGCGATATGCCTGATATGTACACATTGGTACTGAACAGCGATGCTCCCCTTATCAAACAAGTTCTGGAAGACAGCGAGGCTAACACGGCAGAAGCCCTGAAACCCATCGAGGCTGAGATTAAGGGTCTTTCTGCACGTCAGGCTGTACTGCGTCAGGAGCAGGATAAGAAGAAGCCCGAGGAAATCACTCAGGAAGAGAAGGACGATCTGAAGAAGTGTGGCGATGATATCCAGGCTGAGAACAAGAAGAAGAACGATGTGCTGAAAACCTACGCCAATGGTAACGAACGTGTTCATCAACTCATCGACCTTGCTCTCCTTCAGAACGGCATGCTGAAAGGCGAAGCCCTCACCCGCTTTGTGAAGAGAAGTGTAGAGATGATTAAGTAACCCTCGCTAACCACTAACCGAAGTATGATGTAAGAAGTAAGATGTAAGAAGTAACCCTCGCTAACCGCTAACCTATTTAAGAATGAACCACGGATTTGTAAAAGTAGCTTCAGCCATCCCCACTGTGAAGGTGGCTGATTGCCAGTATAACGTAGAGCAGATAGAATCGCTCATCGTTCAGGCAGAAGGACATGGTGTAGAAATCATCTGTTTGCCAGAGCTCTGTCTCACGGCATACACATGTCAGGACCTCTTTCAACAGCAACTGCTCTTGGAGGAAGCAGAGATGGCCCTCATACATCTGATGAACTTTACCAGAAGCCTGGATATCATCAGCATAGTGGGCTTACCTGTTCCTTATAAAGGATCGCTGCTCAACTGCGCTGCTGTTATACAGAAAGGCAAGATTCTGGGTATGATTCCCAAAACCTACTTGCCTAACTACAAGGAGTTTTATGAGAAACGTTGGTTCACTAGCGGAATAGATGTTGCTTCTGGCTCACTGCTTATCTGTGGACAGCAGGTTCCCCTGAACCAGTACATCCTGTTCCGTACCCCATCCTGTACATTTGGAGTGGAGATCTGTGAGGATGTATGGGCTCCTATCCCACCCAGCTGCTACATGGCTATGCATGGAGCAGAAATCATCTTCAACCTGAGTGCCGACAATGATTTGGTAGGTAAATACACCTACCTGCAGAGCCTCCTGGCTCAGCAGAGTGCCCGCACCATATCGGGCTATGTCTTCAGCAGCTGCGGATACGGGGAGAGTACACAGGATGTGGTGTATAGTGCCAAGGGACTTATCTACGAGAATGGCAGATTGTTGGCTGAAACACCACGTCACGAGCTGACCACACAACTTCTGGAAAGCGAGATTGACGTAGAGCGCATAAGAACGGAACGTAGGATAAACACTACATTTGCAACGTGCGCCACACAGTCAAGAAAAGAAACGGTTGTTATCATTGATACAGAAAGGACCGAAACACGTGAGTTCGGTCTTACTCGAAAGATTAATGCATATCCGTTTGTCCCGACAGGAAAGGATCTGGATGAGCGCTGCAAGGAAATCTTCAGCATACAGACAGAAGGACTTGCCAAACGTATCAGTCATACAAATGCTCAAACCGTTGTTGTAGGAATCAGCGGAGGATTGGACAGCACACTGGCACTGTTGGTTTGCGTGAAGGCATTCGACAGGTTGGACTTGAGTCGCAGAGGTATTGTAGGTATAACAATGCCTGGATTCGGCACAACAGACCGCACCTACACCAATGCCGTTAATCTGATGAAACTGTTGGGCATCACCATTCGTGAGATAAGCATCAAGGATGCATGCATCCAGCATTTCAAGGATTTGGGGCACGACATGGAAAAACACGATGTAACATATGAGAATTCCCAGGCTCGTGAGCGTACCCAGATACTGATGGACGCAGCCAACCAGATGAATGGTTTGGTAGTCGGAACAGGCGACTTGAGCGAACTGGCCCTGGGATGGACTACCTACAACGGAGACCACATGAGTATGTATGGCGTGAATGCTTCTGTTCCTAAGACACTTGTACGCCATCTTGTAAAATGGGTGGCAGAAGGTATAGAGGATGACAGCACAAGAACTATCCTTATGGATATTATTGACACTCCAATCAGTCCTGAACTTATCCCAGCTGACGAACAGGGCAACATCACCCAGAAGACAGAAGACCTTGTGGGACCCTATGACTTGCACGACTTCTTCCTGTATTATACCCTCAGATGGGGTTTCCGACCACAAAAAGTATTCTTCCTCGCTAAGGAAGCCTTTGGGACGGCATATACAGATGATGTTGTTAAGCACTGGCTCAAGACCTTCTATCGTCGATTCTTTGCCCAGCAGTTCAAGCGCAGTTGCTTGCCTGATGGTCCCAAAGTTGGAAGTTGCTCCCTCTCGCCACGTGGTGACTGGCGTATGCCAAGCGATGCATCATCTGCGTTGTGGCTGAAGGAATGTGAAAACCTATAATATATAATAAGGTATAATATTATATAAGGTATATGAGTCAGGAGCTGGAAGACAGAATACAGCGTGCCGTAGAGAACTTTATGAGTGGCTACGGCTGTTCACAAAGTGTGGTAGCCGCCTTTGCTGACCTTTATGGGTTAGACAACACAATGGCTAAGCGTATAGCTGCCGGCTTTGGCGGAGGCGTTGGCCGTATGCGTATGATGTGCGGCACCGTCTCTGCACTGGTGATACTTGCCGGTTTGGATTGCGGACAGACAGAAGGCTCCGACCGTGAGGGCAAGGCTGCCTGCTATAAAGTGGTGCAGGAACTGCTCGAAACATTCAAGCAAAGAAACGGCTCCATCATCTGTGCCGAACTCTTAGGTCTGAACGGATGTCCTGTAGCGAAAAACACCTATATGCCCGACGAACGGAATGCCGAATATTACAAAAGGCGTCCCTGTGCTCAGAAAGTAGAAAGCGCAGCCAGAATCTTTGCTGAATATCTTCAGAAAAAAGAGATGTGACATTCAACTTCTGCAAAAATAATACAAGATAGCGCACAATTTATGCAAAATAATTGTGCGCTATTTTATTTATTATTATCTTTGCATGCAAATTAATAAATAAAACCTAAAAACAAATGAACGCTAACACCACACAGAAAATGACCAACTATCGTTGGGTTATCTGTACTATGCTCTTTCTTGCAACAACGGTGAACTACATGGACCGTCAAGTACTATCTCTCACATGGAAAGATTTTATTGCTCCCGAATTCCACTGGAGCGATGCTAATTACGGAAGCATTACTGCAGCATTCTCGCTGTTCTATGCATTTGTCAGCTTATTCTCCGGCAAGTTCATCGACTGGGTAGGAACAAAGAAAGGCTATGTCATTGCCATTTTCGTGTGGAGCGTAGGTGCTTGTATGCACGCAGCTTGCGGATGGCTCACCATGCACATCGAAGGTTTAGAGAGCGCCGATGCACTCCGCGCACTCGAGGTGGGGAGCACGGCGGCGCTAGCTGTCAGCACAACAAGCGTACTGCTTTTCATGGCCTGTCGTGTGGTACTGGCACTGGGCGAGAGCGGCAACTTCCCTGCTGCCATCAAGGTGACGGCCCAATACTTTCCAAAGAAAGACCGTGCCTTGGCAACCAGTATCTTCAATAGCGGAGCGTCAGTGGGTGCTTTGGTTGCCCCCGTCTCCATACCGTTCTTGGCACATGCTTACGGATGGGAGATGGCTTTCATCATCATCGGTGCGCTGGGCTTCCTGTGGATGTTCCTATGGATATTCGTGTACGAGAAACCCAATAAGAACAGCCGCGTAAATGAGGCTGAACTGGCATATATTAATCAGGACGATAACGATACCCCAGAAGAGAAGGCCAAGCAAAAGAAGGGTATCTCCCTATGGCGTTGCTTCTGCCTGCGCCATACATGGAGTTACATTTGCGGAAAGTTCTTCACGGATGGTGTATGGTGGTTCCTGCTTTTCTGGGCACCAGCCTATTTCAGCGAGATGTATGGACATCGCTCCCATAGTACAATGGGTGCCACGCTCATCTTCTTAGTGTATATTATCGTCACCGTGGTAAGCATTTTGGTGGGAGGCTATCTTCCCAAATACTTCATCGAGCGACGTGGCATGGAAGCCTACGCTGGCCGTCTGCGCGCCATGTTCTTCTTTGCACTGCTTCCTGTTTCCGCTCTCCTCGCCCAGCCGCTGGGACAAGTTAGTGTATGGTTGACCGCCATCGTCATCGGCTTGGCGGGTGCAGGTCATCAGGCATGGTCGGCAAATCTGTATAGCACCGTTGGCGATATGTTCCCCAAGAGCGCTATCGCAACCATCACCGGTATAGGAACGATGACGGGTGGAATCGCCTCCTTCCTCATCAACCAGGGGGCTGGTCTCTTCTTCGACTACAGCGCTGCCCGAGGCGCTGATTTTCAGGCACTGGGATTCGAAGGTAAAGAAGCTGCCTATATGATTGTGTTCTGCTACTGCGCCGTAGCATACCTGATTGCATGGGCCTGCATGAAAACTCTCGTTCCACGTTACAAGAAGGTGGAAATTTAAACACGATAAAATATGATGGAGAAAACATGGCGTTGGTTCGGACGCAAGGATAAGATTACATTAGATATGCTGCGCCAAATTGGCGTAGAGGGTATTGTAACAGCTCTTCATGATGTCCCTAACGGTGAGATATGGACTGTTGAGAAGATAACTGAACTCAGGGATTATATCGAGAGTTTCGGTCTGCGTTGGAGTGTTGTCGAAAGCCTCCCCGTGTGCGAGAGCATCAAATATGGCGGCCCTGATCGCGACGGGTTGATTGAAAAATATAAGGTTTCGCTTGCCAATCTGGGCAAATGTGGCATCCATACCATCTGTTATAACTTTATGCCCGTACTTGATTGGGCACGAACCGATCTGGAGAATCCCAATGGCGATGGTACATCCAGCCTTTACTTTAATCATGCCGAGTTTGCGTATTTCGACTGCCAAATTCTCCGACGCACTGGTGCTGAGGCTGATTATACAGCCGAAACGCTGGCGAAAGTCGAGGAAATGAAGAAGGTCTTTACACCCAAAGACGAACATCGTCTGGTGGAGAATATCATCGTTAAGACGCAGGGCTTTGTAAACGGAAACATCAAGGAAGACGACGAGAAGCCCGTTGAGATATTCCGTTCTCTGCTTGAACTTTATAAGGATATCACCCCAGAGAAGCTTCGCGAGAACATGAAGTATTTCCTCGAAGCTATTATGCCTGTCTGCGATGAGTGGGATATGAATATGTGTGTGCATCCCGACGATCCTCCTTTGCAGATTCTGGGCTTGCCACGTATCGTGACCTGCGACAAGGATATAGAGTGGTTTCTCAATGCCGTTCCTAACGAACACAACGGACTCACCTTCTGTGCCGGTTCTCTCAGTGCAGGCGCTCACAACGATGTGCCTGCTTTGGCCGAGAAGTACGCCAAGCGCACACACTTCGTGCATCTGCGCAGCACCAACGTCTTCCCCAATGGTGACTTCAAGGAGGCCAGCCACCTGGGCGGACGTGCCAATATCATAGAGTTGGTTCGCATCTTCCAGAAGCAGAAACCCGGACTTCCCATGCGTGTGGACCATGCTCCCCTGATGCTTGGCGATGAGAAGATGGGATACAATGCAGGTTACAGTTTCCACGGACGTATGTTGGCTTTAGGACAAGTTGAGGGTGTGATGGCCGTAGTAGACAATGAATTAGGTATTAAGTAAAAAAGGGTTAACATGAAGAATCTATTTGATATAAAAGACAATGTTGTTGTCATCACGGGTGGAACTGGTGTTCTGGGATGTGAGATTGGAAAGTATCTTGCCCTGCAGGGTGCACATGTTGTACTGCTGGGTCGCAAGGAGGAAGTGGGAAAACAGATTGTTTCCGATATTCAGCAACAGGGCGGTGACGCTATGTTCATGCAATGTGATGTTATGAGTCAGGACTCTTGCGAACAGGTATGTAAGGCTGTTTTGGATAAATACGGCAAGGTTGATGCACTGCTGAATGCCGCTGGAGGCAATATGCCTGGTGCCACCATTAGTCCCACGGGAACCTTCTTCGATGTTAAGATTGAGGAGTTCCAGAAGGTGCTCAACGTGAACCTGACAGGCACAGTTATTCCGACCCAGATATTCCTGAAACCTATGGTTGAGGCTGGTAAAGGCAGCATCGTAAACTTCAGCAGCATGGCTGCTTTTCGTCCCATGACTCGTGTTTTAGGTTATGCAGCAGCCAAGGCAGGTATCAGCAACTTTACAGCTTTTCTTGCCAACGAGGTAGCAAAGAAATTCACATCTAACATTCGTGTCAATGCTATTGCGCCAGGTTTCTTCCTGACCAACCAGAACCGTGCCCTGCTGACAAACGAGGATGGTAGTCTTACCGCACGTGGAGCAGATGTTATCCGCCAGACTCCTTTCCAGCGTTTTGGCAAACCCGAAGAGTTGTGTGGTACCATACATTATCTTATTAGCGAAGCTTCCAGTTTTGTCACAGGCACCGTAGCCGTTGTCGACGGCGGTTTCAATGCCTTTGCAATGTAACTTATAGTTAACGAAAACGATAACCAAAACTAAAACCTATTAAACCATTAAACTATTAAACTACTAAACTATGACCCCTTTCATGAACAAAGATTTCCTGCTACAGACAGAGACGGCACAAAAGCTGTTTCACGAGCAGGCCGAAAATCTTCCTATCATAGATTATCACTGCCACCTCAACCCCAAGGAGGTTGCAGAAGACCATCGTTTCAGCTCCATTACCGAGTTGTGGCTGGGTGGCGACCATTACAAGTGGCGTGCCCTGCGTAGCAATGGTGTTGACGAGAAATTTATTACAGGTGACGCTTCCGACTGGGAGAAGTTCCAGAAGTGGGCTGAGACCATGCCCTACTGCATGCGCAACCCGCTTTATCATTGGACGCACCTCGAGCTCCGCACAGCCTTCGGCATCAACAAGTTGCTGAATGTCAATACGGCACGCGAGATTTTCGACGAATGTAACGAGAAACTGAATCAGCCCGAGTTTTCGGCTCGTGGTCTGATGAAGCGTTACAACGTAGAAGTTGTCTGCACTACCGATGACCCTGCCGACACGCTGGAGCATCATGTTGCCATAAAAAAGAGCGGATTCGAGGTGAAAGTTCTTCCCACTTGGCGTCCCGACAAAGCTATGGCGATTGACAATCCCACAACTTATCGGACTTATATTGAGAAGTTGGGCGAAACAGCAGGACATAACATCTCCAACTATAATGAGCTGATAGATGTACTGCAACAACGTCATGATTACTTTACTTCTCTGGGTTGCCGTCTCTCCGATCATGGTATCAACGAGTTCTATGCCGAAGACTTCACCGAGGCAGAGATCAAGCAAATCTTCCAGAAGGTAATGGAGGGCAAGCAGCCAACGGCAGATGAAGTAAACAAATTCCGCTCTGCCCTATTACTCGAGTTTGCCCGCCAGGATGCCAAGGCAGGTTGGGCACAGCAGTTCCACTATGGACCTATGCGAAACAATAACACTCGGATGTTCAAGAAGTTAGGACCGGATACTGGATATGATAGTATAGGTACATTTAACACCGCCGAGGCCATGTCGCGCTTCCTTGACAAACTGGATAGCGAGGGCAATCTGGCCAAGACCATCCTCTACTGCATCAACCCCTCAGACAACGAGATGATTGCCACCATGATAGGTAATTTCCAGGAAGGTCCCACACCAGGCAAGATTCAGTTTGGCAGCGGATGGTGGTTCAACGATCAGCTCGATGGAATGGAGCGTCAGATGAATGCACTCAGCGTATTGGGTTTGTTGAGTAGGTTCGTCGGTATGCTTACCGACAGTCGTTCTTTTCTCTCCTACCCCCGTCACGAGTATTTCCGTCGTTGCCTGTGCAACCTCATTGGTCAGGACGTAGAAGACGGCAAGTTACCCGCAGAGGAAATGCCCTTCATTGAACAGATGGTAAGAGACATCTCTTATTATAATGCAAAACGATACTTTAGTTTTTAGGGTTTAATAGGTTAATAGGTTAAATAAAAGAAAACTACATAACCTACTAACCTACTAAACTACTAACCTACTAAACTAAGTTAATAGGTTAATAGGTTTAAGAATGGGCTTTCCATTAACAGACGAGCAGCTTCATAAAGTACTCTCCACCGCTCTTAGCAGAGGTGGAGAGTATGCTGATATATTCCTTGAGGACACAAGAATCAGCAGTCTGGAATTGCAGGACGGTACCGTGAGCCAAGCCCAGCAGGTGATGCTGTACGGAGCAGGAATACGTGTCGTTCAGGGCACACAGACGGGTTATGCCTATACCATGGACCTCTCCCCTGAGGCCATGCTGCAGGCAGCACGCTTTGCCGGAAGCATTCAGCAACAGACAGTTTCACCCTGCGAGATTCCAGCGCTCAAACCCACCCCTCTCCTAACACCAGAGACACCCATGCTGGAGCCAGATGCCTCAAAAAGCATTTTGCTCTCCATCCATAAACGGGCTCACGAAATCAATCCCCTTGTGGAGCGCGTAAAAGCTACCATAGCACAACGCATGCAAAACATCAAATTTGTCTGTAGCGAGGGTACGGGCTTTTCCGACCACAGACCCCGCACCACCATCTTTCTCTCCATCGTCATGCAGAAAGAGGGCAAGACACAGATGGGCTTTGGCAGTCGTATGTACCAAAGGGGAGCAGAATTCATAACCCCTGAACTCATTGAAGAACTCCTACAGGAAACCATCCAACAAGCACTTTTCCTCTTTGATGCCAGACAGATCGAAGGCGGTGAGATGCCTGTCGTGATGGCTGCCGGAAGTAGCGGCATCCTTATGCACGAAGCCATAGGACATGCCTTCGAAGCCGATTTCATCCGCACAGGTGAGAGCATCTTTACGGGAAAACTGGGACAGCGCATCTGCAATCCCAACATTACCATAGTCGATGACGGCACCCTTCCTTACGATGCAGGCATGCTCCGTTACGATGATGAGGGAACACCCGGACAGAAGACCACCCTGGTGGAACGCGGCATACTCACCAGCTATCTGCACGACCGTATCAGTGCCCGACATTTTGGTGTCAAGAGCACAGGTAACGGTAGGCGTGAGAGCTTCCGTCACATGCCTCTGCCCCGTATGCGCAGCACTTATATGTGTGCCGGAGAGGCGACCGAGGAGGACATTATACGTAGCGTGAAACGTGGCATCTATGCCCAGACCTTCACAAACGGACAGGTACAGATTGGAGCAGGTGATTTCACCTTCTTCATGAAGAAAGGCTGGCTCATCGAGGATGGGCACTTAACGACCCCGCTGCGCGACATGAATATCATAGGCAATGGTCCAGAGACGCTGCAGCACATCAGCATGGTGGGTAACAACCTGAAGATCGACCATAGTGCGGGTATGTGTGGCAAAGCAGGACAGCGGGTTGGCGTAAGCCAAGGTCTCCCCACGGTTCTGGTAGATAAACTCGTAGTCGGTTAGCGAATTCCGTAATGGTTATAGGTTATTGGTTATTGAATTATGGTTAGCGGTTAGAGGTTAGCGAATAAAAATGAATTATCAATTATCAATTGTCAATTGTCAATTGGACAAAGTCGCCGAAGAAATACGGCGAATTTGTCCCAGCGCTGATTTCAAACTTGTCCTCATGAATAATCACGAGGATAACATCAACATACGCAACGGACAGATTGAGAAGATGCTGCACGCATCAGCTACATCATTGGCGATGAATCTGCTGATAGATGGTCGTGATGGCTTCTTCTATACCAACAACTTGCAAACCTCTGCCCTTAAACAGTTCATCAAGAATGCCGCAGAAACCACTCACATGCTGGAGCCTGATGAGTCGCGCACCCTTGCCGACCCAGCCCGATATTATAAAGGTGGAGGACCCGACCTCAGGAATTTCGATGCCTCGCTTTCCACTATCGACCCCTCCGAGAAGCTTCGTTTGGCACAGCGGAACAATCAGGAAGGCATGTCCCTGAATCCTCACCTTATCAGCTTTCAGACCCATTATTCCGACCGTCAGCACCAAGCCCATTATCTTATCAGCAACGGCTTTCATGGGTATGAGCAAAGCAGTCGGTGTACCCTTACCAGCATAGCCACAGTCGAGGGAGAGAACGGACAGCATCCTGCCGACGGTTGGGGCGAGACACGCATTTTCCTTTCCGACCTCCCACAGGAGGGCATAGCACGCGTAGCCATCGACCGTACCCTGCGTAAGATAGGCAGCAAGCCGACACAAAGCGGCCAATACCAGATGATTCTCGAGTCGCCCATCGTAGGCAGCTTCCTGCAACCTATCCTTAATGCCATGAACGGACAGTACCTGCACGGCAAGATGTCGTTCCTGGCAGATAAACTTCACCAGCAAGTGCTCTCACCACTGGTTAACATAGTCGATGACCCACTCATACCAGGAACCCGAGGTGCCTGTTATTTCGATTACGACGGAGTAGCCACACAGCGACGCAGTCTGTTCACTGAAGGGGTGCTCGACACCTATTTCATTGATACGGTCTTTGCCAACAAACTGGGCATGAAGCCCACCACGCAAGGCATACACCACCTTATCATGCAGAGCGGAGACCAGTCGTTGCAGCAACTGATGGCCGATGCACACAAAGCCATCCTCGTTACCGATTTTAACGGAGGAAACTGCGACCCCACAACAGGTAACTTCTCTTATGGCATAGAGGGATTCCTTATTCAGGATGGACAGATCGTACAGCCTGTAAGCGGCATGAACATAACAGGAAATATCTTGGATGTCTGGCAGCGTGTTACGGCTCTGGGAAACGATTTCGACCCTTGGGAGACAGAGCTCCTGCCCAGCATTGTCTTTCAGGATGTCAGCTTTGGCGGCCTCTAACCCATCTTCTCACAAAAAGCCTTGTAAGAAGTCTCCAGCCTTGCCAGTTCAAAAGGTTTCAGTTGAAGGGAGAACGTTCCTTTCAGTTCTTCCAGTCCGAAGAACGCTTTCATCAGACTTGCCAGATTAAAAGACAAGCCGTCGCCCCGCTTCATCAGAAAATAAGCTACACGCAGCAGGTAATCCCTGTCGTGCTCTATGTAGCGTAGGCTCGAGAATAGCACAAAGGCACAAGGCAGTGTATTCACCTTTATCAGGTACGGAATCCATTCGTGCGCTTCCAAGCCAAAGCAGTTAAAAAGGTGCTTCACCAGGTCCACATCATTCAGATAAGGCAACAGAAATGACACCGTTTTTTGTCGGTCCACCTCGTTCATCATGTGGCAAAGTGTCTGGAACCCTTCATCCTGAATACTTGCCTCGCCTCGCTCCATCCTTTGGGCAAGGGCTTTCAGCATCACCACCAGAAAGGCTTTCGAATCATGTTGCAACAAAACAGCAAACAGTTTCCAGAAGGCATTGGTCGTCAGATCCAAGGCAAATCTCTCGCCCAGCATATACACGGCGGTACGGAACTGCGAGTTCGACAACGAGTCAAGCAGCTCCAGAAGGCCTTTATGGTCTTCCTGCCCGACAAGCGGCCCCACCCTCCTGTCTATCTCCACGCTATAATGCACATCTCGGATCATTATTAAATAAATTGACGTCGCAAAGTTAACAAAAAATCCCTCACATGCCATCAGAATCGCAAATAATATGTAACTTTGGCTCGGAACAAAGAACTTTACTACAGACAAAGCGTATGAAAAACCATCGTATCATAACAGCCCTGCTGCTTTTCGTCTTAGTATCCTGTATGGCTCAAGCAGGCGATAAAATTGTCGTCGTGGTGCAGAACGTGCGTGAATTCTTCTATTCAACCGACTTGCCAGGCCGTGACAATACCGAAACAGACCGACAGCGTAAGATGAACGCCATAACAAACGCCTATTTCCCTTCAGACCACAGCGTGCCCGAAGCCGACATATATGCTTTTTGCGAGGTAGAATGTTCCGATGAAATGATGCAGTACATAGCTTCCAGTTTTGCTGCCAAAACAGGCAAGAACTACCAGGCTGTTTTGGATGGACTGACTTACGACAAAGCCACCTACGAGACAGGAATAACGAAATCGGGCTTTGTGTATAATGCAGACAATGTGGAGCCCTTCGGCCAGAATTATACAGGTGCTATGGGCTATACCTTATATATCGAGAGAATGCGTATTCAGGCATTCAAGAGCAAGAGGTCGGGCGAATGCTTCACGCTTAGCATGAATCACTTCAAGGCCAGTAGCACAAACCCCATTGAGACCGAAAGCAATCTTGAAAAACGACGTAGAAATTCCAACTCCCTTCTCAGGTCGTTAGACGACACCCCCGACCCCGACATCCTGATTGTTGGCGACCTCAACAGCCAGATGGGCGAAGACTGCCTCACATACCTTGTTGATGCCGGTTACGAAGAGGAGCTCATCAAATATGCAGGCCCTACTGCATATACGCATTGTTTTGACGGGGGTGAAATCATCGACCATGTTTTTGCCAACTACACCATGGCGCAGCAAGTCATCAACGTACAGGTGAAAGCCGCCAACCCCTGTTCCTTGAACGACGAAAGACTGGCTTTCTCAGACCACAACTTCCTTGTTGTCACACTCAACCTCGAGGCTAAAGAATCACCCACATATTATTTTAATAAGGTAAATGAGTTCCGCGAAGGTGTGCCCTACCTGTTGGTAGCCAACGATGCCAAGGCGGCAAATACAGTGCCTGTTGATAAGACGTACAGCGACCTGTTTGCAACAGATGTCACTCCTGCCGACGGCACCATCATCATGCCTAATGCCAGGAACATCTTTATCTTCGAGAACGCCCCTGGTGGCAACTATTACATGCGCGACTATTACGGACGTTATCTTTCCAACGGCTACAACCAGTCGTCCGGCAAGTATTACAATACCGCAAATGTATCTACAAAGGAGGATGCCCATATCTTTACCGTCACCCCGCAAGCCAATGGCACCTACAAGATTCTCAACACCACCTCCAACTATTATCTGCTTTATCACACCAGTTGGGGCAAGTTCACATGGCAGAATTGGACCACCCTCTATAATAGTCAGTATTTGCCCACCTTGTTCGAGTATGACCCCGATGCATACATCACAGGTATCGACGATGTTCAGTTCTCCACCCCTGTTCCTGCCACTCGTAAGCTCCTTCAGCACAACCGCATCATCGTCATCACCCCCGATGGCACAAAATACACCCTTCAAGGCATTTCAATCAAATAATAATAAACAAAAGCAGGCCTGGAGATTTCCAAGCCTGCTTCTTATCAGTCCAATTTTCAATTATCAATTATCAATTTTCAATTGGAGCTCCGCTCCACTACCATTCCTCATCCCACACACTCTTACCAGTGATAACGCTTTCTCTTGTTTCAACTAAATCTGCGTCAACAGATTCACTGCCGTCTATGCCAACATCAGGATCAGATGCCTGGAGGATTGTAGTTCTCGATGACAGCTGTACTATTAGTAACTCTGGGGATATATATAACTTTTTCATTGTTTTATCAAATTTAGAATTTTCAATTAATAAAGCACTTTTTTACCATTCACGATATTGATACCCTTCTGCAACTTGTTGATGCGCTGACCAGCCAAGTTATAGATAGGACCATTAACCTTGAACCCTTCACCATTAACCGTGTCAATGCCGTCAGCATCATCTTCTCCCTCGAAGACAAACTTAAAGGCTTTAACCCCGGAACTAACTTCGCTTACAGGTAGCAGAGCCTTACCAGCAGGAACGGTACCGGCATTAACCTTCTTGAACACGTTGCCAGAGAGACCATAGTATGTGTCAACAGCAACAGCTGTGGCAGAGGTGATACCTACAAGCTTGTTTGTGCTGACATCAGTAGTACCAATAGCGGCTACAGGGATGTTAATAGTCTCAGAAGCTGTACCTTTTAGGAACACACCTGTATTTGCAGCTACTGTTCCTGTAATCTGTGAGAATGTAATTTCGCCCGTGCTGCTGTTAGCTGCTGTTATCTGCCAAGCAGAAAATTCACTATCATCTGTGAAGTCGAGAGGATAGGTGCTAGCAAATGTTGCATAGCCAGAGCTATTGAGGGTAACATTTAAACCTTCAAAGTCAGTAATCATAATTGGGCCCACACCAATGTTACTTCCATGAACAGACTTTATGATCTTTATATAACGGGTTGTGGTAGCGAAAGACTCTGATGTTCTAAAATTCAGTATGGAATTTATACTTCCACTAATAATAAACTCTTCAACATCTGTGAAAGAAGAACCATCTGCAGATTCTTGTACCTTGATTTTTGATGTAGTTGCACCACCAAGCATCTTGACGCCTACTATCACCTTAACAGGCTGCGCATTTGTCTTTATTTGAATATAGTCATTTGCATTATCCATCTTCACGCGGTAAGGAGCATTGATCTCTGCATAGTCAGAACCTAATCCATTTGCTGTAACACCTGTCAAAGCCGTAAGACTCGAACTAGTTCCACCATTCCAGATAAACGGCAAGGTAGCGTAATCTATAATGGTATAACTGGCAGAGGCAACAGCACTGTTTAAATATCCATCCTTTACAGCAATAGCCTTGATGGTTTGATTGGCATTAATTGTAAGTGCACTACTGTAAACAAGGCTGCTGGTTGTGGGAGTAGAACCATCTGTAGTGTAATAAATGGTAGCACCAGCCGTTCCTGTTGAGATTGTAACAGTTGTACCCTTAGCATACTCTCCCTCATCTAATGAGAAAGTAGGCGTCTCACAAGGTACTGCGATAGAATAAGTAGCAGAAGCCACCTCGCTATCTTCCAAACCATCTTTCACAGCAATAGCCTTAATGGTAGTGGCTGCTGTGATGGTAGGCTTGCTTGCTGGGTTGTAAGCTGTACTACTAGAAGTAGGAGTCTTTCCGTCGGTGGTGTAGTAAATGCTGGCGCCATCAGTAGAGCATGTAATGGTCACCTCTGTTCCAGAAGCCACAGCACCACTGGCAGGAGATATTTCAGGAGTCTCCACAGTTGTCACCTCAATTGAGGTGCAATATGCTGAATAAGTAACGGATGGCTCATTAGTATATATCTCCACCTTAGAGATGCGCAAACCGGTTTTAGAGCCATCTCCTGCAGTAGCAGTAATATAGAGAGCTTTTGTTCCTGAAAGATTCGTTCCATCAGTATAAGTGTTTTCGCCGGTTTGACTTGATCCTGTGACAGTTACACTCTTCCATGTATTTGTACCATCACCAATAGTCAAACTGTTATATGAACCACCACCAAAAGTGCCACCATAAACAATAACCTTTGACAGTTTGCTTAAATCAAAAGCAGCAGATTGAATATAGCTGCTATTACCAAACAAGCGATAAGAAGATTTGTCTGTAGTAGTTCCGCTATATGTCCAAGTATCATACTGCAAGGTTTGCGTCTTCGTTTCCACAGGATCACCTGTCTCGGCTGCTGCAAATACAGCATAATAGGTGACATTGGATGTGGACATTGTCGCAGAAGTTACCAATTCGGGCTCGTCATCAGTTGTGCCATCAATGGTTTCTGTAGCCCATCCAACAAAAATATTGCCAGCGATATCGGCAGGGTCATCAGGGAATGTGATATCAGCACCTTCTGCAAAGTATCCTGTTGTAGTAGATCCATTCACTGAGAATGTTGCGGTATGAGTAGGAATAGCCTCGAAGTTAATCCGAACCGTACAATCAGAAGATGGAGTAACTGTGAATGCGTTACCATCTTGAGCAACTAAGGCGGTACCACTCGTTACTGTGTATGCAGGTGAAGCATAACGATATCCGCTCTTAGGTGAACCAGTTATCACGCTGCCATCCAATGATACTGTACCATATTCATTGTTGTTGCTTTGGGCAGTGATGGTGTAAGCAGGAGCTGCTGGAGTATAAGTGATGGTAAGTAAAGACATTCGGACCTGTGCAGTAGATGAAATAGTTACGGATGTTGCGCTACCAGTCCAAGTACCAGTACTTTCAGAATATGAGTAAGAACCAACATTTGCGCTAGCATTACCAGGACCATATTTGTCTGTACCGCTAGCTGTGCAAGTAAATTCAATCTTAGTAATATTGCCACTAGAAATAGAGAATGTGCCAGATTGGTTTGCATAAATCTGATAATAACTAGCATTGTTCATGGTAGTCATTGTTGCAGTCACAGAACCTTTTGTTACCGAGGTTGAACCTGTGTCTGTTCCTGGAGTAAAGGTCACTTCATCTGCCCACATCGTTCCACTACCTGCTATGAGGGCGCAAAGCAAGAGCATTGTTTTAAGTAATTTTTGTTTCATAATAATATAAATTAAAGTTTGAAAGATGTCTTTTTCGGGTGGTTTAAGGCTATCTCTTTGTTAAAAGAAATGGAAACCATCATTTCGCAACAAAGTTACACAATATTTACACACCTCACCCACCCCACTCCGTTAAACAATGTTAAGGCAGGAAAGATTTTTTTCACGAATGATTATTGGCCTCCTTTGGCGTTCCGCCAAGAAAATTAACAAATCAGATATATGACCTGAACGAATTTGCACTACATTAGTGCATTTTTCTTATCTTTGCACCAAAAATATAACGATTATGGATATTTCGCTTATTGAATTCATGGAGGGTCAGTTGAAGCAAACCACTTCAACATTCCATAGGTATATGTATAATCAAGTGAGTTGGGAATCTAGAATGTTCGGACTCATTGGGCCACGTGGTGTAGGAAAGTCAACGATGATTCTTCAATACATCAATGAGAACAGAGACAAACGGCACATGCTCTATGTCGCTGCTGACCATCTGTATTTCTCGACCCACACCCTCGTCGACACTATCGATGAATTTGTCAAAGACGGAGGAGAACAAATATTTATTGACGAGATTCATAAATATGAGAACTGGTCACAAGAATTGAAACTCATCTACGACTCTCATCCAGACTTGAAGGTAGGATTCACAGGCTCTTCCATACTTGATATCACAAAAGGAGTATCCGACTTGAGCAGACGTGCTCTGATATTCATCATGCATGGACTCTCATTCCGAGAATACTTGGCATTGTTTCATAACATAACCGCACCAGTATATACCATCGACGAAATTCTTGAGCATAAGGCAAAACTTGATGCCGTCAGTCATCCTCTACCCTTCTTCAAGGACTATCTGAAGAATGGCTACTACCCATTTGCAAACGAGGATGGCTATGAAATGCGCTTACGTCAGGTTATCAACCAAACAATGGAGGTCGACATTCCCCAATATGCAAATATGAACGCCTCTACAGGTCGAAAACTGAAAAAACTACTGGCCGTTATAGCACAGAGTGTGCCCTTCAAACCTGTCATGGAGTCATTGGCTACAGTGATAGGTGTCAGTCGTAACGTGCTGCCCGACTACTTCCTCTACATGGAACAGGCTGGTATGATAGGGCAACTTCGTGATGATACTGGCGGCATACGTGGCTTAGGAAAGGTCGAAAAAGTCTATCTTGACAACACAAACCTGGCATATCTTCTTGGACATGAGAGTACCGATATTTGTAACATTCGCGAGACTTTCTTCTATAATCAGATGCGCGTCAAGACTGATGTCATCAGTTCACGTATTAGCGACTTCGAAATAGATGGAAAAACCTTTGGGGTGGGCGGAAAGAGTAAGAAGCAGAAGCAGATACATGATGCGGCTCAAGGCTATGTGGTCAAAGACGATATTGAAACAGGATATGGCAACATCATCCCCCTTTGGCAATTTGGACTCACTTATTAGGCATCATAACTTTATCTCCTATTCGCCAAATGTTAAAAATACGACGTGTCGCATCAGCCTTTACGACACGTCGCATTCGCGTTTGCGACACGTCGCGTTTGCCAATGCCACGCGTCGCATTTTCCCATGCTGCTAAAAGGTTTAATCGGACAACATATTTTCAATATCATCTTTAACCCAGATGACTTTCCAATCCGTTTCTTCCTAATGTTAATACTTACTCAGCGATGGTAAAGATGGTTTTGATTCCTTTTATCTTTTGGCCTTTGATACGAGGGAGGAGGGACTTGACCTCATTCCTCAGCACGGCAACATAAGACCAGTTGGGCAGGACATCGATACGGCCTATCTGCTTGCCGTCCAAACCACCTGTCTTGGTAAGAAAACCCAGGATGTCTCCCCTACTGATTTTATCCTTCTTTCCCTTACCTACATATATCGTGGCCCATAAAGGCAAGGAGGGCATGGGTGATTTAGCAGGCAAGGCAAGCTGGCCGTCGGTAAGCTGCACATAATCGGGCAACGACTCCTCGGGGCCCAGAATCAAATAGGCATTGCCAACATTCTCCCAACGGGCAGTTCGTCCGTTGCGATGGATATACGCCTCTTCATCGAGGGGAAGATGGTAATGTATTATATTGTCGACATCGGGTATATCGAGTCCACGCGAAGCCAGATCGGTGCATACAAAAACATTGCACGAGCCATTCATAAAACGGTACAGTGCCCGTTCGCGGTCGCGCTGCTCCATTCCCCCATGAAAGATGTCTGCCATCATTTTCTCGGAAGAAAGGTAAGCGCCTATACGCTCCACGCTCTGCCTATGGTTGGCAAAGACAAGGCTTTTCTGCGTGCCCAGCGTACAGAGCAGACGTTTCAAGGTGGCAAGCTTGTCCTTCTCGGGAGAAAGGACGCTGCGGATGGAAAGCCTGTCGGAACAAAGTTCCTCTTCATCAAGGTACGAAAGGCGGCAATAATCAGATGAACCCACAAAATCGGGGATGGAAGGACAATCGGTAGCAGAAAGCAGAATGCGCCTTTCCACCGAGGTAAGTTCGCGAAGAATAGCCTCCATATCCTCCTGAAAACCGAGCTCCAGACACTTGTCGAACTCATCTATAACCAGATGGGTAACTGTGGCAAGAGTAATGTTCTGCTTGCGTATATGGTCGAGGATTCTGCCCGGCGTGGCAACGATAAGATGAGGGCGAAGACCTATGATCTGACGATGCTCATCCATTGCCGGGCGACCGCCATAACATGCCAGGATGCGCGCCTCGGAACAGATGCGCTTTACCACGTCGACCGTCTGGATAGCCAGTTCCCTTGAGGGCACCAGCACCAAGGCCTGCAAAGCATCGTTTCTTGCATCCAGCAACTGCAGCAAAGGCAATAGGTAGGCTAAAGTCTTGCCTGAACCAGTGGGACTGAGCAACACCAACTGACGCTCACGACGAACCATCTGCAACATTTCCTGTCGCATAGGATTCAAGAACTCAATGCCGAGTTTTGAAATATCGTATCTCATTTAGAGCTTAATATCGAAGAAATAGTTGATAAGGAAATACACCACAAGGGCAGCAATCCAGCCCACGAAAACCTTACCTGTAATGAACCTGAAATACCACCAGATACCAACCCCATCGTGCTTCATAAGGGTATAGCCCGAGGTGTTTCCTATAGGAAGCAGGCAACCGCCCACACATCCGCTCAAGGCTACAAGATGCCAGTACTGTCCGTTACGGGCAAAGGCTGCCACATACTCGGGCATGGAGTTCTGCAAGTCGATAATGGGAAAGATTGATATGGATGTCATCACCAATGCGATGTTGTCCATAACGGCACTGAAAAGACCTATAACAACCGAGAGTACATATATATTATGTATATGGATGTCGCACCAAGCGGCCACATAACGCATGGCACCCACCTCGACCAACAAATCGACACAAAGGCTGACGCCGATGAAGAACATCATCATCTGCACCATCTCGTACTGAAGGGAACGGTTCCCCGTAAAGGTGATAGGCTGACCCGACAAAATGCGCTTACGGTTGAATATTTCGTTGACAACCCACAGAACGCCCAACACACACAAGGCACCTAAGAACGGAGGCAGCAAGGTGAGGCGATAGAATGTGGGTACGAACCATAGTCCGTACAGGCCCAGGAACAGCATAACAGCTCGCTGCCAGACCGGCATTACGGAATCGTCGCCACGGAAGAAGACCCTGGAACGCTTCAAATCAATATGATCGGGAAGCATACGGCCAATAAGGTAGGTGGGGATAACTGCTGCCACAATCGTAGGTATAATCAATACCGCAGAATAATTGGAAGGTGTAACGGCGGCATGGGTCCATATCAGCAGGGATGTTACGTCGCCAATAACACCGAAACATCCGCCGCAACTGGTAGCAATTACAACCAATGCGCCTAAGATGCGGCGCTGACGGGGATTTATCACCAGCTTGCTTAATATGGTAAGCATGATAACAGCGGAAGCGAGGTTGTCGAGATTGGCGCTGAGCAGGAAGCTGCATATCGAAAGGGTCCATACCAGGCGCCATTTTGTATTGGCACGGCACCAGTTAAGGATGAAATTAAAGCACTCGTTCGTAACAAGCACCTCGACAATTGCCATAGTGGCAAGCAGGTACATGACAATACAACACATCTGCACCATGTGCTTGACGAACACGTGTTGATAGATGTACTCGTTCACTGCCCTGACGCTAAAGTCTTCCTCGCCGAGGTAATTCATGAAGTCGATACCATGCAATGTCTGAATGTAGTGCGGACCAACACACATGTACAATATCCAGCCCAATACGCCACAGAACAGGGCTACGGTGGCCTTGTTGATTCTGGTAACATGCTCGGAACAGATAAGAGCATATCCGAACAACATTAAAATAACTATTGCAATGGTCATATTACCTTCGAATTACGAATTTAGTTATGCAAAGGAAACAATTTTCTTTCACTTATCAAAGCAATCTTTTGTAAATTCATACAAAATCTGTATTTTTGCACCTGTCATGAACATTATAAAGGCTTTCATATTATCATTTATACCTGTCTGCCTGTATGCACAGCAGGTTGAGTTAAAAGTAGCGGACAACTTTGTGAAACTTGCTGCTGAGCAGACACAAAGCGAGCTGAAACCAGGGTGGATAATCTTCGACATCAAGATGAAGGACAAGGTTACACACTATCTTGACGGCGGTCATTCGTCGCAGCTGACAGACGACAACATGCCGGAGTTTCATATCATTCCTGCCGAGAACGAGGTGCTTGCCGACTATGCCGTTATACGTCTGCTAAACAAGAAATACTACAGGAAGCTGCCCAAGAGCAACCTGCTGGAAAATGACTACAAAAGAGTGGAACCCGCCAGTTTCTTTATCAAGTCGGACGGCGACAACGGCTTTGTCTGCCATCCCTTGGAAGCGCTTACAAAAGGAGAATACATCCTGCTGAACCTAAAACAGAAACCTATAGGGGATTTGGAAGACCTGAAAGTCTATACCTTCCAAGTTCCATAGCAGTTTGATGCCAAACGGCGGAAATCGTATCGTAAAATGCAAGATTTCCGCCTTTTTTGTATGCATTTGTTTGCCATAATAAGAAAATGCATTAATTTTGCCACGGCATTTAGTTATATAAGGTAAAAGATGAAATCGTACAAAGCTAATGACGAGGGATTTTATGGCACGTATGGCGGCGCATACATTCCCGAAATACTCTACAAGACGGTTAAGGACCTGAAAAGCAGGTACCTTTCTATTATTGAGAGCGAAGAGTTTCTGCAGCAGTACTATCAGCTGCTGAGAGACTATGTGGGCAGACCCTCCCCACTCTATTATGCCAAACGCATGAGTGAGAAGTATGGCTGTCAGCTTTACCTGAAGCGCGAAGACTTGAACCATACAGGAGCCCATAAGATTAACAATGCCATAGGACAGATTCTGCTTGCCCGCAAGATGGGTAAGACACGTATCATTGCAGAAACAGGAGCCGGCCAGCATGGTGTGGCCACTGCTACCGTATGTGCCCTGATGAACATGCCCTGCCGCGTATACATGGGTGCCTTGGATGTAGAACGCCAGCATGTAAACGTTGAACGTATGCGTATGCTGGGAGCCGAAGTGTTCCCCGTAGAAAGCGGAAACAAGACCCTGAAGGATGCCACCAACGAGGCTATTCGTGACTGGTGCTGTCATCCTGCCGATACCTTTTATATAATAGGAAGCACGGTAGGTCCTCATCCCTACCCTGAAATGGTTGCCAAGCTACAGAGCGTTATCAGCCAGGAAATTAAGTTCCAGTTGAAGGAAAAGATCGGTCGTGACTACCCCGACTACCTGATAGCATGCGTGGGCGGAGGAAGCAATGCCGCAGGAACCATCTATCACTATCTGGATGATGAACGCGTGAAACTGGTGCTGGGCGAGGCAGGAGGCATGGGAATGGAAACGGAACAGACTGCAGCCTCGCTTCATGTAGGCAGCACAGGCATTCTGCATGGAAGTCGTATAAAAGTAATGCAGACCGAGGACGGACAGATCATTGAACCTTACAGCATAAGTGCCGGTCTGGACTATCCAGGTACAGGTCCCATGCACTGTAACCTGTACGAGACAGGCAGAGCAAAGGTCTATTCGATTAATGACGATGAGGCTTTGCAGGCTGCCTTCGAACTGACAAGACTGGAGGGTATCATTCCCGCTCTTGAAAGCAGTCATGCACTGGCCATCCTGCCCAAAATGAAATTCAAGAAAGAAGATGTCGTGGTACTTACCGTGAGCGGACGCGGCGACAAGGACCTCACGACCTATCTTGCCCATAAAAACGAAATAGACTATGATGCCATTTAAATACCATACCGCAAGCCGTAAGATTCTTGGCGACCTGATAACACCCGTCAGCGCTTATCTGAAGGTGAGGGATGCCTATCCGCAAAGTGCCCTCATGGAAAGCTCAGACTATCACGGAGGCGAAAATGCCAAGTCGTTTATTGCCGTTCACCCCATAGGAAGCGTAAGCATAGAACATGGCATGGGTATTTGCAGATACCCCAACGGCGATGTGACAGAAACGCCTGTAAACGAATCATTTACGTCGGCTAACCTGATTAATCAGTTTATAGCATCTTTCGACATAACAGGTCCTGATAGCAACTATTGCGGACTGTATGGCTACACCTCCTTCAATGCCGTAAGATACTTTGAGAATATTGATGTAAAAGACGAGACGCAGACGAAGAACGATGCCCCCGACCTCCTATACATATTATATAAAGATGTAGTTGTCTTTGACCACTTCCGCAACGAGTTGACGCTTATCGAAATGCTGTCGGAGGGAGAAGAGGACGACTTGGATGTATTGGAGCGCGACCTGAACGGTCGTCCCTACCAGACATACGACTTCCACCCCGTGGGAGATTGTTGGAGCACACTGACAGATGATGAGCATCGTGAGAATATCCGCAAGGGTATTGCCCATTGCCTGAGAGGTGATGTGTTCCAGATTGTACTCTCCAGACGATTCAAGCAGCGCTACGAAGGCGACGACTTCAAGCTCTACCGTGCACTGCGCAGCATCAATCCCAGTCCGTACCTGTTCTACTTCGACTTTGGCGGCTTCCGCATCTTTGGTTCAAGTCCTGAGACTCATTGTCGTATAGAAGAGGGACGTAGGGCTTACATCGACCCCATAGCAGGAACCACCAAACGTACCGGTGATGCAGAGACCGACAGGAAGAATGCCGAGTATCTGCGCAACGACCCCAAGGAGAATGCCGAACATGTGATGCTGGTGGATTTGGCACGCAACGACCTGAGCAGAAACTGTCACCATGTGAAGGTGGACTTCTACAAAGATATGCAGTTCTACAGTCACGTCATCCACTTGGTAAGTAGGGTAAGCGGAGAACTGGACGAAGGGGCAGATCCCATCCAGGCTTTCATCGACACCTTCCCTGCCGGCACCCTCTCGGGAGCCCCCAAGGTGATGGCCATGCAGCTGATAAGCAAATATGAGCCACACAACCGTGGTGCCTACGGCGGCTGCATAGGATTCATCGGGTTCAACAAGAGTCTGAACCAGGCCATTACCATACGAACCTTCGTAAGCAGGAACAACGAGCTGTGGTTCCAAGCTGGAGGCGGCATCGTGGCAAAGAGCGATGTGGAATATGAGTTGCAGGAAGTTAACAACAAGCTGGGCGCCCTGCGCAAAGCCATAGAAATAGCCGGTAAGTTATGAAGATAGTTATCATAGACAATTACGACTCCTTTACCTATAACTTATCGCATCTGGTAAAGGAACTGGGAGCAGAGGTTACCGTTATCAGGAACGACAAGTTCAAACTCCACGACTTGGAGAAGTTCGACAAGATAATTCTCTCCCCAGGGCCAGGCATTCCCAGTGAAGCCGGTCTGCTGTTGGATGTTATCAAGACCTATGCCGGAAAGAAGCCCATCTTAGGTGTCTGCCTGGGTCATCAAGCCATAGGTGAAGTCTTTGGCGGAAAGCTGACCAACCTGAGCAGCGTCTTCCACGGCGTGGCCACTCCTGCCCATATCTGTGCAGATGATTATATCTTTGAAGGACTGGATAAGACCATTGAGGTGGGTCGTTACCACTCGTGGGTAGTAGACACAGAAAACTTCCCCGCATGTCTGGAGGTTACCAGCACCAGCGATGAAGGCTATATCATGTCGCTCCGCCACAGGGAATATGACATACGTGGCATTCAGTACCACCCTGAGAGTGTACTGACCAAGGTAGGAAAAACAATACTCAAAAACTGGCTCGAACACAAATGAAAAAATATCTTTCACAACTGATAGAAGGTGCTACCCTCACCCGTGAGGACACCCATGCCATCATGCTTGGCATAACAGGACAGAAGTACAACGAGCACCAGATAGCTGCCCTGCTGATGGCGCTGCAGACAAGAGGCGTGACGGTTGACGAGATGCTGGGCTTTCGCGACGGACTGTTGGAAACCGGCAAGAAAGTAAACCTCGATGATTACAACACGTTGGATATCGTAGGTACGGGAGGCGATGGAAAAAACTCCTTTAACATCAGTACCTGCTCGGCCTTTGTAATTGCAGGAGCCGGATACAAGGTTACCAAGCACGGCAACGGAAGCAGCACCAGTGTAAGCGGCGCCAGCAATGTGCTGGCAGAACACGGGGTGAAGTTCACAGACAACGAAGACGTGTTGCGTCGTTCACTCGATGAGGCCAACATCTGCTACCTGCACGCACCACTCTTTGCCCATGGGATGAAATTTGTAGGCCCAACCCGCAAGGCGTTAGGCGTGCCCACCTGCTTCAACCTGCTTGGTCCGTTGGTAAATCCCTGCAACCCAAAGAACTCCTTGCACGGAACAGCCAACCAAAGTCAATTGCGCCTCTACACCAACATCCACCAGAAGATTGGTGACAACTATGGCGTTATCACGAGCTACGATGGGTACGATGAGATTTCACTCACCAGCGGCTTCAAAATTAACACCCGCTATTTCGAAAAGGTTTATACACCCATTGACATGGGACTGAAATACGTTAAACCCTCTGACATCTACGGAGGCGAGACACAAGAGGAGGCTATGAAGATCTTCGACAGCGTACTTGAGAACAAGAGCACAGAGGCGCAGAAGAATGTCATCCTGGCCAATGCTGCCTGTGGTATCAGTCTTATGGAGGAAGAGCTGACCATAGCGGAGACGATTGAGAAAGCCCGTGAATCTCTGGAGAGCGGCAAAGCCCTGCAATGCTTCCGCAAGTTCGTGGAGATAAATTCGTAATAGGTTATTTCAACTCAAATGAAGGATGTTCTTGACGAAATAGTTGCTTGGAAGCGCATTGAGGTAGAGCAACAGAAAGAAGCGATGCCCAAGCGTACACTCTATGCCGCAGTAGAAAAGATGATGGCTGATGGCGTGGAGAGTCGGAGCATGTCAAAAGCGCTCAACGATGATGCGCATGGCATCATAGCAGAGTTCAAACGTAAGAGTCCGTCGAAGGGATGGATAAAGGAAGAAGGAAAGCCCGAGGTGATACCTCCCTCCTACGAGCAGAATGGAGCAGCCGCTTTGAGCATCCTTACCGATGAGAAGTACTTTGGCGGAAGCATGGAGTTTCTGAAGACTGCCCGTCCGTTAGTAAACATCCCCATCCTACGTAAGGACTTTATCATAGATGAATTCCAACTCTTTCAGGCTCGTGAGATAGGTGCCGATTCCGTGTTGCTCATTGCTGCCGATTTGAAGAAAGAGGAGGTCAGGACGCTAACCGCCCTTGCTCATGAACTGAAGCTGGAGGTACTCTTGGAGATGCACTCCCTTGAAGAACTGGATTATGCCGAACTGGATGTGGATATGCTGGGTATCAACAATCGTAACCTGGGAACCTTCCACACCGATGTGCAGAACTCTTTCGATATGATTTCACGACTGCCTGAAGAAAAGGTGAAGGTAAGCGAGAGCGGCATAGGCAACCCCGAGACCATCAAACTGTTACGTGCTGCCGGATATCGCGGCTTCCTAATGGGTGAGCACTTTATGAAACAGCCCACCCCGGGGAAAGCATTGGGAGATTTGATCTCTAAATTGGATAGTAGGGTAGTAGGTTAGTAGGTGAAGAGGTTAATAGGTT
>JAFXTC010000048.1 GCA_017525235.1 Bacteroidaceae bacterium | reverse complement strand
TAACCTGCAAGGTATCGTTTGCTTCAGCGGAGAAGTCGTACATGAGCTGGAACTCCTTGTGCGTCTGGTCATACATGTACACTTTCTTGTCCTCTTCGCACCACGCGCCCATATCGCTCAGGGAGGGTGTTTGCGAGATCAAATAATAGTCAGGATGTTCAGGGCTGACATACCGCTGGCACATCATCTGCTTGCAGGTCTTTCCGTCGATGATGGTGTCGCCATCGAAGTAGTAGTACTCAACCCTCCTTACAGGATTACCCGAGTAGTCGCCCACTTTCCACACCTTACCTTCTTCGATAAAGGGGCGGTAGACAGGCTGGTACAAGTTGTCAGCCGTATAGAGCTTCTCACCTTTCACCTCACAGGCATGAAGGGTATTGTAATTGCCTGGCACCGGCGCCATGGCAAAGAAGTCCATCGTGGCGCCCACACCTTCAATCCAGAAAACTTTACCGTAGTCCTCAGGTTCGTCCCAGACAGGCTGGAGAACATATTTTAGGATGACTATGTCACCAGGCATTACTGCCTGAATGTCTGTTACGACCATCTGCATCTCATAGAGGTTAAGCGTATCGCCCATTTCGCAATCGAAGTCGTACAATAGCACGGCTTCTTCCTTTTCAGGAAAGAAGCAGAAGACTTTCTTGTTTTCCTCATACAAAGCAGCCTCATACCTAACAGCGCCATCGTTGTACCGATTGTCGGAGTACATCTTGAGGCAGTTCTTCCCTGCTATCAGGGTGTCTCCTTTCAAATCGTAGGAATAGTAATGATTATACTCATCAGGACGTATGGGCAAATAGTTGTCGTACGTCCAATGCTTCCCCTCCTCCACCAGTGGGCGGTAATCCATTTGGGAGTAGATGTCAAAGGCCAAGTCTGGTTCTGATGCCGCAAAGTCTCCGCTTTCAAATAATTCATTCGCACATTCCAATGGACTTTTTTTACTATCTAAAGTGACAGACAGAATATACCATAAAGGCATAAACGAATTTTGCTTTACAATCCTTAGTCCATACTTTTCAGCATAAGACGATAGCAAGTCAATGTCTTGTTCTTTTTTCAATCGGACGCTTAAATGTGGAGTTGAGAAGACCTCTTCGTAGTTCTCTGTATAATAGCATGAAGTCAATATCACAGACTTTGAGTCTTCTTTCCAGAAGTCCATTAAGGTTAACTTCTCATAGTCTGACCGGGAAATGACTCGCATCTCAAATTCCTCGCTTCTTATCGTATCCAATGGCTGGACATTTGAAAAAATCCTTTCACATGCCAGATTACATTCCTTGGAAATACTGACAACGACTTTGTTTTTATTCAGGATCAAAGGAATCTTGTCTCCTTTATAGTAATAAAAATAAGATTGGGCCGTTGGATAAAGGTGGGCTCCATAATAAAGGGGATTCGAAACGTTGTCATGGAAAGAGATTCTACCCCAGGCTGTAAGGTCTGAGATATGCACCGCCTTCAGTTCGTAACACCAGATGAAAGCACAGCTCCCTATTTGAGCCATGCTTGACGGAATGGTGACGTTAGTCAGGTTACGGCAATCTTGGAAAGCACGTTGGCCAATACTGGTGACTCCATCTAGAAAGGTAACGCTAGTCAGGCCGCTGCAGTAGTCAAAGGCATAGTCGCCAACGTGGGTGATGTCCTCGGTGATGACAAGGTCGGTTACCTCCTCACCATTAAGGTAAAGGTGGTGGGCGTAGTGTAGGGGATTGGAACCGTTGTTCCCCTGCTCGTACTCAATGCTGCACCATGCTGCCAGATCGGTGATATACACAGCGGTCAAACGGGAGCAGTTGTAGAATGCGTCATAACCCAAGCAGGCAACACTTGGGGGGACGGTAACGCTGGTCAGGCCACTACAGTTACTGAAGGCCCCGCGGCCAACGAATGTGGTTCCGTCTTTAATCACCAGCTCACCCTTCGGCTTGTTTCCTTTATAGCCGAGAAGCAGGGAGCCTATATAGAATGGGCCGTCGGGAGCCTCGTCATACATCGTAGAGTACCAAGGAGTACCATAAAAAGCGTCTTTGCCAACATAGACGATACCAGCAGGAAGATTGAGGCTGGCCAAACTGCTGCATTTATAAAAGGCTTTTTGCTCAATACGGTTAACCGTCGAGGGGATGACCACAGACACAAGGTTATTACAACCCTCGAACAGATTTAGGGCA
The DNA here is from genome assembly GCA_017525235.1 of Bacteroidaceae bacterium. Taxonomy (GTDB): domain Bacteria; phylum Bacteroidota; class Bacteroidia; order Bacteroidales; family Bacteroidaceae; genus Physcousia. The sequence goes on along the minus strand of JAFXTC010000048.1, from coordinate 1,208 downwards.
ATTTTCGTCAGTCCCTCGGGAAGCTGCACGGCTATCAGGTTAGTGCAGTAGCTGAAAGCTTCAATTTCGATCTCAGTCACTGTCTCAGGGATGCAGACGGACGCGATGTTTTTGTTCTCTATGAAGGCAAGTTCGCCTATGCTCGTCACCACATACTCATCAGTTCCTATAGTAAATCGGTCGAGAATCGCGACATCGCCAGCCGCATCAGGACTGCCCGGGCAGTAGCCGACAAGTATCATGCCGCCATCTAATTTTCCTTCCGTATTACCGGCCTTGACCATTGCTGTTCCAGAGCCTGGTTCATATGTATAGACGACCTTGCTCTGAGGGTCAATATACTCGTCGGCAATGGCCACAAGTGCTACAGCCGACATCACAATTGACGCCAAAATGCGCATAAAAGAGAATGTACGTTTCATGACTTTATGATTTATTGTTAGTATTTTTTCTTAACTTTAATTCTTAACTATGAACCATGAACTATGAACTACCTCGTCAGTATCTGCTCCAGCGTGATGTCAGGGTTGGATTCTCCAAACACGTCCTTCTTCAGCTTAAGCTTGCGATGCTGGACGGCCGAGATGGTGATGCAGTAGATGTTGCCGATGGTGCGGTTGCTGACGCCGAGGCGGGTGAGGATACACAGGCGGATGTCGTCCTCCGTCATCGTGGGGTACTGCTCGCGGAGGTTGGCGAAGCGGTTGCCATCGATGGCGTTGAGCGTGCGTTCTATCTCGCTCCATTCGTGCGGGGTGAGGGTGATGAGCGAATCGCCGCCCTGACTCAGCTTCTTCATCACCTCTGTACGTTCGAGGATGTGGTTCTGCAGGAATGCCACCACTTCGTTTGCCTGGTGCAGCAGCGCCTTCTGGTGCTCTGCCTCCTCCTGAAGCCGACGTTTCTCCTGACGCCCGGCCCGCATTCGGTACCGGACGACCAGCCCCATTGACAGGATGACGAAGATGGATGCAATGATTATTATAAGGATTGTACGCGCGTACATGCGCGAGCGGTACTCGAGCCGCTGGTTCTCCATTTCCTGTCGCAACGTCTCCTGGTAGTAATCGTCCTTCTGCTCGAGTGCCTTATAATAGAACTCTTCCACCTGCTCGAAGGCGTTGTCGATATCGTCTTCCACCTGTGTGGCTCCCATCCGTCGGAGCGCTATCCTGGCGAGGCTGCTCTGCACGATATAGGCCATGTGG
>JAFXTC010000047.1 GCA_017525235.1 Bacteroidaceae bacterium | reverse complement strand
TCTATAAAAAAAACCTCCACGATTCTCACGAAGGGTGGAGGTGCATTACTTAATTTTCTAACAATAATAATAAACTGTGCGGCGTCCTTACACGTAGGGACTGTGCACCAATGGTATTGTAAAGCACAGAGGGCGCAACATGGTGAGAAGGCCCTCCGTGCCGTTATGTTCTTTAGTCTTCGTCGTCGAAGTAGAATCCAGGTGCTTCAGCACCTCCTGCATTATCAACAGGGTCACCCCATCCCAATGGGGAAGATGTCAACATCTGATTGACCTTTATCTCGACAATCTCCATATTTGGAGCAATATATTCTTTCTTCATAATCTTTTTTCTTATTTATTATCGCTTTCAGCGAGAAATTGTACAAAATTTAAATCAAAATTAATCAAAATATCTCTCTTACTTAATCACGACCTTGCGTCCGTTCACGATGTAGAGACCCTTTGTAGGTTGAGCTACGCGCTGACCAGCGAGGTTATAGTATTCACCATTAACCTTGAACTCTGAACCATTAACCGCATTAATGCCTGTAGTTCCACCGAAGTTAAACTCAAGTTCAGGTGCAGAAGCAGGAACGTCGCTTGCCAACAGATAAGCCTTACCAGCAGGAACTGTACTAGCAGCAGTCACCAGACAGAACTTGCCACCCTTCAGGATATAAACCTCGTTAGCTGCACAATCATAAGCAGCAACAGCAGCGTGCAGATAGTTTGTTCCAGCAATAGCAGCAGCGTCAGTCTTCACAGGAATAGTATAGGTTGCGCCAGCAGTACCCTTCAGAATAACACCAGTAGAAGCAGGTGCCTCAGTTACAGCATTCAGCGTAACACCACTAGCTGTAACGGCAGAAGCGACATAAGCCTCCAGTCCTGCAGGGGTGGCGCCAGCAAAGTTAAGTCCATATGCACTAGCCAAAGAAGAATAACCACTGGCAGCAATGGTAACGGGAACAGAAGGAGTGAATGTAATCGTAAACACACGAATCTGATTATCTGTATAAGAATCACCATCGCCCTGTACTTGTCCCTTGATGATGACTTCACCTGCACTAACTGCTATGGGAGCGCAAGTCTTAACACCAGCAGATGCCGATGTGGTTGAATACACGTCAGAACGAACACCGTTTACATTTGCATAACGGTTAGCTCTACCAGAAGAACTGCCAACATCGCTGAACTTCACAGTAACAGTACCAGGAACTGTAGTCTTAAACTTAAAGAGGGGTGCCTGAATTGCATCAGCGCGCCATGTCACACTAACATCAGTAATACCTGCTACAGCAAGGTTGTCTGCAAATGAAACCTCAGAACCAGCGTCAGTCAGTACAACCCAGTCATCATCAACTGTAATTGCATCAAGGCCACTGGTCCCTACCTTCGAAAGATCAAACGTTGTTTCAGTGCTAATCGCAGCCAATTCGGTTGGGACAACAAGAGCTTTATAATTTACTGTGACATCCTTCGAAGTGGTACCATCTGATAAAGTCAACGTTGTAGATCCTTTAGCATTTGCTGTAGCCGTATAGTGAAGAGTTGCCGTTGTGCTGATGGCGCCTGTAGTAATAGCTGATGAGCCTAAAGTAACGCTCATACCAGGAACAGCTGGACTTAAAGTCGCTGTCAGAGTGCTACCAGTCAGGTTCGATCCTGTAACAGCTAAGCCTTCAGTTGACTCCACGCCACTCTTAGTAGCCTTAATTGTAACTTCACCTGATGCAGTTATCACGGGACTTGAATTTGAAGAGATAATAATGGCTGCAATATAAAGGTCGCTAGAAGCGTTAATGTAGACAGTCTGTGCAGTGGAAGATCCATCTACAGAACCTGTAGCAAAGTTGGCGCCATTCGTTCCTGAAGCAATTTCATTTCCCGCAGATGTAGTACCAATTCTCCAAGCGCGACCACCATTTGTACTACCGACAACTGTAATTGTAGCATTGAAGCCAATCTTCAATACCAGCTGACGATTACTCTTGATTTGATAAACAGGAGTGTACTTTGTTTCATTATACGTAACTTCACTTTTGGCAGAATAGCCACAACCACCGACACAAAGTACTTTCCCATCAGCATAAAGCGTAGCATCCTCCAAGGCTGACGTACTATTCAATGTGTTTGCAATAATTGTTGTGGTAGAAGTGATACTTGTAAGGTCATCTACCGTACTTGCCCACGCCGAGCCTATCGACAACAGCGCTAGCGTCAATAAAGTAAATAATTTTTTCATTTTTTGTTCTTGTTTAGTAATTTATTAATTGTTTGTGAAATAAAGTAATCTGTTTTGAAATTCGGGAGGGCAGCTCTCGCGTACATTTATAGATACACAAAAAAAGCGTAGAATCATCGCAACTCTACATCTCTAACTTGAGGTCCTAGGAAAACCTGACACTAAGATATAATGATACAACAACCCCACGCCATAGCGTGAGAGCAGTCGTCATGATCATCTTGAGTGTCTTTGAAATTTCCTAGGTTTCAAGTTACAAGACAAAGCATGCGCTTCTCTATTTTTACCCACGATGTGCCAAACGAGTTGGCTGAAACTCGCCACCGCAATGGCGAAATCATCCGCCCTTTTACGGGAAGATGGTGCAAAGGTACGAGAATAAAATGGAAAAGCCAAACAGTTTT